>NZ_JACJQY010000069.1 GCF_014696925.1 Phormidium tenue FACHB-1050 | reverse complement strand
GTCTGTCCCTGTAAAAATATGGAACACTTTCCCACATTCCCGACACTTGTATTTGACGATTGGTGTACGTTGGCGATCGTGTGGCGCTTGTCCCACTGGTATTGCGTGTCCATTGGGACAATACAATCCTTTCGGATGTAGAATTTCTAATAACCATTCATAGCAGGCTTGCTCATCTAACAATTCCGTCAGGGGAAATTTGATCATGGCATCTCTATCGATTCATGAAAATGACTCCCTCCTATTTTGCCATTTCACCTGCTTCCCCATATGAGCGACTCATGTAACTCATCCGCCGAGATCATCCCATCACCATCAGACTCCGCCGCCCCCGACTCAATCCCCTGAACGATGTAATTCGTGTAGAGCGACAGTTCCCCCTCCTTATCCTCATAGGATTTCTGAGTCGAGGTTGAAGAAGTCAACACCACACTCCCCTCCACCTCAAGCTGTGGCTTCAGATTGATATCCGCACTCTTCGCCAGCCAACCCTCTGCAAACGCCCCACTATAGCAACAGTCCAAAATCAAAACATGATTTGTTTGATAGCCATGCTCCCGCATTCTTTCTTGGATAAAACTAGCTGGTACAGCATCAGCCTCAAAATTATCTTTGCTCGTGATACGAGTAGCGAGATAAAGCTTGCCTTCATCATTAGCGATCCCATGCCCCGAAAAATACAATAACCGCAAATCACCCTTCGGGCAATTTTTAAACAACAAATGGATACCCATTTGCATTGTAGTCAAATCAGGATCGATCAGCGTCTTGACCTCATCAAAAGCCCCAAGCTCAGAACTTTCCAACACGCGCAACATCGCCGCCACATCCTTTGGTGCAGCCGCAAGGGGTGGCAAACCCGCCTCATACTGACTTACGCCAATCAGTAGAGCCTTCTTAGCCATTGGCAACATCCCCACGCAGAGCAGCTTGCAAATCAATAGCCGCTTGTTTGGCTTGAGCGATCGCCTTTTCACCAGTGCCTTTAATCGTCACTTCGCGATCGCCAATTTTCACATGCACTTCAATCGGCTTTTCCGCAAATTTCTCACCAACAAAACCAAAAAAGCTGATCACTTTGTCGAACTTAACCTCAGCCGTCAACGCCCCAACCAGTTTGTCAATACCGCCTTTACTACCAACTTCAGAGCCAAGGTCATCAGTGCGTTCTAGGCTCTCCGCATCACCCTGTTCTCGCAGCTGCTTCAATAATTTCTTGGTAAACTCTTGGCGTTCGTAGTCATCCAAATTGGGAGCGTCTAGCGCAAAAGTAACTTCAACTAACGATTCGCTCACCGCAAAAGCTCCAAGAATAATTTGCTAATAACAAATATAAACTGAAATTTACTTTTAAAAGTTAGCAAAGATTAATTCGATTGCCATTAATGCGATCGCGTCCGATTTTGAATGCATCTTGGTAATTACGCATATGCCACAGATGAAAGAAGCCTTTAACACATTGATTGAAGTATCAAAGAGTGATCAAGGTTCCACTGTTCAATTAGTTGGCTAAATTACAATTTAAAGTTAAAGCGTCCATTCACTTTTTCACCCTTAATATCCGTGAGAATTGCAATTTTGTATTCTCCTGAAGCGTTGGTTGGTAAGTTGGTGGCGTAATGTCTATTAGGCGCATCATAGGCGAGATCATAGGATTTTTGAGAACCATCGGGAAACTGAACTTGGGCTGCCACTTTAGCATCGGGAATTGCTTCGTGGGTATCTCCTGTTTGCAAGAAGAAGTCGAGATGAATATTATTTTCTTCTTTAACCATTAACAGTTCCAAATGATAAGCACCAGCCTCAACGACTTGTCCACCCTGATTGGGTTTGCCATGATTTTCTGGTTTTTTATCAGCTTTAGAGTCTATTTTAGCGACAGTTTGAGGACTTGGTTCTGTTGTGGTGGCAGCGTTGGGGCTTGTTGTGGGGCTAGTCGGGCTATTGCTGCAAGCAGCTAGGATATTTGCAAAAATAATACCAATGAGCAGAAGTTTAGGCGATCGCATATAAATAGAGTTCCTTTTAAAAGATTGTGTGAGATTTTAAAGCTTTGAAGCTTGTATTTCCTGTGTAGCAGGAGATACAAGCTCTGTTTTTTGTTTGGGCTTGAGGTACTTCCAAAATTGAGAATATAAAGCTGGTAATACCAACAAAGTTAAGGCGGTAGATGTGAATAGCCCACCCAGAACCACAATTGATAAGGGTTGGAGTAACTCCTTCCCCGCACCACCTGCTATCACTAGCGGCGCTAATCCTAATGCGGAAGTAAATGCGGTCATCAGAATCGCGTTGAGTCGTTCCATCGATCCTTGAATCAGTAAGTCTCTTAGGGGCATTCCTGATGCAAATTTGGTGTTGTAGTTATCGACTAACAATAAGCCATTGCGAGTAGCAACCCCAAACAAGGTCACAAATCCTACTAATGAAGCGATCGACAAAACTCCTCCCGTTAAAGCTACGGCAATCACGCCGCCCACTAGGGCTAACGGTAAATTAATCATAATCATCACCGTGGATGCGACGGATTTCACCGAAAGATACATAATTACGGTGATGGCAACAAAGGCGATCGCGCTAAATAGCACAATATTTTGAGATGCTCTCCCTTCCGCTTCAAATTGTCCTGCATATTGGATGTAGTAACCCGTAGGGATTTGGACTTGTTCCTTGACTTTTGCTTGAATATCGCTGACCACAGATCGCAAATCTCGCCCCTGTGCGTTAGCCGCGACCACCAGTAATCGAGAGACATTCTCGCGGTTAATTGTATTGGCTCCCTTCCCATCGATCAGCTTTGCTACTTGAGCTAGGGGGATTTTATTGCCATCGGATGTATCAACCATTAAATTAGCGATCGCATCTAAGCTTTGACGGGATTCAGGCTTCAGCCATACGACTAGATCAAAAGTTTGCTGCTGCTCTAAAACTTGAGAAACTACCTTTCCATTCAGAGCCGTCTCAATGGTTTCCGAAAGCTTCCCAATCGTTAATCCATACCTTGCCGCCGCCATGCGATCGAACTGAATTTGAACTTGCTCCACAGGAATCTGCGGTTCCAGTTGCAGATCGACTACCCCTTCAACCGATCGCATTACATCATTTACCTGCTGACCCAGTATCCGCAGTTGCTCTAGTTCAGTACCAAATATTTTGACAGCGATCGCGCTTCTTACCCCTGATAACACTTCATCCATGCGATGCGAAATAAATCCACCCACATTCGGAGCCGCGCCAATTACTTTCCCAAACTCTTGGCGCAATAAATCGATACTGGCTCTGCGATCCTTCATGCCAGCTTCACTCAACTCCACATCGACGTGCGCCAAGTTCACCCCTGCGGCATCGGCATCCCCTTCGGCTCTCCCCGATCGCACTTGAACATTGAGAAAGTTAGGATTGTCTTTTAGCTTATTTTCTAGGACTGAGCCTGCGCTATTGGTTGCCTCTAGGGAGGAGCCAGGGTAGAGCAGTAATGTATTGACTAGAGACTGCTCCTGAAATTCTGGCAAAAAGATGCGCCCAAAGGATGGCACAACGATCGCTGATATCAGTAAGCTTGCCGCCGCAATGCCAATAATAATTTGCGATCGGCGCATCGCAAATTTGATGAGCGGTAAATATAATTTTTTAAAAAATCGCGCTACCCAAGGTTCACGTTCGGGTAAATGTCCATAGGGCAGCAAAATTGCACAAAGAGCAGGCGTAACCGTAAGCGCCACAAAACTAGATGCTAATACTGCGGCTAAGTACCCCAAACCCATCGGAATAAAAATACTACCTTCGACACCCGTGAGCGCAAAGATCGGTGAAAAGACAACTATTGTGATAATCGTGGCTCCAAATACGGAATCGCGTACTTCCTGACAGCCATCAAAAACCACACCTAAAACGGGGCGAGGATGGTCGGAATGCTTATTTTCGCGTAGGCATCGGTACACATTTTCGGCATCAACGATCGCATCATCCACTGCCGAACCGATCGCCACTGCTAAACCACCCAAGGTCATCGTGTTTAAGCCTTGTCCCAACCAGTTCAGCGCTAACACTCCAATCAACAAAGACAAAGGTAAGGCGGCTAAACATACAGCTAAGTTCCGCCAATTCATCAAAAATGGAATTAAAACTAGAGCCACAATAATACTACCTTCGATTAAGGCTGCTTTAACATTCTCAATCGACGCATCAATGTAAGCTTCTTGACGGAAAGTAGTTTCCACTTGAATACTGGTGGGCAGTCCTGCTTTTAACTCATTCATGGCAGCTTCTACAGCACGGGTCACTGTGGGCGTATCCGCTTGCGGTTGTTTATTGATGATTGCTACCACTGCCTTCTGAGTGTTCACACTGGCATCACCACGCTTCACCGCCGCCCCAATTTTCACATCGGCAATATCGCTAATTCTTATAGGCACACCATTACGAGCCTTAATTACTGATTGTTTGAGAGCCTCAATATCCTCAATGCGCCCAATGCCGCGAATCAATTTTTCGCGATCGGGCGTAATCAAATATCCCCCCGCAGCATTCACATTTGCCGCCGTCACTGCATCCGATACATCTTGCAGTGAGACGTTAAAAGCTTGTAATTTTTCAGGAGAAACAAGCACTTGATATTGACGCACATCCCCACCAAAAACAATTACCTGCGCCACTCCTGGCACTGCTAACAATCGGTTAGTGACTTGCCAATCCACAAGTCGCCGAGTTTCCATTAAGTCATTATTTTTCGATGTGAATGCATAGGTAAGAATTGTGCCGATGGGTGAACTAATGGGAGCAATTTGTGGAGTCTCGACTGATGCTGGCAATTTACTCCTTGCAGACTGTAATCGCTCTGTTACTAACTGTCTAGCTTGATAAATATCCGTTCCCCAATTAAAAATTACGCGCACAACTGAGATGCTAGCTGCACTCGAAGACCTCACTGCACTCACGCCAGCAGTGCCATTAATCGCACTCTCAATGGGCAATGTCACCAGTGATTCCACTTCTTCGGGCGCTAATCCTGCGGCTTCGGTTTGGATTTCAACTTGCGGTGGTGCAAAGGGGGGAAACACATCCAAAGGCATTTGGACGATTGTACGAAATATCCAAATACTAAGAATCATCGCTCCGACAATCACCAACCAATGGCGGGCGATCGCCCACTTAATAATAGAACTAAGCATAGTAATTCACTTAATGCGATTGATGAGGATGATTATCTGATTTTGGTATTTGTGTTGTTGGCTGGTGAGGCTCATAGTCAGTCAGGCTCAAGTCATTGAGAGACTTCTGAGGTAGGTAACCATTGGACATGAGCGCAAACCCCTTGCGCTTGCGACGATCTGCCCATAACATTCCTGCCCCAAATGTCCCTGCCATAATTACTCCTCCCACAGGAAGCGCAACCCACCAAGGAATTGAAGACTGAGGATTAGAGACTGATGCAGAGTTATTATCTCCATGATCATGATTGGACTTATTGTCACCCCGCAAAGATTGAGCATATAGCTGATTTGTGCGTTGAGTAACAATGCGATCGCCTTCAAACAATCCGCTTGTAACTTCCACTAACTCCCCCGAAGTTTTTCCCAAAACCACATCAACGGGCTGATAGGACTTCCCATTTTGCACAAATACAATCTGCTTGCCATTAGCTTCCACAACAGCCGCCGCAGGAATCGCTAAGGTTGATACAGATACATTATCCGTAAGAATTTCGATATTGGTAAACATACCAGCCTTCAACTGACCCTTAACATTGCCAATCTCTGCTTTCACAGCCACAACCCGAGTCTGTCCTTCTACAGCCGAACCAATCGTTGTGACTTTACCTTGAAATGCAGTATTTGAAGGCTGTCCCGCGATTTTTACTTGCACAGGTTGACCAATACGAATTTTGCTAATATCTTTCTCATAAATATTTGCACTAGCCAGAACTCTTTCATCATTGACAATCGTCATTAGCGGTTTACCCGCCTCTTCAACTGATTCACCAACAGTGGCTTCACGATCGCTTATAACTCCACTAATTGGTGCAGCGATCGTAATCGTGCCATTAGAGTTTGCGCTAGCCTCTAGCTGATTTAATCGGGCGGAGTAGGCGGCTGTACTGAGATCGACTTTAACCGAAGATACCTGTACATCGGCTTCTGCTTTTTCTAATTGTGATTGGGCTTCTAGCAAAGGTAAGCGACTTTCCGCTTTAGCTAGGGAGGCTCTTGCAGCAGCAAATTTTGCTTCTGATTCTTGTAGCTGTCGTCTAGCGATCGCCCCTGTCTCTAATAATTCTTTATCGCGCTCATAACGTTCTTTGTCTAGATTTAATTCAGTTTGAGCCTGACGGATAGCTGCTTCAACAACTAGCTTCTGACGTTCAAGATTTTGTTGGGCTAAACGTAAATTTGACTCAGAAGTTAGGACATTTCCGCTTGCATCTGCTTTTTTCTCTAGCGCACTAACTCGTAAATCTGCTAGTTCTGGACTAGAGAGAATCGCCACAGGTTGACCTGCTTGCACTAAAGTCCCTGGCTCCACTAACAAATTAACAATTGTTCCCTTGATTGGAGTGGTCACTTTTACTTGTTGGTTCGGCAAAGTCTCAATCTGCCCTGTGGTTTGAATACCAAATTTTAGGGGCTGTAGCTTTACAGTTTCTACTTTAATCCCCAGAGATTTAGCAACTTCATCCTCTATAGGTATTCCTGTCATCGGAGTCGTGTTAGCTCCCTTAAATTCATCGCCATGTCCAGCATGAGCCAGTGCGATCGCTGGGTTAGACAACAAAATCAAACTAAGAATCACTTTAAAAATAGGGACGCGAAGTCTTGTGGCTAATCTCATTTGCTTAATCTAACTTTTATACTCAAAATTTAAAGATTTTCACAGTAAGAAATGGCTACCCATTTCTTACTGTGGGTATTACTTGTCGTACCATGCTTTGCGCCATGCTTGCATTTGTTCAATTTCTACCTTTTGAGAATCGAGAATCTCTTGAGCGAGTTTCTGAATTTCAGGACGTTTTGACTTGGCGATCGCATCCTTTGCCATCACTAAAGCCCCATCGTGGTGAGGAATCATGGCTTCGATAAAGCGTAAATCAAATTGAGCATCTGCACTTCCCAAATCCATAGTCATCATCATGTTTTTACGAAATTCTGGACTCATCTCCATGGAGTGCTTCATGTCTTCATGCCACATCACTAACTTGTCTCCCGCCTTGGGATACCAAGCTTTGCGCCATTCACCCATCTGTGCAATCTCTTTTTCCTGCGCGGCAATAATCTCGTTAGCTAACTTCCGTAATTCAGGACGCTGAGAATTTTTTAAGACATCCTGTGCCATAGCGATCGCGCCTTGATGATGGGGTGTCATGCCATCAATAAACCGCAGGTCATATTCAGCATCAGCCACTCCCAAATCCATAGAATCATGGGACATCATGCCGCCTGAATGATTTATTGGTGATGGTTTACCTGTTTGCTTTTCGGTCTTTATTGTTTCGGGTTTTGCTGTTGTTATCTCTGCTGATGTTTGAGTACTAGCTGTACAAGCCGCCAAGTTACCACTTGCTGCCGCTAAAACTAGTAAAGCTGAGGCAAATTGACGTTTTGCAGTAAATAACATAGTCATATCTTGAACAGTGCTTAGGATTCTTACACTGTAGTGTTTCACAAGAAAATGAAATGAGCATGAAAAATAAATCCAAGAAGTAATGATTAACTCGAATTGCACCACTAATACCAATTCACGAAAGTGTGTCAACACTTTTGTGAATCAAAAACCAAGCCCAGTAAGGGTTTTAAACACACAAAATGGCTATGCCATTTTGTGTTTTGGTATAACTCGATCTAGTAGGTTGCGGAGATGGTGGCTCAATGCGATCGCTTGACTGCTTGGACAAGTCTATGTATGTGGGCATTGGTCAGCTAAACAGGGATAGGTGCTGAAACGCCCATTTCATGCTGACTAAAAAGACTCAAATACGTCGATCACGCTTTAACTGTCGAGTGCCCTTAACTTTATTAAGCTTAATGTAGCGTAATATTAAGCTCGGAGCCGTTTAATTCAAATTATGAATGCTAGTCAATCTGCTGAACCAACCGATCGCCAAATTTCCAGTCAACTTATCCTTGAGTCGCGTAACATTTTCGCGGGATATGTCGATGGAGTTGATATCTTGCAAGGTGCGAATTTGTCAGTGTATGAAGGCGAACTTGTTACTGTGATTGGCTCCAATGGCGCAGGCAAATCAACCTTAGCCAAAGCAATTTTTGGTTTAGTGCCAGTGCGATCGGGCGAAATATTATTTGGCGATCGCTCTTTAGTTGGGCTTAGCCCTGAACAAATTGTGCGCTATGGAATTAGCTATGTACCGCAAATTGCGAATGTCTTTCCATCCCTAAGTGTGTCGGATAATCTTGACATGGGCGCTTATACTCGCGAAGGCAATATCACCGCAGTTAAAGACAAAATTTATACAACTTTTCCTGTATTAGCAAAGCGTCGTAACCAGCGAGCAGGGACACTTTCGGGCGGTGAGCGACAGATGCTTGCCATGGGACGAGCGATGATGCTGGAGCCGAAGTTATTGATTTTAGATGAACCTTCGGCAGCACTATCACCGATATTGGTTCAGGATATTTTTAATTTAATTCAGCAGATTAATCAAACAGGAACATCAATTATTTTGGTGGAGCAGAATGCGCGTAAGGCTCTAGCGATCGCTGATCGTGGTTATGTAATGCATTTGGGCAAAGACGAGTTTACGGGTAAGGGTACAGATTTATTGAATGATCCTGAAGTTGCTGAGTTGTATTTGGGGATGGGGCATTTTGGCAAAACACCAAAGGACATATCCAACAGCGCTTAAATCAAAACCTTCTCTTGGTTTTGATTTAATTGGTAATTGAGATCTGGAATACATTGCGATCGCCTATCTAATCGTTACACTATTAAATTAAGGCTTTTTTGTAGAGGAATTTCATGTCAGTCATAGAGGTAAAGCTTTCGTTTGAGGAACTAACTAAAGCCCAAACATATTTGCAAAAGTTAGGACTATATGACGGTGAAGTGGATGGCATCTATGGCAGATTATCGGAGGCGGCTTTTGTGCAGTTTGCCAATGCCCTGAGCATCGATACGATTTTAGATGCTAATTCCCGCTTAATTACCAATGAACTCTTGCAGATACCTGCGGTAGTAAGGCATTTGCTTAAGATTATTGGCGATGGCGATCGCTTATTTCCAAAATTTACCAATGCTCAGCGAATTTTTGTAAATATGGGGCAAGCAGACTCTAACTATCTAGGGTTTCTTGATCGGGGGATCAATGGTTGTATTGCAGGTTCTAAAAAAGGTTTACCAAACCGTAACTTTGCGCCATCACCACTGTTAAGCCATATCCCCGCCTATCCAGATCGCCTTGCTAGTTTGCCTGACGGCGTAAACATTGTTTCCTATGGAGATGTTGCCATGCTGGCTGGTACTCAGGTGCGAGTGCGCTTTCGTCCATACCCTGCGATCGGCGTAATTCCCAATATTGAGAACATTGGGCTAGAGTTTCTCCATAGCAGCATCCAAGAAGCTTGTATTTGTATCGGCAGTATTGTCAATGGACAAATGCTGTCGCGTTGGATCGGGCGAAATCCTTTACGCAATGTTCAGTTTTGGAGTTCAACCAAGATTGTGCCATTACTCTACACCATCTGTACCGCTAATCAAGTACAACCAAATCAGGCGATCGCCAACTGTGCGATCGCCGATTCCCAAGGTAATAAAACACCGCGCACCTTTGCGGAAATGGCACAGCGCATTTGTGCTTATGAGGAGTCCAATGGTATGACCTCCAACGGCTTGTCGGCAATGTTTAAGCAATTTACGAATCCTCTAGGTTTACAGGATTGGCTCAAAAAAATCACAGGTAATCAAAAGCTCTCTTTTCAAGGACGCTACGGTGAAGTTCCTTATATTGAACAGCCTATTTTGCGAGATCCCACGGGTAGAAATATAATTAGTGGCGTAAAAGAGCAACATCGTGGCGACAATTTAATTTCGGCATATGACCTAACGCGAATTATTTCTCAAATTGCATGGCATCGGCACATAGCACCTGCCAATCGTTTACCCGCTGCTCAGTGGCATAGTCTCAGTGCTTTGATTAATGCGATGGGTCAAGATACAGCCAGATATGTTGATGCGGCGATCGTCTCATTGGGGTTGTCATATTTTATTGACAATCCTGTGGTGATCTCCAAAATGGGCTTTGGATACAGCGATCAACGTAAACAAACTGAGCTGACCTATACAGCTTGTATCCAGTTTGTCGATCGCCTTGCTACATCCCATGATATGCCTTTACCAAAGTTGCGATCGGTTAATATGACTTTACGCGCTGTCCTAAATCTTCAAGATCCTGTGCGTGAAGCTTTAGAAATTGATGCGAGAATGGCTGCTACAGTTGCCGAGATTTTGCGTAGGATTGTAACAGAAGAGCTAATCTAGCAAATTTATACCAAAGCAGAAAATGGCATAGCCATTTTCTGCTTTTAAAAAACCTAAGAGCATGTTTGAGAAGTCTTGCTTTAGCCCCCCTAGCCCCCCAATTCTGGGGGGAAGTAGATTAAAATACCCCAGAATTGGGGGATTTAGGGGGCTAAAATATTGGCTTTATACCAAAACACAAAATGGCGTAGCCATTTTGTGAATTAAAAACCCTTACTGGGTTTGGTTTTTAATTCACAAAAGTGTGAAGATACTTTTGTGAATTGGTATTTAGTACGGCGATCAAAATTTTTGAGTTCGCAGGTCACGCGGGATTGAAATATACAATGCAAAAACAACGTGCTTTATCTGCTGTCGGGCTGTGGTGGCGATGGGTATTAGCGACCATAATCGGTGCAGTGATCGGCAATATATTTGGGATCGCTGCTTGTTTGGCGGGAGTTTATTACCTCAGCGATCGCCTGATGGATCTCCGCGTTTGCGATACAGGATTTGGGAGTCTCAACTGTCCTGTTTCAACTGGCATTGTCAGTGGTGCGATCATGGTTGGCGTATTTGTGAGCTTGATGCAATATCTAGTCTTACGCCGATTTTTTAAATCTCCTATATGGTGGATTTTAGTAAGTACCTTTGGTTGGACTTGGATTGGTTTTGCAGCCACAAGTTTAGCGTTTACAGCCCAATTTGGATTTGCGATCAATCCTGACGGTTCTTTTACGGCAAGTAATATTATTGATCGCATCCCGTTATTAGCAGTTAATTCTCTATGGCTAGTTTTAGCAGGAACCACCCTGGGCATTTTGCAATGGCTAGTCCTTTGGAACGGTCGAAACACTAAATTTCCTGATGCTAAATTCTTAAAGGGGCGATCGCTGCTATGGATTGTGGTTAATGTGGTTTTAGTAACATGCATGGCAGTCGCGCTCATTACCACTTTTCGTGGTCAAGGTAATCTCTACGGAATCCTACTATTCTTCCTAGGATTTACTCCTTTTTATGCCACGATTACGGGGGCAACCCTTGTCAAAATGCATCTACACAAGTTACCAAAAGTTAATGAAAAAGTGGATGCTAATTATCCATCACCATCACCTTCAAGTGAAGGAATTAAGGAACCAGATTTTTGATAGCGTGGCTTAGTCACTCCATCAAAAATCTGGTTCGGAGTAGATCTGAGTAGCCCTGAGCGAATAGAAAAACTTTTGCTTACCATTTTCCGCCATTTGTGCTGTGCGAAGCGCGGCGCAAATGGCTATATCGAACTCACGTTAAAATAGAGAATTAATGTCGAACTTACCGCCTGAAGTTACCAAACTGCGATCGCAACTCACCGAAGCAACTTCGATTAACCTTGTCGATAATATCCAATTTTGTCTGGTCTCCACTAGCTTTACTAGCGAAGTAGTATTGACTAGCTATGTCTGTGAAGGTCTGAGCAAAGATGGTGTTAGCAAAGACGATCAAGATCCTCCTATTTTGCTATTGCATGGTTTTGACAGTTCTCTATTAGAGTTTCGCCGACTACTTCCAAAACTGGCTACTTCACGCCAAACTTGGGCGATGGATTTATTTGGCTTCGGTTTAACTGAGCGTCTAGTGAATAGTCAAGTTAGCCCCGCACTAATCAAGGAGCATCTTTACTATTTCTGGAAAACGGCGATCTCTAAACCAATTATTCTTGTCGGTGCATCGATGGGCGGTGCAGCAGCGATCGACTTTACACTTACCTATCCTGATGTGGTGAAAAAGTTGATTTTGATTGGCAGTGCAGGAATGCGAAAGGGAACGGCGGCTGGTAAATTTCTTGTGCCACCGTTAGATCGGATGGCAACGGATTTTTTACGTAGTCCCAAAGTCCGCCGTGAAGTTAGCCTCAAGGCTTATGCTGATCCCCGTTTTGTGACAACCGATGCTGAGGTTTGTGCATCGTTACATTTAGCCATGCCCCGTTGGAGTGAATCCCTAATCGCATTTACCAAAAGTGGTGGCTATGGCTCCTTTGCTGATCAATTAAAGTATTTGTCAACAGAAACTCTAATTCTCTGGGGCGATCGCGATCGCATTCTCGGCACAAAAGATGCTGCTAAGTTCCAATCAATTATTCCCAATAACAAGCTCGTTTGGATCGAAAATAGCGGACATGTTCCGCATCTGGAACAGCCTGAAATCACAGCCCAACAGATCCTCAAGTTTATTTAACCTCACCCCTAGCCCCTCTCCTTGCAAAGGAGAGGGGAACAAGAAAAATTCAATTCTATGAATATTATTGTGATCGTGCTTTCGGGTGGTAAAAGCTCAAGGATGGGGAAAGATAAAGCTTTATTAGAAATTAATGGCGAAACTCTCTTATCTAAAACCTGTCGAACGGCTCTACAAGTTTCTGAGGATGTTTATGTAGTGACGCGAAGTCAAGAGCAATATCAGAAAGCGATCGCCCCAGATTTATCGCAATTGTCAATGGTATTAGATCAGCAATTTGATGGCGCATTAGTTGGCTTTTGGCAGGGGCTTCAGGCGATCGCTAGTCCTGTTGATTGGATTTTATTACTTGCCTGTGATTTACCAAATCTGCAAGGTGATCTTCTGCAATTTTGGGCTAGTCAGTTAGCAAATTTACCTGAAACTGCGATCGCCTATTTACCACGTTATATAGATGAACATTCGCGCAAGCAATGGGAGCCTTTATGTGGCTTCTACCGTTGGTCATGTCAAGATTTTCTCAAAGAATTTATGTCAAATGGTGGGCGATCGTTTCAGAAATGGTTAAGTAATCAAGAAGTTGCTGAGATTGTAAATGTCCCTTTCGACATGCTATTTAACTGCAATACTCCAGAAGATTTTCACTCAATAAAATAAAGGCGCACCCAAAGGGTGCGCCTTTATTTTTATGTAATTACTGTCGGGCGATCGCGTCCTGTTAAAGTCTTGATCTGCGCGATTTGATCGGCAATCTCAATCAACTCCTTCAGAGCTTCTTGAGTATCAAGATTGTGTTTCGCAATATTTGGTTCGTAACTCTCAACATAGAGTCTGAGAGTTGCGCCTTCAGTGCCAGTACCCGACAGACGCAATACTATGCGCGAATCATCGGTGAAGCCAATTCTTACACCTTGCTTGCTGCTGACACTGCCATCAACGGGATCGGTGTAGCTAAAGTCATCACAGAATGCAACTTCATAATTGCCAAATTTCTGGCTGGGTAAATCAGCAAATTTTGCGCGGAGATTATTGATCAGGGTGTTGGCGCGATCGCTATCGACTCCTTCATAATCATGACGCGAATAGAAATTACGTCCATAAAGCTGCCAATGTTCCTTAACGATTGCTTCAACCGATTGCTGACGCGCCGCCAAAACATTGAGCCAGAATAGTACCGCCCAAAGTCCATCCTTTTCGCGGACATGATTGGAGCCAGTACCAAAGCTTTCTTCGCCGCAGAGTGTCGCTTTACCAGCATCCAACAAATTGCCGAAGAACTTCCAACCCGTAGGCGTTTCGTAGCATTCAATGCCTAAACGGGCGGCTACGCGATCGGGCGCTTGGCTGGTGGGCATGGAGCGGGCAATACCGGCCAGTCCACCTTTATAGGCTGGGACATGGTGAGCATTGGCGGCGAGAATTGCTAAGCTGTCGCTAGGGGTAACAAAGAATTTGCATCCTAAAATCATGTTGCGATCGCCATCGCCATCGGAAGCTGCACCGAAGTCAGGAGCATTTTCACCATAAAGTACTTCGACGAGATCATGGGCATAGACCAAGTTCGGATCTGGATGTCCACCACCGAAGTCTTCGAGGGGTACACAACATAGCAAAGCACTCGCAGGTGCGCCAAGGCGATTAACCAAAATTTCTTGGGCATAGGGGCCAGTTACTGCGTGCATACCATCGAAGCACATCCGAAAATTTGGTGATGCGAGTAATAGTTTGATGCGATCAAAATCAAATAACTCACCCATTAGTTCCGCATAGTCAGCAACGGAGTCGATCACAGCGATCGTGGTATCACCTAATTGAGATTCACCGATTTGGTCAAGATTGAGGTCATCAGCTTCCAGAATCTTATATTCAGTGATGCTCTTAGTAATGTTGTAGATTGCATCGGTGATTTTCTCAGGTGCGGGGCCACCGTTGCCAGTGTTGTATTTGATCCCAAAGTCGCCATCTTTGCCTGCGGGGTTGTGACTAGCTGAGAGAATAATGCCACCAAAAGCTTTATGTTTGCGAATGATACATGAAGCCGCAGGTGTGGATAAGATGCCGCCACGTCCAACTAAAATTTTGCCAAAGCCATTTGCCGCAGCCATTTTCAGAATCACTTGGATCGCGTGGCGATTGTAATAGCGTCCATCGCCGCCGACAACGAGGGTATGTCCTTGAAACCCTTCGAGGCTATCAAAGATTGATTGAACGAAGTTTTCGAGATAGTTAGGAGTTTGAAAAACGGTAACTTTTTTTCTAAGCCCTGAAGTGCCGGGCTTCTGGTCAGAAAATGGGGAGGTGGAAACGACTTTTATGCTCATTAAACTTGCAATCTAAGAATGCTTTAAAAAATGCTGGAATGCCCATACCTTTAGGCTTGCTTTAATTCTACGAGGCATTGGTTAGCAATATCATAAAAATAATCTATCTGTTGGAAATTAAAATTCAACCAAGTAATTAAGCGCTGGTTTCAGCAAAAAACAATTAATCGTATTTAAAAAGAGAATTTGCGGTGCAGAGCGCTGCAATGGGAGTGAAACAGAACTAGAAGAGGATAAATTATTGAAATTTGACACCAATGAATTTATCGTCTACTATTGGCATTGCACTAACTACGAACGGAGAACGTGCAAGGGACAAACAATGCAAAAGCAAGGTAAAAACTTATTTATCACTGACGATGGCGGTAAAGCGCTTGGGAAATTTGTTCGAGACTATCGCATGGGCTTATCTCCTGAAATGCGATTAGAGGATCTGGCGGACAAAATTATCAAAGAAACGGGCTACGAAACCTGCTCGATTTCAACCCTTTCCAAATTCGAGACTGGTAAGATGAAATTCAGTACCGATCTTTGTATGGCGATCGCTACAGTACTAAAAATCAAGCATCCGCTGGAGGAAAGGTACTATGAAGGATGGGACTTTGAAGAGGCAGCGCGAGAAAATGTTGATCTCATTACTGGATTACCACCAAAGAAAAAGAGGGGCAAATGATGATTTGGTAAAGGGTCTTAGTTAATCATTTGTGCGATCGCTATTCTTGTAAAACCCAAAAAGATAAAGGCGGCGCGAAGCGCCACCTTTATCTTTTTGAATCATAAAATTTAGGCAGCAACACCTGAAGCGATCACACTTTGATCAACCACATTGGTAACATCAATTAATTCTGACTCAAAACTGACTTGGGCGCGATTAGTTTTACCGCCAACGTAGAGGCGATCGCCAACTTGCAACGCCCATACCTGTGAGTGACTGACATAGCTCATGATTACGCCTAGCATTAATAAGCCAAATCCTGCATAAACAATCGGAATTCCAGGGTCAGCTTTGATTTGTAACCCAGTACTACCGATCGCCTCTTTTAAGGTAAAGGTCACACCATTAACTTCAGCGCTTTGATTGGTTCGCACTGTAGTTAGGAGATTTCCCTTCTCGTCATAGATCAGAAAAGTACCTTGCAAATCGGGCGTAATTAATGTAATTCCAGCACTCAAATCAGGCTTGGTCGGAATCCATGTTCCCCACACTTGACGACCACCATTTTGCGATTCTAATTTACTTACAGGCAATTGCAAAATCGGGCTATTGTTGAAGGTAAATCTGATCGCGTGAATATCCCAGTTCGCCTGATAGAAGCTGACACCTTTATATTTAAGTGGTTTATTCACATGAATAGTTTCGCGATCAACTTCCTTACCATCCCGATCAAGAACAGATAAATCCGAATAGAACTGATCGATACTTCCCTTGGGTGTGTAATCAATCCAAAAGCGATTGACTCTCACTGACCAATCTTTGGGAACTTGATTGGCAGACCAAGCACCCGCCTCAGTGATATTTTTAACCTGAAAGGTCTCTCCACTAGGAACCATTTCCTGCGCGATGAAACCAGTCAGCGATCCCCAAATTGAACCAACTAAGACAAGCAACATGCTGGCATGAACCACAATTGGTCCAATTCTGCCTATTAGCCCTTTTCGCGCATACAGGCGATCGTCTGCTTGATAAACCTTATAGTTTTTACTTTGCAGAGACTGCGCCAAATCATTCAAATTACCACCAATGATTTCCGTAGCAAGGGGAAGTTTTACAAAGCTTTGGGGTTTGGTGTAGTAAAACCAACGTTTGGAAGCTTTGAGAATTGGTAATTGACGGTTGAAGGTGCAAGCAGTGAGGCTTGTCCCAAATAGGATTAATAAAGCCAGAAACCACCAGCTACCATAGACATGCTCTAATCCGATCGCCAAAATTACTTTGTATGACAAAAATCCAAATAGGGCTGGATGTTCAGGATAGTTTTCGCGATAAAAATCGATGGTTTGTCCCTGCTCGATCACTGTGCCGAGGATGCTAAATAAAGCGATCGCTAATAATAGGGCGATCGCTACTTTGAGATTAGCCAGAAGCGCCACCACCTGATGTCGCCAAATTTGGTTTGCTTGGAATCGAATTTTTTGAAACACGTCACGTCTATAGTTACAGTTAGCTTTGATCTTAGCTTAACGTCAGTTCGACAAAAGTGGAAAATGGTAAGAATCGCTAGGCGATTCTTACCATTTTCAGCCATTTGCGGCGTGCTTCGCACGCCGCAAATGGCTATATCGAACTCACGTTAGCTTAGGTTGCCAGAAACTATAGCTGTCGCCAAGTGTATGAGGACATAAAACCCAAGAAGAGAATGGCAGCGCTTCGCGCTGCCATTCTCTTCTTGGGTTTTGCTTTTGACCTAACACAATCGACGGTAGCTATAGATCTGACCTTGAGATACAGTGATACTGATAAATTTGCGCTAAAGTTAAGCCAATATTGCAGAGATATTTAGGAACATAAGCATGTCACAGGGCAAAGAAACTACAGTTTTAGTATTGTCATTGCTAGTCACAGCAGGAATTGCAGGAGGTGGGTATTGGTTCTTTTCGCAACCAAAATCAGCAGTAGTATCTCCTACCGCTTCGCCTGAAGTATCCCCACAAGCAACCATAGGAACAACAACTCCTACACCAACAACTAGCCTGAACTTTGATACATCTTTGCCCAATCCTACTATTTTGGCGATTGATGGCAGTACGGCGATGGTGGCTTTGGTCAAGGATTTGCGTAATGCTTATAGTCAAATTAATCCCAACATCCCATCTACCTATGGGATTCCTGATGGCAATCCAACGGGATCAAATCAGGGATTAAAAAATCTCATTGATGGTAATGTGGCGATCGCCGCAACTTCACGTCCACTCAAAGCTGCTGAAGCTCAAGCAGGAATCCAATTAGTACCGATCGCGAAAGATGCGATCGCGGTATTCGTTGGTATTAACAATCCATTTAAAGGGAATTTAACCAAAGATCAAGTACGTGATATCTATCAGGGCAAAATTACAAATTGGTCTCAAGTTGGAGGCGCAAACCAACCAATTAGAGTGATCAATCGTGCTACCACAAGTGGAACTAGAGAAGCTTTTCAAGATCTTGTCTTACTTGGTCAAGGATTCCCACCAGATAGCCCTAACTTCATTACATGGAAACAAGATGAAACGACAGCAATCTTGCGTGATATAGGCGATAACGGCATTAGTTATGCCACTGTCTCACAGGTAGAAAAGCAAGAAATTGTTAGAATTGTGGCGATCGATGGGGTTGTTCCTACAGATGTTAATGCTGTCAAAGCTGGGAAATATCCAATTAGTCGGAATTTGTTTTTAGGTGTTAAGAAGACTACTAGCCCTGCATCTAAACAGTTTATTGAGTTTGCGCTTTCTCCTCAAGGGCAACAAATTATCCAAAGACTAGGATTTATTTCTGTGCAGTAGTCATTACAGTGCTTTGCGATCCCAACCAAAAGCTTTTTGAAAACTGTTGCACTATAACAAAAAAAGAGTTAGCTAGTACAAACCAAAACCCAAGAATCGAGTGGCGGCGCTTCGCGCCGCCACTCGATTCTTGGGTTTCCTAAGCAAAACTTGCTTTGATATATAGCTATAGCCACCTGTATCAGGACAAATCAAAACCTAAATAGTGTGAGGCGGCGCGAAGCGCCGCCTCACACTATTTGGGTTTTATGTCCTAAGGAATGAAAAACAAATAACTTGTGCAAATTAGGATAATCTCAGACAAAGAAAGAAAAGGAATAATTTTGGGTTATTACAGCGAAGAACTTGAGACAGAGA
>NZ_JACJQY010000068.1 GCF_014696925.1 Phormidium tenue FACHB-1050 | reverse complement strand
GAAAATCTACCTATCATTTTTGATGAATATCTTCCTAAATGGAATTATAGAGCTATTCCTCAAAATAACTGAAATGCATAAGTTATTTATTTTTCATTCCTAACAAGAATGGCGACAGCAATACAACAGTTTTCAAAAAACTTTTGCATTGCTAAGTAGCTAGACAAACCAAAACCTATAAAGTTGCGCCCCGCAGGGGCGCAACTTTATAGGTTTTGGTGATAGTACTGGTAGTTAGTTTGCTTCTGATTTATCTATTTGAAAAGGATTATTGTCAGCATCTAAAGATGTAACTTCCTGAGGTTTAGGTTTAGGTTTTTCTTCAAATATCTCCTGTGTACCTAATTCACCTGAGAGGAAATCATCAATTTCCGCTCTTGCTGTATTAACAGGATCTTCAATTGGAGCGTCAAACATAGAAAAGTCAAACTCAGGCTCATCGCTTAACTCATTTTCGTTGTTTTCAGTGAATATAGGATCACTACTAACGTTAGGAAAGTCTGGCAATGATGGTAAATCTGGTAGATCTAAGGATAGATTGTCAAACTCCTCATCAGTTTCATCCATTAAACTGTCTAGTAAATTATCGGCAAATTTGTAAGCATCATCATTAGAGAGATTAGCAACCTCATCGTCCAATGGATATCCAATAGATATATCTTCGTCGTCATCTAAACTAGTAAAGCTTGGTCTATTTTCATCTTCGTTAGTAACTTCATCAAGCCAAGTATCTGAGAAATCTAAAGAAATATCAGGTATGGACTCAGAATCCATTGAATCTAATTCTAAATCACCAGTTTCAGATATACCAAATCCCGAAAAACCTACTGTAGACTCTTCGTCTAGATTTTCAGCGATCGCCCCAAAAATAGTTAAATCTTCCTGCTCCAAAGGGTTTTCTACAGAGTTTCTTGCTTCTAAAATGTCACTAAACTTAATTGAGTTTTCATCAGATTCTACATCTTCTGTAAGTTCTGCAAAAGTTGATGCATTCTCATCTACATCTAAATTATTAGACTCAGAGTTAGTTGTAAACTCGTGATAGCTTAACTCTCGTTCTTGATCTAAATTGTTGCCAAAATTATTAGACTCAGAGTTAGTTGTAAACTCGTGATAGCTTAACTCTCGTTCTTGATCTAAATTGTTGCCAAATATTGAGGAGACATCTTCTTCTGGGTCATTCAACAACCCTTCAGAAAAACTTATAGGAGGTTCTTCATCTAAAGAATCAGTTAAGGTATCAAAATTACTAGATATATCAAAGCTAAATGCTTCATCCGATAAATCATTGTCCATTTCTTCGATTTGTGACAAGTCAGGAAAATCAAAGGTTGAACTGGAGCTATCGGTTGCAACTGAAGTTGGGGCTTCAGAGAGAGCGTCTAGCCCTTCAGTTGCTTCGGGTTGCCAAATTGATTCCGAAATCTGCTCTTCTAGATCTTCGCTTTCGTCAAACAATGAAGGAAAGGCTGTGTCTAATTCAACATCAGAGGATGGCTCAAATTCTGTAACAAATGCATTCTCGTTATCATTGTTAATATTCTCTTGAGTGTTGACTTGTATCGCAAAGGGATCAATAGACTCGACAACTTCAGCTTCATCAAATAGTTGCTCGACATTATCGAGATTAGGAGCATCAGTTGATAAGTTGTCATCTATTTCAAAAGAGAAATCCTCGGAAAGTTCGTCAAATCGCTCGTCTTGATCGTCCAACAGTTGATCAGATAAATCTAACAACACATCTTCTTGGGTTTCTGTTTCTAAAGCCATCTCAGGTTCTGGAACAAATGACTCTTCTTGAAGATTTGGAGAAATATCAAATGGATCAGCGAAATTATCACTAGCTGAGACTGTACCCGTCTCAAAGTCAGCATAAGAGTCTAATTCATTAGAGCCAGTCTCTTCAGTTTGCCAGATTGAGTCTAGCTGATCAGGCTGTTCTGAAGATAATTCTAGCAACGATGCCTCTTGATCCTGAGGTTCTTCTAGATCCAGAGGGGCATCTCTTTGAACATTTGTAGAAAAGTCGAATGGATTTAAATCAAGTTCGTCACTTTCTTGAGTAGAAATATTATCAAAGAATCCATCAGAAAAAACTTCTGCTTCATCCAAATTAGTAGATGCCATTGATAAGGATTCATCGAGTTCTAAAGAGAACTCAGAAAAATCAGTTGATGGCTGATCAGACATATCGTTAACAGATGGCGCAATCTCCATTTCTGGTGCGATCGCCGCAATCATATAGTCGTCTGTTTGATCTTCAAAAGCTTCAATGGTTTCTTCTGTAAAGCTATCATCTCCTTGATTTAGGCTTAAATCAAAGAAACTATCAGTTTCATTCAAGTTAGGGTCATTTATTAAAGGGCTTTCGTCTACTTCAAAAGTAAACTCTTCGGGAAATTCATTGTCTGAAGATGCATCAAGATAAACATCAGGAATTTGCGCTGGCAAATCAGCTAGCTGATCTAGATTTACAAGCTCATTAGAATAACTATCTATCGGTTGATTTAAATCAAATATATAATTACCGTCTTGATCCTCATTTTGAATCTCTGCTTCTGATAATTCATAATTAAACTCATCATCTAACAATTCTGGAAGTGGTGACTCATCAAAAGTACTGTCAGTATCAAAATTCTGATCTAAAGTATCGCTTAGAGCCTCATCTAAGACTCTATCAAAGGGTGACTCATCAAACGACTTGTCGAAGGTATCGCTAAAAGCCTCGTTAGAAGGATTTTCTAGAGACTGCTCTAATGTTTCATTAATTGCGTCGTCAGATGCATATTGACTATAATCTTCAAATTCAGGCAATTCAAAATTATCTGAAGTGCTCTCTAGATTAGTCTCAGGAACATCTACGAGAACAAGTTCATCTGATGTAGTTGAAATATTGTCATATTCTGCGTTGTCATATTCTGCGATCGCAAAATCATCAGCCTCTACTAATGGCTGCATAGATGTCTGATCATCCATCGCGAATGGGTCAAAATCTAGTCCAGATGCTTCAAGGCTTGTTTCTTGGATTGAAGTGCTACTGTCAAAGAAGGAATTTGAATCATCTAACGAAGATTCTATATTCATTTTGGGGATATGAAAATCTTCATCATCTAGATCAGGAATTGTGAAATCGACAAAAGCTGGTAAATGGAGATTTGCATCTTCAGCAAGTGGGGATGGAATACCAAAAGCTGTATCTTCTAAGAATGAAGAAGTAGCTGAGACAATCATCGGGTCACTTGCTGCATCGTTAATTGCAGACTCGTTAACTCCCTCCATGGGATTTTTAAATGTGACCTCAGGGGGCGAAACCTCATCAATTGAAGATTCATCATAGATTTCTTGCTTGAGATCAGCAAGGAGTGATTCTTCAATCAAAGATATATCTGTCAGATCAGAATATACTGTTGAATCTTGATTTTGGTTGTCAAGAACCTCTGCTGAGAAGAAGTTTTCGGGAACAGAACCTAGACTTTGTTCTGGTGGGTATTCAATGGAATTATTTTCGGCAAACTCACTGCTAGTACTATCGTCAAGTAGATTTTCTAGATATCTACTATCATTAGCAGTGTTATCTTCCTCGTCAGGTGTGACATATTTGGCTGTAAATGATTCCTGTTGTGATTGAGATAAAGTAACGGCTGTTGCTGTCGCAGCTACAGCGATCGCAGGTACAACCAAACCTAAATTATTAGCTTCAGTACTAGTGGAATCTGTAGATGCATCAAACAAAT
Organism: Phormidium tenue FACHB-1050; assembly: GCF_014696925.1. GTDB lineage: Bacteria > Cyanobacteriota > Cyanobacteriia > Pseudanabaenales > Pseudanabaenaceae > Pseudanabaena. Next base: position 16,019 of record NZ_JACJQY010000068.1, on the reverse strand, counting down.
TGTTGACAGATGTATCAGGGCTGTCAAAAGCATTTGAAGCGATCGCAACATTCTGAGGATTGGCGATCCCTGATGATTCTGGCAAGCGGAAAAACTGAATGCCTTGTAATAATTGCTGAGCCTGATTTCCCATTGCTTCAGCTTGTTGTCTAGCTGATCGCGTGAGGTCAGCAGTGCGATCAGCGAGTTGGGCAATTTCACTGATATAACTTGCTGTAGATCCTGCGGCATCAGCAATTTCGGTACTAGACTCAGTAATCGCTTGTCCAATTTGCACAACTTCTTCAGTAGCGATTTGAATGCTATTGAAGGCAGATTGCGATGACTCTACGCCTGATGTGAAGCCAGCAACCAGTCCACTTAAGTTCTGCACTTCAGCATCGATCGCCGTTACCACGGTTTGGATTTGAGATGTGCGCTGTTGCAGTACCGTCAATCCGTCATTGGTTTGAGTTGCCAAATCGTTCACTTGACCTGCGATCGATTCAAATTCACGAGCCACGCTAGCAAATTGTTTAGGATCTTTTTGTTCAGCAGCGCGGGCGGCGACAAGGGTGGCATTAAGGGCTAGCACTTGGGTTAACGAAGCAATTTGTCCTTGATCTTGCACAAACTGCTCTGCTAAGCCAACGAACTCACCTAGGGTTTTCATCCTCTGTACGATCTGGGCTGAACCTGTCTGTAAGACACTGATACTGTCAGTCAGAGTATTAATTGCTGTTTGACCAGAAGCAACTGTGTCACGAACTTCTTGGAGTGATTGATTAGCAACATTGACCTGTGCGGCCGATCGCTCAGCGATCGCCGCTACTTGCTCAGTTAAGGCTTGTCCTTGGGTAACTGATTGAGCTTGCTCGGCAGTGTTTAACACTACGGTTTTGGCTAGATCTTCTAGATCAGCAGATCCCTGTGCTACTTGTTGCGCTGTCCCTAAAACGCTGGAGATAATCTCCACCAGTTTTTCGCGTAAACGGTTGAGTGTATCGGCAACTAGTCCTGTAGCGCGGTCATTCACTTGGGCTTCTACGGTGAGATCTCCTTCTTCCATTGATGAGACCACATCTAGAAGATCACCTACCTCCGCCTCCATTAGCTCTGTTTCTGCGAAGTTCTGTTGAATTTGAGCAGCCGTTGAGATGTCATCGGAAGAAGATGCTTGACTTAATTCACTACGCAAGCGAATTTCATTGGCTTTGACTTGTTGGAAAGTACTTTTGAGTGAGAGTCCAAGATGATCGATTTCATCTTTGCCTGCAATATTGACACCTGAAGTTCCTTGTTGACTTAAGAACCGATCGCATTCTTCCGAAAGCGGCTGAAGTCGCTTTTTGAGAGAATTGACAAATCCTAAGATGGCGATCGCTAAAATTGCACTGATGCCAACGGCAGCGCCACCAACTAAAACTATGAGCTTATTGGTGATTTCTGATTCAGGTAACTGTGCGGCAACGAGCAAATCGCTACCTGCGATTTTGCGGTAAGCCCAGAGATAACCTCCAGCTTGGGTAATTCCTGATGGTTCAGTTTTAGCTTGTTGAGCAAGGCTGGTGAGAGCCTGCGTAACTGAAGGGTTTTGGGTTTCAGTTGCCTGAAACTGGTAAGAAGCCGAAATTACTTTGCCACTACTGCTAGCCACGACGAAACCAATTTTGCTTTCTTCAGTAGGCTTTTTAGTAGATGTATCGACCACTGACAAAATCTCACTGGCGATCGCATCAGCATTAACGATCCCAACTACTTTTTGTCCGTCACTGATGGGAGCGCTATAGGTAATAATCGTTTTGCCTACGGCACTATATGGCTGCGACCAAGAGGCTGTTCCCTTCAGCGTTTCTTGATAAAAGGAAGCTTTTAGAATATCGGGGCGATCGCCTGACAATAATTTGTCATTGGGGGCAGCCAGCTTTTGACCAGCGATTTCAGGCTTTAAGCCAGACTGTTCTTTCCAAACGTAGGGTACAAGGGGCTTGGCAGGTGGGAATAGCAAATTGCCATTTGATGCGATCCCCATACCTGAAACAGAGTTTGCATTTTGTAAACTATCTACGATTAGTTTTTGAAAAGGAGCAGCTACTTTTGGACGAGGCTGCTGTTGTAATAAAATTGTTGACGTGCTAGCAACTCCATCGACCGCCTGCTGCACGTTGGTGAGGTTAGCTTCAAGCTGACGAGTCTGAGCTTCGGCGGATCGATCAACTTCCCGCCGCGAGCTACTTAGTAATTCTTGATAGACAAAATATCCTAAACCACCTAGCCCAATTAGAGATGTCCCGATCGCAATCAACAGCAAACCCAGCCCCATCGAACCTTTAGGCTTCTTTGATTTGGTGGTGTTCGGCGACTTAGGCGATCGCTTTGAAGATGACTGATCGCTCTTACTTAGAGAAGTCGCTCGATTTTTGTTGGATGTGCTTGCCATATGCATTCGCTATAGGGAAAGGATCGTAGCATTTTTGTGAGAATCATCCTACACTATACCTGCCACAATCATGTAGCCAAATAGGTAGAGGTATGTATTAATCCTTAAATTAGGGGCGCAAAATTAGCTAGAAATCTGCCAGCGTTGCGGTTGCCATATATGAGTAGGAATACTCGATAGGATAATTTCAATGGGAGTATACTCGTTCTCTTTGATATTCGCTACTGTTTGGGGGATTTTTTTTGGAGAGTTCTTGTCAGAATTGGTAAAGCTAAGCGATGAGAGCGTTGGATCAACTAACTCTGATGCATATATATCTAGCTCTTGAAACTCATTAATTGTAAGACTGCCGACTACGCGATCAACGATTATACCGACCCCACCCAGATTGTTGACACCCAAATTATCGGCGATTTTACTCAGCCTTACTACAGTCAGAGATTCAGTAATTAAAGTGCGTTGTTCCCCAATTAACAATCGCAATAACAGCAAAGGCATAATGGTTGCTTGATGGTGGGTTACACCAATAATTGCTGTTTCGTAAAATGGCAAAGCTAAGATCGCATTGCGTTCAAGAATGATAATTTCTGAGATTAAAACATCGGGAAAAGTAACTGAGCGATCGCCGACTTTTGCCACAATATACCGATTACTTGGTGCAACTAGGTAATCGAGTAAGTTATTTGGATCGTCTAGGTGATCTCGGCTCATCTCAGAAATACTCATTTCACATGTTGCGGTAATTTCTTCAAGACTTCGGATAATGACTCCCGACTAACAGGCTTGGGTAAATAGTCATTGGCTTTAGCCCGCTTTAAACCGTAATCAATCTCCAGCTTAGTGCTTTTGGTGGAGCATAAAATCACATACTGATCAGCAAGTTGCTGATGCGATCGCAGTTCTCGCAAAAACTTATAGCCATCTTGTTCTGGCAACACAATATCCAAAAAAATAGCTGTGTAGGAATTGCTGATGATTTTATCCAAAGCGCCAATCGTTGATTCACAAAAATCTACAGAATGTCCAAGATCCTTCAAGAAAGAAGTCAATAAATGTCTTTGAATTGCGGAATCGTCAATTATTAGAAAATGCTCACTCATGATTTTTACCTTAAACTTTATCCAATTAATTAAATGCTGCTACTTACGCTGACTTGAGAATGAATGTAACCCCCCACATTCTTAATTAATCACAAATTCAACTTCATCAAACTGATATCAATTGCTCTCCTAGACTAATGTATCTGTCGATAAAGGTGCTAGTTCCCTGAGTAAGTTACGTAATTCGTCGCGGAACTTTGGTGTATCTGACGACGATCTGGGCTTGGCTAGAAATCGACAATTTGCCCACCTAGCTCTAAAGTTATTAGTCATACTATTTTCGGCTGTGACTAACACTAAAGATAGTGCAGCTAATTCACGTTGGCGACGAATTTGTTTAATCAAATCAAATCCATTTAAACTGGGCATATTGATATCAATAAATACAATCGTCGGCTTGTAATCTAAGATTTTGTCAGTAGCGGCTTCTGCATCATCCGTAAAGTCAACTTGATACCCCCAGCTAATTAGCAGGCGTTGCATTTGTTGCAATAACACAGGTGAGTCATCCACAATAAAGACTCTAGGCTCGTCTTTTTTAGGAGCTGTTGGTGGATTTGTTTGGAGACGCGCACCGATGTCACTATCTGATTTCCGTTCCTGTAGTGGCACAATTGACACAATATTTTTTTGAGCTAATTTGTCCAGCAATAGGGCTGTACGATAAATCGGCTGCTTAAAAGTATCAGCGATCGCAGAGATCCGATCTTGTCCAGTTGTTACCTTTGCGAAAAGTGGAAAATTGTCATTGCCCACCCTTGCGAGTAAGTTTGCTGCATCAACGAGTTGTACTAATTGGTAAGGATGCTTAACACAATCAAATTTTTGCCATTGTTTCACTTCGTTAGCGATAGTATTTTCCAGTACCGATAGCTGCCAAATCGGGAGATTTATTTGCAGATCATTGGCTGGTTTCCACACAAACGAAAAACTATCTTCTAGGTGCAATGACAACAGATTTTCTAGGATTACCTCTTTTAAAACTTCTTTAGTAATTTCAGGATGTTTTTTGTACACATTATTTACAAAAGGGTAACAGTAAGGTCGATTGCTTTGGCGCTGCTCCCATTCAGGAATGCGCGAAAAATTAATGCCTTTGCTATTGTATTTGCGAACTAATGTGGGTATGACTTGACCTTCTTCTTCCGCTAATACTAAGCCTCCACCCGTAAGCAATAATTTCCACCGATGATATTTTGTCTCTACACGGATTACTCCAGTAGAACGACTCATGACGCGCATAGCTGCTAACAGGATGTGTAATGTGGCATTCCTCACTACCTGTCCGTCTGTCAAGTTATTAGACACAAGGTCTGAGTTAGGCAAGGAACCTGTCATAGCAATCATGTTTTTTGACTGGGAGGCACTTGGATGAGAAAAATATTATAAATATTACAAAAAACGGATCACTTCATCATAGATCGTAGCAACTAGAGAGAAATTCGATTGGTTGTCTCAGATACATTATCCCAAATTGTAATCAGGTTAGTACTGGATCGTATGTAAGCAATTCTACTTAGTTACTGATGTTACATGGAAGGAGTTTCTACAATTGCGTAAGTTTAGGGCTGGCACGGGGGCTCAGCCCCTACAAGATCTGGAATTTACGGGTAGGGGCAATCCCCCCGTGGTTGCCCTGTACCGCTAGCAGCAAGGGATTTATCATCTGCGTTCCACGTAACAGCAATTAGTTAGAGCTTGCCATTCGCTTCAAATCCCATATAAGAGTAGCAGTGCTTTGCGCCATCCCTCTTAATGTATCTACGATTGTGGTGGAGCGAGCAATTCTTGCAAAACCGTCCGAACTTGCTCCCGAAATTCTTGAATATCATTGGTGGTGCGTGGCTTACTTAAAAACCGACAATTTGCCCATTTGGCGCGAAAGTTGTTGGTAATTGTATTTTCGGAGGTGATTAAAACTAAAGGTATGCTGGCTAATGAGGGGTGACGACGAATTTGTTTAATCAGTTCAAACCCATTTAATTTAGGCATATTTATATCCATAAATATGATGTTGGGTTTTTCTGACAAAATTTGCTTAATTGCATTGGCGGAGTCACTGACTAGACTTAATTGATATCCCCAACTTGTGAGTAAATTGCCAAATTGTTTAAGCAGCACAGGGGAATCATCAACGATCATCACTTTAGGGAGCGTTTCTGCCATTTCATCGTTTAGCACCTCATTCATATCGGAGCCGCTTAGTGGTAATGGCAAGATGGCAACTGTGCGGTTTTCGGCTAGTTTATCGAGTTTGAGAGCGGTACGAGTGATATGTTGTTGAAAGCGATCGGCAATTTCACTAATCCGACACTTACCATTGGTGACTTGGGTAAACATTGGCACTTGGGCGATGCTACATTCGGGATCTAGAAGCTGTACTGTTTGATAGGGATGCCGAACATATGTAAAAGTGCGCCATTGAGCAGTTGCTTTGGCGATCGCTTTTTCCAGATCAGGTAATTGCCAGATCGGCAAGACAATTTGGGGATCTAGAGGTAATTGATTCCATAGCAGAGAGAAATTTTTTTCTAAAGAAATTGCTAAAAGGTTTTCTAATAATATTTCCTTAAAGATTAACAGGCAATTTTCACGATCTTGGGCATAAATTTTACCTAGGAGGCGGCAAGTCTCCAGACTATTGCTCGGTTTGTTCAGTAAAATGTCTTGAGAAATCTGAACTTTTTGGATTTTTAATTTGCGGATTAATGTTGGCAAAAAATCATTTTTATCAGCAATAAAAGCGATACTTCCACTATGAATAAAAATTTTCCAACTCAGATAAGGTGTTTGTACATTGACAACTCCTGTATGGTTTTTGAGTAGTCGCAACATTCCCATAAGACTGTCATAGGTTAAGTTCGCAATAACTTCATTAACTGGGATGATATCGATTGGTTGATTGAGGTTTTGACCAACGCTTTTAGCTATGGGGAGCTTGGAAGCGTAGTTCTGTTGTGAAGTCTGCGTCATTGTCAAGTTAAGGTAAATAAGACTTGATTTATTTCCAATTCAAATAGTTTCAAATGTATTTCTGATGAGTAGCGATCGCAGATTAAAAGTTCTATGCTTGCACGGACACCCCGGAAATAGTGAAGCAATGCAGATATTTGCCAAACACTTTCACGATCAAGGTGTAAGAGTAATCGCGCCTGATTTGCGTGGTTATGGCAATTGTAAGGCAATAGCGTCTTTCACAATGTTAGATCACATACAAGATCTGTGGGATCTTTTGGAACGTGATTGTCAATCTGAACCGCAAGATGTATTAAATGATCAGTCATCTACAGAATACCTGATTTTGGGATGGTCTTTAGGTGGTATTTTGGCGATGGAGCTAGTGCTTCGGGCGATGGAGTTCCAAAATTCATTGTCAAATAAATTCACCCCAAAAATTGTCGGTTTAGTTTTAATAGCCACGGCCGCCAAGCCCCGCAGCAGCTTACCCCAAGTCACTTGGTGGGAATATGCCAACTTAGTGATCGCCGTTGGTTTGCATTGGATTGTGCCAAAACGTCGATGGCATATTGAATGGTTTGGTAAGCGATCGCTGATCAAGTATTTGATTCAGCAACATACTCAAGGAGCTTACGATCAGATTTCTCGTGCTGGGGCAAAAGCTTATTTGCAAACCTCGCGCTATGCCCAAAGAGCTTTGATGCAAGCGCTGCGGCAGGGATACGATCGCACTGATGATTTATGCAAAATTCAAGTTCCTTGTCTGGCGATCGCTGCCGAGCAAGATCGACATATCACGGCTGCATCAACCTTAGAAACAGCAAAACTATTACCTAATTGCGAATTTATTTGTTATCCCAATACGGCTCATTTATTGCCTTGGGAAATTGGCGATCGCTTACTAGCAGATATTGATACATGGTGCGATCGGCATTTATCATAGGAAAAGCGGCCTAGCCGCTTTGCATTTTACAGCGTTTAGCACTCAACCCCAAACCAAGAAGATTGTTGAAAGCGTTGCTTTGCAACGCTTTCAACAATCTTCTTGTAATTCGTTTAAGCGCTAAACGCTGTAGTACTAAACCTGTTGGCTTGCTAAAACTTCTACAACTTATGTTCCCCCAAAAATTTCTGATGCGAATGGCGCAAACCCATCAGCTTTCTGCCGATCAGGAAAGTGTTTTCCTATTGAGATTTGGGGAAAATCGCGAAGATCGCGAAGTTGCTAGTTTTTTGAGTATTTCTGAAGAAGCCTATCGCAAGCGCATGGGGGAAATTTATCGGAAGTTTGACATCAGTGGTAAAGGACCTGGTAAAAATAATCGCCTCTTGCATATTTTGCAAAATTATCTAGATGCCGAAACTAGTCCACAGGGTGAGCAAACCTTATTACTTGCCAACAAAGCTCTATCCAATCAATCTCCATCTAGTCAAAGTGTTGTTCCCTTCGATATTGATATTGAAGAACTCGTACAGCAACTGCGCTATCGCAGTCGTCAGATTATCCAAGAACGCTGTGCCACCATACGAGTTTTGGATATGTCGCACCCGATTGATCTGGAAAATATTTATACAGGAACTGATGTTCTAGAAAAAATTACTAGCCGTCGGCGTTTGGGCATTGCCGATCTGCTGGCTACCTATCATGGGCGCGATCGCATGGAAATGGGATTGCTGAATGAAGATCGGGTTTCGAGCATAGAGGTTCTAAATCGTTATCGCAAACTGATGTTGCTAGGCAAACCAGGGGCTGGCAAAACGACGCTGTTAAAATATACAGCCTTGAAATGTTCGCAAGGTGAGGTTTTTAGCGATTTAGTACCAATTTTTGTGACATTGCGTCAATATGCAGGTGCGGAGTCGCAACCACGATTAGTAGATTATATTATTCAAGATTTTCACACTTACAACATTGGTGATGAGCTAGCGGTTAAACAACTTTTACAGCAGGGACGAGCCATTCTATTTTGGGATGGACTGGATGAAGTTCGCGAAGATGATTTGTATCGCGTTCTCGAAGATCTGCGGAGTTTCTCAGAGCATTACTATAGCAATCGCTTTGTGATTACAAGTCGATTGGGAGCGCAAGAATATGTATTTGAGAAGTTTACGGAAGTTGAGGTGGCAAACTTCCGACCATTGCAGATTTCTCAGTTTGCTCAACGTTGGTTTGCCAGTAATTCCCGACATATTGAACTTTTTTTGCGAAAAGTAGAAGACAATCGCCCTATTCAAGAATTGGCGACAAATCCTCTATTGCTCACGCTTTTATGTTTAGTATTTGATGAATTTGGTGATTTCCCCACCAATCGTTCGGAACTCTATCGTGAGGGGTTAGATGTATTGCTCAAAAAATGGGATGCCAAACGCAATATCGAACGTCATCAGATTTATAAAAATCTCTCAATGCAACGTAAAGAAGATCTCTTGGCGCAGGTTGCTTGTACAACCTTTTATCAAGGCGATTATTTCTTTCGGCAAGTTGATCTGGAACGCTATATCACTGATTACATTCGCAATTTGCCTAAGGCGCATACCGATGAGGAGGCGTTGCAACTAGATAGTGAAGCAATTATCAAAGCGATAGAATCTCAACATGGATTGTTTGTGGAACGCGCTAAGGGAATTTATTCTTTTTCGCATTTAACTTTTCAGGAATATCTAGCGGCGCGGGAGCTTGTTTACAATGGCAATCAAGATACGCTGACCTTGCTAGCTAGTAAAATCACCGATCACCGTTGGCATGACATTTTGCGTCTGGCGGTGGGGATGATGCGATCGGCTGATGAATTGTTACAGTTAATGAAAGAGCAATGCGATCGCCTGATAGCGGGAGATCAGCAATTACAAGACTTGTTGCAATGGGTCAAACAAAAAGCGGAAGCTTCTCAAGTTCCCGATCGCCTTCAGTCGGTACGTGCTTTCTATTTGACACTGGGGAGAGCGATCGCACAGAGCGCTCCAATCAATTTGGCAAATGTGCTAGCCCGAACTCTGGTACTTGATCTTGATCTTTGTCAAAATCGCAATCTCAATCTGGATCTTGCCTTTGATTTGGCACGGGCGTTAGAAACTAAAGATGGAGAAGATCTGGGTCTGGATCTGGATCTGGATCTCAGTCTGGCTTTGGAGTATGCCCAAGAGATGTCAGAACCTCATCTAGCTGATGCTTTAACTAAGTTAATCGCTATCTGTCCTGATGATGCGGATAGTGATGCTCTATGGCAGCAATGGGCAAGTAGTTTACGTCAACAAGCAATCAATTATCGTAATATTGGTCAAAACTGGGATTTTGCACCCCAGCAAATAGAGCATTTACGTCAATACTGTAATGCTAATCGTCTATTAGTAGAATGCCTCGAAAGTGATTGCTATGTCCGTCAATCTGTCAGACAAGCGATCGAGCAAAGTTTGTTATTACCTACTAATAATTCTTGACTTTAGTAGTGCTTATTGATTCGGTGGGATTTTGTAAAGCCCTCACCCCTAGCCCCTCTCCCGTAGGACAGGAGAACAAGAAATTAATATGGGGTTTCCTCTCTTTCTCCTGCGGGAGAAGAGGTTGGGGGATGAGGGTTCCGTATCTTGCTAAAAGCCGCATTTAGTGCGGCTTTTGGGGTTGTTCTCTTATACACTTACGTGGAACTCAGACAATGAACCTCTTGCTGCTAGCATGACAGGGCAACCACGGGGGGATTGCCCCTACCTATAAATTTTAGATCTTGTAGGGGCTGCGCCACAGGGCAAGCCCTAGACTTACGCCATCACAAGAATTCCTTCCACGTAATATCAGTTATACGGTTAAGGCGCGTTGTAAACGGGACAATGCTAAACCTTTACGCTGAAGTAGTACAAACGATGGCAAAATCTCTGGCCCATGCAGATCGCCTGTGAGGGCAGCCCGTAGAGACTTCATCACGACTCCTTTCTTGACACCCTGAGACTTAGTGACTGTTTTAATTACTTCTCCAGCGCTATCAGCATCGAGATCCGTAGTTTCTTTGAGCGCTTCAATCAGGGCTGTGATGATACCTGCGATCGCATCACCTTTCAGAGTTGCTTTTGCCTCATCGGTATAGTCTTCAAACTCCGTGAAGAAGAACTTGCTGATTGTTGCGGCATCGGTTAGCAGCGTTAAGCTTGGTGCAATTAGTTTAGTCAGATCGAGCAACCATTGGCGATCGACAGATTCTAGATCGTAGCCAGCATCCTTGAGGAATGGCGTGATGCGATCGCAAACATCTTCTGTCGGCAATGAGTGCAAATATTGGCTATTAATCCAATTTAGTTTGTCCCAATCAAACTTTGCGCCTGCTTTATTTACGCGATCGAAGCTAAAGATTTCCGTGGCTTCTTGCAAAGTGAATAATTCCTTGCCATCGCTAGGCGACCATCCCAACAGCGCCATGTAGTTGTTAAAAGCTTCGGGAATATAACCCATGTTCCTAAATTCCCAAACGGAAGTTGCGCCATCACGTTTGGAGATTTTCGCGCCTTGCTGATTGAGAATTAGCGGCGTATGTCCGAACTGAGGTGGTGTTGCGCCTAGAGCTTCATAAATCAAAATTTGCTTGGCGGTGTTGGCAATATGATCTTCCCCACGAATGACTTGGGTGATCTCCATATCGATGTCATCGACAACTACAGCAAAGTTATACAAAGGTAAGCCAATATTGCCCTGCTCATCGACACGGGCGATTACCATGTCACCGCCGAGGTCGCTGCTGCTCCATGAGACAGTGCCGCGTACTAGGTCATTCCATGCAACGGTGCGTGGCTCTTCGATGATGAAGCGAACTACGGCGCGACGACCTTCGGCTTCAAAGGCTTGACGTTGCTCGTCGGTAAGGTTGCGATGGCGATTGTCGTAACGTGGTGCTTGTTTGTTGGCTTTTTGAGCCTCACGCATTGCCTCAAGTTCAGCTTCGGTGCAGTAGCAAAAGTACGCTTTTTTCTCGGCTAAAAGTTTATGTACGGTGGCAATATAGCGATCGCTACGTTGTGTTTGAAAAAATGGCCCCTCGTCAAAGTCAATCCCCAGCCATGCCAAGCCTTCTAAGATATTTTGAGTATATTCATCCTTAGATCTTTCGCGATCGGTGTCTTCGACTCTGAGGATAAATGTCCCGCCTTGGTTACGGGCATACAGCCAGTTAAATACGGCGGTGCGGGCTGTGCCGATATGTAGGTTACCCGTTGGGCTTGGTGCAATGCGAACTCGAACAGACATGAATTTGTAAACGTTATAAAATCCAATTATCTCTCATATCACGTTACTGTGTCGAAAAAAGCTGACAGTGACGGTTAAACCGAGTTAGCTAAATTTCTTGTAAAATGTTTGCAGTATGTTTTTCGGGTGATTCACATGGAAGCTATTGCTGAAAATCTCTATACTGTGCAGAAAATTGAGGCGATTTTGCAAAGGCTTTCGCCTGAGCGTTTGCGGGTGGCGGCGGATTTTTTGGCTTATCTCGATGAAAGAGAAAGCAATGATGCAACGGAGGAGTTGTTGAGTATTCCTCAATATCAACAAGAAAAACTAGAAATTACCATGATGAGCGAATCATCCTTAGCTAAAGATTGGCTTAGTCCAGAGGAAGATGAAGCATGGCAAGATTTGTAAAAGGAGATGTCGTTATTGTCCCTTTCCCATTTTCTGACCTTTCGCAAAGCAAACGCCGCCCAGCATTAGTAATCGCAAACTTACGCGGTGACGATCTAATTCTGTGCCAGATTACTAGCCAAAATCATACAGATTTCTACGCAGTAGCCATCAATAACAACGACTTTGAGACAGGAATCTTAAGCAAACCTAGCAATATCAGAACAAATCGCATATTTACCGCCGATCAGTCTATTATTTTATCCATTGCAGGACATCTCAAATCTATCAAGACTAATGAGGTAATCGCTAAAGTTATCGAGATCCTAAATACGCCCTGAAAGATTAGGGATGATTGACTTGTTAGCTTCGGCGCTTGAGGATGTGGCAATCTCATTGGGTGGTGAGAGCGATCACAAATGGGTAAAAAAGATTTTAGTGTAAGTGATAAAAGTCAAGCAGTGAATGAGTTAAATCAATGGTTGCATGGATTCGGATTACAGTTAATTATCACAGTTAAGTCAAGTTAATTAATCGAATGAGTGGTAGTGGCGGCGGCGGTGGATATGAATATCAAGCTAGAGCAACAGCCTATGTCGCTGCTCATATTTTGGCTGAAGAAAATTTGCGCTGGATTGAAGATAACGACCCTGATGTGCCAATTTCTGTAGCTGGTGAAACTGGTGGGGCTGGCGATGACTTATGTATCACTTTGCGTAGTGGTATTAAGATCGAACTCCAAGCTAAACATGGATTAGAAAAAGATAAACTCTGGAAACCTCTGATAAAGCTAGGAAAAGGACTTAAGACTGATCCCAAACTTTATGGAGTAATTCTAACTGACTCAACTGCTAGTAAAACTATTCGAGAAGATTTACGCAATGATTTTAAGCGATTGGGACAAGGACGGGTAGATAATCTAAAGGCGATCACAAAAGAAACACAACAAAAATTCCTTGATGCCGATCTTCCTGATATTGATCCAGAGTTTTTTAGTCGGCTGGTAATTATTGTTCTGGATTTAGATGAAGGGTTGCAGAATGGTAAGCAAGCTCAACTTCTGCTATCTCGGATTTTACATGATCGAAATCAATCAGCTATTGTTTGGGAAGCTCTTTGCTCAACAGGACAAAGTTTGAACACACATGAAGGATGCCGTGACTCAAAGGATTGGGCGCGTTTGTTGTGTTCTAAAGGAGTTCAATTAGCGGCTGATTGTGCAAAAGCAAATGGTGTGATGAGTTTGGAGGAAAGGGAATATCTGGAATCTGTTAAGCAGGAATTTCAAGTGTGGTGGAAGCCTAAAGCTTTCATGAATGAAATTAATGACTCGACTTGGCTTGAGTTTGGACTAAATGTAGAAACAGAAGTAAATGTAGAAATAAAAGAAGAGGGGAAAACAGACAATGCAGAAAAAACTAATGATAAAAAACAAAAAAAAGAAAAAGTTATATTGCCAATTCTAGATGCCATTAGAAAATTTTCAAATGAACGCATTTTAATCTTTGGTAAACCAGGATCAGGTAAATCGACTATTTTGGCTCAGGTTCTGCTAAGAAAAGTAGAAGAAGCTCTGCAAGATTCAATATTGCCTATCCCAGTGTTAATTGAATTAAAGGATTATCAGCATCAGCCAAACTACATCTGGCAATTGATTAAAGAAGCGTTCAAGAAACGCAGCTTTTTGTTAGGAATGAAAGAAGATGAGACGCTGGCATATATTGAGAATCTCATTAAGGATAGACGGTTGCTGTTACTCGCAGATGGTGTTAACGAGTTGCCAAGTGAAGTTCGGACAGATTTTAAAGGTTTCTGCGATCGCAATCTCCCGATGATTTTAACTACACGCGATATCGATGCAGGTGATTTCGGTATCCCAAACAAGCTAGAAATTAAACCTTTAAGCCCTGAAGAGGTTAAGGATTTTTTGAACAAGAGACTACCCAATTATCATAATCGGGTTCAAGAATTATGCGATCGCGTTCGTGATTTTGGTCAAACTCCTCTGATGGTTTGGATGTTATACATCATTTTTAAGCAAAATCCTTTTAAAGAGACTCCTAATACTCGTGGAGAAGCTTACCGAGAGTTTACAACTATTTATGTTGAACGGGCAAAGGAAGGGGTTGATTTAGATGAGTCAAAACGTCAATTAAGTAACCTTGCATTTGAAATGATTCGTTGTGAACAACCCATTTATGAAAGTAAAGTTCAAAGCTTAATTGGGACAAAAACACTAAAGCATTTACTAAGCAATCATTTGTTGCAATGGGATGGAATGCTTGGAAGTCGTAAAGTTCAATTCTGTCATCAATCACTTCAAGAATATTATGCAGCAGAGTATATACTTGATATACTTATTCGGCTACCTGAACTTACAACTAATAGAGATGGTCAGAAATACACGCCATTTCAGACTGATTATCTCAATCATCTAAAATGGACTGAGGCGATCGCATTGATGATTGGATTTCCTGAACTAACTGATAGCGAATCAAAACAATTAGTAAAACAAGCTCTAGAAGTAGACTTAATGATGGGTTCACGGCTAGTGGGAGCAGTACAAGCAAAAGTTCAAGCTGAAACTATTGAATTAATAAAAAATATCTCTGGAGATACAACGGCTTCAGAATGGTTGCGGGTAACACTGATGGGAAGAACGCAATCTAGACTTGCATTGTCAGATCTACTACAATTCTTACAAAGTTCAAACATGGATGTTGCAATAAGGGCTGCAAATTGGATAGGAGTATTAGGATGTCAAGATGTAGTTTCAAAATTGAATCAAATTCTACAATCAGATTTACGATTTAATCAAAAAAATACAACAAGAACAGTTCCTGACAAAATATTATTGTTAAAGAAAGAAATTATTGAAACAATCAACAAATTGTCTCCAAATATATGCTCTGACCTGAATGAATTTCACAATCCTTTCTCAAGCTTTTTAAGTGTGGGAGCAACTGATGATCTACTAACAAAATTTGAGCCAGAATCTACTGAAAAAAATTCACTAGAAATTTTAGAAAATAGCAAAGACCCAAATCAAATTAGACAAGCATCAAGGTTACTATCAAAACTAGGTAACTTAAAAGCTGTATCTCTATTGATTTCAAGATTGAATAGTCAACAAGATGTAAAAGTTTATGAAAGTTTTCTTGACGGCTTGGGAAAATTTGAGACCTATGAAGCTATTTCAGCTTTAGTAAATCAAATAAAAAATTCAGATGTATCTTTGAGAAAAAGAGCTGCAAAATTATTAATAGAGAATAAGCGTTTTACTGCTGTAAAAGAGCTAATTCCTCTTTTGGACAATCCAGAATGGGATATTAAATGGTGTGCGGCAGATGTTCTAGCAAGATTCGGCAGCGAACGTGCTGTTCCAGTTTTATTAGAAGGATTGATGGAAAACCATCATCGTGATATCCAAATAATAGCGGCTGAATTACTGAGCTTAATAAAGCAAGATGCACTTCCCAATATCGACAAGGTGATTTCTATATTACTATCTTCACTTGCTAATTCAGATTATGCTATTCGCAGAAGTGCCGCAGTTTCTTTAGCTCAATTTAATCGAGAAGAATCTATTCCAGAACTCCTAAATGCTTTACATCATTACCACCCTTCTAACGACGAATCAAACACACCTACAATATATTTCAAGTTAGGTGAATATTCTAGATATCCTATTCCTGAAACAACTTTAGAATTACTTGGGAGTGATGAGGCAATTCGCTCATGGATAAATGAAGATCTCCCCTATCCTGATCGTAAAATCAAACTAATACCGTAAGAATTCAGGTAAGAATAGGGATGAGAGAGATGGAAGAAGGATCAATTAAAGCTTGACGAAAAAAATCAATGACAGATTTACCTTGAGCTTTACAAGTTTGAATAACCGTCAATAAAGCGGCGGTATTGCGTAAACCATCCATAGAAC
>NZ_JACJQY010000067.1 GCF_014696925.1 Phormidium tenue FACHB-1050 | reverse complement strand
TGACCAATTGCGGATCTCATATTTCTGTGTCATTTGCTGGTTTTGCTCTCCTAATCAATACCTAATTTAACCTTCCTTACCCTTTTTATGCAACAACGCCAAACCTATACCAAAATTTACGCTATCAACAAGAAGATTGGATGTCTTTAAGTTCCACTTTAAAAATCATATCAAGGGATTTGGATGCGATCGTTGTCTCCCATGCAATTCCCTTTAAAAAAGTTTCTCCCATTAATGTTTCCACCACATCCACGCCCCAATCTCCAGTCTGCAAAGCATCTGGCGAAGCACTGGTAGGAGATGTTGTTTTAACTCCGCCTAAAACTAAGATTTCAGGTAGAAACTGAGATTCTATTCCTTGACTGATACGTTTATTGGCTAAAGCCTCAGCACAAAACTCACCTATTTGCTTAGGGGAACACTGATGACGATCAAAGAGAATTTCCACTGTCCAATGGTGATGATTCACTAGTCTGGTCTGACAGGATGGGCGATCTCCTAACCCAATCCGAAATACTTCCGCAAATTCTTCTCGACTGAGCATTGGGAGCATCTCAGGAGAAACATCAAAATTATGAGAAAGAAGCATTCTCGATAGAGATAAATTGTTCATAATTATTAGGACTTATCTATTGAAGCCAGCAGTCATCTCACCTCTAGATAAAGCACTGATAGCAGATTCTTTGACATAGGAATCCGTTGCTTCGTTGTCAATAATCAAACGCAACGCATCTATGCCTCGACTACTGCCAATGGAAGCGATCGCATTGACCAGAGAAATTGCTAAAGCAGGATTATCGGTTTCCTGTAGGGCTTCGATCAAAAGATCTAGTACAGGTTCGCCAATTTCTCCCATTGCCATGACTGCGGCAATATTCACCACAGGATTCGCATCTTGCAAAGCTGCCTTTAAACCTGCCACTCCCTCCGCCGAAAGCGGCTCATCAGGATGACAGATTACCACCTGTGCGATCGCTTTTGCTGCACTACCTCTTACGGTCACATTGTCACTATGGAGCATGGCTTCGACTAGAAGAGGGACAGTCTCGTGACCGATCTCACCTAAAGTTTTGACAGCGGCGCGTCGATAATTTGTATCTTCATCATCGAGAATACTCATCAATCTACTAATAACTTCAGCGTCATAATTAGCGGCAATTTCCCACATCGCCTGATTGCGAACGTTAGGATTTGGATGTTTAAGTTGTTGAAAAAAGGTTTCAAGAGACATTTTGATTAAATTGGTAATTGAGAATTTTAATTATTTTTTATAAGGTATTGATGGGTAAACCTTTACGCTGCCTATCACTACCTACTCGCTACCTTTTCGCGAATTAATAAGTCGCTATCGTTGGCAAGCACTTCATAGCCAGTAAAATCGCCGAACTTCTCTAATGCTAACAGAGCAGCATATTTCAAGTCCCATATTTTCGTTTCTAAACAAGTTTTTAGTTCAGGGATCGCTCGCTCATCGCCAATTTCCGCAAGGGCGATCGCTGCCGCCGCACGGGATTTTTGATATTGAGGTTGTTTATTATGCAAACTCTCAATTAACAAATCATAGGCTGGTGCATGTTTTAGCCAACCAAAGAGTTTGACCACATGGAAATGTGCGCCGTAATCGTTGCGAGCTTCCTGTTCATAAGCATCAAATAGTGCCGCAGGCGCGTCTTCTGAGTAATTTTCTAAAATCGTTTGGATTGCTAAATAGCATCTACCAAAATCCGTTTCATAAAGCTCATGGATTAAACGCGGAAGATCGGGCAAAGTACTGTAATTATGGACTGGGGAAAGGGTGGAAGGATGATCGATTAAGGATTTTTCTAAAAATGGTTGCACATCCGCAAAGGAAATCGCACCTTCTTGCATTCCTGCTTCCGCTAACATCCGAATGCCCCGCAACCGAAATACCAATGATACTGGGCATCGGGAGATATCAGGAATTGACGCATAGTAATTGGCATCAATGAGATCTTGAATGGATAAACGTCTGGCGATCACATTGCGATTTTGCAATAGGGCGACGATTTTCCCCATTTGCGAGAAATCTCTGGTTAAGCGACAAATTGCTGTAATCGCAGCACTGGAAACGGGCAAGCTTTCATCGTTTACAAATTGCCGAATCTTGGCGATTGCGGGGTGATAATCCAACTTCGCAAGGGTTTGAATAATCACCCGATAGGTTTGAGAAGGCTTATCGAGTAGTTGAGTAATCTCTGCTAAAATCTCTGGATCTTGTGTCCCAATTTCACCGATCGCCCAAACCGCATTTTCGACCATGAAGCAGTCATCATCGGCTAAGCATTCTCGCACTACTTGCAGAGCCGATTTTGCTTGGAGACGACCTAACGTTTCGACAGATTTCCTTCGGACAATGCGATTATCCATTTCAGGATCAGTTTGATGAATGGCTCTAACCAAAGCGGCGATCGATTTCTCAGAATTAAAATTTACTAAATGCGAAGCTGCAATATAGCGAGAATCGTCTTCCCCTATTTGATTTTGCGGAGTATCTAAAATAGCGATCGCCTGATCTTCCGTTAAATTAAAAAAGCTATAAAAACGTTTATCCATAATTCCGAAATTATATCAATTGTCAGTTCCAAAACAAAAGTAGGGGCAATTCATAAATTGCCCCTACTTTTGTTTTTTGCAAGCGATAGGTTTTATCGCTTGCTGTGATGATCAATTAGGAAAGAGAATTGATTGCGTAGTCGAGCAATGCATTGTACTCGGTCAATGCTTGAGCAGACATATCGCGAGGTGTGCAACCACGGTTACGAGCAAAGCTCAATGCTTCTACATAAGGAGCAGTAGGCAAGCCCAAGGCACGGTAAACTTCACGCTGACCAGCAATACCCCACTCATCCAAAGGACCAGTACCGCCAACAACGAGGCTGTATTGGATCAAACGGAGGTAGTGCTTGATGTCACGAGCGCACTTTGCCTTGAAGGTATCGGTGGAGTTTGCTTCACCAGCATTGTTGAGGTAAGGATACTTCTTGATGCAAGCATCATATGCTTCTTTCGCAACTGCATCAAGGTTAGCAGCTAGCTTTTCAGCAGCTTCCAAACGAGCCGCAGCGCGTTGGATAGAACCTTGTACTGATTCGAGGTCAGAGGTGCTAGGGAAACGACCTGCTGCATCAGCAGAGGCGATAACGGTAGTAACAACGGATTTCATTTATTAAATCTCCAAACTGGATTCTTGTTATTCAGTAAGCTTTGTTTTTATTCTCGTTGAGCAAATCTCAACCAGTAAATCGCTATTAGCAACCAACTAGTAGATATCAATTGACAGATATCAATTAGCTGAGGGCTGCAATTACGCGATCGAAGTAGCTGGAAGCTTCAGCAACCAAAGAAGCACAACGATCTTCAACAACAGGAGTTCCCATCTTGCGGAGCTTAGCACCTGCACGAGCTTCACTAGGATTGTCTTGGATGTGAGCAGCAGCTTGAGCCTTCATAATTTGGACAGCACGTACTGTGGAGGTTGTAGGTACGCCCAAAGCAGCATAGGTTTCTCTCAAACCGTTCAAGCAACGGTCATCCAATACGGAAGAATCACCAGCCAAGAGAGCATAGGTAACATAACGGAGAATGATTTCAGCGTCGCGTAAGCAAGCAGCCATACGACGGTTAGGGTAACAGTTACCACCAGCTTGAATCAAACCTTGGTTTTCGCAAATCATACCTGCTACTGCGTCAGAAACCATGCAGCTTGCATTGCTAGCAATTGCATTTACAGCATCTAGACGACGGTTGCCACTAGCAACGAATGCCTTAAGAGCATTAATATCACCTACTACAGAGGTGCTAGCATCTGCTGAAACTACAGCTCTAGAAAAAGCGTCAAGCATTTCGCTCTCCTTAAAAATTGTTTATCTTATGTAAAACGTTGTTCTGTCTTTAAGTAATTCACTTTGTGATTTACAAGACATATAGAACATAAAAGATCACGATTGTTCTAGTCTCATCTTTTGTAAAGTAAGTAACAATCCTTAACAAACTCAAAAAAAGAAAGGCGGCGCTTAGTGCCGCCTTTCTTTTCAAAGCTAGATTTGGTAGGCATTACAGGAGATTTTCCATCGCTGCACCAACCACGCGATAATCACGATCGCTCCTTAAATCCGCGATCGCCTCCTTAGCTTCAGGATGATCA
The DNA here is from genome assembly GCF_014696925.1 of Phormidium tenue FACHB-1050. GTDB lineage: Bacteria > Cyanobacteriota > Cyanobacteriia > Pseudanabaenales > Pseudanabaenaceae > Pseudanabaena. Next base: position 17,231 of record NZ_JACJQY010000067.1, on the reverse strand, counting down.
AACTGCATCAGCGCATAGGCTACTCGCACTCGAATATATTCAAACTCGGAGTTTTTTAGTTCTAATAGTTTTGCGAGGGCTAAGTCGGCTTGGGCAGATTGCGATAAAGAACTTAAGCCATCAATGCAAGCTTCTTGCACGGCGGCATCTTCTCCTTGCAAGCCTACGCAACATATTTCCAATACTTCTGGATGGCATTGCATTTCTACTAAAGCCGAGAGGATGCTGCGTCTTACTAACCAGTGATCATCTTGATGAAATGCTTGGACGAGGTGTGATGCGGAAATGCGATCGAATAAAGAAATAGAGTTGGCAGCTTCGGCTCGGACATTAGGAGTGTTGTCGTAGCGCATAATCTGGAGTAGTGCCGCAAAGGATTCCGCAGTTTTTTGCCGACCTAATTCCCTAGCCACAAAAGTCCGTACTAGAAACTCAGGATCTTTGACATGCTGGATTAGTAAAGGAATGGCGACTTCAGCCGTAAAATCCTTAAGTGCGGCGATCGCCTTAATCCGATACTGAAAGTCAGGATTTTGTAAATCAAGTTTTATTTGGGCAAGTTTGATTTGGGAAAGATCCATAAAGTGATGAGGTAAGTAATGAGATAAGTGGAATTGAAGATTTTTGAGGTAGCGTGATTAATTAATTTACAGCGCTTTGCGCTCAAACCCAAACCAAGAGATTTTTTGAAAGGCTTGCTTTGCAAGCCTTTCAAAAAATCTCTTATGGTTCGTTTGATCGGGTAAACTAGCTTTACCTCAATTTTGCGCCCCTTTCTCTTACCCTGACTCTTACCTTGAATTTAATGTCTAATCCTCAACTAAGTGAAAAAGTTCTTGCATTAATTAAAAAATCTCGCATTGTCAGTTTTAGATCTTGGCAAGATACTTATCCAGATCTGGCTATGACCAAATTTCAAGATGCCGATGATCAAGGTCGTTATCTCACTGAAGAAGATTTAAACGATTTACAAATATTAATACCTGCGATCGCGGAGTCTATTCCCACCGTCAAGTTATTGTCTGCACAAGCACCACAAATTGTTGATGAGGCAAGGCAGCAAGTGTTAGAAACCTTCCCGAAAATCACCCAAGAAGGTGGAGGACTGTATCCTACGGAACGCGCGAATGCTTGCTGGCGAGACTTTTGGCATTTTCTACGCTGCATTACCTACGGGATTGCTGGTCAGCGTCTTGACTATTTAAGCTCTGAAGGATTGAAGTATATGCAGGATCTTTATCAAGAACTACAAGTACCCTTAGATGCTATGATTCTTGGCTTAGGAGCTATCAAAGTTGCTAGCCTTAAAAGACTTGAGCCAGAGCGTCAGACTGAATTTACACCCTATTTTGATCGTCTAATTGAAGAATTAAAACTTTTTGAGACCATTTAATTTAAGAACTAGACATCTTTAACAAAAACATATTATTTTCTTGTTTTTCTTTCTCCTATTTTTTGTATTTTGTATTTAAGAATTTGTAATTAAAAAGTTTATGGCAACATCTTTTTTGCGAACCCGTCAACATCCTTTAATTCAGAAGCTCGCAAACTGTATTGAAGAGACATGGCAAAATAATTTAGGTCTTGAACCATATCTCATTCCCAAAGATTTAGGCTATATCGAGGGGCATTTAGAAGGAGAAAAGTTAATCATTGAAAATCTTTGTTATCAAACTAAACAATTTCGCAAATTGCACTTAGAACTAGCTCAAGTTGGCAATGGTTTAGATATTCTGCATTGTGTCATGTTTCCTAATCCTGAGTATGCCTTGCCAATCTTTGGCGCAGATATTGTCGGCGGTCGTGGCGGGATGATTAGTGCGGCGATCGCGGATCTATCACCTAGTAATCTCGAAAGATCTTTACCCGCTAATTATCAAGAGAAATTAGCTAACTTAAAAAACATAGAATTTTCACAACCTCGTGCCTTACCCGAATGGGCTGATATTTTTTCTGAATTTTGTTTGTTTGTCCGTCCTGCTGGTGTAGAAGAAGAACAAGCTTTTTTACAACGGGTTCAAGATTTTTTAACGATTCATTGCCAAATTGCCACCAATTTAGAGCCATTAACTTCAGATGTTGAGGTTGCTAGTGCGATCGCGGGTCAGCAATATTACTGCGCTAAACAGCAACAAAATGATAAAACCCGTCGAGTCCTCGAAAAGTCCTTTGGCGAAGAATGGGCAGAGCGCTATATGACCTCTATGTTATTTGACTCGGTTATTTGACTCAGTTAATTTGCAGCAGTTGCCAATCAAATGAACCATAAGATATTTTTTGAAAGGCTTGCAAAGCAAGCCTTTCAAAAAATATCTTGGTTTGGGTTTGAGCGCAAAGCGCTGTAAATTCAGCACCTACAGAAATTACTTCTCAAGCGAACCACAAGAAGAATTTTAAAAGCGTTGCTTTGCAACGCTTTTAAAATTCTTCTTGTGGTTCGCTTGCAAAGTGTTGTAATTGCGGTAAGGCTTGAGTGCAAAGCAGCGTAAGTGTAAAATTAGCCTATGCCTAAACACAAGAGTTCTAAATCCCGTAAAAAAAAGCAGAAAACTGCCATAAAATCTCAGCATACCCTCAAAAATCATGAGCAAGCTGAGCTATTTCGCCAACGTCAGTGGGTTAAGCTCTTTGCTGAAGTTACTTTTAAAATTAGGCAGTCGTTACAATTTAAGGAAATTTTGAGGGCGACGGTAACCGAGGTACAGCGAATCCTGCAAGCCGATCGCGTACTGATATACCAAATTTTTCCTGATGGCACGGGACGAGCAATCACTGAGGCAGTTTTACCTGATTATCCAGAAATTCTAGATTTAGAATTTCCCGAAGAAGTATTTCCCACTGAATATCAACAACTTTATGCTAAGGGTCGAGTCAGAGCGATCGCCGATGTTAGCGATCGTCAAGAAGGATTATCGGAATGTCTGATTGAATTTGTACATCAATTCAACATCAAGGCAAAGATGATTGTCCCCATCCTGCAAAACTTAAATTCCCATCACCCCAAAGAGGCAAGTTCACCCAATCAACTGTGGGGATTATTAATCGCGCATCATTGCGATCGCCCATACAAATGGCTAGATTTTGAACTGGAACTAATGCAACAACTTGCCGATCAGATCGGTATAGCCTTATCGCAAGCGCAATTTCTAGAGCATTTAGAAGAAATCGTCGAAGTGCGGACTGCGGAATTACAGGAAGTCAATCGCAATCTTCAGCAGGAGATTAACGATCGCAAACAAGCGGAAACTGCTCTCCGCCAGAGTGAAGAGCAGTTAAGGCTGATTACTAATGCTTTGCCAGTGCTGATTTCCTATGTGGATGAGAACCAATGTTATCGATTTAACAATAAAGCCTATGAAGATTGGCTAGGCAAGTCTCTATCGGAAATCTATGGCAGTGATATTAAATCCGTTTGGGGGGATGACTGCTACTTAAGAATGCAATCCCATGTAAAGTTGGCACTACTGGGTCAAGCTGTGACCTATGAAAATGAAATTCTCTTAAAGGATGGTCTTCCCTGTTCTGTGAACGTTACCTATATTCCCCATGTTGATGAACATAACAATGTTAAAGGTTTTTTTGCTCTAACTGCTGATATTAGCGATCGCAAAGCGATCGAACGGATGAAAGATGAATTTATCGCTGTGGTCAGTCATGAATTGCGAACTCCTTTAACTTCGATGCATAGTGCATTAAAAATTTTAGCAACGGGAAGATTAGGAACCCTTTCAAAAGATGGACAGCAAATTCTAGAAATAGCGGATGACAATACGGAGCGACTAGTCCGCTTGGTTAATAATGTTCTTGATTTGCAACGCATTGAGTCGGGGGAAGTGAAAATGGAGAAGCAGGTCTGCAATGTTTCTACGTTAATGATTCAGGCTACGGAAGCAATGCAGCCGATGGCGCAGAATCATGGTGTAGTTCTCATAGCTGAGCCAGTGGATATCAATATCTTTGTGGATTCTGATTACATTGTGCAAGCATTGACTAACCTCATCAGTAATGCGATTAAGTTCTCATCAGTTAATGGTAAGGTCTGGCTAACTGCTGAAAATAGACCAAATGCCGAAGTCCTGTTTTCGGTTTCCGATGAAGGTCAGGGCATTCCATCGGACAAACTAGAAAGTATTTTTGAAAGATTTCAGCAAGTGGACTCCTCTGACTCTCGCCGTAAAGGTGGTACAGGTCTAGGTTTAACAATCTGTCGCAAAATTGTTGAACAACATGAGGGTAAAATTTGGGCTGAGAGTACCCTTGGTCAAGGTAGTACTTTTTCGTTTACGCTGCCATTATTAAATCAGTGATGAAACTAAAAATATGCCAAAGAAAAGGATTTTGATTGTTGATGATGAAGAAAGTATTCAAACTGTTGTGCAGTTTGGAATTCAGATGATGGTTGACTGGGAAGTGTTAGTTGCTAGCTCAGGAATGCAAGGTATTAAAACTGCTTGCGATCAAAAACCTGATGCTATTTTGCTCGATGTGATGATGCCTGATATGGATGGGATTGCTACCTTTAAAGCTCTTCAAGCCGATCCGCAAACTTCTCAAATTCCTGTGATTTTTTTAACCGCTAAGGCTCAAACTTCAGAAAGAAGACAATTTAATGATTTGCGGGTGAGTGGAGTGATTACGAAACCGTTCAATTCCCTTGATTTACCAGATATAATTACCAAAATACTTGATTGGTAAATCTGCAACAAATTGCATCAATAAACTGCATCGAGATTTTCGGGAATACCTCTTAACCACCTCCCAATGACGATAAATGATTTTGTGATTTTATAATCCTATGAAGATATTATTAGTAGAAGATGATGAGGTCTTAATTGCGGTATTAACAAAAGCGCTGACTGAAAATCGCTATATTGTCGATGTAGTCAAAGATGGTGAAATGGCGTGGAGCTATGGTTCAACCTTTGATTATGACCTAATCATATTAGATATTGGGTTGCCTAAAATAGATGGAATCACTCTCTGTCAACGTTTTCGCGCCGAAGACTATAACACCCCGATTCTCTTGCTAACAGCTCAAAATGCTAGTACTGCCAAGGTAAATGGGTTAGATTCGGGAGCCGATGATTATGTAGTTAAGCCCTTTGATATCCCAGAATTAATTGCTCGTATTCGCGCCCTCTTGAGACGGAGTAATTCAATTTCTTTGCCAATTATTGTGTGGGGAGATTTACTTCTCAATCCTAGTACTTGCGAAGTTTCTTACAATAATTCCCCTCTTACTCTCACTAATAAAGAATATGAATTATTAGAAATTTTATTGCGTGATAGTCAGCATTTGTTAAGTGTTGAGGAGATTCTCGATCGCCTATGGTCTTCCGATGAGTTCCCCTCAGAGGCAACAGTGCGTTCTCATATTCGTGGCTTGCGGCGTAAATTAGTAGCAGCAGGCGCTCCTTCAGATTTTATTGCTACTGTGCATGGGCGCGGCTATTATCTAAAAGTGCCAGATAAATCTACGGATGTGGAAATATCTAAGCCCTTGGGAACTGCTTCTGCTAATTCCTCTAATCCCAAATCGAGTACTCAAGACAGCCAACAGGAAAAGTATTTAGAGTTCTTAAATCAGCTTTGGGTCACGACTAAGCCTAAGAGCCTCGAACAGTTGAAGGTATTATTCCAAGCGACCGCCAAGCTAGAGGCTGGATTCCTATCGCCGCATTTTCAAGAATTAGCCCATCAAACTGCTCATAAATTAGCGGGAACCCTTGGCACATTGGGTTTAACAAGTGCTATGCAACTCGCAATTCAATTAGAAAATCTACTAAAAGGTCAAACTCCAGAGCAAAAAGTACAGTTAGAAACCTTAGAACCATTGGTTACTGCTCTAGAGCAAGCGATTCAAAATACTCATTTAATCCAAAGTCTTCCTAAGAATTCAATTGCCGATACCTCATCTGTCTCTTTGAAACAGGCGCAATCGGTAATCGAGCCAAAGGTGATGATTGTTGATGATGATATTGATTGTTTGCGATCGCTTACGGAACTACTCAATCCTTGGGGCTTTAAGGTTACAACTTTAGCCGATCCACAGGAATTTTGGACGGTGTTACAGTCAGTCTTGCCTGATATCTTGGTTCTAGATGTCAATATGCCTCCCATTAACGGGTTAGAAATTTGTCAGTCCATTAGAAATGATCTCAATTGGAAGCGCTTGCCAGTGCTATTTCTCAGCGTGATGTCAGACTCTAATACTCAAAATCTCGCCTTTGGAGTTGGTGCGGATGACTATCTCTGTAAGCCAATTGTCGGGATTGACTTAGCTAATCGGATTCACAATCGTTTACAGCGAGTCAGAGATTACCAGTAATACCAAAAGAAGAAATGGCGTAGCTGATATCTTGCAGCATTCCTGAAAGAGTTAAGTGGGAATGGGTTTGAGAATAATTACAAAGCCATGACGAGCAGCAATATCGGCACTAATTTGGATATACCTGAGAAGTTTCAACCAAAGAACAGAAGGGAATAAAACCGAAAGGGTTAAATCAGAGGTAGCTTTCCAGTCCAAGACAGGAGGACTCGACCATTGATCAATCCAATGAGCCAAAAGATAAGCAAGCAGAGAGAGGATAAGCCAACGATAAACACCAAGTTTTGTAGATTGCCCAAAACAATGCAAACCAAAGCGATGCTTGATAGTTTTGAAGAAGCCCTCAATCGCCCAACGCTTACGACCTAACATCACCAGATAAGCACCAGAATAAGGATGAGAAGAGACCACAAAGCGTAACTCCCGTTTACTATCGGCTCTTTTGAGCCAGAACCAAGAGATTGTCAAAGGCTGAGTTAGCCCTTCTAGCAAAATTTGTTGTCCACGTTTGCCATGACGATAAAGTTGTTTGACGGTGCGTCCATCTTGAAGTTTACGATTGTTGCGTACACCGACAACAATGCGCCAAGACTTGGCTCGGACAGCATTGAAAAACTTCACTGTACAAAACTCAGTATCAGCAAGGACAATCACAGTCTTGCCTTGGGTTAGTTGCGTAGGTACTGTCCCCAATAACTTACAAGCGATCGTCAGAGGGACTGGGGTATCCTTTACCTCGCCATACTCTCAAACTCCATGGTACGCGCCACTCTCCGTAGGCCAAATACAGTACAACCAGATGTATTCCTCGCTTGCCGTTGAGTATTCTCACCCATGGGTCTGGTTCATTTTGGGTGGGATTACTCCGCGTTTGGGGTATATATCGGCAATCGAGATCAAGATGCTGCTAGAGAATTATGGCAATCCTTGCCAAGGGTCTATCATCAATGTGCCGTTTGCTATAGTGACTTTTGGCAAGCTTACTGTTGTGTATTACCCAAAAAGCGTCATCGGGCAGTTGGCAAAGAGTCTGGACAAACTAATCACATTGAAAGGTTTAATTGCACTTTGCGGCAACGGGTTGCTCGTCTAGTCAGAAAAACTTTATCTTTCTCTAAAAAGTTGGATAATCACATTGCTATGATTTGGCTTTTTGTCCATCACTACAATACTCTAATCCAATCTAGGTTTCTTATCATTCCCTCTTGATCACTACCAAATGGGGTTTGATGGTGGGATGAGCTTATTCTAGAAACCAGTTTTCAATTCTTAAACCATCAAAAAACTGAAAATCTGCAACATTATTAATTAGTCACCAAAATCAAATTATTGACATGAGCAATACTCGCAATTTGCCCATCCGCAAAAGCAGGAGTCTTACTAATCTTCGTTAACCTTGCTCTCTCCCTTGCGTGCCATTCTGCCGCAGGTTGATCATAATTAAACACTGGCAAACTCAACACCGACTCTTGAATATAATTCCAAAGAGCCTCTTGCTTTCTAGATTCTGGCAATCGCAAACAACCATACATAAGCTCAAGCACAACAATACTCCCAGTGGCAATTTCCGATTGACAAACATCTAGCTTATGTAAAACATTCGCATTGGGAATAAGTCTTGCTGGCTCCGAAAGCGTATTAGTATCAAGCAAATATTGGAAGCTCATAAAATAATTTCTCTACCCACACTGCGATCGCGCAAATCTGCAAAATCTTCATTAGTAAACTCCATTCCTTCATTTTGGATAGTCAATCTAAATTTTTGTAATCCTTTCCAGAAATTAGATTTTTGCTGACCTTCTTTTTTTTGTTGATCTTCTTTGAGGCTCTCAGATTCTTGGTTAGTTTGGCGATCGCCTAGCTCAAAAGTGAGAAATTCAACAAAGCGGAGTACTTGTTGCTGTTGATCTGTTGGCAATGTCTGCATTTTAGTTAGGACTTTCTCTAACACTGTCATTCTTTGAATCCTCCTGCATATTTAACCTAGTGATATTTTACAAGGTTTTCTGAGTGGGCGATCGCGTTGTAAAGACAAAGCAAATTTCGCTATCAAGCCCAAATATAAGAAAGGCGGCACATCGCGCCGCCTTTCTTATATTTGGGCTTGAAGTTCTTGATAAATAGCCGCTAGATATTCATCAATAAATTTTGACCAGCCAATCACAATTAGTTGATTGTGAGTTAGTTTCTCAGGATGAATATCATCATAGCCAAATCCAATTTCTCGACCTGAGAGATCACAACAAACTAGTCCTGCGGCTTTAGCGATCGCTAAAGGTCCAACCGTATCCCAGAGCTTAACCCGACGATTGAGATAGATGTAGGCACTTGCCCGACCTTGGACAACTTCCATTACCTTCAAACCAAAACTGCCGAGGGTATAAAACTCCACATTGGGAACCGCCGCACGAATCGCATTTCCATAGGCAAGATCATCCTTTTTACTGACAATCACGCGATCGCTGCTTGCGCCAATCGGCGGAACCGCATACAGGACTTCAGGAACATTCCCATTCGTGACGGTGAATACTCCATTGATCGCCGTACCGCCAAAATATAAGAGATCGCTCTTTGGTGCATAGATCCAACCCAAAGTAGGCTGAAATGCTTCTAAGACTCCAACCATTACCGAATAGAACTCACGCCCATGAATGAAGTCATCCGTGCCATCAATGGGATCGATAAACCAGTACTTTTGATTTAGTTCTGCATATTGCTTCCATAGTTCCTGCGATCGCGAATTTTCTTCACTAATTACCACATCATCGGGGAACCATGCTTGAAACCTTTGGCTGAGGAGATGATCGAGTTCGCGATCGACATTAGTTACATAATCATCAAAGCCCTTCTCATCGACCTGAAAACCAGACTCTCTCAGATGAATTGCTTTTTGTCCGATCTCCCGAATAAATTTACAGATTTCTGTTTGTAATGCGAGATTCATATTATTGCTTACGGTGAGAGAATAGTCGGAAATAAAGCGATCGCCAAAATTCTTTGACAGGATAGGCGATGAAAGTAATGGGATTAATGGTCACGATAATATCGCGAAAACCGAGTTCGGCTAAAAAAGCGATCGCCCAAGCCACAAAACTTGCCGACATCACTCCATAGGGGTTGAGATCGCTTTTAAACGGGCCCAAAATCAATTTACGAATTGTGCAAGCCTTATCAAGGCGGCGGAGGGTGACTAAATCGCCAATGGCGCGTTTGGAAAGCTCATACAAGGGACTTAGGGCAGGATTGACTTCCGCTTCAGAGGTATTGACCCAAATTTCTTTTGTAATAGTAGTTTCAGACTTAGGTATTATTTCTAGGAATAGATCAATCCAACGAAAAACCGAAAAAGTATTGACTTCGTAGGATTGGTAAATAGCTGCCGAATCTCTTGCTCCCAATACATTTATCCCATGATTGAGAATGAGAATATCTACTTTTTGTAAGCGATCGCGCAGTTCTGTCTCATGCCCTAGTTGCCAAGTGATGACTTCTATTTCTTGATTGGCTTGTGGCTCACTGTTTGTTATTTGAAAACTCACATTAGGTGAAGTGGTTAGTGCAACTATTTTTGCCCCTCGTTTAGATAGCTCAGACATCAGCGCTCGACCCATCGTGCCTGAAGCGCCTGTAATCGCGATTGTTTTATCCTTAAATGACAAGGCTGTACCCAAAACTCTATCTACAAGTGTAATACCAAAGCACAAAATGGCTACGCCATTTTGTGCTTTTAAAACCCTTACGGGGTTTGGTTTTTAATTCCCAAAATTTTGCTGGATCAGTACGGCGATCGTATAACATATCTAAGCAATCAATATCCTTAGCAAGGCGGACTATAAATAGATTTTGCAACAGTTTCCCTTTGATTTTAATGATTTACCCACGCCTGCTTATTTAGTAGGTGGATGGGTGCGCGATCGCCTATTACAGCGACAGGGTAAATATCTTGATCTAGATTTTGTCTTACCTGAAAAGGCTGTAGAGACGGCTCAAGCGATCGCTCGTAAATATAAAGTAGGCTTTGTGGTGCTGGATGCTGAGCGCAAAATTGCAAGGGTTGTTTTTAAGAATGGTACGGCGGATTTTGCTCAACAGATGGGGCGTAGTTTAGAGGAAGATTTGGGGAGGCGTGATTTTTGTATGAATGCGATCGCGATGGAATGTCATCAATTAATTGGCGATCGGTTAATTGGTGATCGGTCATTGGGGATTGGTGATGGGTTATTTGCGGGCGAAGATTTTATTGATCCTTTGGATGGGATTGGGGATTTAAAAGCAAAGAGAATTAGGATGGTTGCTCCTGAGAACTTGGCAGAAGATCCTTTACGGATTTTGCGGGGATATCGGCAATCAGCACAATTAGGCTTTGCGATCGAAGATTTAACGCGACAGGTTTTGATCAAACTTGCACCAAGATTAAAGACTGTGGCAGCAGAACGGGTACGCACAGAGTTAGGTTATCTATTGTCAATTAACAGTGGTAGCCAATGGATGATGGAAGCAATCAGCGATCGCATTTTAGAGGATTGGCTACCAAGTCAGCATTTAAATTTACCTAGATTTGCCGAGATTGAGGGAGTAATCTCCAATTTGCTATCCCAGTTTCCTAATTTGGAATTATTTTTTAGTAAACATTTATCAGGCGATCGCTGGGCGATTGTGGTTGTCAAATTAGCGGCTTTAAGCAATAGTGCAACTGCCCTTGAGTCTTTGGGATTAAGCCGTGCTGAGCAACGCTGGTTAGTAGGCATTTTGAGATACTTGCCTCAATTTATTAACTTGCTAGATCAATCCACCCCTAAGGAGCAATATAAATTTTTTCAATCAACTCTAGAGTTTTTTCCAGCGATCGCTGCGTTGGCTCTAGCTAGTGGCTATGAGTCTGAAAAGATTTTATCTTGGCTAAAGCGTTGGCTCAATCCAAATGATGTGATCGCCTATCCCATTACATTAATTACAGGCGATGATCTTCTTAAGGATTTAGGAATACCACCTAGTCCAAAGATTGGGGAATTTCTAGAAAGTGTAAAAATTGCTCAGGTAGAAGGAAAGATTGGTTCTCACGCCGAGGCGATCGCTTTCATTAAGTCAATTATCAGTTAGTTAGGATAGGTGCTTTGCACCTATCCTAACTAATTAAATAGTCATCTGAGTTAATATCTAATACATCAGACTTTGAGAAAGGACAGGATGGGGGGAAAGTTACTAAAGGCAATTGTGTCTCAACAGAAGCGGCTTGACAAGCCGCAGCGTAACATTCATCAAACACGTCATTAAAGTGTCGATTTAGACTAGGACTATTCTTAAAAGCCTTATTTAATCTTCGAGAATGTTCGATAATTGTATAAGCCCAACTAGGCGATCGCTTTTGTGGTTGATATTTCCATTTAAGGAGATGTTGCAGAACTCTAATCAAATTACTTTCTACTGCATCTTTCTCTCTCCGACTCATACCTTCTATTTCTTCAAGCAGATTTTCAATGTCTAATCGATCTAACTTACCTTCTTTGATTAGGAGTGCGGTTTCCTCTAGCCAAAGGTTAAAGTCAGTTTCGTAAAGAGTTTTTACAGCAATCATCTCACTAAGCCTGAGCTAAAAATCTGGACTCTAGTTAAATTATAGCATTCGCCAAAAGCAAAGGAATAGCAACGCAAAGCGTTGCTATTCCTTTGCTAGACTCTAACCAATTCTGAACCATTGATGGACTTGCGAACGTGGATTTGGGTGGGCAATCGTTCGGCTAAGGATTGGATATGGGTAATCACACCGATTAAGCGATCCTGTTGGCGTAAGGATTCGAGGATTTGGGTAACGCTTTCGAGGGTTTCACTGTCGAGTGTACCGAAACCCTCGTCAAGGAAAAGGCTACCCAGTTCAATGCCCATAGATAATTTCTCCGATAGCGCCAGTGCCATTGAGAGGGAAGCCGCAAAGGTTTCACCACCTGAGAGGGTGCGTACACGGCGCTTTTCACCACCATTCCAATTATCTGCTACCCAATAATCACCACCTTCTATTTGGAGAATATAGCGCTCTTCTGAAAGTTGTTGCAAGAGTACCGAGGCACGGTTAGCGAGTTCCTGTTGCAGGCTGTCGAGAATATATTCCTGAAAGCGATTGGATTGCAGGTCTTGGGCGAGGGTATGATAAGTCTGCTCTTGCGCCTGTAAATCAAGTTTACGTTCTTCAAGCTCCTGTGACTCTTGGCATTTTTGGTGAGCTTGCTCTAGCCATGCCTTGATTGAGGCACGACTTTCACTAGCTATTTGTAATCCTTGTTCAGCTTGTTGGGATTCCTCACGCAATTTCGCAATCGCCTCTTCATCAGTTTCTCTCTCTGCGATCGACTCCGCAAACATCTGTAAGCGAGTGGTTAAGTCCTGCTCTTGACGTTGATAGTTCTCGATTTGCTGTTGCCAAGCATCCATTTGCGATCGCGCAGTTTGGGCAGCCAGAAATTCTAATTCAGTAAAGTTAATTGAATTAAGTTCTTCTTGCCAATGGGATTCCTGTTGAGCTTGCTCGGCAATGGCAAAATCGTGATTTTCTTGAGCTTTAGTTGCTGCTTCCTCTCGCTTAGCAAAGGTTTCACGGGCTTGTTGATATTTGCTTTCGATAGTTTTGAGGCGATCGCTTAACTCCTGTTTTGCTTGCACAATACTTTGACGCAAGGATTCATAACTCTTGCCATCGGTAATTTCTAGCAACCGTTGCGAAATTTCCTGTAGTTGCGATTCTCTGAGTACTTTTTCCTGCGATGATTTATCAAATTCTACTTGGGCTAATTGCAGATTTTCTTGGCTAGATTTAAGTTTGTTTTCAGCAGTTTGAGCAGCGATCGCTATTTCCTTTTGTTCAGCAATTAGCTTGAGATATGAAGTCTCTTGAGATTCCAATGTTTGGCGATCGCGTAGAATATCGACCGCTTGCCAAGCAGACTTAAGAACTTGATCAATCTGTTTTTGTAATTTAGCAAGTTGTGATTCTAAATCATCAATTTCCTGAGTTTGACTCTGCAATTGTTGCTGCGAAGCTTCGAGACTAGCCTCAATTTTTGCCTTGTCTTGTAATGATTTCGCTAACTGACGCTCAGCGACTTCCTTCTGTTTTAATAATCCTGCTGTATCAACTAACTCTAATTCTGGAAGTTCAGACAATCCCTCTAAACTATAGAGGTGATTACACACGGGGCAGTTATCACCATCATGCAATTCGGCGCGTAAAGCGTTAGCGTGACTAGTTTGTAAAGCTTGCAGATTAGATAATTCAGCTTCCTTGAGAGCATTACTCGCAACTTGAAAATCATTTTCAGCCTTAGCGATCGCCTGTTGTGCTTTCTCTAGTTGCTGCGTGAATTTCTGGATTTCCGTTTGGTATTGGGTCGATTTTTGCTGCTGTTTTGTCAGATTATCTTGCAAAATTTGCCATTGCGTAAGCGGTTCGGCAACTTGACGCAGTTGTTCGAGTCTAGTGGGATCATACTGAGAATTTGCGAGAGAAACCTCAAGAGTTTGCAAATTTTGCCTAATGGCTTGCAAATCTGATTCTGCTTGAGTTACAGCTTTAGCTGCTTTTTTGAGAACCTGCGATCGCTCTTGCAAATTCTGATCAGCACGTTTTAACTCAGATTCTGATTGTTGTTGCTGTGTATGCAGAGACTCCGCTAGGGCGAGATTACGCTCTTGAGTTTCGATATGACTTTGGGCGGTGATTTGCTCTGTACGGGACTTTTCATAGGCTTGTTGCTGCTGATCAAGATCAAGTCTCGAAATTTCTAGCTGTTTCTTGGTGCTTGCAAGATCAGCGATCGCCTGTTCCACACGTTTACGCACAGTCTGGAGAACTGTCCAAGTTCCCATAATCGAATTTGCTAATTGAGCATTTCGCCATTGATTTTCTAAAACTTGGATTTGCGATGCTTCCTGTTGCAATTGCGCTAATTTTACGGAAAGCTGTTGATATTGTTGGATTTGAGCAAAGAGTCTTTCTTCTACCTCCAATAGTTTATGACTTTGCTTAGCTTGTATATCCAACTCAGGAATTAAAATTTCCAGATTCGCTAACTCTAATTGTTGCGCTTCTACTTGCTCTTGCGTTGGTGCTTGCATCCCTTCAAGGACTTTATCTAAGCCTTCACGCTCGGCTTTAAAACGACTAGTGCGATCGCTTGCCTCCTTCCGCATCTGTTCAAAAATTTGAAATCCTGCCAACTGTCGCAAAATCTCGCGCCGTTTACCCGCCTCACCCTTGAGGAATTCATCAAATTGTCCCTGCGGCAAAATGATCACACGGGTAAACGTCTCAAAGTCCATGCCGATGATATCTTCTACCTTTTGAGTGCGATCGCATCTTTCCCATTCTCCATCAATCAATTGATCAAACAGAAATTTTTTCTCATCGGTTTTGCCTCGATTGCGCCAAGTTCGCAGGACACGATATTCCGTTTGTCGCATCACAAACCGAAATTCCACTTTTAGCTGGGTCGCGCCTTGGCTAACTAATTCCTTTGATGAATTGGGCTTATTCGCCACCTTGTCATAAAGTGCAAAAGTAATCGCATCTAATAGCGAAGTTTTTCCAGCACCCGTTGCGCCTGTAATCGCAAACAAGTCAAGGCTCGTAAAATCTAGCACTTGCCGAGTGCGAAAACTTGTAAATCCTTCGACAATTAATTCAAGGGGGCGCATGGTGTTTGTATGAATTTTAAGGCTAGGCGGCGAGAAGCTCTATTAACTCTTCGGGTTGTGACCAGTAGGCAATGTCAGATAGGTCTTCAAGGATACTCATGTTGTCAGGAGTCCAGACATCTACTGTGTCATCGAATAATGAAATAAATCGTAGAGGTTCAGTGCCAGTTTTCAGATGGTTGAGGTCATACCAAGATGCGAGAACGTTGTTAACGCGACTGTTTGCGCTAGCGCGACTACCTGTACTTAAAACGTAGATGAGTGAACTGCGTTTTGGGTGTCTAGCGTGAAAGTCTACTTTGCGCGATCGCCCAGATCTACCAATATATTTTTCACCTTGATCGAAGGGGATTTTGTTTGTTTCGAGGAGTTCTGAAACTTCACTTTGAATCGATTCAAAAGCTCTGGTTTTTTGAGTAAACCAAATATCAGAAACTCGTAAGGCTGCCTGAGCAATGCGTGTTATATCTGCGCCAAGGCTACTGTTAACTGATGTTCGGGTTAGTAGCATTCCGCGATAAAGCTCAATATTGTGAGTTTGGCAAATATCTTGAAGGATTGCATCTTGTCTATTGGATCGATACTGCGATGTTGTTTGCATTTTTAGCCAACGCAGGGTTTCGCCAAAATCTGTAAGGGTATAGGTGTTTTGACGTTCCTTGAGGAAAATATCTATATAGTCGCCATCGGGATATAGATATGGTGTGCGAATTCGGACAGCATCGTTGACTAGCGAGCATTCATATAGCTCGTTCATCTGGTTGGTTATTTTTTCACAGATGCTAGTCATTACAGAAATAGGTCTAGTTGTAAATGTGGGGGTTGATGTAAGCTCCCATTATGAATGATTTTAGACTCTAAAAATCTGTCTAATCTGTTGTCAGACTATTTATTATCTCAAACTCATCTTTAGTTAATGGCATTACTGAGAGTCTTGGCTGTTTGACTAAGCCAATATTTGCTAATTCTGGGGTTTCTTTGATCTGGCTTAAGGTTATTGCTTTCTCAAAAGTTTCTACTGGCTCAAAGGTGACGCTTAACCATTTGGGATCATCGGTGGTTGGGTCTTGATGGGCAGTGACGATGACTTTCATTTTACCCATGATGCTGTTTCCTTCTTGGCTATGGTAAAACAAGACTTCATCGTTTAGTTGCATGGCTTTGAGGTTATTCCGTGCTTGAGGGTTGCGGACGGAATAGATTTCAAATTTGCCATGTAATAAGATTTTTTGCCAACTGTAGCGGAAGGGGGCGAATTTTACTAGCCAGTAGTTCATGGTTATCGTGTCCTAGATTGTCAGTGATAGAATTGTTTAAAAGCTAAGTGTAAAGGTAGCTATGACACTTGTCGCACCAAAACAACCCACAACAATAACTCGCTATGTGACCCGCAAATCCACTGGTGAACCAATCATCATTGGTACAAATACCTCTGTCAGAGCGATCGTTGGCTTATGGAGATTAGGCACATCACCCGAAGAAATTCCTAACTGCTTACCACATCTAACATTGGCACAGGTATTCGATGCTCTGAGTTTCTATCAAGATAATCAAGCAGAAATAAATGAATATATCGATCGCAATCGCGTCCCAGAGCATTTAATTCATCCAGCCGTAAAAGCCGCTATTCAAAACCTGTGAAAATATTCGCCAGCTTATATCTTGACGAAGATATGAATAACATGGTCGCCACACTACTGCGATCGCGGGGTATTGATGCCGTCACAGTTCAAAAGAGCGATATGTTGGGTAAATCCGACCAAGAGCAATTAGCCTATGCTGCTGCTAATGACCGTTGCATTTTGACCCACAACCGAGTTGATTACGAAGATTTACATTTGCAGTACGGGCAAGCCAATCTCACTCATTCAGGAATTATCGTAGTTCCTCAAAAAAGTCCCTATGAAATTGTCAATAGGGTCATGATTTTGCTGGACTCAATGACTGCTGATGAAATTGCCAATCAGTTACTTTATGTTTAAGCAGCGATCGCAATTTATTTATTCATGCCCCAAATAAATCATAAAAAGATTGTGTAGATACTGTCTTGAGAATCAAAAAGTCAAGAGGGAATTTGGACAAAATTTGGGTCGAAAGAACGCTGAGACTTGAGAACACCAAAGACCTGTCGCAATAGCTTGTGCATGACCGCCCCAATGACAGACATTTTGGACTTACCCTTAGCCGTAAGGCGATCGCAGAAAGCGGCAATAGGGGA
>NZ_JACJQY010000066.1 GCF_014696925.1 Phormidium tenue FACHB-1050 | reverse complement strand
AATAATCATGACTGTAGATGTGCTTTTTCTTTTTCATCTACTTTAGGCAGTTTGTATCTCTTTTACTCTGCCTTTTTTCCTTTTTTAGTCTAAACTCCAGTCTCTGCTTACTTTTCCGAAAATGAAACCACCCTGCCTTCTCCTTTGTTATGAGCGGCTTGTTGCATTAATTCTGTCATTTGAGCAAATGTTTCTCTTGGTACTCCAAACAACCGTTTAAATTCGGGGGCTGATAAATTTTTACTGGCTTCGTATTTCATTGCTTGTTTTTAGAGTTATTACTGATGTTACGTGGAACCCTCATCCCCCAACTCCTTCTCCCGCAGGAGAAGGGGAGCAAAACCCATATTATTTTCTTGTCCCCTCTCCTACGGGAGAGGGGCTAGGGGTGAGGGCTTTACAGACTTCCACGTAACACCAGTTATTACAAAAATCCTTAGATCTCTATCATTTTTTCGGTTCTGCAAGAGGTCTAACCATGAGGGTGATGCTTTCATAGTCCACTTCAAAGTCTCGAAAAAAACTCTGTAATCTCTTATAGTTCGATTCAACTTTGGCTTTGCCGCTAAATCCTGTGGCGATTTCTGCTAGATTTACTGTCTTTACTCGCGTTAGCGCGATTAAAAATATGGACACAAAGGCTAGTCTTGCTGAATTCCATTGCGGATGTTGCTGCAATTTTCCGCGGAATAGGTCAATCTCTTCCTTAGGGGTTTTACGAGTGATGTGGTTATTTTTTATAAAACCCCTTCCTCTCTACTTTTGCAACTTTTTGTCCTGTACTTTTGTCCTGTACTAAGGTCAACATCATAGCCAGTAATTTCCTGCCATAGCTGAGTGAGCGGATTGATCTGTTCATTCTCTTCTGGTAAAAAACCTTGTTCCCCTCAAATTACAAGGTCAGCTTTATTGGATTCCTGACTACTATTAGTACTATTTAGATAATTTGATGGAGTACAACTTGCTATTCCCAATGCTCCCAAAGATAGCTTGTTAAAATGCCGTCTATTTAACATAATAAGTTGGTACAACAAGTTAACATCTTATTAATAACGTAGTAAAATAACACGTAATTATATGTAATTGTTATGAATAACTATTTTGTGTATAGAGATTTCAAGAAACTATTTATCTTTTTTTATGTATCAGTTAGGAGATGTACTATAATCCAAACTCAAGATTCATAAGTGTGAAAGCTCTGTAAAGTTTATAAATTATTTCTATGGTTCTCGAAATATTTATTAGGTAATGGTAATGAGCCATAAATTCTATCTCTTAGCTCTGAAGTCATAAGGCAATCAAATCATCACAATTTTATGAGCGATTTTCCAATAGTTACATTAAAGCAGTGTTTTAGGAAAGAAGAATTTTGGGTTTGGGCAAATCTGAGCATCTCTAAATTATGAAAAATGAAGTAAAATCCATCTTAGTAGTTGATGACGAAATTGAAATTCAAAGACTTTTTAAACAGAGATTTAGAAAAAGAATTCAAGCTAAAGAACTAGATTTTGTATTTGCTTCAAATGGAGTAGAAGCAATAGAAATTTTGAAACGTTCCAATTCTATATCTATGGTTCTAACTGATATTAGGATGCCTGAAATGGATGGTTTATCCTTAATCTCAAGATTGTCAGAACTTGATCAGAATTTAAAAGCAGTAGTAGTTTCCGCCTATGGCGATATGCAAAACATTCGGATGGCGATGAATTATGGCGCTTTTGACTTTGTAACTAAACCCATTGACTTTGAAGACTTAGAAATTACTATCAATAGAACACTTGCTTGTGTAGCTAATTTACAGGAACAACAAAAAAAATTGGAAGAAGCGATCATACAGGTGCGATCGCTCGAATTAAAAGAAATCGCTCTTGCTCATGCTAAAGAGATGGCGGAAGCATCAAATGCAGCAAAGAGTGCTTTTTTAGCAAATATGAGCCATGAAATCCGTACTCCTATGAATGGTGTCATCGGAATGGCAGATTTACTGGCAACTACGAATTTGACAGAAGATCAGAGAGATTATGTGCAAGTCATTCGTGATAGCGGTAATGCACTTTTAACAGTCATTAATGACATTCTTGATTTTTCTAAAATTGAATCAGGAATGCTTAAAATAGAAAGCCGATCTCTAGTTTTAGAAGACATTATTCGCTCTGTTTGTGAACTTTTGAGTAAACAAGCGAACGACAAAAGCCTCAATATCCACTATTCAATTGATCCTGACATTCCTAATGAACTATTAGGTGATGCCTCGCGGATTCGTCAAGTTTTAATCAACCTTTTAGGCAATGCCATTAAATTTACCATCCAAGGTCATGTAGAGATCTCCGTTGCGTCTCGTTTATCCACTAGCGATCGCGCTAGTGGTAATGGTAATGAATTATGTGAATTAATTTTCACCGTTGCAGATACGGGCATAGGCATTGAATATGAGCAACTAAATTTATTGTTTCAGCCCTTTACTCAAGCTGATTCTTCCATTAGTCGCAAATATGGTGGCACAGGGCTAGGGCTAGCAATTAGTAAAAGTTTGGTGGGGTTAATGGGGGGGGATATTTGGGTAGAGACCAATGGGCGGATCGGTGGCAATCCTCCTGATGATTGGACATTTAATTCTGAGTCTATACATATGCGAGGCTCCAAGTTCTACTTTACGCTCATGATGGAAGCTGTACCTACAAGAAGTAGCCAAACAGATATTAATCAAGTCATTCAACCAACTTTATCTCCTCTAGCTCAACCAAATCTTCCATTAGCTAATTTCCAAGTCCTTATTGCTGAGGATAATCTTGTTAATCAAAGGATACTTGCGTTATTTCTAGAAAGCCTTGGTTATAGCCCAAAGCTTGCAAACAATGGCTTAGAGGTTCTTGAGGCTCTCGACCAAAAAAACTATGACGTGATTTTTATGGATATTCAAATGCCTAAGGTCGATGGTATTACAGCGACTAGAAAGATCCGTCAAGATTTTAAACAACAACCTTGGATTGTGGCTTTGACAGCCAATGCTTTACCAGAAGATCGTCAATTATGCATAGATGCGGGGATGAATGACTTTATCACTAAGCCAATTCAGATTGAAGATATTGTGAATATTTTCGTGAGGTATAGCAACTCTAAGTAGTTTGCATATTTTGGTAAGTACACTGATGTTACGTGAAACTTTGAGATTGGGGCTTGGAGACCAAGCCCCTACCTTTACAAATATGTAGGGATTTGGTCTCCAAATCCTCTTTTATACCAAAACACAAAATGGCGTAGCCATTTTGTGTTTTTAAAACCCTTACTGAGTTTGGTTTTCGATTCACGAAAGTGTGGCAACACTTTCGTGAATTGGTATTATAGCTGCCGTCGATTGTGTTAGGACAAAAGCAAAACCCAAGAAGAGAATGGCGGAGCGAAGCGCCGCCACTCCTCTTTTAAATAGGTTAGGTCAGTGAGCATTCTTAACACCGAATAAATTATAAAAAGCTCGTAAAGCGAGCTTTTTATAATTTATTCGGAATCCGAAAACCGATCGCGGCAAAATCAAAGTTGCAATCTCGCTCTATTATCGGTAGCATAGGGGATAATAAAAAATGTAATAAAACGCAACAATCAAATATCTTTGGATTTTGCAACTGGCAAGCCCCAAATGCATATTTGGCTATAAAGAAAAGATAGGAAATTTGAGTAAGGAGTGACACAATGCAGCAGCAGGGCAAAGCCCTAACTGTTCCAATCGGTCTGATGGGTGCAGCACAGGGATTTAATCCAACAATACTACTGCTACTGGGTTCGATTGTTTTAGCAACTGCATCGACAACAGGGTATTGGGTATGGGGCTGGGCGCACTGGCTCGTATTTGTTTGTAATTTTTCGGCGCTTTATGTACTGGGAACAGTAATCCATGATGCTTGCCATAACGTTGCTCACCCCAATCGCATTGTCAATGCTGCGATCGGGCATATTGCCGCAATATTGCAAGGCTTTGTTTTCCCTGTATTTACTCGTGTCCACATGCAGCACCATGCCCATGTGAACGATGAGGAAGATGATCCTGACCACTATGTTTCGACTGGTGGCCCATTGTGGTTGATTGCCGCTCGCTTTTTTTATCACGAAGTTTTCTTTTTCCAACGTCGTTTGTGGAGAAATTACGAGCTTTTAGAATGGGCGATTAGTCGGTTGATTGTAGTCGCAACCATATTTGTTGGTTATCACTACGGTTTTCTTGGCTATATGATGAACTTCTGGTTTGTGCCAGCAGCCGTGATGGGACTTTTGTTAGGCTTATTTTTTGACTATTTGCCGCATCGTCCTTTTGTTGAGCGATCGCGCTGGAAGAATGCCAGAGTTTATCCAGGAAGATTTTTAAATGTCTTGCTATTAGGTCAAAACTATCATCTAGTTCATCATCTTTGGCCGAATGTACCTTGGTACTACTACGAGAAAGCTTATTATCAAATGAAGCCTTTGCTTGATGCCAATGGATCACCGCAAACCTTAGGGATTTTCAAAATGCCTGATCTAGCTGGTTTTCTTTACGATGTGTTCTTAGGTATTCGTTTTCACAGTCATAAGCACAAATAAAAAAGGGAGCGCTAAGCGCTCCCTTTTTTATTTATATGAGGACATAAAACCAAAGAAGAGAATGGCGGCGCGTAGCGCCGCCATTCTCTTCCTTGGTTTTGCTTTGGCAGCTATAAAAAGCTAGGTCGTTGCAAAGCGCTGGCTTTAACTTTTTGGGGGCTATAGTTTATCCAAGGAATGGTCTAGCTGCATTCTCGTTTCCATTTGGCGGATAAAGTAACCTGTCATCATTGCTGAGCCGATCAAGCCTGCTAAGTTTTCACGATCGGTGGTGATACTGACATTAAAGTGCTGTGGAGGCAAGATACCTAGCAAGTTTTGAATGTTTTGGTTGATGATCTGCTGCGCTTCAGGACTAACGGACTGAGCTACAGTTGCTAGAGTTTCAGGTGATTGATTTTTGAGATAATCGAGTAAAAGGTTGTTGGAGGAGTTTAGCTCGCCAAGGTTAAACATAATCGGTTCTCTACATCTTCAGTGAAAATATCTAGATATATTCTTACTGATGAGATCGCTGAGTTTTGGGTAGGAAAACCGTATTCAACCGAATAAAAAATATTAAAAGCCTTGCTAAGCAAGACTTTTAATATTAAAAATCGTCGTCATAGCTGCCGCTACTACTGCTAGCTGCTTCATTATCTTTGCGAGAACCAAGTAGATCTAGGCGATCGACACGAATTACAGGTTTTTGCCGCTCGTCACCAGTAGTGCGATCGTTCCAACGGTCAAATTTAAGTGATCCAGATATGCCGATTAAGCTTCCTTTTTTGACAAAATTTTTGGCGACTTCGGCGGTTTTGTCCCACATTTCTAAGTCAAACCAATCGGGTGGATCATCACGATTGCTGGTATTACGATTAACTGCGATCGTAAAGTTACAGACCACTTTGCCAGACTCAAAATATTTAACTTCAGGATCACGTCCTGCACGTCCAACTAGGTGAACTTTGTTTAAGGTCATAGGACAATCATCAAAAAAGATTTAGATATCTGCATTTTATAGCAAAACCCCAAAATAGAGGCGACACTTCGTGTCGCCTCTATTTTAGAGCTATGGATTAATTGACTCAATCCTTGCCGATAGACCTTGTTGCGCGAGGCGAGAAACTTGGACTTCAGCGATACGCCGATCGCTATAGGCTCCAATCTGCACTACCAAATAGCCATTGAGTCGAGACGCAAAGGAATTTGGCACAATTTGACGTACTTGAGCAACAGCATTAGGTGAAGAAACAGGCACTACCACACGATAACGAGGTGGGGTTTGAGGTCTAAAGCTGGTATTAGCCAGCGGCGCAATTTGGATCGGTTGATTAACGGGTTCGCCGCTAGGAGGACTAGATCGCACGGGTGGCAAACTATTACTAATCTCAGGATTAGCAGGTATGGGAGAGTTAAAACTCTTAGGTGTAATTCTAATGATTACAGAGGTAACAGGCTCGTACCAGAAAGGATTATTTGCTTGATTGCCTTGATTGATGCTCGAAGATGTCGATCTAACCAATGCTGGCGGATTATCAAGAGGAGGCGCAAGATTCATGGGCTGACTGGTAGCAATCTGTTGTTCTAGTTGTTGGTTGATATTGGCAAAGCGATCGCTTTTGGGCGCAGTTGGAAAGGGCTTACTTACAGCCGCAGCATTTACCGTTGTCACATTTGTCGAAGGACTTCTAGTAAGACTATTAGCAAATAAATTGGATGGCGGACGCACAGCCGATAATTGCAAATTTCCCTTCACTCTTTTAATGTCCAATTGATTGCCAATCACAGCAACCGCATTACGGCTGACGTTTTGCAAATCGAATGTGCCATTTCCCTGAAAAGTGTTGTTACCATCATCGTTAGGCTTGCCCAGATCTGGCTTGGCAGTATCAGAAATGGTTACGCCATAGGCTCGATTATTGACGATCGCATTACCGCGTAAAACTGGCTTGGCATTGGATTGGATCAGGAGTCCATTTTGATTTTGAGTAAAGGTGTTTTCTGTGATTTGCGGAGCCGCATCTTGGCGAATACTCATCCCAAAAGTAGTTTGCTGAAAGAGATTGCCACGAATATCTGGACTGGCTTCACCCTCGATCGCTAAGCCACTAGTTCCATTGCGAAAGAATTGATTTGCAGAAATAATCGCCGTTGATTTGCCCGTAATTAAGCCACCATCTTGCTGATTGTCAATAAAAGTATTATTGGCGATCGCAGGACTCACATTTTCAATCCACAGTCCATAACCTCTAGGATTAGGATTGGTGACAGTCACACCCCTCAATTCTGAACCATCGCCAAGAGCGATCGCCACATTTTGAGGAAACCCTGATCCTGTGCGTAAGGTTCCCCCGCCTAAAATTATGATGCCTTTTCCCTTAGTCGCTTCGCTACCTCGTAATGTCACATTAGGGCGTAGTCGCATTGGGAACTGCTCACCCGTAGCACTGCTGTAGGTTCCATAGGCTAGCTGAATAATCTGTCCAGTCTGAGCGCGACTCATTGCATAGGTAACTGTCTTGAAAGGTGCAACAGTACTACCTTGTTCAGGGCGATCGCTACCTGTTTGGGGATTTACATAGATGATATTTTGGGTAATCGCTGATGAGCTTGGCGATGTCTGTGATTGGGCGGCAACAGGGGAGGCGATCGCTAAGGTTGGGGACAAGATTGCGATCGGAAGCAAATAGATCAGGTTTTGAAAAATAAAGCCTTGAAATGTCTTACAGATGCTCATTTTTATGTACGGATTGCTTCCCTTAAATTTGCTGAAGTTGCTGAACAGGACAGTAGGCAGGCTGACTGAAAATATTAAATCTATATTAAATTTAAAACTCAAGTCTTAAGAATCATAAACTACCCTAAGTTCAAAACTATGGCAAGAGCAACAAATCAAAGGATAAATACGACGCGCTGCGTCGTATTTATCCTTTGACTCCAACACTAGCTTCGGTAGGAATGATGTAGCGTTGCAGAAATACAAACACGATAAATACGGGCAGCATCGAAATCGCAGAACCTGCGGCAATTAAACGCCAATCCTCAGAGAAGGCACTTGCCAGACTAGCGATCCCCCTCGGTAATGTATAAAGCTCAGCCTTATCGACGATCACCAAGGGCCATAAAAAATCGCCCCACATTGCGACAAAGGTAAATACAGCAAGTGTTGTTAGTGCAGGACGTGCCGCAGGTAACATCACATGCCACCAAATCCCCAAACTAGAGCAACCATCCATTCGCGCCGCTTCTTCCATTTCTTTGGGAACGCTTTGAAAGGCTTGGCGCAGGAGAAATATGCCAAAAGCTGAAATTACATAGGGGAAAATCAAGCCAGCATAGGTATTTTTGAGGTTTAGCTGCACCGCCAGAATATAAAGGGGAATCATCGTAATTTGAAACGGAATCATCGTTGTGCCAACGATCGCCCAAAATATAGAATCTCGTCCTTTGAAATCTAGTCTGGCAAGGGGAAAGGCCGCGAGGGAGCAGAATAGCAAATTTAAAATTACGGTGATGCTAGAAACAAAAAAGCTATTCCAAAGATAAAGATCAAAGCGGGAATTTTTCCAGACCTTGAGGAAATTCTCAAAGGTAGGCTGGGCGGGTAGGAGTTGTGGTGTCGCCTGAAAAATATTTTCGCTAGGTGATTTAAAAGCAGTACTTACTAACCAGAGCAAAGGAAATATGGTTAACGTGGCGATCGCAATTAAAAGCAGAAATTGCGGAATATTTTTGAGGATATTCAATGATGATAGTTTCTGGGTCTTATTTTTCATGATATTAATACTTATAATTTTGAAATGGGGGAAGCCCACCTAAAAACTGCTGGCTTTTATTTGGCAATGAGTTGTAAATCGCTAAAAACATCAAACAAAATCTTTTTACGGATAGGAATCATTTCAAAGTTAGGATCTTGATTTTCAAAATTTAAGGCATAAAAATAAACGTTGTTATCTCGTTCTATATAACCAACATACCAACCAATATTCTGCATTCCATCAACATTAGTTCCCCAACCAGTCTTACCTCTAAGAATATAATTATCTTTACGATCAATTAGCATGATGTCTTTCACCGTTTTCATCACAGAAGGTGAAAATGGCAAATCCTCTTGATAAAGTCTGATGAGAAACTTGATTTGCTCCTCTGGCGAAATTCTCAAATTACCATTTAACCAAAAAGAATCAATCTGGTCTGAGATATCTTGATTGCCATAGTCAGCAGCTTTTATATATTTAGCCATTCTTTCATTCCCAATCCGTCGCGCTAAGTCTTGATAAAACCAAACAACCGATCGTGTAAAGGCTGTTCTCATATTTTGATCTTGATTCCACAAAGGAAATCGACGTTGGACTCCATCCCAGAGAATTACGGTATTTTCATCTGCGATCGCTTTAGTTTCTAGAGCAACCAATGAGTTAAATATCTTAAATGTGGATGCAGGAATAAAGCGTTTTTGACAATGTTGAGAGTTATAGCGAATATAGCGATCGCGTTTTAAGTCATACAAAATAAAACATCCTTCAGATTTTGCTTCTTGAAGGTTTTGAGCAAGATTTCGAGAAAATTGCGATTGAAATTGTGGCTGAATTATGGGAGTTGTTTTTGATGAAGTTCTTGATAGTAAAGTAGGTAAATTAATTCCTATAGGAATTCCAAACAAAAAAAACATTAATGCAAGTTTTGACGTAAACATAATATTTCTAAATTATTAATACTAATTAGTCAAGAATCTTTCAGTTGAAAGTCCTTAATATCAGCTCCTTTATAATCATCAATTTTTATTCCTAGTTTTTTAAGCATATCCTCAATTTTTTCAATTGTAATACTCTCTGTGTCTATGTCATAACGTCTATATAGCAACGTAAGAGATAGCTAAACCCAAAAGATTAGTGGCAGCGCAAAGCGCTGCCACTAATCTTTTGGGTTTTATGTCCTAAGCAAAACTTACATTGCTATAGATAGACACTGCTGGGCTAGGAGTTATGATTTTAGCCAATTGATTTGGCTGGATTAATAAATTTAAAAGTCAAGATCGAAATAATAAAAATAATCAGAAATAAAAACACCCCGATCGCTGACGCATATCCCATTTCTAAACTCGTAAAGCCTTTGTCATATAAATAATAAACTACAGTCTTTGTACTATTCGCTGGGCCACCTTGAGACATTATATAAACCTCTTCAAAGACCTTCATTGCTCCAATCGAAGAAATGACTGCTACGAGAATAATGTAAGGCTTCATTAATGGAATCGTAATATCTAAATGTTTTTGCCAACCGTCAGAACCATCGATCGCAGCCGCCTCGTATAAATCTGCGGGAATCGCCTGTAAACCTGCTAAATAGATGACCATATAGTAACCAATCCCTCGCCAGATTACTACCGCAATAATCGCGAAAATGGCGGTTTTGGGGTCAGTTAACCAAGGGATTTTAATATCTTGAAATGAAATCGTTGACAGAAAATAATTTAAAATTCCATTTTGAGCATAAACCCATTTCCAAGCAATACCAGCGACAACCACAGAAACAATCACTGGAAAATAATAAATGGCTCTAAAGAATTTAATACTTCGTAACTTTTGATTGACTAATATTGCGATAGCTAAAGGTAAAATTACAAGGCTAGGAACTGCAAATATCAAGTAAGTTAAGGTATTACCTAAGGTTTTCCAAAAAGTTTGATCTTTCCAGAGATTTAGATAGTTTTTCCATCCAATAAATTCAGGACTACCAACAAAATCATAATTGGTAAAACTTAAATATATAGCTTGGAATACTGGCAAAAATGATGTCAAGCCAAGAAAGGCGATCGCTGGTAGTAGAAATAAATATGGAGTCCAAGAAAATTTCTTACCAAAATTTTGCTTTTTGAGCTTGGCATTGGGCTTCATAGAAAATCACAAAAGTTAAGAGCTGTAACTAACTAAATAATGCTCTTTATCCTACCAAACTACTTGATCGGCTTCGCCATTAAATGCAGAACCCTAACGCCGAAAGGATTCATTGTTGAAAGCTTTGAATTGATATAATATAAAAATTTTATGGATAGTTATCAAATGTATTTAAAGCCCCTTGAGCGGACTATCTTAACGCTCTCTCGCCGAATTGGCGCACAAGGGGTTATTGCGCTGATTACAGCCGCCTCAGTCATCCTGTCTGTGCTGGCGACTCTTGCCTTGGTAGTTCCGCAGTTTTCTATGCAATATTCGCATGACCTCATACTGGTGGTCTCACTGATAATCGCCGTGACTATACCTTTATTGGTAGCCCCTATCACAGTGGGACTAGTTATGAGCATACTGGTTCGGTTAGACAATGCCTATTTGACTCTACTGAAGCTTTCCATCACCGATCCTCTAACTGGCGCAGCCAACCGACGCGGATTCTTTACTGAAGCGGCTGTTCGCGTCCAAAACCTGTATCATAACGATTCTGTTTTTGTGGGCATGGTTGATTTAGACTCCTTCAAAATTCTCAATGACAGTTTCGGTCATCAGTTCGGTGATGAAGTTCTCTGCGCGATCGTGCGTCGCTTGCAATTAGTTCTTGGTGAAGACATCGTGGGTCGGTTGGGAGGTGATGAATTCGCGTTCTTGATTACGGGTTCCCATATTAGAACCAGACAAGTTATGCAAGAAGTCCATACCCAATGCGACAGCTTCACATTGAGGATTGAAGGCATAGACGAACCGATTTTAGTCTCAAGCAGCATCGGAATGGTTCCGTGGTATCCAGAAGAATCTCTCGATCAGGTTTTGGCTCGTGCTGACAGGTCTCTGTATGTAAGGAAGCACCATATCAGAGAATCAGATAGCCTCAACTCAAGAAACCTTCCAGCCCTACATCATAAAGACAAGTCCAAACCCGATCAGAATCGTCGAAGAACAAAACGCATATACGCACTCCAGAAGAGAGCTTACTCGAGCAGGCAAGTTAATCAAGGGATAAATTAATGTCTTCAATACAGACAAATTAGAATCATCAATGTCTTCACATTCTTCAACTAGGGTGAGCCGTGTAGATTCATCGTCCTTGTCATCTGGAGGCGCGATCGCTTAACAAATTCAAGCAATGCTTAACACTTTGTAATAAATTTGTAATAACATAGGTATGTCTACACAAGTTATAAAATCTATGTTGGAACCTTCGCTCACCGTGACAACCCAAGATTCTTCGATCTCAGAAACATCCACAGAAACTAAAGAATTGAGGGTTCCAGCCTTTTCAACTAATGCTGAACATAATGACTATCTAGCGGACTGCCTCATTGATGATGCACTTGCTCCAACGGATAGCTTCGTGCGCCGCCACATTGGGGCAAGCTCTTCAGAAATTCAGCAGATGCTCATGGCGATCGGGTGCGACTCTATTGATGAAATGATCGATAAGACAGTGCCTGCGGCGATCAGAATTAAGCAGCCATTGCAACTAGGGGAAGCACGGGGTGAACATGAACTGTTGCAGGAATTGAAGGCGATCGCCTCGAAAAACCAAGTTTGGCGATCGTACATTGGAACTGGCTATTACAACTGCATTACACCGCCAATTATTCAGCGTAATATTTTAGAAAATCCAGGGTGGTATACGCAATATACTCCTTACCAAGCCGAGATTGCTCAAGGTCGATTGGAAGCCTTGCTCAATTTCCAAACTATGATTATTGACTTGACAGGCTTAGAGATTGCTAATGCTTCCCTTTTAGATGAAGGAACTGCTGCTGCCGAAGCGATGACAATGGCGGCAGGACTTGCCAAGAACAAGGGGAACAAGTTCTTTGTATCCAGTGATTGTCATCCACAGACGATCACAGTTGTTAAAACCCGTGCTATTCCTTTAGGAATTGAAGTGGTAATTGCTAAACATGACGAACTTGAATTTGACAAAAATTACTTTGGCGCTCTTTTGCAATATCCTGCTAGCGATGGTGCAATTTATGACTACACCGATGTAATTGCTCAAATTCATGCTCAAGGTGGTTTAGCGATCGTCGCCGCAGATTTATTAGCACTCACATTGATTAAATCACCTGCTGAATTTGGTGCGGATATTGCGATCGGTAGCGCCCAGAGATTTGGAGTTCCATTTGGTTACGGGGGGCCACATGCCGCTTATATGGCAACCAAGGAAGCTTACAAGCGCCAAATGCCAGGACGCATGATCGGTGTTTCTAAGGATGTGCATGGTCGTCCTGCTCTACGTTTAGCCCTCCAAACCCGTGAGCAACATATCCGTCGAGATAAAGCAACTAGTAACATTTGTACGGCTCAAGTTTTGCTAGCAATCATGGCGAGTATGTATGCCGTTTATCATGGAGCAGAAGGATTAAAGCGCATTGCTCAGCGAGTAAATCTCCTAACCGCAACGCTTGCCAAATCCCTAGAGAATTTAGGGCATAGGGTTACACATCAAGCTTTCTTCGATACAATTTGCATTGAATTAAAGGGAATATCTAGCGATGAAATCAAAGCTAGAGCCGCCACCAAACAGATTAATCTTAGGTACTTAGCAGATAATGCGATCGCAATTAGTCTCGATGAAACTGTCTCTAAACAAGATTTAGCAGACCTAATTGAGATTTTTGCAGATGAAGAAACTGCGATTACTACCAATTCCCAATCACCAATTCCCAATCACCTAACCCGCACTTCCCCCTATCTCACCCATCCAGTATTTAATTCCTACCACTCCGAATCAGAACTACTGCGCTATATCTACCGACTCCAAGCTAAAGATTTATCGCTGACTACATCGATGATTCCCCTTGGTTCTTGCACCATGAAGCTCAACGCAACTTCGGAAATGCTTCCTGTCACATGGGCAGAATTTGGCAATATTCATCCCTTTGTGCCATTGGAACAAACCCAAGGCTATCAAATTCTATTTGAACAATTGGAAGCTTGGCTTGCGGAAATCACAGGCTTTGCAGGAGTATCGCTACAACCAAATGCGGGATCTCAAGGAGAATACGCAGGTCTATTAACAATTCGCGAATATCATCTACATCGCGGTCAAACTAATCGTCATATTTGTCTGATTCCCACTTCGGCACATGGTACAAATCCCGCGAGTGCAGTCATGGCTGGGATGAAAGTCGTCACCGTAAATTGCGACAATGAGGGAAATATTGATGTAAATGACCTCAAATCAAAAGCTGAAAAACATCAGCATGAACTTGCTGCCCTGATGGTTACCTATCCTTCGACACATGGCGTATTTGAGGAATCAATTAAGGATATTTGTGACATCATCCACTATTACGGTGGACAGGTGTATATGGATGGCGCAAATATGAATGCCCAAGTTGGACTCTGCCGTCCAGGGGATATCGGCGCAGATGTATGTCATCTGAATCTGCACAAGACATTTTGCATTCCCCATGGTGGTGGTGGACCTGGGATGGGACCAATTTGTGTTGCACCGCAGTTAGTTCCCTTTCTACCTAAACATCCTTTTAATGGAGAGCCTGAACAAACTACAATTTCGGCTGCTCCTTGGGGAAGTGCTAGTATTCTGACGATTTCATGGGTTTATATTGCGCTGATGGGAGCGAAGGGTTTAAAACTTGCTACCGAAGTAGCGATCTTGAATGCCAACTATATGGCTCAGCGTCTTGCTCCGCATTATCCAATTCTTTATACAGGCAAAAATGGCTTAGTTGCCCATGAATGTATTATCGATTTACATGACTGCAAAGCGATCGCAGGTATTGAGGTGGATGATGTCGCTAAGCGCTTAATGGATTATGGATTTCATGCGCCCACAATGTCATGGCCAGTAGCAGGAACGATGATGATCGAGCCAACGGAGAGCGAATCGAAAGTAGAACTCGATCGCTTCTGTGATGCGATGATCTCCATTAAGCAAGAAGTCAATGCGATCGCCTCTGGTGTGATGGACAAGCTTGATAATCCACTCAAAAATGCTCCTCACACTGCGGAGACTCTATTAGCTGATGATTGGTCTCATACCTATACCCGCAATCAAGCCGCTTATCCTGCACCTTGGCTCAAGGAGCATAAATTCTGGACAAGTGTGGGACGCATCGATAATGCGTTTGGCGATCGCAATTTCGTCTGTTCTTGTTTACCAATAGAAGCTTATGAATAAATAAGTCAAGCTCTGTCTCTTCGCAACATCAAACCAAGATTTTTACAAAAGCTTTGCTTCGTAAAACTTTTGTAAAAATCTTGGTTTAGGTTTGAGGGCAAAGCGCTACAAATTAAATTTTGGGTTTCCGTTGCGATCGCGTTGCTGTATCACTTTTAAGCTTGTTAAAACCACTACCTGATTTACTAGAGGTTTTAGACTTTTTCGACTTAGATGGTGGCATTGGTACAGCCGATTCAATTGTAATTTCTACTTTTGATACTGGCTCAGTTACCTCGAAATCATTCTCCACAGATGTTTCCAGCATAGGCTCTAGAGTGCTATCTAGAACAGCTTCAGTAACATGATCAGAAGTTAGTTCAATCTGTTTTAGATCTTGATCAGAACTATTACTAGTAGCCGAATCTGAAATTTGCTCTGGAGAAATTTCGGGAATAATCTCCACAACAGGCTCTGGAACAGGAACAATTTCAGGAGTAATCTCCATAACAGGCTCTGGGACAGGAATAATCTCTACAATCGGCTCTGGGGTGGAGACAATCTCAGCGATCGCTACTGTTTTTGGAGCTTGAGGGCTAGATTCCTTTCTGCTAAAACCATGAGCTTTAGTAGAAGTTCTAGACTTCTTAGGCTTAACTGCTGCTTTAGCAAGAGGCTTTGAATTCTCCACAACTTGCTCCGAAATAGGTTCTGGAAAAATTTCGGAAATAACCTCTACAACAGGCTCTGGGACGAGAATAATTTCAGCGATCGCTACTGGTTCTTGAACTGGAATATTGTTGGAAGTATCAACAGAAACATCTTTAACGATAATTTCTGGGATGTCTTCTGAGATTTCCTCAAGTTCGACGGTTGGCGCGATCTTGATCGCAGGAGTTTTTTCAAGATCATGCTCTTGATCTTGAGCAGAATTCACCTCAGAGTTAATCCTTGGTAGATCAAGCTGAAGACGTTGAATAGATATATTGGTAATCTTGCCGCCAAATCTATGGATTGCTTGCATTCTTTTGGACAGGGAGCTATAGGGAACTGTAACTGTATTAGCGCCTTGCATCCTGTCGAAATGATTACCACCAGTAAACTCAATAGTTACACGTTGACTTGCATCAACATCTAAGTTTGGGCTTGCCAAATTAATATCTAAACTTTTCATATCAAACTCATCCTAGCGATCGCGGTTAGGCAACCACATGTCAAAAACTTTTTTAAATAATCTGTACAAGTATTCCGTAAAAATGTCTTTATAAACTAATTTTTTTGCAAAATATAGCTGTAATCACTTGTATGAGGACATAAAACCCAAGAAGATGAATGGCGGCGCGAAGCGCCGCCATTCATCTTCTTGTTTTGATTTGTCCTAACACAAGTGATTACAGCTATATTAACCCCCTCAGCAATTCTCATTATAAAAATCGGTTTTTTGAAAGTCCGCCATTGGAGGACTTTCAAAAATCAATTTTGGTGTTTCCAGCGCCTTTGGCGCTGGAAACACCAAAATCGGTTTCATCATGATAATTGCTGGAATCACTGCATTTTGATCTTGCAAATTGGGATTGATGTATTCTGAAGGGTAGATCTTGCAAACAAATATGAGTATTTTCTTACAAACCCTCGCTCAAGCTAATGCCATTTATGTCAAACAAAAATTTGAACTGGCAGAAATATTTGGTTTTGAAACTCGCAACCGTTACCAAATTCACACAGATGATGGTCAGCAGTTTGGTTACTGTGCTGAGCCAAAGCTAGGTTTTTTAGATGCGATCATGCGTCAGTTTTTAGGCCATTGGCGGGTTTTTAATATTGTGGGAACTGATCTGCATAATCAACAGGTCTTTCGCGCTCATCATCCTTTTCGCTGGTTTTTTCAGCATCTGGATATTTTTGGTGCAGGCGATCGCCCTGTAGGAAGTTTGCAACAAAGATTCGCATGGTTTAACAAAAAGTTTGATTTTCTCGATACTAGGGGTCGAGTGATCATGACGATGAATTCACCAATTTGGAAAATTTGGACATTCCCCATCAAAAAAGGGGAGAAGGAAGTATCCGTAATTGAAAAGAAATGGACGGGATTATCTAAAGAGCTATTTACTGATGCTGATAACTTTAGGGTGCGATTTATCGATGCAAAATTGACTGCTGATGAAAAGTTGCTGTTACTTGCTGGCGCGGTGTTTACCGATCTTTTATACTTTGAAACTAAAGCTTCTTCATAGTTAAAAATTACTTTGAATTTTCAGATTATCCGTTACGAAGAAATTGAGTCCACTAACAGTGAAGCTTGGCGCTTAATCGATCGCCTTAATTCTGACGAAGCTCAAAATGGCAATCACCCCCCTGATGTTGATTGCCATACTGTAATCATTGCCAAACGTCAGACCAAAGGGAGGGGGCAACGCGGGCATAGTTGGCAGTCAGATTTGGGTGGATTATTTATGTCGGTGATTTTGCATCCCAATGTTGCCGCCGCCAATGCTCACCAAATTACACTCTGGTCAGCTTGGGGCATTGCCAAAGCCCTTAATGAAACGGGGGCAAATGTCAAGCTCAAATGGCTCAATGATCTCTTAATCGATCGCCGCAAATTGGGAGGTATTCTCACCGAGACAAGGATCGAAGGTGACAAAATTCTTTATGCGGTGGTGGGGATCGGACTTAATTGGACAAATGATGTGCCTGAAGGCGCGATCGCTCTGGGTGAATTGCCAACTACTTTGTCAAGTATGGATGAACTGATTGAGGTGGTGCTAAAAGGTGTGGAGCTAGGTCAAACTCGAAGCGATCGCGAAGGAATTATGGGCATTTTGGCGGAATATTTGGAGATGCTCAGCGATAAAAATGTGCGTCAAATGATTAATGGGCGGGAACTTCAAGGGCAAATAATCGACATTAGACCAACAGGCGAACTGGTAGTAAGATGGGAGGGCAATTCCCAAAACGCAATCTATCAGCCCCAAACTTTTTCTGTCGGCTATCAGTAGAATTAAAATATGCGAAAATCAACAATCTCAAGCATCACACTGGCTACACTGCTCTGCCTCTCCACAAATAACTACTTTCTAGTTGGCTCAGCATATGCCGCGTCCAAATCGGCTGTATCACCTGATATTGCAGTTTCTCAACCTTCTGTGTCAGCCCCTCAAGCACAACCTCAACCTGAGATTGCTCCTGCACCGAACACCATTGAGATTCAAAGCGATCGCATTAATAACTCGGCTCCAACTAATCAGCCTGTAATTAATGTAGAAAAGCGCGACTCAGTGCAAGTTAACATTGAGTCTCCTAACCCCGCTCCCAAAGCAGTAGTCAAGCGATCTTCGCCAGTCGGACAGCCTGTTGAAATTGTCTTGGAAAATCGATCCACTGGTTGTAAATTCAAAGCTAGTAGTCTTTTAGAACGTGATGCTGATCTTTGTAATCCAAAGGCGATCGCCTCTAGAAATAATTCTCAGAACAATTCCCAAAACTATTATCAAAATGGCAAGGTTCTCTATGCTGCGGCTTCGGGTGACACGGCTGTACAAGTGCGCCGTCTAACGGAGAAAGAAATTGCCGCGATGAGCTTGCCTAGCAATGGTGACAAGCAAATGCTGTTCCCCTTGATCGCTCCATCGATAATTAGTTCGATATTTGGGACTCGCGTGCATCCTGTCACGGGGCAAGTTCGCTTTCACCAAGGTACAGACTTAGCGGCTCCTGAAGGCACACCTGTAGTCGCCGCCTTTAGCGGTCGTGTGGAAATCGCAGGCTGGCTCGGAGGCTATGGCTTAATCGTGGTCATTTCCCATGGTGATACCCATGAGACGAGATATGCTCACTTGTCTGAGGTCTTAGTCAAGCCAGGGCAAGAGATCAAGCAGGGTAATGTAATTGGTTTAGTTGGCAGTACAGGGATGGCAACTGGCCCCCACCTGCATTTTGAGATTTGGCAAAAGATGCAAGATGGACTAGTGGCGATCGATCCTACGCCGCAGTTGATGCTTGCTATGGAGCAGTTGCAAAAGTATCTCGCCCAATCACCTAAATCAACCAATAAAGCTTAAAAGAAGATTTTATAGCGCGGCAAAGCTGCGCCAATAAATCTTCTTTTAAGGATTAAAAAACAAAATGGCGTAGCCATTTTGTTTTTTTGTATTATACCAAATCACTTAGATAGGGCGACAGATGGGATTTTCACACTCTAAATATTGGTTTGGGTTTACGAGCATTTTTTAATAACCATCTGTCGTCTTTACTTTGTGTTTTGGTATTAGGTAAAAATGGAAATAGGAGATCGCCTATTTTTGCTCTCTATAGCTGTCGTCGATTGTGTTAGGACAAAATCAAAACCCAAGAAGAGAATGGCGGCGCTTCGCGCCGCCATTCTCTTCTTGGGTTTTATGTCCTCATACACTTGGCGACAGCTATATAATCAAACCATATAGCATCGGAGAATAAACATGGTAACAACAATAAAAAAGCCACAAACCCTCTCCCTTGAAGAATTTCTTGCCCTTCCTGAAACTCAACCTTCCAGTGAATATGCTAACGGAATCATCACCCAAAAAGTTATGCCCAAAGGTAAACACAGCATAATCCAAGTTGAACTAGCCTCAGCCATTAATCAACAAACCAAACCCAAAAAATCTGCCTATGCCCTCACTGAGTTACGCTGCTCTTTCGCAGGTCGCTCCATTGTTACTGACATTGCCGTAATTCGTTGGCAAAATCTACCTCTCGATCCCGATGGTGAAATTAGCAACCAATTCAGCAATCCCCCCGACTGGATTATTGAAATCCTCTCGCCCGATCAATCTCCTCTTTTAGTTATTGAAAAAATTCTTTTTTGCCTAGCTCACGGCAGCGAAATTGGTTGGCTCATCGATCCTGCTACTAAATCCGTGATGATCTTTCAAAACGGCTCCACCCAGATATACTTTGCCGAAACTGAATCCCCCCAGCCTTTACCTATCCTAACTGACTTAGAAAGTTGGCAGATTACCGCCAGCGATATCTTTGCTTGGTTGAGAGTTTAATGATCGCGATCGCGCAATATGATGATTTTGCCTCATCCATCAATATCATCCCTGAACAGAAACTATGCAAGATGCTAGACAATATGCGCCAGCCACATTGAGAAATCGCGAAGCGATCTTAGAAACGCTATTGCAAATTTTGCCACCTACAGGAAATATTCTTGAAATCTCCAGTGGCACTGGAGAACATGCCGTCTACTTCGCGCCACACCTTCAACCGCGCCAATGGATACCCACTGACCCTAACCCGATCGCAATTTCCAGCATCATTGCTTGGCAAAAATATTATCCATCGCCTAATCTCCTTGCACCAATAACGATTGATGTGACTGAATCCGATTGGCAAAGAGATCCACAGTTACAAAATCAAGACATTCAGGCGATCGTCAATATCAACATGATTCATATTGCGCCTTGGACAGCTTGCCTAGGACTAATATCTGGGGCAAGCAAGATTTTGCCAGAGGGCGGACTCTTATATCTTTACGGTGCATATAAACAAAATGGCAAGCATACTGCTCCTAGCAATGCTGACTTTGATGCTAGCCTACGCAATCAAAATCCAGAATGGGGCGTTCGCGATCTCGAAGCAGTAATTGACGTTGCCATAGCACAAAACCTTGTGCTGCAAACAGTACAACCTATGCCAGCCAATAATCTCAGTGTGATTTTTCGGAAAACAATAGAGTGAACAACGCCGCTAAGCACTCTACTGTTTTGGTCTACTCTAAAAGAAGAGGGGAACACTAAGCGTTGCCCCTCTTCTTTTGGGTTGTGAAAAGCTGTATATTGGCTAGAGTGACATATTTATCGATACAAAATTTAAAAAACCTTGATTGCAACTCCCATTAAACCAACTGTAACGACAAGACGACCTGTATTTCCTTTCACCGCCGTGATCGGACAGGAAGAAATGAAGCTCGCCCTGTTGCTCAACGTCATCGATCCCAAAATCGGTGGGGTGATGGTCATGGGCGATCGCGGTACGGGCAAATCCACCACCGTTCGCGCCCTTGCCGACCTCCTTCCCGAAATCGAAGTTGTTGCTGACGATCCATTTAGCAGCCATCCCACCGATGGCGATCTCCAAAGCGAAGAAGTACGCCGCCGCGTTGCCAATGGAGAAACCTTACCTGTAACCACCAAACAAGTAATCATGGTGGACTTACCTCTCGGCGCAACTGAAGACCGTGTGTGCGGCACAATCGACATTGAAAAGGCTCTATCAGAAGGTGTTAAAGCCTTTGAACTTGGACTACTAGCCAAGGCAAATCGCGGCATTCTCTACATTGATGAAGTTAACCTTCTCGATGATCACCTTGTTGATGTGTTGCTGGACTCTGCTGCATCAGGATGGAATACCGTTGAGCGTGAAGGTATCTCGATTCGTCACCCTGCCAGATTTGTACTAGTTGGTTCAGGGAATCCTGAAGAAGGCGAATTACGTCCCCAATTGCTCGATCGCTTTGGCATGTATGCTGAAATTCGAACTGTGCGAGAACCAGAACTACGTGTGCGAGTTGTAGAAGAACGCACTAATTTTGATGGTAATCCCCATGGATTTCTCAAGGACTATGCCTCTCAACAAGAAGAACTCCAAGCCAAAATCGTGAGAGCGCAAACACTTCTCAGTGAAGTTGATATTCCTCAAGATCTACGTTTGAATATCTCTAGGGTTTGCTCTGAGCTTAATGTTGACGGGTTACGTGGTGATATCGTCAGTAATCGTGCGGCAAGAGCGATCGCTGCTTTTGAGGGACGAAAAGAAGTAGAAGTAGATGATATCAAACGAGTTATCGGTCTATGCTTGCGTCACCGTCTCCGCAAAGATCCCTTGGAGTCGATTGATACTGGTTATAAGGTTCTCAAAACTTTTAATCAAGTTTTTGGAATCGAAGAAGAATAGAACTAAAAAGAGTGAAGCAATGCTTCACTCTTTTTAGTTTAGAATTGTCCAATAATTTGGATTGGCTGGTGCGGAGAAAGACTTATGTTTTCTGATCAAGAGATTTCTCAAATTGCGGCAGAAATTGATGCTCAATTATTGGAGTTGCGATCGCTGTCTGGTGATACATCTCTAAAATCTGGTGATAAAGAATCGCAACTGGTTAAGCAAAATGAGGCGATCGAACAGGCTACTCAAGAACCTGCTCCTAGCTTTTTAAAAAATCTCGCTCATGTAGGGAAATAGGTGGAAGGAGGAAAAAGAAGACGACGCAGAAAGTCAAAATCAATCCAACGCAGATTGTATGACCACTCAAACATGGCTACATACAGATACA
>NZ_JACJQY010000065.1 GCF_014696925.1 Phormidium tenue FACHB-1050 | reverse complement strand
TTTGTGACACTGTGAATGTTTAGCCATGCTTGTAATTCAGCAAATCCTTCAGGATTGTTGGCAAATACTTTGCTCTTGATTTTGGTGTTGCCTTGGATTAGGGCAACATCAAATTTGGCTTTGCTGATATCTATTCCTAAAACATCATTTACTTCATTGTTATTGTTCATCAGTGGTTTCAGTCCTCTTGCTAGATTTGTCCATCAAGCAATCAGTGGTATTGATCTATCCTTGTGAATGCAGGTTTACCCATGGGGCGACCTCTGATACTGTCCAGTCTTTACTTGTTTCCACTGTTGAAGCAGAGACGACTCTATCTACATGACGGGCTTGGTGTCCCTAGGGGCTGCTCGAGTTTATCTCTGCTTTTGCTTTTTCGGATTGTAGTAAAGATTTTATCCTTTACTTTTCTTCCTAGATACAAGGGGCTGTGCCCCCGTGCCAGCCCTTACCTTTGCCATTACAGGAATTCCTTCCACGTAACATCAGGTTGTAAGACAGATCATTCCCGAACATCGATCGTAGCTTGAATACTGAGATTGGTTAAACCTGCAACCAAACGGCTAGAAGGCTCATCTAGCAATATTTTTACTTCCACAACTCGCGCATCAAATTGAGCCGCAGGATCGGTATTTAAGACATCTTTTTTACTAATCTGTAAGCCAACTTCTTTTACTTTGCCGCGCAATGTTTCGGAGAACGCATTATTTTTGCTAATTACGGTGGTGGATTGTCCGATCTTGACTCGGTTAATATCTAGTTCGTAAACCTCAGCAACGGCAACCATACGTTGAGTTTGACCTAAACTAATAATTCCATTATTTCCCACTAACTCCCCAGCACGAGTATGGATTTTGAGAACCTGTCCGTCTTGGGGCGATCGCACTACTGCTAAATCGAGATCGGCTTTTGCCCTTGCTACACCTGCTTCTGCTTGAGCAACCTGCGATCGCGCTAATTCCACATCCACGGGACGAACTTCGGCGATCTGGTCGAGGGTGGCGCGGGACTCGGCAATTTGGGACTGGCGCGATCGCACGATGCGCGATAACTGAGCCTTCGCTTCATTCAGTTGTTGACGTACTGTATCGCTAGTTAACTGTTTGCTATCGCGCAGAGAAGCAGAAACTGCACCTTCCGTTTGCAGATATTGATATCGCCGATCCTCTAGTTCAGCATTACGAAGTTCCAATTCTAAACGCGCGATCGCTGCTTCTTGGGCAGCAGTTTCCGTTTGTAACTCTACTTGGACGCGATCGACGACTCTTTGCTGCGCCACAATCTGTCCCGACTTTGCTCCCGCTTCCACTTGCCGTAATTGGGCTTCGGCAACTGCAACCCGTTCCTGTGCTTCCCTTAGAGCCGCCGCACGCGGAGCATAGTTATCGAGATAGGCGATAATCTCTCCTTTGCGAAGTTGTTGCCCATGCTGCACGTTGAGCCGTTCAATTCGCGCACTTTCGCCCGATGTCGGCGCAAATACCTTAATTACTTCGCCATCGGGTTCCAATCTGCCTAAAGCTGAAATTGTTTCTAATTTGGGTGCAGTTTCGGAAATAGCGGGTTGGATGGATTTTTGGGAGAGGTTCACATAGGCGATACCACCAATGCTCAAAGCAGCGATGGCGATCGCCGTTATCGGTAAATATTGAACTGGAAATCTAATGCTCATTGGTTTTAACCTTGTTGATGTTTAGTCATATCGCGCATTACACCCCCCATAATCTGTACCCGCACCCAACGTGGCAAAAACGCAAGGGAATAGGTCAACAGTTTTGAGATAAACCCAGGTAGGATTGTGGGCTTTGTACCTAAAGCATCTAGGGTTGCCTGAGCCACATCTTTAGGACTTAACGCCATTCCCAATTTCATGCCTGCACGGTCAGCAAAACCGCTATTAGTGGGGCCAGGAGCAGAGGCAATTACATCAATTCCCATTGGTGCAAGTTCCACATATAAGGCTTCGGCTAAGGTTTGGACATAAGCTTTGGTCGCTGCATAGTGAGCCGCAAAGGGCGTTCCTTGAAAGCCGACAATCGAACTCATCAGCACAATACCGCCATTACCGCGCTTCATAAATCTCTTGCCAAAATGCCAAGTTAACTCTAATAGTGATCGGCAATTAACATTCAGCATTTCCATTTCTGCTTCTATTGGTGACTCAAGGAATGCGCCCGAAGTCCCAAATCCAGCCGCCGCTACGAGTAACCCAATATCGAGGTTTTGCGTTTCTTCCAAAATAGTTTTAGTTCCCGACTTCATCGACAGGTCAACGGCAAGAACTTTGACGGCAATTGCATAGCGATCTTGCCAATCAACCGCCATCTGCTCCAATACATTTTGACTCCGCGCAACTAGAACCAGATTTAGCCCTGCTTCCGCTAGTCTGAGTGCCATTTCGCGCCCAATCCCTGAAGAAGCACCCGTCACAATCGCCCAAGATCCGTATCGCCTAGATAAGTTGCTAACACGGGATCGGTTACGAGAATTAATACTCTGCATTTTTAACTCCGTTTTTTGTATTCAAGTTTTTGAATACAAAAAATAATGTATACTTAATCCATAAAATTCGTCAAGTAGTTTGCGATCAAAAAATGGCGCTCAAACACACCATCCTTGCTTTCCTCTCTCGGCAGTCTCTGAGTGGCTATGAAGTCGCTAAAGAATTTGCTGAAGGTTTTGGGAGTTGTTTTTGGAAAGCAAGCCAGCAGCAAATTTATGCCGAACTTGCCAAACTAGAGAAACAGGGTAGTGTCACCTATGAGGCAATTCCACAGGCTGGCAGACTGGACAAAAAAATTTATTCCATTACTGAACAAGGGCTAAATGAACTCACAGATTGGCTAGTTCAACCCACTGAGCCAACTGCAATGCGCGAAGATTTAGGCGTAATGGGATTAGCCGCCCATTTAATTCCCCATCAAGTGACCATGCGCGAAATCGAAAGGCGGCGACAACTCCATGCAAACATGGCACTTCATGTCAGAAAAATGGATGAGCATTTTGCTCAAAATTTGGAATCCCTAGAGCTAAAGGATCTATACATGCATCTAATCATTCGACGAGCAATTCGCTATCAAGAAGACTGGGTTGGCTGGTGTGATGAGGTGCTAGAGGCGATCGCCAAATCAGTTAAAAACTCACAAATATAGAAACCCAAAACCCCAAAGACGAGTGGCGGTGCTTTGCGCCGCCACTCGTCTTTGGGGTTTATGTCCTAATACCAAATCACTTAGATAGGGTGACAGATGGGATTTTCACACTCTAAATATTGGCTTGGGTTTACGAGCATTTTTTAATAACTATCTGTCGTCTTCACTTTGTGTTTTGGTATAACAAGAATGGCGACAGCTATATTGAGGAAATTTTTGAATTAAACAGGAAAAATTAGTTGCTCTGCCTTAATTCTAAAGGGCTTGAAAACAGCTACTTGTTCAGCTAGAAGGCAATCTTTCGCCAATTTGCGTGAGATTGACTGCATAGCCGCCTGTGACCAAATAAACAGCATCAGCGATCGCGCCAATTTTGCGACTGAGACCACCAAGGCGATCGCGAAAGGTTCTACCTAGTTCATAGGCTGGCACAATTCCCCAGCCCACTTCTTCCGCAACAAAAGTAATATCAACGATGCAACCCTGAACTGCATGTAATAATTCATTCTCAACTATACAGGTTTGAATTACCTGCAATAATTCATGCTCGATCTTTGCCCATTCTTCTTCATCCTTGTCTAAAAGATTTGCTAGCCAAGTTCCCAGAGAATCCACCAAAATATAATTGGAAGAATTACTAGCGAGGTCTAGAATGGCTTGAGCTAATTCAATGGGAATTTCTAAAACTTGCCAACTTTCAGGACGGCGATCGTAATGTTTTTGCAACCTAGCTTCCCATTCTGCATCATCGGCATAACGAGTTGCTGTAGCGATATAAATTACATTTTTTTGCGATCGCATTGCTAGATGTTCTGCCCACTCACTTTTACCTGAGCGAGTTGCGCCCGTTACCAGAGTAATCATTATTGTTATCACCAATAGCCCCTTGCTATACTATTACGATATCGCTCATCGTAGGAATCCATCATGACTCAAGCGATCGTTGCTACACCTGAAACAGCAAATAATTCCCTTACTACTGAAGCATCGTCAGAAGAAAAACTTTTGTGGACTAGTGCTGACTTAGAACTGATGCCCGACAACGACTGCCGTTATGAAATTATTAATGGAGAACTTTACGTGACCAGAGCGCCTCATAATAAGCATCAAGATACTTGTGGTA
The DNA here is from genome assembly GCF_014696925.1 of Phormidium tenue FACHB-1050. Lineage (GTDB taxonomy): Bacteria > Cyanobacteriota > Cyanobacteriia > Pseudanabaenales > Pseudanabaenaceae > Pseudanabaena. The sequence goes on along the minus strand of NZ_JACJQY010000065.1, from coordinate 21,408 downwards.
ATTTTCATTATGAGCTTAAAGCTTGGTCAAAAGTATCAAAGTTAGGATACGCGGTAATTGGAGCAGGGTTAATCTTTGGTGACAGTGATGATGTCATTCCTGATGTGATCTGGATGAGTAAAGAGAAATATGCAGATTTAATCGATGATACGGGTCATTTTCGCGGTGCGCCTGAATTAGTGATTGAGGTATTATCAGCGGGAACTGATAATGAAAAACGCGATCGCCAAGTTAAGTTAAAGCTTTATTCAAATCATGGGGTATTGGAATATTGGATTGCAGATTGGAGAGCCAAGCAAATTCAAGTTTATCGGCGCGAAAATGGTGTTCTCAAACTAACGATGACTCTGTTTGAGAGCGATACGCTCACTTCGCCACTTTTGCCAGAGTTTTCTTGTTCTCTAGTTCAGATTTTTGAGTAATCATTAAATAAGCAAGCGCCACATAATAATTATTCTAGAAAATGTATGATAAAAAGCTAGAGTTTTATAAAATCTATGACTGATGATGCTAGACAAGAAATGATTACGATCGCTGTGGAAGCATACGACGATCAAGAGTCTGTGGAAACTTCAGGTGGCAATCAAAGAGGTTGGTTTAATGAAGAGAGTCCAAACAAAAACTTGGTCAAGCGTGAAAAAATCTTAAGTGTTGACGAACTCGAAGCCAAAATGTCGGGATTTTTGCAGATGGTGGGACGGGTTTTTAGTAGTGCAGAGAAAGAAGCGAAGAAGACATCGGGTATGTGTTTGGATGAGATTGAGCTATCAGTGGAGATTGGTGCTGAGGGCGAAATTCGTTTGATCGGTAGTGGTGCTAAAGCCATTGGCAAGAGCGCGATCAAGCTCAAGTTTAAGCGTGAAAAGGGAGAATAAGGGCTGTGGCGAATTGGGCGATCGCGATCGGGGTAAATCAATACGAGTTTTTACATCCTTTGAAGTATGCGAAAAATGACGCTCTCCACATTTGCAATTTTTTGGGCAATGAGGCAAAGTTTGATCGCATTTTTTACTTCTCCGATGATTCTCCAGACTTTGATGGCAAGACGACAAAGCCTTTTCGCAATAATTTACTGAGGGTATTTAATGGACTTGCAAAAAAGCCTTTGCGAGATGGTGATAATTTTTGGTTCTTTTTTGCGGGGCATGGCATTTTAGGAGACGATGGTATTGACTATCTGATGCCGAGCGATGGCGATCCTGATAATCTTGCGGATACAGGTATTTCGGTTAATCGGGTGATCCAAAACTTGCGACTTAGTGGCGCGGGAAATGTGATTTTGGCGTTGGATGCTTGTCGTAATCAGGTGCGGCGGAATGGGAAAACGCGATCGGGTGAGGGCATCGGCAGAGATACAGATCGCGAGGCAAAAATTGCTGATGTGATTAGTATTGCCGCTTGCAGTCCGACGGAATATTCCTATGAAGTGGAAGATCTGAAACATGGGGCGTTTACCTATGCTTTGGTGGAGGGTTTGGGTGTGCAGGGGCGCTGTGCGACGGCGGCAAAGTTGAATATTTATCTCAAACATCGTGTGCCTGAGTTAGCAAAAACTAAGCAGACTCCGCGTATGCTGCTCGATCCGATGGAGAAGGGGCATTTGATCTTGATGCCAAAATATGCAGAAAAGAGTGATCTAGCGCCACTCAGAGCCGATGCTTACCAAGCTTTTAGTTATGGCAAATGGGATGTAGCTAAACGTTTATGGATGCAAATTTTGGCGGTGGATGGCGCAAACCATGAGGCGATCGAGCAAATTGAGCGGATCGTCGAAGTACGATTTAACTTGGTTAGTCCACAATTGCTTCGTGTCTCTGATGTGGCAAATAGTCCAGAAATATCGCTGAGACAGGCAAATGCGAGAACAGTTGAAGAGCGTCAAAAAGTTACAGAGAGTCAACTTTTAAATATCGATCTTGGAAATGGGGTAACACTGGAATTAGTAAAGGTTCCCGCAGGAAAATTTATGATGGGATCGCCAGATGGTGAAGGTGACAATGATGAACGTCCACAGCATCAGGTGATTTTGCAAGAGTTTTTGATTGGTAAATATGCGGTGACAAATGCTCAATGGCAAGCGGTGATGAAAACTAAAGGATCAGCAAATTGTGATAAAAAGTTTCAAGGTGATTTACAGCCCGTTGTCGGTGTGTCTTGGCATGAGGCTAGGGCATTTTGCGCGAAGGTACAACAACAAACAGGGAAGGCGGTCAGACTGCCCACTGAGGCAGAATGGGAATATGCTGCGAGAGGTGCAAATCAAAGCAAGGGCTTTATCTACGCAGGCAGTAACAACCTTGATGAGGTCGGCTGGTATGGTGATAATAGTGGCAGTGTCACGCACCCAGTGGGGCAGAAAACAGCCAATGAGCTTGGTATTTATGACATGAGTGGCAATGTCTGGGAATGGTGCTTAGATGAGTGGCATGACAGCTATGCAAATAAACCAGAGAATCTCAAGAAACAGGGAAATCAAGTATGGGGAGATCTCAATGTAGATGATAATGATAATCGTTATCATCCGCTTCGCGGCGGTTCTTGGGGCAACAATGCTTGGAACTGTCGTGCTGCCCTTCGCGACGGGTACGACGCTCGTCTTCAGTTCGACAACTTTGGTTTTCGGGCTATCTTCATCTCTTTCTCGTGATAACTTTATGTTGCCCTTTGCTCTTTTTCCCTCTTGCCCTTTGTATTCCCCCTATTCGCCGTTAGGCGATCAAATTTTCCCCTAAAACATCCAAATCCTTTAGGGAAATAGCATTCACGCCCCAATTTTCAAACTTATCAACAACCTTCAATCGTGAATGTTCTGCCCTTAACCCCAAAACGAAGGGACAAATTATCGGTAGAGGTTTAAGCATTTGCAGATCAAGATTTTGGTGACGAGTTTAGGGATAGCGACGCAAATGCTTAATACCAATTCACGAAAGTGTGACAACACTTTTGTGAATTAAAAACTAAACCTAGTAAGGGTTTTCAAGTTAATAAATGACTACGTCATTTATTAACTTGAAAACCCTTACAGCCTGATTATTAATGGCAATCTGCGATCAAATATACTTAGAATCATCAAACGAGAGATTTAACAAGATGACGATTAGTAGATAGACAGGAGATGAGTTTTATGACAATGCAAACGATCGCTCAGGCAAAGACGAATAAGTTTCTGTTGACAACTCAGCAATATCACCTCATGTACGAAGCTGGAGTTTTTCAAGAGGGCGATCACTATGAATTAATTAATGGAGAAATTAGAGCCATGTCCCCCATTGGCAGAAAGCACGTTGCTTGTATCATTCGTCTTGACAATGTGCTCCAGAAAAAACTGGGCGATCGCGTTATGGTTTCAACTCAAAACTCCATTCTTTTAGATGACAACTCGCAACCCCAGCCAGACTTAGCAATCTTGCAACCGCGTGATGATTTTTATGAGTCAGGCTTGCCCACACCAGAGGATATTTTGTTAATTATCGAAGTTGCTGATAGTTCCCTTGATTACGATCGCGATGTCAAAGCACCTCTATATGCAGCAGCAGGCATTCCTGAGATGTGGCTATTTGATGTCAACAAAAGAGCGATCGCCGTCTATTCTCAACCATCGGCATTAGGTTACAAACAAATTAATCTTTACAACGAAGGTGATAGTTTATCAATGCTTGCTTTTCCTGAGCTTACTTTCAACTGGCATGAGCTTTTCTAGAAGCGCTGCCATAACTTGATTTTTATAATAAAGGCAGGTTTAAGTTTATCGTCGCGAAAATTGCGTTCTCAAACTAACGGTGATTTTATGAAAATTATGAAGCAAGTTTTTTATAGTATGGCAGCGATCGCTGTGGTAACAATTGCTCAACCAGTACAGGCGATCGAAGAGGGATTATATTTTGGCGGTGGTTCACGTTACATCACAATTACCCGTAGAGTTACAAAAGAATTTGGTACTCGTGTTTGTTACAGTGGCTTTTCACCAAATGGAAGCTTGATCGCTTCACTTAGTCTCAAGATTCCTCGCTATCAAACAGGGATTGACTATGAAGTTTATACCTTAGATGGGGTGGAAAGTAATTTAGCAATTCAGCAATATGCCTTTAAAAGAGATCAGATTACTTTCGGAAAATTAGTTGGGCGGTTTGTGCGTGAGGGGCTTGTCTATAAACGTGAGGGGGATACTAGGGTAAAGCGATCGCCTGAATTGCAAGAGTGTCTTAACTCTAACAAACCATATTTCAAACAAATTACATCGGGACGTGGGCGTTAAAGCATTATTGATCAATATCGTGTTCATGTGGAGCATCATGTGAAAACTGCGGTCAATCAATGGTTATTTTCGGAATATGATGATACGACCGTAACGATTTCTCTATGGTTTGCAGATGTGCAAATCCAAATAGCCGATACAGATAAATTTTTGAAAGCGCTGCTAAGCGGCACTTTCAAAAATTTATCTGGTAGCGCAATGCGCTGGATGGCAATAGTTAATTTTTATAGTCCAGCTTATCTCTACCTATAAGCACTAGCTTTACAGTGCTATGATCTCAAAATGCTAGGAGTGTCTGTGAAAACCAGACTGAGAGCAAATCCTTAGAACCTGAACCGATTGACATCGGCGTAGGAAAGCAAATTATTTGAGGAAATTTACATGACAGTTGGACTAAAGCTTAACTCTGCACCCACAAGGCGCGGAGAATATCGCGGTACGCAAATGCACTGCGCTCGTCAAGGCATCATCACTGAAGAGATGCAGTATGTGGCATGGCATGAAAATCTTCCCGTCGAATTAGTACGTGCTGAGGTTGCTAGAGGTCGGGCAATTATTCCCGCTAACAAGAATCACACTAATCTTGAACCTATGGGCATCGGTATTGCCTTCCGATGCAAAGTTAATGCCAACATTGGCGCATCACCAAACTCTTCTAATATTGACGAAGAAGTTGCGAAGTTGCATCTATCGGTCAAATATGGCGCTGATACCGTGATGGACTTGTCCACAGGTGGCGGTGATTTAGATGTGATCCGTACTGCGATTATTAATGCTTCACCAGTTCCTATCGGTACTGTTCCCATTTACCAAGCACTCGAAAGTGTGCATGGTCGAATGGAGAATCTGACTCCAGATGATTTTCTACATATCATTGAGAAGCACGCTGAACAAGGTGTGGACTATCAAACTATCCATGCAGGGATCTTGATCGAGCATCTTCCTCTTGTCAAGAACCGTCTTACGGGAATTGTTTCTCGTGGTGGTGGTATTTTGGCTCGTTGGATGTTGCATCATCACAAGCAAAATCCTCTCTATACCCACTTCAACGACATTATCGAAATCTTCAAGAAGCATGATGTTTCCTTCAGCTTAGGCGATTCTCTTCGCCCAGGTTGCTTGCATGATGCATCTGATGCAGCCCAACTTGCAGAATTGAAAACTCTTGGACAGCTAACCCGTCGCGCTTGGGAACATGATATTCAAGTCATGGTGGAAGGTCCTGGACATGTACCGATGGATCAGATCGAGTTCAATGTGCGTAAGCAAATGGAAGAATGCTCCGAAGCTCCTTTCTATGTGCTGGGTCCCTTGGTCACTGACATTGCCCCTGGTTATGACCACATCACTTCAGCGATCGGTGCAGCGATGGCTGGTTGGTATGGTACTGCCATGCTTTGCTATGTCACTCCGAAAGAACACCTTGGTTTGCCCAATGCCGAAGACGTGCGTAATGGCTTGATTGCCTATAAGATCGCAGCTCATGCTGCCGATATTGCCCGTCATCGTCCTAACGCCCGCGATCGCGATGATGAGCTATCCACTGCACGTTACAACTTCGATTGGAACAAACAGTTTGAGCTATCTCTTGATCCTGAACGCGCTAAGGAATATCACGATGAGACTTTGCCTGCGGATATTTACAAAACCGCAGAATTCTGCTCGATGTGTGGTCCTAAGTTCTGTCCGATGCAAGAGAAGGTTGACGCTGAGGCAATTAGTGAGCTTGAGAAGTTTCTCGCCAAAGAGCCTGTAACTTCGGCTTAATCAAAGATCTAAAAGAGGAGGTGCGATGCACCTCCTCTTTTTGTATGAAACAAAAGCAACTTCCTGCTAGTCTAGTTAGACATGTTTGCTAGATATCTTGTTGGTGTCCGAATATGAATAAGTTTCCCTGTCCTCGTCTTATTAATATAGTTTTTCTTGCCTCACTCGCCACACCCTCGATTGCTTGGGCGCAGACTGCTCAACCAAAGATTGTTTATGTATCTCCACAAGGTACTGATGCACAGGCTTATCGAACAATTACTGACGCGATCGCTGCTAATCCGCAAGAAGGAACGATCTTTCAATTAAGTAATGGTACATATAGCGCCGCCTCTGGCGAAAGTTTTCCGATTCGTCTTCCTAGAGGTGCAATTCTACGCGGTAATCCTAGTGCAAATGGAAGTAATGTAATCATTAGCGGCGGTGGTCGCTTTGTCAGTCCCACTTTTGCAAGTCAAAATATTGCGATCGCCGCCGCAACTAACTCTCGCATTGAAGGCGTTACTATCACCAATAGCAATCCAAGAGGATATGGACTATGGTTAGAGTCCAGTCGCAATGTGGTTATTGCGAACAACAGCTTTGTGCGTAGTACTCATGATGGCATTTTCCTTACAGGCAGTGCGAATGCTTACATCGGCAATAATCTATTTACGAACAACAAAGGCAGTGGTATTTCGGCTCTTGGCACAAGCACAGGGGAAATTCGTGATAATAGATTTGAGAATACAGGCTTTGGATTGTCGATTGGACAACAATCTCAGGTTGTGTTAGCGAATAATAATATCTCTCGCAATGTGGATGGAATTATTATTTCTAATACAGCTCAGCCAACGCTGCGCGGCAATGCGATCGCTGATAATCAACGCAATGGACTAGTGGTTCTCAGTAGTGCTAATGGCTCTCCCCGTCCTGACCTTGGCACGACGATTTCGCTAGGAAATAATACTTTCCGCAATAACCGTGAATTTGATATTAACAATGCTACGACTATTCCTTTAACAGCCGTAGGCAATCAAATTACTCAATCAAAAGTTAAGGGATTATTGGATTTGAGAGCATCTAGTTCTCCAATTACCAATGCTAGCCCCATCGCTTCTATCCGTCCTGTCCCACTTCCTGCGATTCCTGCATCGCCTACAAATACAGGAAATGCTATTCCGATTCAATCCAATCCTAATCCCTCCCCAACTACAGTATTTGTACCAGCCAAGCCACCTAGCTCTAGCCAAGCATTACCAAATGCAGTGATTTCTACTAATCCTAGGGCAAATAATAATGCGCCGACAACAATCATCATTGAGCGTGACTATAGCACTCCAGCCCTTCCTCCTAGAGTTGTGGCTTTACCGCCAACGTCAGTCGATCCTACGACAGGTAAACCTTTCCAATATCGGGTGGTTGTACCAATTACTTCCATCGCTGTAACTCAACGGGTAAAAACGGTTGTTCCCGACGCATTTCGGTTATCTCGTAGTGGGAGAACTGTGATGCAAGTAGGAGCCTATAGTGAGAGCGCCACTGCTAATCAACTAGTGCAGAAACTTGCCCAATCTGGTTTAAAAGCAGAAATTATTCCCTTTCGCTAGGAAAACAAGGGACTTGATTAAGTTCCTTGTTTTGTTGATAGAGTCTGCGATAAGACTAAAGCATTGTAGGGGTTTTCCAATAGGGCGTACTCATTGAAAAACCCCTACAATGCTTACTATTGATGCAAATCACTCGATAAAATGGCTCCTTGCAAATTACTCTCGTCAAGAATTGCACCTGTTGTATTCGCATCCCTTAAGTCTGTACCCCGCAGATCAGCACCCCGCAAATCGACATGTTGTAAGTCTGCATATTGGAAGTTTGCACCTCTTAGATCTGCGCCCCGCAAATTTGATGATTGAAAATTAGCATAGCTACAATTACTGCCATTTAGAGCGGCTCCACTAAAATCTACTTGCTGTAAATCAGCTTCCACAAAATAAGCACCGCGCAAATTTAAGCCTGCAAAATTGCGTTGACCGATTTTGTATTGATTAAGTAGTGTATTGGCATTAATGGTTACATAATTAGCGATCGCCTCTGTCCCAGAACTGAGCAGTGATGAGTTCTGGACTTGCTCAAGCTGAATCGTCTGACTATAATCTGAGCTAATAGAAAAGCGATCGCCTACTTCATCAATAATTCTTAAAACGCCTACAATCTTGCCATGGGGATCATGAACAAGGACTGTTGAGATACTCACATTCGTCCAACTTCCGTCACGCAGTTGAAAAGTCATGGGAAACTCATCAAGGGGTTGACCTGCTAGCGTATCCAGAATAGCTGCTTGTAACTTCAATGCTTGAGACTCAGGAATACTCGGTACTGGATAACCCACAATAGCAGAACTATTCCAAGCAAATAGTTTCTCGGCAGCCGCATTCCATAACAAAACTTTTCCTTCAGGACTGACAATATCAATCGCTACAGGCACAGCCTTAATCACGGCGCGTAATAGTTCATTGGTGCGTTGGAGACTAGATTCTGCTTCTCCCCGTTCACTTATATCAATACAGACTCCATCCGCAAGTACAGCGCCCGAATCTGTGTGGTAGTAGCGAGCAATATTTTGTACCCACTTCACTTCCCCAGAAATCGCAATCACGCGAAATTCATGGCGAAACGTCGCAAGTTTATCAAAGCCAGCTTTGATAAGAGCTTTGAATTGATCAACATCTTCAGGATAGATCAGATCTAATAACTGGTATGGAGAAGAAATCGCATATCTTGGTGAGATACCGACCAGATCGATTAATCCATCACTGATAAATGGAATGGAGATTTTACCTTCAGGTGAAATCGCTAGACGATAGAGAGTTGCAGGCATACTCGAAGCGATCGCTGCTAATCGAAGTTCACTTTCTTGAAGTGCTGCTTCCGTGCGCTTACGTTCTGTAATGTCACGGGAATTGATCACTAAGCCTTGGACATTAGCATCTTGTAAAAGATTACAGCAAACTGATTCTAAATGAATCCAATCACCATTAATATGTTGATAGCGCATCACAATTGGTGTTGATACGGATAAAGTATCCACGGATTGAGACAGAAAATTCTGAAAAATTGGTAAGTCATCGGGATGGATAAACTGCACAAATTTTTTGCCAATCACGTCTTCAGGCAAATAACCTAAGGTCTTAAGTAGTGCGGGACTACAATAGTGGATCGTGGTATCAATATCGAGGATGTTCACAATATCAGAAGAGTATTGCATCATCGCCCTTAGTTTTGCTTCGTTACGGGTGAGGTTTCGAGAAATACGACGTTGTTCTTCTCTCTCCACCCGAATTTGGCGATCCATTAAGTTGAGTTTAGCGTTCATTTCGGCAACGCGAATTTCTAAGCGCTGATGAGACTGCTGCAATTTATCAATTTCTTGTTTGCGTTGGGTAATGTCTTGAATCCACCAACGCAGCCCAGTTACTCGCCCATCTAAGGGAGTGCGAATACTGATAATTGTAAAACTAGCGTCAAAGGGTTGTCCTGTCGGAAACTGCATCCGAAAGTCCAAACTCTTGATATTTTGACCGCGTTGGAGTTGACCCAATAATATTTGAAATTGCTCTTTGTAGGAAGGATAGACAAAGTTTTCTAAGTTTTGACCAATTGGCTGTGAACCAAACATCAATGTAGCGGCTCGATTGGCTTCAGAGATGTCACCATTAGCATCAGTGACAAAATAGCCATCGGGGGCAAAATCAAATAGTTCGCGATATTTATCTAGTTCTCCTGCAAGCGATCGCTGACAAACTTCGAGTTCTGTTAAGCTAGCTTGCAAAATATTAACAGCATCTTCTAGATTGAGATTTCTCGTCTCGATTTCCTCAGAAGATGATACGGGTGATACTGCAATATGCTCTAGCTGATGCAGTTGCTGAATCGAGGTTGCGATCAATTCGAGGCAAAGGCGCATTCCCATAAAGCATCCATGTTTTAGTCTTGCTAAGACTTATATAATATAACAATGAAAGCGAAAGAGGGACGCTTCGCGTCCCCCTTTCGCTTTCATTATGGAAAATCGCGATATCTAACGATTACGGTTGTGATGTGAGTCTCCACGTTCAGATCTTACGGGTTGAGCCACAGCTTGAGAATTGCTTTTGCCTGATTGACTTCTTGGTTGTGGTTTAGCAGAAGATTTGCTAGCCCCAGACGAATTCGATGGTTTTGCAATTGGATTACGATCGCTATGTCCACCCCGTCGAGGCTGATGCTTTTGTCGCTGTCCAACCTGAATTGGTTCAGGCTTAGCGCGGGGATCAGGCTCGAAACCAGTAATGATTTCTTGAGGTAGCGATCGCTTGATCAATTTCTCGATATCTGAGAGAAACTTGCGCTCATCCACACATACAAGTGAAATAGCTTCACCCGCAGAACCAGCACGTCCCGTGCGTCCGATCCGATGTACATAGTCCTCTGGCACGTTCGGCAACTCGTAGTTAACTACATGGGGCAGTTCGCTAATATCCAAACCTCGTGCGGCGATATCTGTCGCTACTAAGACTTGTAAACTGCCATCTTTAAATTTGCCAAGGGCGCGAGTACGGGCGGCTTGACTCTTATTGCCATGAATTGCCATCGCCACAATGTCATCTTGGTGCAATTGCTTGACTAGGCGATCGGCTCCATGCTTGGTGCGGGTAAACACCAATACCTGATACCAGTTGTGAGTCTTGATTAAATGGGTGAGCAGATCCCGCTTGCGATCGCGATCGACAGGAAAGACTCTTTGCGTTACTAAATCGGCAGTAGCATTTTGGCTTGCCACTTCCACCATCACTGGTTGATTGAGTAAAGTACTAGCAAAGGCTTTAATCTCATTGGAGAAAGTTGCCGAAAACAAGAGGTTTTGGCGTTGTTTTGGCAATAATGCCAAAATTCGCTTGATATCCCGAATGAAGCCCATGTCCAACATGCGATCGGCTTCATCTAATACCAAAACTTCAACTTGCGACAAGTCTAATCGCCCCTGCTGCACATGGTCGAGCAAGCGTCCAGGGGTTGCCACCAAGATTTCGACACCACCTCTAAGGCGATTAATTTGGGGATTAATATTTACACCGCCATAGATCACCATTGAGGTGAGAGGCAGATGACGACCATAGGTTTGTACGCTTTCTTCGACTTGGGCGGCGAGTTCACGGGTGGGCGTGAGGATTAGGGCGCGGATCGGAATTTTCCCCGTAGCCGATCGCTTGACGACTTTGTTAGATAGTAAATGCAAAATGGGCAGGGTGAATCCTGCGGTTTTGCCCGTACCAGTTTGAGCGCCTGCTAATAGATCGCGACCTGAGAGAACGACGGGGATCGCTTGGGACTGAATTGGCGTGGGATTGGTATAACCACGAGCTGCGACCGCACGGACAATTTGCTCAGATAAACCTAATGCTGAGAAACCCTGTGCTGAGGCGATGGGGGTAGAAGATTTGTGAGGTACAGAAGATTTCTTTACAGGCAATGTAATTGAGGAAGAAGACATAGAACTCCAAATTTTTTATCGGTCTGTCGCTGTTAGCGTTGCCATTTGTAGTCGTACCAATTCTTAGAGTTTTGTGACATTCCTAAGAATCTAAAACCTTACCCAGAGGGATTTTAAAGCTTCAAAAAAAGTGGATTTACTATTTTTTGAAATTGGTGTCAGACGGATCAGAGACAGAATTGTATAACGTGTCAACAGTATCAATGACTGGGAGCAGACACTGTAGGCTTATATCTTAGCAGAGGTTCGCGATTTATAGTTATATAGCAATCCTAAATGATTTGTGGAAGCGCACCCCGAAGGGGTACGCTTCCACAAATCACAAAATGGCTACGCCATTTTGTATTTTTAAAACCTATGCTGGGTTTAGTTTTTAATTTCCGAAAGTGTCAGCAATTCTAATTATAAAAATCGGTTTTTTGAAAGCTCGCCAACGGCGGGCTTTCAAAAAACCGATTTTGGTGTTTCCAGCGCCGAAGGCGCTGGAAACACCAAAATCGGTTACATAATGAGAATTGCTGCGAAAGTGTAGCCACACTTTCGGAAATTGGTATTATATGCTTAGAGAAAGTTATTTTGCCCTGAGCAACACTGTTGTAAGCTCTTCAATCCGAATTGGTTTACTGATGTAGTCATTCATTCCAGCCTGTAAGCAAGTTTCCCGAGCCTCACCTACAGCATGAGCCGTCATGGCAATAATCCAAGGTTGAGGATCGCAATTAAGGCGAATCCTTTGGGTCGCCTCAACTCCATCCATCTCAGGCATTTGCATATCCATAAAAATTACATCATAGACCTTGTGATTTAGCTTATCTAAAACTTCTACTCCATTGTTGGCTATGTCTATATTACAACCAAGCTTTTTGAACATAAAGATTGCCAATTTTTGATTTACTGGATTATCTTCAGCAACCAAAATCCGTAAAGATGACTTCTCGGCAGTAGCGATCGCTAATTTTGCATTCAGATAGGGAGAATCTGGTGGTAGTTTTTCCGAGTCCTTCATTAAGACTGTGAAATAGAAGACTGAACCTTTCGTAGAATTGAAGCTTCTAGGCGAAATCCAGTTTAAAGGAGGATTTCCCCCAATATTTCCCAGACTCTCCACCCAAATCTTACCTTCCATAATCTCAACCAAGCGCTTACAAATGGCTAGCCCCAGCCCAGTACCACCATATTTGCGACTAATCGAAGCATCGGCTTGGGTGAAAGGTTGAAATAATTTGTCTAGGCGATCGCGCTCAATGCCAATACCTGTATCAGCGATCGCTAAGAGCAATTCGCACTTTTTCTGTTCACCATCATCAGAAATCACTCGACTCTTAACAGAGATCGTAACGCTACCTTGCTGGGTGAATTTAATCGCATTACCAACAAGATTTAGCAAGATTTGACGCAGGCGAGAACTGTCTCCCATCAGAATCTGAGAAACATCTGCACTGATCTGGTAGCTGAGTTTTATCTCTTTACTTTGAGCTTGTACATTGAGGAGATTGCATACAGATTTTAAATTGTCTTCTAGGACAAATGATTGTTCCTCTAACTCCAGCATTCCCGCTTCAATTTTAGAAAAGTCGAGAATGTCATTAATTAAAGTCAAAAGAGACTCATTGCTAAATTGAATTGTTTGTAGTAAGTCTTGTTGCTCCTCGTTTAGCTCAGTCATGGCAAGCAATTGAGTCATTCCCAGTACCCCATTCATGGGTGTGCGAATTTCATGACTCATATTGGCAAGGAATTCGCTCTTAGCTCTGTTAGCCAATTCTGCTTCTTCTTTAGCTCGCGCTAAAGCAACCTCAGCAGCTTTGCGATCGGTAATATCCCGAATCAAGCCCACCCTAATCCGTTTCTCTCCATCTTGAATAAAAGATTCCGATAGTAATGCTGGGAATAGACTTCCATTTAACCTTCGCATTGAGATCTCTGACTCGATCGCACAGTTCTTGCCTATACATGGATCGCTTACGCGTGGTTGTAGGTGTGGTTGTCCCAAAAGCTTTATGGGTAGTCCTATGAGGTCTTTGCCATCAAGGTTACAAATTTGTTTGAGAGAGTCGTTAATATATAGTAGTTTTCCTTCTAAGTCAGCGATATAAATGCTATCTTTTGCACTCTGCATGGCATGATTGAGGATACGGATCTGCTCCTCTGATTGCTTGCGGGCAAGAACTTTGGATACAGTGGCAGGTAAAATTTTGAGATATTTTAGATCGGGGTCTTTAATCAGGTAATCATACGCACCTTCGTTCATTAATCTCGCCGCAGTTTCTTCATCCCCCGTGCCAGTGGCAATGATAAATGGACAATTTTGAGATTTGAGAATATCAAATAGTTCAAACGATGTCCCATCACCCAATAAGTAGTCTAGGATCGCAATATCAAACGATTGAGCCGCTAAAATATCTTTGGCTTCAGCCAGAGACTGGGCTAAAGCATAGTCATAGGGCAAGTCTCCTTGCTTAACAAATCGAACAAAGGCGAGATAATCGATCCGATCATCTTCCACAAGGAGAACTCTGATTGCTTGTGGGTTTGGTGAGTTAGTGGGATTAATGGGAGCCATTTTAGACTGATCCTAATGATTGATACATAAGATATCCAGACAGTAAACTTACGAAATTGTGTAGGGAGATTCGCTCAAGCACCAGTATTGATATATTACTTTCAGTTGCTCCACAAAGTCTGGATAGCTTAATGGTTTGACAATATATCCCGCGACCCCTAACTCAAAACTTGCTAGACGATCTTGTGCTTCTTGCGAAGTTGTAAAGATAACGACAGGAATAATCCGCCAGTGGGGGTCATTTTTGATGATATTCAGAAATTCCAACCCATTCATACGAGGCATATTCAGGTCGAGAAAAATGAGTGCAGGCTCAGGTTGTTGAGGATCACGTAAAAAAGCTAAGGCAGCTTCACCATCATTACTAACATGAAGCGGGTTATAAGCGTGAATTTCTTTCAACCCCCTTTTGAGGGTCATGATATCAATGAGATCATCTTCTACTAATAAAATTGGATCGCAACTTCTCATTGTTTTTTGTCCTCAATGATCTCAACTGATTTGGGCATGGTAAAGAAGAACGTGCTACCTTGACCAATTTCCGAAGTGATCCAAATTTTACCACCATAGATTTCGACGATTTTTTTGACGATCGCTAATCCCACACCTGTACTTTCATTTGATTCTTGCTTTGTCAATGTTTGAAAGATCTGAAAAATCTTGTCAAAATACCTTGCCTCAATCCCGATCCCCGTATCACTAACATAAAATTGCCAGTAGCTATTTTGGTCGGTGTGACCAAGTCGAATTTTCCCTTCTGGTTTCCCCATATACTTCACGGCATTACTCAATAAGTTCTGAAATACCTGTTGCATTTGCGTGTATCCTACAAATAATGTGGGCAACTCAGTTTCGATCGCGATCTCAATACCTGACGGAAAGGCAATCATATCGATCACTTCTGTAAGCAAAACCTGAAGGTTGACTGCACTTTTCTCTTCTTTAAGTCTACCCACACGAGAATATCGCAATATCCCATCGATAAGGTCGCTCATCCGTCGTACCCTTCCGCCCAACAGTAGCAACATCTCATGTCCATCGGGATCAAAGCGATCGCCATAGTCTTGCTCTAACCAGTTGGCGATTGAGGCAATACCCCGCAGAGGAGCCTTAAGATCGTGGGAGACAATGTAGGCAAAGTCTTTAAGTTCTTGATTGGCGATAGCAAGTTCAGACATTAGTTCTAGTTGGCGATTTTCAAACTGTTTGCGGTCAATTGCATGAAGAATAGCCCGCTCCAATAAAATCGTACTGAGCATCTGTCCTTTCTCAAGATAGTCTGATGCGCCACTTTTCATCGCTTGTTGGTCAATTTCGTGATCGCCAAGTCCTGTTAGCAGCACAATTGGCTTAGCACAACCATTTTTGACCGCAGCTTGTAGCAAATCCAGCCCATTCTCTTTACCAAGCCGATAATCGAGCAGATAGACATCATGCTGATTCTTGGCAATTTCTTGTAGCCCTGATTGAAAATTGTCCACCCAGTCAAGCTGAAAATCAAACTGCTCAGCCTCGCTCAAAAAGTCACGAGTAACAATGTAGTCATCTTCATCATCATCTACTAGTAAAACTTTGCACTTTTCTCGTGCCATGATTCTCGCGCCATGATTGTTGATGATTATCGAATTGTACCAAAACACAAAATGGCGTAGCCATTTTGTGTTTTGAAAACCCTTACTGGGTTTGGTTTTTAATTCGTAAAAGTGTTGCCACTCTTTCGTGAATTAAGTAACTGATGTTACGCGTAACCCTCACCCCCCAGCCCCCTCTCCCGCAGGAGAGGGGGAGCAAGACTAATTTCTTTTTCCCCTCTCCTGCGGGAGAGGGGCTAGGGGTGAGGGTCTTAGAGACTTCCACGTAACATTAGTTAAGCAAAGGTGCAGCTCTTTGCGCTGCACCTTTGCTATCGCTAGTTTTTTTCGGGCAGTTCCACAATCTCAAACCAATATTTACCCAGAGCCTTAATAATTTGTACCATTGACTCAAAGATCACAGGTTTGGCAATAAAGGAACTAACACCGAGATCGTAGGTTCGCAGGATATCCTCTTCGGCTTTAGATGTGGTCAGCACTACTACAGGAATTTGTCTGAGCGCGGGATCGGATTTGATTTCTTTTAGGGCTTCCCGTCCATCTTTGCGAGGCATATTTAAATCTAATAAAATTAAACTGGGGCGAGGTGCCGTTTTGGGATCACTATACTGTCCGCGATGCTGTAAATAATCCATCAATTCTTCCCCATCACCAACAAAGTGGAGATCGTTGGCGAGACGATTTTCTTCTAATGCATCCTGCATCAGCATTCGATCATCTTCGTCATCTTCAGCAACCAAAATCGTGACTGCTTTTCCTTTTTTAGTCATAATCTTCTATTGTGGCTTGTTTGAGGGGTAGGGTAAGAATAAAGGTTGCGCCTTGGTCGATTTGGCTCTCGACTGCGATCATACCACCATGCCGTTCCACGATTTTTCGGCAAATCGCTAGCCCAATTCCTGTACCTTCATAGGCATTGCGTCCGTGGAGGCGTTGAAACATTTGGAAAATGCGATCGCTATATTTTTGTTCTAGTCCGATCCCATTATCGATAACCCGAATCTCGTAAGCAGCCCTGTCGTCTTGGTGAATTGGGTTAACACGAATCTGGACGATCGGAGCCACATTTTCTTTACGGAACTTGATCGCATTAGTAATCAGGTTTTGGAGCAATTGCCGCATTTGACTGGGGTCAGCTTCGATCTTGGGTAGAGGATCAAACTCAACAGTTGCCGCAGTCCGCTCAATCTGCACCTCTAGATCAGAAAGCACACCTTCTAATATTTCATTTAGATCAATGGAGGCAAAATCTTTAGCTTTGGTTGTTACCCGTGAAAATGTTAATAAATCATTGATCAACACTTGCGCTCGACTAGCAGCATTGAGCATTCGGGCTAGATAATCTTTTCCTTTTTCATTGATCACATCTCCATTGGTGGTTTTGAGGCGATCGCCAAAAGCTTGAATTTTGCGGAGAGGCTCCTGCAAGTCATGGGATGCTACATAGGCGAAGTCTTGCAATTCACGGTTATTTATTTCTAATCTCTCCGTCAATAACCGCATTTCCTGTTCGGTTCGTTTGCGCTCGCTAATATCTTGGCTAATTGCCAAGAACTGATAGGGAATACCTTGTAAATTGAGTAAGGGGACGATAGTTGTATCAACCCAAAAAAGAGTACCGTCCTTGCTACGGTTGCGAATATCGGATCGCCAATTTTGACCACTAGCAATCTCTGCCCACATCCCCGCAAAAAATTCTGGAGAGTGATGTCCAGAATTGAGGAGGCTATGATTCTGTCCAATTAATTCTTCACGGCTATATTTAGAAGCTTCACAAAATTTATCATTTACATAGGTGATTTCGCCTCTAATATCGGTGATCGCCACAATGGCACTGCGATCGAGGGCATATTTCATATCCTGTAAATTGAGTAATACTGCATCTAGATATCGACTCTTCTCACGGAGTTCTATTTCTACAATCTCTAGCTCCATTTGTTTGTAAGCTTTCAATTGCCCAAATACCGCCGCAAAGTTATTGCCTAAAAAGCCAATTTCATCATTGGGCAAAGCTGGTAGTACAAAGTCTTCGGTTTGGGTGCTTTGAGTGATTGCTTGATTGAGATGGGCTAGAGGGCGAAGTACTAGTTGCTGGATCAGCCAACCAAGGAAAAGTAAAATTATACCTGTGCCTAGCGCCATCGTTAGCGTAGAAGATAGAAAACTACGCCATGTTTCTTGTTCCATTTTTTCAAGATCCATGATCGCGATCGCCACACCCCGTTTTCCCACTTTTCCAAATAGCAAACTACTAAAAGGTAAAATCTCGATTACTACAGATTTACCATTTAAGAAGGTGCGGAAATGTTCTGATTCTCCCGTTTGCGAGGCTCGATTGACCGCCATGGTTAAAGAAGGTCGCATATCTGCATAACGTTTACCCGTTTCTAGATTTTGACTATGGGCGATCGCCATCCCATCAGGATCGACTATTGAAACTTCCACTACGGTTGGCAAAGTGGCATAGTTTTGGACAATGCGTCCTAGCAAAACCGTATCTTTAATTTCAATCAATCCTTCCGTCGCAAATTCTAAACCGCGCGTAATTGATTCAGCTCGTTGTTGTACTTGCCGCTCTAGGTCTTGTCGTATGGAAGTGTAAGTTACCCATAATGTCCCTAGACCAATCGTGACTAAGGATAAACCAAACCCAATCAACAACTTTTGCGCTAGATTTCGTTTAGAAATTGGCAACTGCTTTTTCACGACTTTCTTTATTGCTATCTTTATTGCTATAAGTTTTTATTGATGATTGATCATGTAATTTTGTCAGGCTTTCCAATTTGCGATCGCCTTATTTAGAGGGACAGCATTAATTTCCACATCGTCTCGAATGATGCGTCCATGCCGAGGATCTTCACGCAAAAGTTCGCTGGTTAATTTTGAGGCTTCTTGCAACCGTCCACCCGTAAACATCCGATTATTCATGGCAATATCACCTTTCTTTAAGCCTTTATAGTCTTCAGTAAATGCTTCGACAGTCTGCTTAGTCTGTTTCGCAACGGAGGTAAACACCTCTTGTGGTTTGGTCTCAACCGCCTGAATCGTATCAAACCAAGTCTCAATAAAGCTTACTAATTCATCTTGCTTAGAATTGACAACACTGGAACGCGAAGCCAAGGTATCAATCACAATACTATCCACATCGGCTGTAGTGTGAATGACTTTTCCACCGACGGCTTTGGCAGTATTGCTCAACAATGGTTCCCACATTACCGCCGCACTAACTTCACCTTTCTTTAAAAGTTCAGCCCCACGATCATTGGAGGCATCAACAATTTCTACGTCGGTGGGTTTCAGTTGGTTGGATTTGAGAGCTTCTAGCAAAATTAAATGTGTAACTGTACCAAGTTTAGTACTTACTTTTTGCCCCCTAAGATCTTTAGGTGTTTTGATAGCCGCACTTGCGGCGATCCCATCGGAGCCAGCCGAAATATCAACTACCATCATTACTACAGGTTTATCTCCCGCAGGATCAACTTGCATAACTTCCCACAGCGGTACAAAGCTAGCATCCTGCGATCCACGCATCGTGGCTCGAATATTATCCTGTTGGTTGGTAAAGCGCACGAATTCCACATCTAAGCCTCGCTTTTTAAAGAGTCCCGCTTCCTTCGCGTAAAGGGCGATCGCATAACCCGGCCAACTATTCATACCTACTTTAAATGGCTTTAAGGCAACCTCTCCACCTAAAGTACAACTTTTGATCAAGAGGGACGAGAGCAGGGCAATCAAAGTTAAAGCAATCAAGCCAAACGTCTTTCGTGCAGAATTCATAAGTGCTAACATCCTTTGCTGCTAGAAATAGCCTTTACTGTAGTTTTATCCCAAATTAAGAAATGGCTACGCTATTTCTTAATTTAAAAAACCTTAATGGGTTTGTTTTTTGCTTCACAAAAATGTTGTCACACTTTCGTGAATTGATATTAGAAATTAAAAAGAATAATATTATTAAATTGCAACTGTTTCATGGAAGTGCGTGTAATCAAGATAGCGATGCCCATCATTTCCCATAGAAATCACATCCACAAAACGGCGATCGAATAAGATATTTCGAGTAGCATACATATGTCGAGCATGAAGCGTACCTTCGATCGTTTCATCGACACCAGTCAGAGATACAAGAATCTGAGCATGTAATCTTTCCATTGTTTCCATTGACAATCCATACAGTGGACTACTCTCATTGATAGTATGCATCACTGTCCATGACAGTAAAAAGACAGGAGAATGATCGCGAGTTAGTTTCAACTCATGCAACCGCCGCATCATCTGACCTTCCGCAGTTACTTCATCGATCATTAGGTAAACACTCAATTTTGCTTCGAGAATGTTGTTTTTCCTTTCGTTAGCTGTGCGAAACATCAGCGTGGGAATGCCATTGTAATTGTGAATTGTAGCAACCCGACTAAACATCACACGGGAAGCAGATTTGGCAAACCTAGTGTAGGCTATTCCTGTGATCACTGCAAATAACATCAAACTAGTAATTGATTCTAAGGTGACGAGCAGATTGGCATATAGTGTTTGAGGATTCATTACTCCATAGCCAATGGAAGCAAGTGTTTGCACACTAAAGAAAAAAGCCTCCAAAAATCCTACTTCCTTCACACCTGCGATCGCATTCGCATCGAGTAAATAGAGAATTGCAAAAACGGCATTGAGAAATATATCGAAGACCATTACAATCGCAAAAAATCCGATCCAAGGAATTGTTAACAATAGGTGATATGGATCACGCAAATAAGAATACCAAGAATTTCCACCAACAACTTGAAGTACTCCATCACGCTGCTCTAACTTAATTAGGGGATAATGCAACTTGCGTTTGATTCTCATAGGATAACTTGTCTTAATGACTTTCCCTTCATGTTAATATGAGCAGCGCTTTTCGCTGTCCATACTAAACTTAAAATGTCACAAGTCTATACTTACCCTGATCTAATCACAGGTCGTCTCGTCAGCCGCTACAAACGTTTTTTTGCAGATATAGAATTAGAGAATGGTGAAGTAATTACCGCGCATTGTGCGAACACGGGACCAATGACAGGGGTATGTAAATTAGGAAGTCCTGTTTTAGTTTCCCATCATCCTAGTCCTAAACGCAAATTAGCCTATAGCTGGGAGGCAATTTATCTAGATGAACAATGGATTGGCATAAATACAAGTCTTCCCAATCGCGTGATTGGTCATATGCTCGATCGCCATTTATTACCAGAATTAGAGCCATATAACACCGTCAAAGGCGAAGTATCCTATGGCAACGAAAAAAGCCGTATTGATTTCTTATTGACTAATGGAGAAGATTCTTCCCAAAAGACCTATGTAGAAGTTAAAAACACAACTTGGTGTATGGGAAGTTTGGCGTTATTTCCTGACACAGTAACAACGCGGGGTCAAAAGCATATTCGCGAGTTAATGTCGGTACTTACAGAAGATACATCTGCTGCTTTAATCTTTTTTATCAATCGTGGAGATTGCGATCGCTTTGCGGCAGGTGCAGAAGCTGATCCCGAATATGCAAGGCTTTTAAAAGAGGCGATCGCTAAAGGTGTGAAGGTATTACCATGTCGATTTGCGATCGAGCCACCAAAAATTACTTATCTCGGTTTAGCAGAGTTAGGAATGAAAAACAAATAACTTGTGCAAATTAGGATAATCTCAGACAAAGAAAGAAAAGGAATAATTTTGGGTTATTACAGCGAAGAACTTGAGACAGAGA
>NZ_JACJQY010000064.1 GCF_014696925.1 Phormidium tenue FACHB-1050 | reverse complement strand
TTTTGCCTCGTCTGTTAGGTCTTTTAGGTTGGGTAGTTCCTTCATTTCTTTAATTTATCAGCTTTTGCCTTTTTGTCAATTTTCCTACGTTGAGCAATTACCATCCAAGTACTCAAAACGTGCTTCAATCCAATCAAAAGAAGAATCACGCCTGATTAAATACTCATATACACTTATTGGTGTGCGTCCCTTTAAAATATCGATAGGTTCTATCAGAGCCGCTAATGTTTCATATTCAATCCTGACATCTCCCAATGCACGCGCTAATTCAATAGCTATTTTCAAGTTCTCTATAGCTTCTCTATGACGCATTCTTTGAGCATAGGTCTCAGCAATACCAATTAGATCTGATATTTCTCCTCTTTTATCTCCAAACTCTCTACGAATCGCAAGCATTTCTCGAAGAGCTTGTTCCCTTTCGGCATTAGTTACAAAGCCAGAGCCTCTGCCAACTGAGTAGTACCCTACTTTCATTAGATCGAGTAAGCGATCCTTGCGCTTTTTCCGATACTCAGAGTCACGATCGTCATAAGTTGTACTAGTCGATCGCTGCGCTGAGGCAAACTCTGTAGGATAGATGCCTATTACTAAACTACCTACCGCCAAACCCAATATCAAAAGCAATCCCTTTTGCATAATGTAAGTCTTACTTTTTTACAATGTTTACTTTTTAGTATTGACTATTTCTTAGAGTCTTGATTAGTTGTTTCGGTCTTGCGATCTTTTGATGTCTCAGTAATTAGTTTGCCAACATCATCCTCATCAGAAAGAATAGAGGCTTGAGGTGAACCGCCACCCCAACCACCGTATACAAATAAAGAGTTATCAAGTTTATCAGCAGCTTGCTTATATAGGTTTATAGCCTTGTCTGCTTCTCCAATCTTTTTGTAAAAATTTCCAAACTCTAGTAACAGCAATGACCCATATCCATCAGCTAAATTGGTTGGCTTTTTACCAATTATCTCATATAGTTCTGTTCTTGTCTTTTGAGCAAACTCACTAGCAGAAAAATGATCAACAAATATAGGTCTTTGTAAATAATAGTTATTATAAACTAGCAAATAGTATTTTAAGCTTGCTTCTTTATCCCCAGTATTGGCATAAGCTCTAGCCAAAGCAAGTTCAGGACTGTCTCGATAATTAATTTCTCTCTCACTACGACTCTTTAGGGATTGCTCGTAGTAATTAATAGCTGTTTTGTAGTCACCAACTCTACTGTAAGCATCACCAATGTCTTTAAGTACAAAATACCCTCTTGTATTATATCTAGTTATTCGAGCTTGAATGACTTTTGAAATTAGCTGATCCGACTTTTTAGCTATTGCTAATGTTGTGATGTTATCCCAAATTTCACGTTCATCTGCTCTTGCTTTCACTATAGATGCAGTAGTTAACAAATTACTATAATCTCGATTAATTCCAATCTTAGAATAAGAATCTAGCGAATTATTAAAAGCATCTTCAGCCTCAACCTCCTTTCCTATAAGTCTGTATAACAAACCCATCTTAAGCTGAATTGCAGCTATGCTACTAAAATCACAGAGATAGCATTTTTCCCCTTTATTTAGTAAACTGTTCAGCCCGTAGATATTCTTCTTATATCCTTCGATTGCTTTTAGATATTCTTTTCTAGCTGAATAGCTACCGCCTATCTCTTCCAATAACAAAGGATCTGGAGATGATAAATTTAGTTTCTCTTTTAAATATTCAAGACGTGCTGGAATCCAATCAAAAGATGAATCACGTCTAATTAAGTACACACATACAGGAATTGGTACTATCCCTTCAAAAAGATCACCTGCTCCTATTTCTCTGATCAGTACTTGATATTCCATTCTGAGATCGCCATTTGAACGGGCTAATTCAATAGCTATTTTAAAATTCTCTACCGCTTCTCTATGCCGCATTCTTTGAGAATAAATCGTAGCAATACGCATAAAATCCGATATTTCACCTCGCCGATCTCCAAATTCTTTGCGGATTGGAATCATTTGCCGAAGAGATTGTTCTGCTTCTAACCGACTTACATACCCACGTAATCCACCTGAGTAGCCTACTCTACTTAGATCGTATAAGCGCTTTCTTCGTCTTTGCCGATCCTCAGAGCCGCGATCGTCGTATATCCTAATTATCTCCTCCCCTATCCTATTTCTCTCCTCCTCTGAATAAGAGTAAAGAGTAGGGGGCAACTGTCGCAATTTGACTTCAATGGGCGATCGCTGCGCTGAGGCAAACTCTGTAGGATAGATGCCTATTACTAAACTACCTACCGCCAAACCCAATATCAAAAGCAATCCCTTTTGCATAATGTAAGCCTTACTTTTTTTCAATGTTTACTTTTTAGTATTGACTATTTCTTAGAGTCTTGATTTGTTATTTCTGGTTTCCGTTCTTTGGAAGTGTCAGCAAGTAATTTGCCAAGGTCATCCTCATCAGAAAGGATTGAAGCTGTCGGAGTACCACCACCCCAACAACCATAATCAGTTAAAGAGTTGTCAAGTATATTTTGGGCTTTGGTATAAAAGGTTATGGCTTTGTCGGTCTCGCCTCTTTGTTTGTAAAGATTGCCAATCTCTACTAGCAATCCTACATCACCAGAATTAGAAAAAGAAGATAAATAATCAGGCTGATTCCCCATGATTCTGTAAAACTCTGCCCTACGCTCTGCCCAACGTTTATCACGTTTGCGGTATTCATTTAATTTACGATTTGTTTGTTCATAAAGTATTAAATAGTTCTCATAAGCCAACAAATAATATTTTAAACTTGTGGACACATCCCCAATACCTGCGTAAGCCCTAGCCAGCTTACGATAAATTTTCATGCGCTGCCCATTATCGATTTCTTTTCGCGATAACTTTGACTCAGTTTCCCTTTTGATCGCTTGTTCATAATATTGAATAGCCATCTTGTAATCTGCAACACTGTTGTATGCATCACCCACACCTGCAAAATTATAATACTCATAACTTTTGTTACCTTTTGCTATCCGAGCTTTAATAACCCTTTGTATTAACTCCTCTGAACTTTTTGCAATTGCAAGTGTGGTAAGGTTCCCCCATCTATTAGTTGGAGTTATTGCTGCCGCCTTTGTCAAAAACTCAGCAGTCGATAAATTGTTATATTCTCTATCAATGCCAAGTCTGGAATAATAGTCCAACGCATTATTGAGAGCATCATCAGCCTGAGATTGATTTCCCATAGTCTTATATAACAAAGCTATTTTAAGGTGAAGCTGAGCTATGGTCTCATAAAAATTTAAAACTTGCTCTCTATCTGATAAATCAGAAACTCGCTTTATGGTTTTAGTATAGGATTCTATAGCTTTGAGATAAGCTTTTCTGGATGAATAGCTGTCACCAATATTCTCACCAATAGCCTTAATGATATAGATGTAATATCTGCGGTCTGGTACTGCAATGCCACTTAGTTTGAGTTGGTTAAGTTTCTCGTCCAAATACTCAAGACGTGCTTCAATCCAGTCAAAAGAAGAATCACGCCTGATTAAATACTCATATACACTTATTGGTGTGCGTCCTTTTAAAATATCAATAGGTTCTATTTCAGCCGTTAATGTTTCATATTCAATTCTGACATCTCCCAATGAGCGTGCTAATTCAATAGCTATTTTCAAGTTCTCTATAGCTTCTCTATGCCGCATTCTTTGAGCGTAGGTCATAGCAATACCAATAAAGTCTGATATTTCTCCTCTTTTATCTCCAAACTCCCTGCGAATCGCAATCATTTCTCGAAGAGCTTGTTCTGTTTCCGCATTAGTTACAAAACTGCCTGCTCTACAACCTGTGTAACCTACTTTCCCTAGATCTAGTAAGCGATCCTTGCGTTTTTTTCGATACTCAGAGCCGCCATCATCATATATCTTACGCAATTCTTCTTTGACATAATCATCCCTGAACCATCTAAGCCATACTTCACGTGAATAGTCATAGGTTTGCTCCCTTGCTTTATCCATGCGATCATCTATTTTCTTGTCAATTGCTGAGGCTTGCTGATAGAAATCTCCCCCCTTCTGGTAGTACTGCCCAAGGTAGCCGTATGCGTCACCTAAATTCCTGAGAGACTTTGCTTCACCATGCAGGTCACCGATTTGCTTAAAAATCGGTAAGGCTTGCTGATAGTATTCAACCGCTTTCTGGTACTCTCTGAGACTGCTGTATGCTTCACCTAAATTATTGAGAGAGATTGCTTCACTATTGCGATCTCCTATTTGCTTAAAGATTGGTAAGGCTTGCTGATAGTATTCAATCGCCTTCTGGTATTCTCTGAGACTTCTGTATACTTCGCCTAAATTATTGAGAGAGACTGCTTCACCCTTGCGATCAACGATTTGCTGTGTAATTGCTAAGGCTTGCTGATAGTATTCAATCGCTCTCTGGGACTTTCCGAGATTTTTGTATGCAAGTCCAAAATTATTGAGAGAGGCTGCCTCACCCTTGCGATCGCCTATTTGCTGTGTAATTGCTAAAGACTGCCGATAAAAATCAATTGCGTCTTGGTGCTGACTGCGATTATTGTATAAAATTCCTAAATTATTGAGAGACCTTGCTTCACCCTTGCGATCGACGATTTGTCTAGTAATTACTAGAGATTGCCTATAGAAATCAAGTGCTTTCAGGAACTCTCCAAGATTGCTGTATACATCTCCTAAGTTATTGAGAGACTCTATTTCACCATTGCGATCCTTGATCTCGCGATAGCTGTTTAGAGAGGACTCAAATGCTGAAATTGCTTCTCGATAGCGACTAGCCCGATATAACTGTACTCCTTGCTGCAACAGTCGCTCCGCCTCAGCTTTGCGGACTTGAGTTGTCTGAGCCTGCACCGTCATCAAACCCAAATCAGGTGGCGACACCATGCCCACAATCCCAGTCAAGGCCACAAACACCAACGCATAAAACCGCGAAGCCCTAATACCACCTTTGCGAGAATCTAGATTCATAGTCATATCTCCGATCTGCGTACTTACGATTTTACATACATCTCACGCCACCGACCATATGCAGTTTTCATACCCACAAATGATCTATCAAGATTTATCCTCTTTTACACAAATCAACAGGAATCTGCTGCCAAATAGTTCTCAACTCCTGAGACGGACGCTGCACCGATAGAATCTCCCGCATCGCATCTACAAATAGCCCTTGCGAAATAAAATACTGCGATCGCCTTCTCGACCATTCCTCCGCACTCACCCATTTCTTCGTAGATCTCATTTGGGCATTTAGCTCCGAGAACTCTAAAGCCACGCGATCGCGTTCCAATGGCTCGATAACTTGAAAGGGAACCCGCAACGATGGCTTAGTTTCATTCACTGCAAAGCGATTAAAAATCCACCATTCATAACGCGCCCCTGCAATCAAAGGAGAACCAGTATACTTTGCCTGACGAGCATCTAGTTTAACAACCTGACTCCATAGCGGCTCATCAACACCCTCAGCATGAACCTCAATTTTAGAGATCATCCCATTCCAAACAAATAATAAGCGATCGCCCGAAATACGCTCAATCCCATCAGGAAGGCGGCGCGGAGAAATTACACAAAACTCACTACGCCCACCAAGAGGAGGCTTCGGACGGCGCGAAAAGCTTTCTAAAATACTGTTCCAAGGAGAGGCTTGGATCGTTTCCATAGGAACCACTCCTTGCCCGATCGCGATCGCCGCCAATATTCCACAACACCAATTAACGCGCACCATGAGACTTTCTCCTCAAAACAGTTAAAACACAGATCCAAAAGGTCAATGAAGGCAGCAACCAAGGCAATAAAACTAAGCCTGAAATATACCATTGCCAACTTGCCACAGCATAGATTGAATTAGCGATGACTAAACCGATCACCCAATAAGTTCCACGCCGATCGCGCTGTAAATAGATCAGAGCCGTAGCTCGACCTAAAATCAAAGCGATCGCCATCATCCACACATCGGGAATGGGAACAACAAGATGTCGCGATCGGAAATGATGCACCGTGTAGGCATGGGCTTCCGCACCGACAAACGCATGGGGAACCGTAGCGATCGCAGGATATTTATTCCGCCAATAAGCGATCGCCATCGGTACTGAGAAATTATCCTGTCCTTCGCGATCAACTCCTGCCTGTCGATATCCTCCTGGGGCAATGATCACAATCGGATGAGTTGATAGAGAACTAATATCAAAGTTATCGCTCAATAAATCTTTTGCCGTAATCGCTTGAAATGCGCGATCGGGAGGAATCGAAAAATCGAGAATCGGTTGCAACCAAAGCTGATCGAATTTTTGAGAAAAGTTATAAATTGCTGGCAATCGCAAACGATGCAAATAATTGGTTAAATCTGAGCGTTGAGGATTTGCTTCAAGAGCTTCTATTAGTTGACTACGCAAATCGCGGCGGCTGTCTAGATTAGGTTTTGGTTGGCTCGGATCATTACTTAGAGATACCGCAGAGGCAAGAGCGATTAGATAAGCAAAAGGACAGCGATCGCTACAACTTACTTGGTTAGGGAGAACTTCCATATACCAAGGTGGCACGTTTACATAGCCGCGCAGAGTTGTATTAGGATTTACCACAGAAGGAGAGAGCGCCATTTCATCAGTGACTACCCATGCATTTGTACCCTGTACCGTCGCAAAAACGATCCAAATCTGCTTACGGACAGTATTCTCTACTGTTTCTCGCAATTGGCGATCTTCATCAGGATACTCTTGCATAGAGCTATCTAACAGATAATCGATGCCAATTACCTTGGGCTGCAACTGCTGTACTTTATCGAGAACTTTAGCTAGATAACGGCGATCGAGAATATTCTTTTTGCGTCCATCCAAATGCTGAATCGAAGCTTCATCAATTTGTACCAGCAGTACAGGCGGTTTGGCAATCGGCACTTGCTGCGTGACATCTCGATAAATGGACTGCGTCCAGACACGGGTTTCGCGTAACCAATCTTGGACAGGATACCAAAGACTGAGTGCCGCTAGAGTGCTAACAGCGATCGCTTGTTTGGGTGAAGGCAGTAATTGCCCAATTTTTTTCCGCCAATTTGGAGGTGGTAAACAAAAAGGAACTGCCTCAGGATGACAAAATAGCGACGGAATCAAATAAGCGGATGGATAGGTGAGATTCTTTTCTAATTTCAAATGCTGACAGGCGATCAAGAGTGCAGCACGAACATCTTTACCATCGGCTAAGCTGGGCAGGAATCTTGCGAGAAATTCCTGAGCAACTTGATTTTGAATTGGTTCGCGCATCACCGCGACCTGACTTAGACCTAAATCAATAAGCGCTTCGGCAATGCTTAAACCATTGCAAGAATTGAACAGCGCAAACTGTAGCCCTCTAGTTTTTGCGAATAATAATTGCGGCGCAATTTCACTCAGGAAAATCGATTGATTCGGCGCGATGCCTAGCTCTCCTCCAGAAATCGTACTTTCATTACTATGTCCTGCAAAAAAGAGAATATCCCAACCCCGTTCGTCAGCGATCGCAAGGCGAATTTGTTCCTTAAGATCATCATTGTCTTTACCCGCTTGCCAACCAATAAAAGTAACTTCCGCAACTTTTGATAGCGATCGCAAAGCTAGGCGATCGGCTTGAAAGTCTAACCCCGTATCATCCCCCAAAACCGCAAGTACTCGTAATTTCCCCTGTATCTGTCGCTGCGACACTTCCGCCCGAATATTTGCAGGCGATCGCGAAATACGAATTGGTTTAGCGATCGCTAGAGTCGTGGCAATTTCCCATGTCTCCCAAGGAAATCGGGCAAGTTCTAGAGCTTCGCAGGTGAGAAACACATCAATTGCATTGGCATTATTCGGCTGCGCGGCAGCTCTAGCAATTTCAGCACGAATTGGTACGAGTTCAGCACTATTGAGCCAATAATGGAACTCCGCTAAAAATTGAGCTTCTGCTTGAACGAGATTAGCCCGCCAATCAATTGTCGGAGCAGGAATGCTGCCACTACCCTTGACTTTGGCTCTTAATGCGGATTTGTAAAAATTTAAATAGGCAAGTTGCCAAGTTTGATAGAGAGTCGTGAGCGTCTCTGGAAATGTTAAACGCGCTGACAATTGCTGTCCTTTTCCCCATGTTAAATCAAATAAGCATTGGCGCTCAATATGCCAGACCTTAAGTTTATATAGCATCGATTTACTCAGCTTGAAATGCAAAAGGTGGTAGCGATCGCGTTGTACCATCAGCGAGAGCCGCAGTTACTAAAAAACGTTCCTCTGGAGTGCCTTCCACCTCTGCAAACAGATAAGCTCCCTGCGCTTCTAATTGTCGTTCTACCAGTACGCCCGTAATATCAGAAATTCGCAAAATTAAATCTACTGGTAAATCTCGATCCGTCGCTTTGCCAAGAATGGTGAGTAATGACCATGCGATCGCGCCATCGGTTGCGACCTCAGAGCCAATCACCGCATAGAGTCGCAAAGGATATTCACCAAGCTCGAAATCTTGATAGGCGGCGCGAGCATTACTGGGTAATCGCATTCCCGTGCGTTCGATCGCAGTCAGGATTGTCTCTAATTCCGAAAGTGGGGAACGGTTTAAAGTTGCTCCCGATGAGCGTAATCCTGATGCACTGGCGACGGGTGGTAATAGTACCCAAGTTAGATCGTTAACTAGAGCCTGCCATTCCTCCTGAAACCATTGGGCGGTATCGATCGCAGGTTGGGTTAAAAGCTGTAACCATGAGTAGCGATCGCTAGCGATCGTAGGCGCGAGACTCGGTAAATCAATCATGGCAGGAGATGCACAGCGCCAATATAGCAACAGGTCATCACAATCATCATCGAACCATGCTAGCGGTATTTCATAGTTCCAATCTGTACTTAAGCTAAGTTCAGCCTGTCTGGCGATCAGGTTGTCAGCGCGTAACCACCCTTTAATAATTGCTTGTTCTTGTTCTTCATAGAGTTCTACTAGCACATAGAAATGTGGTCTAAATTCTGCTGATTCGATGAGAATCCGACTTAGAGAAATAGCAGCATCTGGTTCGCTATCAATGGGAATGAGACAAACTCGAAACTGATTGACGGTAAGTCCATAGGTAGCGGCGATCGCTCCCGATTGATTTGGTTCAAATACTGAAGCATTGTCTCGCTCTAATCGCACATCAGGAGCGCGTTCTTGTAACCATGTCTCAAAACCAAATAGGGCAAGGGCATTGAAATAGGCTTGCCACTGTTGCGATCGCGTGGTCACAAGTTCGCTCAGGTTTGCCGCCGTTTGCAAACTGCTAGATGATAGGGCGATCGCGTCATTATCCAAAGTTTCAAACTCGTTTGTCAAAGCGTTCATTTTTTCTATTGTACAGATCATGATCGATAACTCCGATTATCTAAATGTAAATTCCCTCACCCCCCAGCCCCCTCTCCCCTAGGGGCGAGGGGGAGCAAAATCTAAATTATTTTCTTGTTCCCCTCTCCCTCTTTGGGAGAGGGGCTAGGGGTGAGGGCTAAATTATCTAAATGTAAACAAAGGCGGCGGGAAAATAAGGTTCCTGAGGTGTGGCTTTTAGTGGTTTTAGCATCGGTTTCGGCATCTCTGAGCAAGAGGTCAACCTGCTCGGCAAGAGCATTGCTGATTTCACGATCTAGGGCAATTAAGCGATCTAGATTGATATGCTCAGCCGCCAGATCAGTTACCTTTGCTTGCAAGGTTTGCAATAAATAATGGCGGACATCAGCGCGAAATTCCTTGAGTTTGAGTAAACGGGTCACTTCAAACTGCGCCTTTAAACCCACTTGAGCCGCAATCTCACCCATCGTCATCCCCTGACAATGGAATAGCTGCAACGCGATCGCAAAGATTTTCGCTTTCTGTTGTGCTTTTGTACTCTTGCCTTGCAGACGGACAGCGATCGCTTTCTCAAAAGCACCATCGAGGGAGAGCAACATCTGTTGGCGATAGTTTTGTAAGAACTGCATCTGTCCTTCTACTTCCTGATCATCATCGGCGATCGCCATCGTTTCGATCACAGGTTGAGTGCTAGGAGCGTCAATAGAAGTAGTAGGCAGATTTCCGCGCACATGGAGGCGATGTTGGCGTAGTCGTTGAGCAAGAGCTTGGAGACGCTTGAGGATCGCATCAGGGCCGATCGCCGTTTTTAGGAGTTGGGCGATTTGCTGTAGTTGAGCGGTGGTGGGTGGTGGACATTGCCCTAAGGCTTGTCCCTGTTGACGTAGACGTAGACGCTCTTGGCGGTAGATGGCATGGTAACTCTCTAGGAGGGCGATCGCCGATGCAATTTCTGGCTTGGTCAGTTGATGAAAGTCAGAGAGAACTCGTTGCAGTTTTTTGGGGTTAGTGTCATTGAGAATCGCCCAATCACTGAGGAGGTAAACGCCATGCTCGAGCAAAAAAGCATTTAGTTCGCGATGTTGTTTAACTAGCCTTGTCGTCCAAGTGGATAGATTGCTGCGCTCTGGGTCAAATTTTTGCAAAATCTGATAGCTCAATGGCTGATAGGCGCTGTGGTTAGACTTGCCATCATCATCAAGGACATAGGGCAGCATCTCCTCAAGACTGAATCCGTAATGATTGCCAAATTGGTTATTTAGTTGAACGCAAACTTGCAAAATCTGGTGGGAAATATAGCAACGCAAGCAGAGAAAAGCATTGATTTCTTGAGCCATGACTTGCCATAGAGCCTTAGCGATCTCGCGATCGTCTAGATCATCTATATTGCTCTCTTCAACTAATGGATATCTCTGCTCAAAATAACTTTTGGCTCTGGAGATAATATCAGTCCGAGTCTTGCCGCTACTGTCCAAGCGCACCAGTTGCCAATACCGCCAAAGAGTTGCCATTTATTCAACCTATTCTAATTGCATCACTTTGCCAAGGGAAAGAATGCAGCCAGTTTTGTAAGCTTTGCTCAATCATTTCTTCAGATACATTGAGAGTATATTCCATGTCATACATGATTCTATTGCTCATATTTGTATGTACCATCGACTCTACAATACTTGAGCGATCGCCAAAGTGATCTCCTACTTCCACAAAGGTCATAAACTCGGCGATCAATTCAGGCTGATAGTAGCCCTTTAAAGTTTCGATCAACAAAATCCCGATCGCTTCCATTGATGAGTAGGCGCGTTTGTAGCAACGTTTATGGGTTAGCGCGTCATACACATCAATAATTTGCACGATCCTTACTAAATAAGGAATTTCTTCACCCATTAGGCGATCGGGGTAGCCACAGCCATTCCATAGCTCATGGTGATGACGGATGATTTGGGCTACTTCACGCATCGAATCTGGCAATGGACAAAGGCTTTCACCGATCTCGGTATGTTCTTTGATGACTTGATGTTCTGAGACGGTTAGTTTTGCGGGTTTGAGGAGAATCTCTAAAGGAATAGCAGTCTTGCCGATGTCATGGAGATATGCGCCCCATACAAGTAGTTGGCGATTGCGTTTTGAAAGTGCGAGGTATTCGCCAAATTGTTGGGCGGCGAGTGCGAGGCGTTCACTGTGTTGTCTGGTCTCTGGATCGAGGCGATCGATGATGTCTGCGATCGCGGGTAAGGTTTGTTGGAGTTCTTGCAGTTGTTCGTAAAGGGCGTAGTAGCTCATGGAAGTATGTCCCATTTGTTTTTGATTTTGTCTTGCCTATACATACCTATCGCGTCTTTGAGCATATGCATTTTTCAAAGAAAAAGGAAAAAATTTTTGATGGTCAGCTACCCCATATTGATCCTACCTTGCAGACACAAGTCAGATTGGTCTATGTTTTAAGTTCTCTAGCCCCCTAAATCCCCCAATTCTGGGGGACTTTGAAGGATGTTTTTTCTCTTGTTCCCCCAGAATTGGGGGCTAGGGGGCGATTAGATGGTGGCTTTGCTTACAATCCATTGCCGATCGCAAAAAATGCTGACCAATAATAGGGATGGGATAATGTCGAAGAATTTGGCACAGTTCCCACGATTCTAATTCCAGCCCGATCGCTACCTGTTCCTTTTTGATCGCTATTAATCATCGCAATCTGCGCCCTGCGTAATGCTTCAGTAATAGTGACATCACCTTTTTTTAGTTCGCCATAAAATGCTTCCATTAGGGCTTGTGTACCAGCATCATCGACTTTCCAGAGAGAGGCGATCGCATTTTTTGCTCCTGCTTTTTGGACTTGATAGCCAAAGCCTAAGATTTCCACCCCTTCACCGAGTTTGCCGAGTCCTGTCTGACATGCACTCAAGATGATCAAATTGATATTGGGAATTTGCCAATCGGTGATTTCGTTGAGGCGGATTTTGTCACCATTGCCGAAGATGATAAAGGAGTTATCTGGTACACCTGTGTTAAATTCGGCATGGGTGGCAAGGTGCAGAATATTATAATTTTTGAGTTGAGATTCGATCGCTTGACGACTAAATTTGTCTTCGATAAAGGTAACTGAGTTGGTGAATGAGTTGGCGATCGCTTGGACTTCTTTGATAGTGGCTGGTAAGGGTGATAATGTTGCTTCGCCAGACTTGTGATTGACGTTGCCATAGGCTCCTGCAAGGATGCTGGGTTGTCTTTTGGGGTTGGCGGTGAAGTCGGTGAGGGTATAGGCGATGAGGTTGCTAATCCGATATTTCTCGATGAGCCATTGTTTGCCGTCATAGAGGGCTGCGAGGGGAACATAGCGTAGTTGTCCATCGGGTGCGTAAAGGATGGTGTCGGCTTTGAATTGAATCAGGTCGGCTTCGATGGGTTTGATCAGCAGATCGTAGAGTTTGGCGGCGGGTATTTTGACATCTGCATAACCGCTATTTTGCAGTCCTGCTCTAAAGTCTGTGACTAATTCTTGGAGTTGATCTTTGGAGATTTTGATAGTGCGACGGATGGGGAGGCTATTGGGTGAGAAGAGGATGATTTCGAGTCTGTCGCCTAAAATGAATGGATAGAGTAAGACGGTTCCCTGTGGGATTTGGTTGAGATAGTCGGGGACTTTGTTGATTTCGGTTTTGGGAAGTTGTTGTATTTGATTGGCAAGTTGATTGTTGATGTCTTTGCTGTTGTCAGGGCTAACGGTTAAGAGCTTATCGCTAAGTGCTTTTTCTGGTGCTAATAGTCTGACACCTTGCGCCGATCTGTCGCTACCTTTGATGTTTTTGAAATAGTCTTCGAGTTCTTGGACTTTGAGGAGGTCGAGGACTTGCAGGGCTTCCATGACGCGGTTTTGCTGAATCAAGATATCAGCGAGGGCACGATAATTGCTAGAGACTGTTTCTAGATAAGATAGCTGATACTCCTTTTTAAGATTACGGATATCTTTGCGAATGAATTCATAAATATTTACTGCCTGTTTGTAGTATAGGATGCTCAAATCTATTTGCTTCAGCTTAAAAGAAATTACTGCTAGGTTACTCAATGCAGTTCCTTCTCCTTCACGATCAGAAATTTGCTTGGTAATCGCTAAAGATTGCTGATAAAAATCAATAGCTTTTGGAAAATCCCCCAACTTGTCGTACACATTTCCTAATTCGTTAAGTGAAATAGCTCCATCTGTGCGATTTCCTTCACGCCTAGCAAGTGCCAAAGCCTTTTGATAATAATCAATCGCTTGCTGGTATTGCCCAATTTTACTTAATGCACGTCCAGCACTATTGAATGAGTTAGCTTTAAAAAAAGATGCAGATTCAAATGCTTTTTGAAAGATATCAACAGCTTTTTGATATTGCCCCAATTTATAGTAAGAATTACCCAGCCCATTAGTCGCTTTAATAACTCTATCCCTTCCTATATATTCATCTTTCGTCATTTTAATTGCTAGAGATTTTTGAAAAAAATCAATCGCCTGCTGATACTTCCCTAATCTATAGTGTGATTCTCCTAATCCATTGAAAGCTAATGCTTGACCTTCAGGATCATTAAGTCGTCGTTTGATTATTAAAGCTTGCTCAAAAGAATTAATCGCCTTTGCATACTGTCCTAGACTATTGTAAGTATTGCCTATAATATTTAGTGTATTTCCTTCTCCTTCACGATTTTTAGCCAGTCGATATTTTTCCAATGCCGCTTGAGAAAGTAATAAAGATCCTTGCTGCTCTCCTCTATCGCTCTTGTTTTCCGCTATATCGACAATGATATCTGCTGCTCTATTAGGCGATACTTGAAAAAATGGATCATTTATATCTCTAGCATCATCCATAGATATAACAGAAAGTTCTCTTTCCTCTTCTCTCCATTCGACACGATTACCTTGCAGATAAAATCCTTGTTGTAACATAGCACTAGATCCGCTAAGTTGATTGGAGATAACATTTAGTTTTGCTGTCTCTCCTCTTTGGGAATATACAGTTGATAAAATTGGGAATGATAGCATCTCAGTAATATTGTCACCAATCTGTCTGGCAGTAGCTTGACTTTGCTCCAAATGCTGAATTGCTTTATCAGTTTCTCCTAATTTGAAATATGTATCACCGACATGATAGAGCATAAGCCCTACTTTTTGGAGGTCATTCGATGCGCGATAAAAGTCTAGTGCTAATTTGTACGTTTGTAATGCAGATCTAAAATCTTTTTTCTCAGTCTGATTATAGCCTGCTAACATCAGTTCCTCTCCTTTTGTACTTGGTTGAGGTGGAGACTGTTGACTGCTGTTTTGAAAAAACCTATTCATGTACTGCTGATATTCTTGCGAGGTGGAAGGTATGCCAAGACGCGAAGTTGCCAAATTCATTGTCACCCAAGCATTTTGAGAGGCTAAAGCATTTTGCTTAATACTATTATTAGATACAGCATTGACAGACATCATCTCTGACTCAAGATATTGGCGAAGTTCTAATACAAGGGTTCTTGCCTTCTCTAGTTGATCCATGCCTAAATATGCATTGATTAGATAGCTGATAGCATTTAGCTTTCCATTGCGATGACCTATTTGCTTGGCAATAACTAAAGATCGCTCAAGACCTTCAATTACTTGAGAAGTATCTCTCAAAACAAATCCTAAATTGAAGAGAACTGTCATCTCACCTTTGAGGTCGTTGACAGATCTGTATATTTCCAATGCAGATTGAAATGACTGTAAGGCTTGTGGATCTTTAATGTAAAACTGTTGAGTCCCTAATGTATTTAACCGATCTGCTTCTGTTCTGCGATCTTGTGTTGTTTGCGCCAGTGCTACATCACTAACCATCACCTGCGCTACCTCCCCAACAAGGCAAAGAGAAAAAGGTAAAAGGAAAAAGTGGGCGAGTTTCGATGATTTCTTGCGAGCTTGCATACCAGACTCCATAAACTGACAAGGAAAAAGTGGGTTAGTTTTGGTGCTTTCTGACGCGATCCGCCTCTTAAACCCTACGATCAGCACAGTTAATATATCACTAAATTTTCTTGTACCTCCATCCCCCCGATTTTTTTAAGCATTCCTAAGATCCCCTACTATTTCTTTGCATTCACCAATTAGTTATGGCGATCTATATATCTGTGCAAAGAAGAAATTACAAAATCCCATAGAGACGAAGCATTACCGTCACCATTCATGCATATCACTGCGATCGCCAAACGATAATGCTGCACCCAAAACTAAAATCCATTCCCAATCAGGATAAAAGGTGCCCAATAATAGGGATGATTGAGTTGGCTTTCGACTTCTGGTTTGATGCCTTGCCAAGTAATCCGCACACCAGCGCGTTTTTCGTCAGTACTTTTGCCATTACTACGGATCAGGTCAATCTGAGCTTGCTGTAGAGCCTCCGCCGAGGAACTGGTGAGTTTCATCCTTTCATAGAACTTGCCCATCAAAGCTTGTGTACCACCGTCGCTGATTTCCCATAGAGTCGCAATTGAAGCCCTCGCCTGTGCCTGTTGCAACTGATAGCCAAAGCCAATGATCTCAATACCGCTACTTAATTTGCCGCCTAAAGCAGTCTGACAGGCACTAAACACAGCTAGTCCAACGTTGGGTAATTTCCAATCCTTGACCTGTCGCAGGGTCACATATTCATTGTTATTCAGCAATACAAAAGAGTCTTCGGGCGAACCTGCAACGAGGTGGGCA
This sequence comes from Phormidium tenue FACHB-1050, assembly GCF_014696925.1. Classification (GTDB taxonomy): domain Bacteria; phylum Cyanobacteriota; class Cyanobacteriia; order Pseudanabaenales; family Pseudanabaenaceae; genus Pseudanabaena. The sequence continues at coordinate 10,816 of NZ_JACJQY010000064.1, read as the reverse complement.
TGGGTGGCAAAGTGGATGATGTTGTATTGGTTGAGTTTGTCGGATTCGATCGCCTTTCGATTGAAGTCTTTGTCAATTAGTTTGGTGGTATTAGGAAAGTTGGTAACCAGATTCTCGACTTCGGGTAGAGCGGCGGGAAGGGAACTAAAGGAAATATTGTTATCGCCAATTTTCACAGTGCCACTGCGATCGGTGAAGGCTCCTGCGAGGATGCGCGGTGCTTGTTGAGTTTGTGGGTCGATGTTGGTGAGGCTGAGGGCGGTGATGTAGTTGATGCGATATTTTTCCACCAGCCATTGTTTGCCGTCATAGAGTGCGGCAAGGGGAACATGACGCATTACACCGTCTGGGGCATAGATGATCGTTTTGATGTTGGCTTGTTTGAGGTCATTAGCGATCGGTTCGATCATCCAGTTATAGAGTTTGTTGGCTGGGTCTAGGACTGCTAAGGAGTTTGGCTTTTGGATGTCTTCGCGAAATTGTTCGGCGACTTTGATTAGTTCCGTTTGTTTGACTTTGACGGTGCGGCTGATCGGTGGGGCGTTGGGGACAAAGAGAACTAGTTCGAGGCGGTCTTCGAGAATGAGGGGATAGAGTAGTGCGGAGTTGGAGCCTAATTTTTGGAGTCTGGCTTGCAGATCTTTGTAGGCGGTAAGTTTGATGTTTTGGGCGGGGGCGGTTTGGCGGAGTTGTTGCAAGATTTGCGGGGTGTTGGCTGTAGTCAGGTCGATGTTTTGTTTTTTAAAGCTCTGCCAATATTCTTTTTCTTCGTTGAGTAGTTCAATGCCTTGGGCAGTTTTTTCGTTGCCTTTGACATCTTTGAAGAAGTCTTGGAGTTCTTGGACTTTGAGGAGGTCGAGGACTTGTAATGCTTCCATGATTCGTCCTTGTTTGAGGAGGAGATCGGCAAGACAACCGTAACAACTTTCAACAGTTCCTAGGTAAGATTTTTGTTCTTCTTGGCTCAGTCCACGTATATTTTTGCGGATAGCTTCGCGCACGTTCACAGATTGCTTATAAAAGAGAATAGCAAGTTCGGGTTGATTAAGTGTAGTAAAAATTCGTCCTAGTTTGTAAAGAGAACTACCTTCAAGATCGCGGCTTCCAATTTCCTTAGCGATTGCTAAGCTTTGAAGTTGGAAATTGATCGCTTCTTTATACTTAGCAAGAACATGGTAAATAATGCCCAAATTTCCAAGTACACTGGACTCAGCAAAACGATTTTTGGTTTCTCTCGCAATGATCAAGCTTTGAAGATAATACTCAGTAGCTTTTTCATGTTTGCTGAGGCTTAAGTAAACGTTTCCCAGACCTACCAGCGAACTTGCTTCGCTCCGTCGATTTTTGCCATCCTTTGCAATTACTAAGCTTTCAAGTTGGTACGCAATCGCTTTATCATATTTTCCAAGGGAAGAGTAGGCGAATCCTAAATTTCCTAACGCTTTTTCCTCAGCTGTTCGATTTTTGATTTCCTTTGCAATTGCTAAACTTTGGAGGTAGTACACAATTGCTTTTTCATATTGACCGAGAAAACTATAATTTACACCTAGACTTCCCAGTAAATCTGCCTCCGCATTTCGATTTTTGACTTCCTTTGCAATTGCTAAGCTTTGGATAGTGTACTCAATCGCTTTGTCATATTGACTAAAAAAAATGTAAGACATACCCAAATTCATTAGAGAAGTTAACTCAATAAATTTATCTTTGAGTTCTCTTGCAATTGCTAAACTTTGCATATAGTACTCAATCGCTTTGTTCTGCTTGCTCAGACGATCATGAGCAACTCCCAAATTTATCAGCGCTATGTTCTCTGTATATTTATCTTTGAGTTGTCTTGAAATTTCTAAGCTTTGCATATGGTACTCAATTGCTCTGTTATATTGACCGAGAGCACTATAATGGCTGCCAAGATTTCCCAGTATAGTAGCTTCATTGCTACGATTTTTGAGTTCTCTTGAGATCATTAAGCTTTGGAGTTGGTACTCAATTGCTTGTTCATTTTTGCCAAGAGCAGCGTAAGCATTACCAAGATTTCCGAGTGCTTTTGCCTCACTACTACGATCATTGATTTCCCGCGAAATCGCTAAGCTTTGGAGTTGGTACTCAATCGTTTTTTCATATTTGCCGAGAGTATAGTAACCGTCCCCCAGCAATCCGAGTGCTTGTTCTTCACCGCTACGATCATTGATTTCTCGTGAGATTGCCAAGCTTTGGAGTTGGTACTCAATTGCTTGTTCATTTTTGCCGAGAAAATAATAAGCTTCTCCCAGATAGCCCAGCGCCTTGCTCTCACCACTACGATAATTGATTTCTCGTGAGATCGCTAAGCTTTGAAGTTGGTACTCAATCGCTTTTTCATATTTGCCAAGACAACGGTAAGCGTATCCCAGATTTCCTAGCTCAATGCTCTCACCTTGTCGATCTTTGACTTCTCGCAAGATTTCTAAACTTTGTAGATAATACTCAATCGCTTTTTCATATTTGCCAAGTAATCTGTAAGCTTCTCCTAGATTACCCATCGACCGTCCCTCACCCTGTCGGTCTTTGATTTCCCGATAGATTGTCAATGCTTGCTGCCATGACTGAAAGGCGGCTTCAAACTGGCTAATTTGGAATTGCTGAATTCCTTGTTCGTCCAGTCGATCTGCCTCTGCTTTACGGGCTGGATTTGTCTGCGCCTGAACTACCATCAACCCCAAATCAGGCGGTGACACCATGCCCAAAACCCCAGTCAAAGCCACAAACACCAACACAGAAAAACGAGAAGCCTTAACAAAACCTTTGCGAGAGTGTGGATTCATAGCCATATTTCTGATCTGCGTGCTTACGATTCTACATACATATCAAGCGATCCGACCATATGCAGTTTTCAAGGAAAAGGGAAAAAAGAAAAATTATTGTAGGGACGCAGCATTACCGCAACTATCCATGCATTGCACCCCAATCATTAAATGGTAATGTGATCGCCCCAACTTTATAGCGCAGTCACAATTTATTGATGAGAGCGAAGAGTGTTAAGCATTTGCGAATTGAGATTTTTTGTGAAGAGTTTGCAAATGCTTAACCTCTACAGATCGGTGGTAAAGACAGAAATAAATTATAACAACTCAAAAATATCGCAGGAACGCAGCATTATCACCATCATTATACGGATATCATCGCAATCAGCTATCAAATAATATTTTTTGCCCATAAAAAGCAGCGATCGCCTAATTGCAAAGCTACCTCATAAGCATCGCGATCGCCCAATTGTTCTACTTATCCAAAATAAATCACAATGATCGAAATTTAATTAATTGTTTCAGATATTTGGCAACGATTAACTTTCGTCATCCAAGTTAACACCCATCTGACGCAACTTCTCTGCAAGACGATCTGCCCTTGCCTTTTCCTGATCTGCCCGTTGATTAGCCGCCAAATTCGCACTATATAACTCCTCTGGCGTGAGCAACTTCTCTCCATTATCCAAACGATAAAACCCAATCAGATACTCATCAGCCTGTAACTTGAGTAGCAATACGTCACTACAATTATCGCGAATCGGCTTATACACACCATCCTCATTCAGGCGATAGCCCTGCAACTGTTCTGTAATCCATTCTCCATAGGGATCAAATAGCCAGTATTCAGTTACTCCCAACTGCTCGTATAGCGTCTTCTTAAAGTTCCAATCAGTTTCCTTTGTCCCTGCCGATGTCACCTCAAAAATAATTGCAGGAGTTTGCTGTCCTTCCCAAATTTTGTAATTGGCATAGAGTCGCTTTTCGATATCAAACACCACCATCACATCAGGTGCAACTCTAGCTCTAGGATTGCCTTCGATGTAATAGAGAAATTGATCGGCAAAGACGACTGCTTGTTGCTCCTGTAAATATAACCGCAAGAGCGCCAGAGCCATTAGGATCGCAAGGACGTGCTGTTGAGTTTCTGCCAAGGGTTCTCCGTCGGAACTGGGATAGAAGATTTCTGAGGTTGTTGAATTGGTGGCTGAGGCGATCGCCTGTTCCTCTGTATCTATTTTGCTATTAGGCTGCGATCGCTCTGAGGTAATGGCTACCATAACACTCTAGGACTGATTGTTTACCAAAATTATATCATGCGCTTACAGACAGGTTGTTTATAGCCCATTACCGATCGCAAAAAATGCTGACCAATAGTAGGGATGGGATAATGTCGAGGAAGTTGGCACTGTTCCCACGATTCTAACGCCAGCGCGATCGCTGCTATCTGTTCCCTTTTTATCGCTATTAATCATCGCAATCTGCGCTCTGCGTAATGCTTCGACAATAGAGACATCACCTTTTTTTAGTTCGCCATAAAATGCTTCCATTAGAGCTTGAGTACCCGCATCATCGACTTTCCAGAGAGAGGCGATCGCTACTCTTGCACCTGCTGCTTGCATTTGATAGCCTAAGCCGAGAATCTCGACTCCTGAACCTAACTTAGCTCCTAGTCCTGACTGACAGGCACTCAAAACCACTAAATCGACATTGGTTAAAGCCCATGTGCGAATATCTTTAATTGTCGCTTTTTCGCCATCCCCGAAGATGATGAAAGAATCTTTGGGGTCACCAGTGGAGAGTTGTCCGTGAGTGGCTAGGTGGAGAATAGTGTAGGAGTTGGAGTTGGTGGTGGTTAATTCTTTGGTGAAAGCGGTTTCGACAAGGGTGGTGGTATTGGGGAAGCGATCGGCGATTTTTTTGACTTCCGTTAAAGTGGCGGGGAGTCCTGAGAAGCCTTGTTTATTGACGTTGCCAAAGGCTCCTGCAAAGATCTTGGGTGTAGCGATCGGTGGTTTATTAAACTTAGTCAGTGATGCGGCGGTGATGTTGTTGACGCGATATTTTTCGATGAGCCATTGTTTGCCATCGTAGAGGGCGGCGAGAGGAATATAGCGTAATTGTCCATCGGGGGCATAGATGATTGTATCTATTTTTAGCTCGGCTAGTTCTGTTTCAAAGGGTTTGATGAGCCATGTATACATTTGCTGTGCAGGTTTTTTGACATCTTCGGAGCCTGAGTCTCTAAGCCCTGCTAGAAAATCTGTAATTTCTTGATTCAGCTTTTCGCGTTTGATGTTGATGGTGCGGCGAATTGGAGTGGTTTTGGCGGTAATCAGAATTAGCTCGAGGCGGTCTTCGAGAATCAGGGGATAGAGAAGAACGGCGTTGGGATGTTGAGCAAGGATATCGGTGCGGAGATTTTGAAAGTTGTTGGTAATATCGACGTTTTGTTGTCTTTCCTTGAGGCGCAGTTCTTCGACTAGGGTTTGAACAGGGTCGCTATCGAGAAAGGCGATGAATTGATTTTGTTGTTCTTGTTCGGATTTGACAAGTTTGTTCAGTCTTTCTTGTTCGGCGGCGGTGATGTTATTGGCGAGTTTGCGCTTTTGCAATTCGTCAAGTTCCAAGGCAAGGGCGATGAAGGTTTTTTCTTGATTTCGTAGTTCTGTTCCTTGTTCGGTTTGGCTGCTGCGGGTGGGGGTGCGGAGGTATTCGTTGAGTTCTTCGACTTTGAGGAGGTCGAGGACTTGTTGGGCTTCGAGGATGCGGTCTTGTTTGAGCAGGAGGTCGGCGAGGTTGCGATAGGTATATTCGACTGTGGCTAAATAGGATTTTTGGATGTCTTTATCGAGTTTGCTAATGTCTTTGCGGATCGCTTCGCGGACGTTGATCGATTGTTTGTAAAAAAGAATCGCCAGTTCGGGGCGTTTGGCTCTGGAGAGTACATCTCCTAGATTTGCGAGTGCATAACCTTCGATGCTTCTATCGCCAATTTCTCTAGCAATGGTCAATGCTTGCTGATAAGAAATCATCGCTTCGCGATCGCGATTTAGCTTTTGGTAGGCAACGGCTAAATTATGTAGCGCCGTTCCCTCACCATTACGGTCTTTGATTTCCCGCGCGATCGCTAATACTTGCAGATGAAACTCGATTGCTTTGTCATATTTGCCAATCGCTTGGTAAACGTTTCCCAGACTTCCTATCGCATTTCCCTCACCGAGACGGTCTTTGATTTCCCGCGCGATCGCTAAGTATTGCAGATAAAACTCGATCGCTTTGTCATATTTGCCGAGTAAAGCGTAGGCAACACCTAAATTTCCCAGCGCCTTTCCCTCACCGAGACGGTATTTGATTTCCCGCGCGATTTCTAAGCTTTGCAGATAAAACTCGATCGCTTTGTCATATTTGCCGAGGTTTCGGTAAGCGATTCCCAGATTTCCCAGCGCCTTTCCTTCACCGTTACGGTCTTTGATTTCCCGCGCGATTTCTAAGCTTTGCAGATAAAACTCGATCGCTTTGTCATATTTGCCGAGTAAAGTGTAAGCGAGTCCCAGATTTCCCAGTGCTGATCCCTCTCCGATACGGTATTTGATTTCCCGCGCGATCGCTAAATGTTGCAGATAAAACTCGATCGCTTTGTCATATTTGCCGAGCAATCTGTAAGCTTCTCCCAGATTTCCCAGTGCTGATCCCTCTCCGAGACGGTCTTTGATTTCCCGCGCGATCGCTAAGTATTGCAGATAAAACTCGATCGCTTTGTCATATTTGCCGAGTAAAGTGTAAGCGTTTCCCAGATTTCCCAGCGCCTTTCCTTCACCGTTACGGTCTTTGATTTCCCTCCTAATTTCTAAGCTTTGCAGTTGGAACTCGATCGCTTTGTCATATTTGCCGAGGGAATAGTAAGCTGCTCCCAGATTTCCTAGCGCATTTCCCTCACCGAGACGGTCTTTGATTTCCCGATAAATTATCAATGCTTGCTGCCATGACTGAAAGGCGGCTTCAAACTGGCTAATTTGATATTGCTGATTCCCCTGTTGCAACAGTCGATCTGCTTCTGCTTTACGATCTTGAGTTGTCTGCGCCTGAGCCGTCATCAAAGCCAGATCGGGTGGCGACACCATGCCCAAAATCCCAGTCAGAGCCACAAACATCAACGCATAAAAACGAGAAGCCCTAACACCACCTTTGCGAGAATCTAGATTCATAGCCATATTTCCGATCTGCGTGCTTACGATCTTACATACATTTCACCCCACCGACCATATGCAGTTTTTTCAAGGAAAAAGTTAAAAGGAAAAAGGAAAAAATAGCGTTATTCGCCCCCTAGCCCCCAATTCTGGGGGAACAAGAAAATAACAATCATTCAAAGTCCCCCAGAATTGGGGGATTTAGGGGGCTTAGATAACTTCACCTCATCCAAAAACTCCCGCATCATTTGATTAACCAACTGCGGTTGCTCCTGCTGCACCCAATGACTGCAATTAGGAATGTATCGAATCCGCAAATCCAGCACATACTCCTCCGTACCATAAGTAAGCTCCTTACCCAAAGCACGATCCTCCTCACCCCAAATCATCAAAGTCGGCATCTTCAGCATATCCCACACCTTCTTCTGAGATAGATTATTAGGTAGATTGCGATAGTAATTAATCGCACCAGTCAAAGCACCACGCTTAGCAAAAGCATTCTTATACTGCTCAATATCCGCATCCGTAAAAGCACTCTGATCGATCGCCATTCCTCGAAACGCCTCCCCAATCAGCCGATAATCATCCAACTGAATCAAGAACTCAGGCAAAAACGGAATTTGGAAAAACGCAATATACCAACTCTTGAGCATCTGCTGCGGAGTCCTTAGCCCAGCCGCAAACTTAGCAGGATGCGGCAAATTCATCACAATCAAACGACTCACCAACTCAGGATAGGCATAGGCAAAAGACCATGCGATCGCCCCTCCCCAATCATGTCCAACAAGAATACAGCTTTCATAGCCCAAACCTTCGATCACACCTTTGACATCTTTTACAAACTCGGACATAACATAAGCAGATTGAGCCTGAGGCTTCTCACTATCGTTATAACCCCGCAGATCGACAGCCACAACCTTATAATCCTTCGCAAATTCAGGGATTTGATGCCGCCAAGAGTACCAAAATCCTGGAAATCCATGCAAAAACAACATCAGCGCACCTTCGCCCTGCGTGACATAGTGCAATTTTATGCCATTCGTATCAATCGTATCGTGATACCAAGTTGGGTTGCTCATAAGTATGCAGTTATTCTTGTTGAAGCTAAGTTTAGCCCAGACTACTGATTTAAGCCATGCAAAAAAGTTCAAGCAAAAAGTTCAAAACCTTTAAAACGGGTTATTTAAAAATATTCTGTAGTCCACTGAAGTGGACTTGAGCTTTTAGCCAAGAACTTGAGTTCTTGGTTGGGGTTACAGCGCAAAGTGCTAAAACCTAAAAGAGAATAGCGGCGCGAAGCGCCGCTATTCTCTTTTAGGTTTTATATCCTGACTGGAGTGGCTATAGCCATATTCCTCAAGCTTGAATCATGAAATCTGAAGCAGCTAGCAATGGATTGCTAGTCAGAGTCGCAAACTGTGCGCCAGTTCCAAAACCTGCACTAGCTCCATTTTGATTGTAGAACAATGAACCAGTTCCTTGATTGTAGACAATCTTAGCAGCACTAGCTTGAGCAGCAGCATCACTGCTAACTACAGCAAACTCACTTGCCACGCTAAAACCAGTCGCCGCCAAACTTTGTAAGGCTGTGAACGTAGTTTTATCGAGAACGATCTTATCGGCTATTTTTATAAAATCGGTAATGCGATCGATGCCAACAGAGCCACTATTGAATGTAGCATTGGTGTTGTAAAGGAATAAGTCGTTACCAAGTCCACCTGTCAAGACATCATTGCCAGCGCCGCCAACAAGAATGTCACTACCACCACCACCAATCAAAGTGTCATTACCAGCACCTCCATTCAGAGTATTGTTGCGCGAATTACCAATCAGAATATTGTTAAGACTATTGCCAGTCCCATCAATTGCTCCTGAACCCGTCAGAGTTAGATTCTCTAGATTAGCTCCTAGAGTGTAGGTGATGGAAGCTTCAACCGTGTCAATTTCGGTGATGAGTGTGGAAGTCTCAAAAACGCTATCTCCGATACTGTCAACAATGTAGGTGTCGTTGCCAGTACCACCAGTGAGTTTGTCATTCCCAACACCACCATCAAGGATGTCGTTACCAGCATCGCCATTAATAACATCGTTACCAGCACCAGTGCGAATCGTGTCGTTACCAGCACCACCATTGATGATGTCATTACCACCATAAGTAGTAATCGTGTCATTTTTGCTAGTACCCGTAACCGTGAACTCCTCAACATGATCAAAGAAGATACTATCCAATCTCGTACTGCTCGTACTACTGACATTTCGGAAAGCAGAGCCAAATTGAGTGCCACCATTGAAAGTTAGCCCACTACCCGTATCACCAATGGAAAAATCGGCAATGAGGCGATCGATACCATCACCACCATAAACACTATCGTCACCCAATCCTGCATTGATAATGTCGTTACCAGCTCCAGTCCTGATGACATCATTAGCTCTCAGAACCGCACCATTGATGATTGCAGATTGGATAACCGTATCGTTACCACTACCAGTTTTGATATCAAACTGCTCAAAATTAGTTGCTGAAAACACACCAAGCGCACTCATATTTTGGAGGCTGGAAAAATTGAGATTATTCGTTTGTGAGGAAAGATCAACAGTGAGGAAATCAAATCCCAATCCGCCATCCACAAAACCACGATTGGAGTTAACACCATAACTCCCAGCATTGATTGTCACCCTGTCATTACCAGCACCAGTCCGAATCGTATTATTTCCGTAGGAAACAACGATGCTGTCATCTTTGCTAGTTCCTGTGACGCTGAAATTCTCAACATTGGTGAATGATGTGTAATCCAAAGATGTTGAATTTGTCCCGAGAGTAGATCGACGGGCAACTCCAGTGCCAAAGGTAGTAGCTCCGAAAGTCATACCAGTACCAACATCACCAAGCCCGAAATTGAGGACGAGACGATCATCACCTGCTCCTCCATCAATAAAAAGCGCATCTGCTCCTGGGTTAGCTAGTTGAATAGTATCGTTACCAGCGCCAAATGTTTTGTATATGGAAGCCATAATTTGTAGTGTTTTTAAATTACAACCTTACATACATATTTAGGCTAGCGAGCATATGCAGTTTTTATCCCGTTTTACATTTTTACCACAATAATTCATGAGGCAGAAGCCTTACTGCAAGCATTCATAGACACTTCTAAGCAAACTTTCTTGCTACTGATAGCTATGGCATATCGAGATCAATCAAAGTCAAATCCATAAGCTTAAACACCATGGGTAAACTTGTATCTTTAGAAGTCTGCTTCTCTATTGAAATGGCATCCTACAAATTCAACCTAAGCGGCAATGGCAGACCTCAAGCAGAGTGTTTACCAGTGAATGCTACCTGCGATCTTGAATGGGATGAACTCGCTGCTTACTTACAAGAACCACATAGAAAGCCAGTCCCTCAACTGCAACAGATTTGCCAGTATGAATTAGGCACTTTAGAGGACTTACGTTTGACCTTTACTGATGCAACTGTGACAAAACAAAACGTAATTTTTTCAGCGACAGCAGAGAATTCTCCAGATGCTAGCTCCGATGGAATGGTGGCTGGCTCAGTTTTAGGTATCTTAGATACAGAGGCTCGTTGGATTGAACTCCTTACTTTAGATGGCACTCAGTTTACCAGTAAAGTTGAAGGCGTATGTGTATCTAGGAAGAATGCAAATCGGCTTTATTTAGTAGTTGATGTTGACGATTCAACTCGTCCCCGCGAACTCTGCGAAGTTGAGATTGAGGGGGAGTGGTAAGGAATGAAAAACAAATAACTTGTGCAAATTAGGATAATCTCAGACAAAGAAAGAAAAGGAATAATTTTGGGTTATTACAGCGAAGAACTTGAGACAGAGA
>NZ_JACJQY010000063.1 GCF_014696925.1 Phormidium tenue FACHB-1050 | reverse complement strand
TGTATCTGTATGTAGCCATGTTTGAGTGGTCATACAATCTGCGTTGGATTGATTTTGACTTTCTGCGTCGTCTTCTTTTTCCTCCTTCCACCTATTTCCCTACATGAGCGTTAAATTTAATTGGTTTAAATTCTGAACTAATTTTTATGGGAATACAGGGAATAAGCACCGTCGCATAGCGCTGTAATATAGCTGTCGCCATTCTTGTTAAATAGTGTGAGGCGGCGCTTCACACTATTGTTTTCACAGCCAAGTTTGTTGTCGAGATTGTGGAATTTGAATCGTGAAAGTTGTCCCCACACCAACTTCACTATCAATAGTAATTTCACCTTGATGCAAATCAATACAACGTTTGACTAGAGCTAGCCCTAGTCCAGTACCAACAATGCTTTTGACACTGACACCTCGCGTAAATGGTTCAAATAAAGTGATCTGTTCCTCTGGCGCAATTCCCATGCCTTCATCTTTAACTTGAAAGGTAATCACATCGATTTTGCCATCAAGGATAAAGTCGATATTGCTGCCTAAAGGTGCATACTTAATCGCATTTGACAGTAAATTGCTCAAAGCTGAATAGATTAATGATTCGTCTAACCAAGCATGGGTGCGATCGCCTAAATCAATCAGCTTAATCACATGTTGTTGCTGATCGCTCAACTGCATATCTTCCACTAAATTCAAACAAAAAGATTGCAGTTCTAACCAACTTGGTTGATATTCCAATTTCCCTGCATCAGCTCGGGCAATGGTTAGCACATCCGCAAACATCTGTTTCATCGCTTTTGCCGATGATTCAATCCTTGTCAAACTACGTAAACGCGATCGCTCAATTTGACTAGATAAGCTATCTTTGAGCAACTGAGCCGATCCTAAAATCACACTTAGCGGAGTCCGAAATTCATGGGAGACTAAAGCTAGAAATTCTAATTTGAGTTCACTTAATTCCTTCTCTTGGGCAAGCTTTTGCTGCATTCTTTCTGCTTCTTGACGCTTGAGCAACTGATGATACAGCAAAAGATATACGCTTAAGAAAATCGTAAAACTAATCAATGTGCCAATACTTTCGATCGCAAGACGATACTGCATATTATTGCCAGATTGTTCGATCCACAACTCCAAAGATTTTTGCTCTTCGGCTTTAAGGGCGATGAATACTTTACGGAGATCTTCGCGATTAATCCGACTATCGATCACTAAGGGATGATTTGAAGAGAGCGCACTAGGATTAAGTCTAAATAAGATGTTTGAGGTTTGAAATAATTTCTGGCGTTGATCGATCAGCGATCGCAGTTGTTGAAAACGCGCATTTTGAGAAACTTGATTGCCTAAAGATTGCTCAAGATCATTCAGGATGTTTACTAATTTGGCGATCGCTAAATTGTAACGATCTAACTCAAACTCTGTACCAAAAAGCAGATACCCACGCCTACCAGACTCTGCTTCATTGAGAGTAGCCTGAATATCCGCAAGATGTTCTAAGGTAGAATAGGTTCTTTTAATGCGCTCAGTACTTCTAATCAATTGAATCGCATTTTGATAGGAAATCCAACTCATCGTTCCCATGATTAAGAGTGCAGCACCTAAACCACCAGCAATTAGTTTTCGTTCTAAGTTCCATTTCATATTATGAGAATATTAGTAGTTGAAGATGATGTACAGTTAGCTGACATGCTAACCGAAGCCCTAACCAATCAACAATTTGTCGTTGATATTGCTAATGATGGTGAAATGGCGTGGCATTGCTTAGAAACTCTAGAATATGATCTCGTAATTTTGGATGTGACTTTGCCAAAAATCAACGGTTTGCGTCTATGTCACAAGTTACGCGAAAGTAATCTGCAAAATAATGCCAATACACCTGTGCTAATGCTGACTGCGAGAGATACGAGTGCTGATAAAATTTTGGGGCTAGATGCAGGAGCCGATGTTTATATGGTTAAACCCTTTGATATGGGTGAACTTATGGCTCAGGTACGCGCACTGATTCGACGGGGGGGCAAGAGCAATAGTTCGATGCTGTCATGGGGAGCTTTAGCCCTCAATATTAGCACCTATGAAGTTACTTACGAGGGTGAGCCATTGTCACTAACTCCCAAGGAATATCAACTGTTAGAATTACTAGTCTCCAGTGGGAGACGGGTTCTCAGTCGTCCAGGTATTATTGAGCGTCTCTGGTCACTGGATGATCCACCCAGTGAGGAAGCCGTTAAGTCCCATATTCGCAGTCTCCGCCAAAAATTTAGAATGATCGACGCTCCTGATGATCTTATTGAGACTGTACATGGTTTGGGCTATAGGCTTAAGCAGTTTTAAAGGAAAAAGGAAAAAATCCAATTACCAATCACTAATTACCAATTACCAATCTTCAATGCATAATCGTTCAATCCAAACTAAAATCCACTTTTGGAAGAAGTGGCTCTATACTTCTGGTTTATTTGTTAGCGCGATCGCACTAACACTCTTTCTTTCCCATAACCAAAGTGCTTGGGGGCAAGCCGAACTTTTAAAACTAAATTGGTTGACAGGACAAAAGAAAACTGATGTGTCTAGCGTGGATCATGCGTTAGTCACTTTAGATGGCTATAAATTGTTTGTACTAGCTTCTCCTAGCACTAATCAAAAATTTCCACTGGAGCAGCGTGTACAGGGGATTGAAGATGAGCTGAATCGCATTGCTAATAGCAACTTTGACCCCGCTAGTTTGCAGGTAACAGCAAATATTGATGAGCAAAGTGGACAGCCTGTGATTGCGATAGGCGATCGCTACTTGATGACCGTAACAACTATGGATGCTCAACTGCAAGGACGAGATCCGCAAGGCTGGGCAAATCAAATAGCAATTATTCTGCGTGAGGCTTTGACTAGAGCCAGACAAGAGCGCCAACCTCAATTTTTAATCAATCGGGGATTAATTACGGCTGGGATCATTCTGGTAATGTTCATCGCGTTGCGGTTGAATACTTACTGGCAGGGGCGTTTAAAGTTACAGAAAGAAACGATTAAGGCGCATATGGAACATGAAGCACCGCCATACCTTGATTCTGTCGCAGTGATCGATTTGCAACAACAACTGACGCAACAACAAAAAGCTAATCTCAGCGATCTCAAAAGGCGAGTTTTGGAGCTAGGCTATGTGGGTGTTTTGGGCAGTGGTATCTTCATTGTTTTGGGACTGTTTCCCTATAGTCGTTGGTTACAAACTTTCTTGCTATCAACTCCACTGCAAATTGTGGCGATCGCCTTCGTGACTTATTTGTTAATTCGGATCAGCAACTTGTTGATTGAACGCTTTTCAGGCTTTTTAAAAGCTAGGGATTTTGCCATGCTGAAGCCCTATCAACGCTTGGATTTGCGAGTATCGACGGTTTCGCAAGTTCTTCGCAATGTTACGGGTATTATTTGGTTTGGATTGGGAATTCTCGCCATTCTCTCTTCAATTGGGTTTGATTTAGTGCCACTCCTTGCGGGTGCGGGAATCATTGGGCTAGCAATTTCTTTTGCGGCTCAGGGATTAATTAAGGACATCATCAATGGATTTTTAATTATTCTCGAAGATCAGTATGCAGTTGGAGATGTAATCGTCATCGGTGATTTAGGTGGATTGGTAGAAAGCATGAACCTACGTGTTACCCAAATTCGCAATAATGAAGGTCAACTGATCACGATCCCCAATAGTGCGATCACGATCGTCCAGAATCTTTCTAAAGAATGGGCGCGGGTAGATTTGAGTATTCGGGTTGCCTATGATACTAATCCCGATCAAGCTCTGGATGTGTTACGAAAATTAGCACAAGAGATTTATCAAGAGCAGATTTGGCGAGAGAAAATCATTGAACTACCTGAAGTCTTAGGTATTGATGATTTGCAGCATTCAGGGATGTTAATTCGGATTTGGATTAAAACTCAACCCCTTCAGCAATGGTCAGTGGCTCGCGAGTTTCGCCGTCGATTGAAGTTAGTTTTAGAACAAGAAAACATTGCGATCGGGATTCCTCAACAGGCTTTTTTGCTAGAAAACACCTTTACGCCCAATCCTGAAAAATAGCCCATATAAGGGCGCTTCGCGCCCTTAGCTATATGCAATCACCAAAGAACTTAACATTATGATCATTTTGCCAATTGTAATTATTGTGGGTGCGATCGCCATTTCTTGGGGCTTGGGAATGTTGCGGCGATACTTATCGCGTACCCTCAAGCAAAAGTTAGCAGGTACAGAACGCGAGTCAATTACGAAAGGATTAGATTTATTTTTTACAGTAATTTTATCGATCGCCCGTATCTCCGTTTGGGTGGCGGCGATCCTCTACATTGCAGATCTTTTCCCCGATTCTCGCGCCATCAGCCAACAAATTCGCGATGTTCTAATATCTAGTTTTAATGCACCCATCTTGACCATTGGCAAAAGCTCTTATTCAATCATCAATCTATCGATTTTAGGCGCACTCCTATTTGGACTAATACTTCTCGTCAGAGCATTTATTGATATCTTTAAAGACCGTGTGCTCAGTATTGCAGGGCTAAACCGTGGCGCACAGGAAGCGATCGCGGTAATCGTGCAGTACACCCTAATCTTTATTGGCACATTAGTTTTATTGCAGATCTGGGGACTCGACTTGAGTTCGCTCACAATTTTGGCTAGTGCCTTGAGTATTGGTTTAGGTATTGGCTTACAAAATATTGCCAAAAACTTTGGTAGCGGCTTAATTCTGGTGTTTGAGCGTCCGATTCAAGTCGGAGATTTTATCGAAGTCGGAGATTTGAATGGCACTGTCGAAAGAATTGGCGCAAGGAGTACAGAAATTCGCACCTTAGATCGCGTCTCTATTATTGTGCCGAATTCACGATTTCTCGATAGTGAAGTAATTAATTGGAGTCATGGCAACCCGATCTCGCGGTTACATTTACCTCTAGGAGTTGCCTATGGCTCAGATCCACAGCAGGTGCGGACAGTGTTGATAGAATCTGCTAGCGGACATCCCAAGGTATTAGCATCACCTGCTCCTAGTCTATTATTCAAAGGTTTTGGTGATAGCTCCTTAGATTTTGAGTTATTGGTATGGACTGCGGAACCAGACAAACAATTTTTACTCAAAAGTGACTTGTATTTTCTGATCTATGAAGTTCTTAATCAAAATCAAATCGAAATTCCTTTTCCGCAGCGTGATCTGCATTTGCGATCGGGCAAAGTAGAGATATCTTCACAACTGGAGTCAGCTTTGATCGGACTAGCTGATAAATTATCCAAACCCAAATAGATGAAGGCGTTGCGAAGTGCCGCCTTCATCTATTTGGAGAAATCCCCCCGATTTCTCCCCGATCGCTCCCCAAAAATAGTCATAACGATCATTCATAATAGCTTTGTAGATAGTCTTTGCTGAAAGCTATTCCATGATAAATTCCACCAATCAATTTCTCCTAATTACCGATTTAGATAACACCCTTGTGGGCGATGATCTAGCCACTCAAAAGTTAAATCAGTATCTCCTCGATCGTCGTGAACATTATGTGGTGGTTTACGCGACTGGACGCTCCTATAATTCAGCAAAGCAGTTAATGCGAGAACGTGAACTGATCGAACCTAACTATTGGATTACAGGAGTTGGCACAGAGATATACTTCCAAGACTGTCTAGATTTTAATTGGGCAAGTCAAATTAATACAGACTGGCAAAGAGAGGCGATCGCTTCCTTTGTGACTAGTCGATTTCCCCAACTCAAACTCCAAGCAAAGGAAGAGCAAAATCCATGGAAAGTAAGTTTCGATTTATTGAATCCATCCCATGAGCCGATCTCACAATTGCAAGCAGTGGGCAAAATAAATAGAGGATATGTTGAATGTCTAGCTACGGCTCGCTCTATCACCCTAACCACGAGCGATCGCCCAACCAATGGCACAATTAATCAACTAGTTAATTGCTTGCAAGCAATGAAATTAAAAGCACAAGTAATTTTTAGCAGCAATGTTGATGTGGATATTTTGCCTGTGAAGGCAAATAAAGGGAATGCAGTGCAATACATTCAACAAAAATTAGGGCTTGCAGCTAATAGAACTCTAGTATGTGGCGATTCAGGCAATGATATTAGTATGTTTCAACAGCCTGTATGTGGAGTAATTGTGAATAATGCTCAGCTTGAGTTAATCGAATGGTATCAAGCTCACGCTGACGAGCATCATTATTTTGCGAAGAATGCCTATGCTAGCGGTATTTTTGAGGCTTTGCAGAAGTTTAAGCTTGTTTTGGAATAAGTACTATAGCTGCCGTCGATTGTGTTAGGACAAAAGCAAAACCCAAGAAGAGAATGGCGGCGCGAAGCGCCGCCATTCTCTTCTTGGGTTTTATGTTCTCATACACTTGGCGACAGCTATACTTAGTCGTTAGCCACATTTCGTAAAATTGCGACCGTTTCTTGCTGATTGCCATCCCAAGCCCACATCATTGCTGTCCAACCATTGCGATCCTGTGCATTGAGTCGCGCTCCTGAGGCAATTAGCGATCGCACAATTTCGCTATAACCTTGACCAGCCGCCCACATCAGTGGAGTCCATCCATACTTATTGCGCGTATTCGGATTTGCGCCTGACACTAACAAAACTCGCACCACATCAGTATGTCCATTCATTGCCGCCCATAGGATCGGTGTCCATCCATATTCATCGCGGACATTGACATCGGTTGCTTGAGAAATTAGCGATCGCACCTCCTTAAGATCACCGTTTTGAGAAGCAATTAGTAATTGAGCATTTAATAATTGAGTATTGGGATTTTGCTTAGTTTTTTGTGGCTTAATTTGCTGAATTTGATGATTAATTGGCTTGATTGCATTAAAGTTTTGGGGTAACTCCTCTGCATAAACTTTCGTACTAAAGCAGAGAACTAAGCTACAAGCTAATAAAAAATTTGAGCGTTTCAAACAAGAATTCATAGATTTATCCCCATCTCAAGTTGATCAACTTGATTAATTTGGAGTCACGCATAGTGCAACAACCAAAGAATCAAGATTGACTTAGAGTCTATGAGCTTGTTTGGCGATCAGCTAGCGCAATTCTGCGGATGTTTGAGATAATAGTGTTTTTACTGATTTTTTTAATTTCAATCGCAACCGATGAATAACCAAGTCGATATCGCAAATTTAGACGAAACCCCGTCCCAAATACCGCCTAAATTGCCACTGATTCAAATGTTTCGGATCGGGCTATTTCAAATGGGCTTAGGAATTATGTCTTTGCTGATCGCAGGGTTGTTGAACCGTGTGATGATCAACGAACTAGCGATTCCTGCTACCCTCGCCGCCGTGTTTATTGCGATGCCTCTATTTGTGTCTCCGACGCGAGTTTGGTTTGGGCAGACCTCCGATTCTAAAACGATATTCGGAACCCATCGCTCAGGCTATGTCTGGATTGGAGCCGTGATCTTTGCTGTAGTCGCTTTTCTGACTACACAGGTGATGTGGCAATTGGGCCGCAGTGTGTATGAGATTGGCTGGAATGGTGTCACCTATGGCTGGGCGATCGCCTTGGCTGCTATGTTTGCGCTGTATGGAATGTCGATTAGTCTAAGTTCCACACCTTTTGCTGCGATGTTAGTGGATGTGTCCGACGAAGAGGATCGCTCTAAACTAGTGGGCATTGTATGGTCGATGTTGATGGTGGGGATTGTAATTGGTGCGATCGTGGTTTCTCGGCTTTTGCAATGTTCAGAAGCGCCACCTAGTAATATTTCTATTTATACTGATGCTACTAAGCTCGCCACATTACAAAAAACAATTAATTTTGTATTCATGGTCATTCCTGTAGCGGTAGTTGGTTTATCGCTGTTCGCTACCTATGGCATTGAGCAGAAGTATTCCCGTTATAAGTTGCGTGTTGCCGAAAATCACATTCTCAATGGAACCACTGCCACAGAGGATAAACTTAGTCTTGGTAAAGCTTTACGAGTGTTAACCGCCAGCAAACAAACAGGTTTATTCTTCTCATTCCTGCTAATGATGACAGTTGGCATTTTTATGCAGGATGCAATTATGGAACCCTTTGGCGGTGCTGTGTTTGGTATGAGCATTTGTAAAACCACCCAACTTAATGCCGCTTTTGGTACAGGAACCTTAATTGGGTTGAGTTCTTCAGGATTCTTGATTGTGCCGCGCCTTGGCAAGCAAAATTCCACCAAACTAGGTTGTTACTTAGTTGCGGGTAGTTGCGCTTTATTATTAATTGCAGGATTTACCCAAAAAATTCCCATCTTACAAGGTGCTTTAACTCTATTTGGATTTGCTTCTGGAATTACGACTTCAGGCGCTTTGAGTTTGATGCTTGACCTCACGGCGGCGGAAACTGCGGGAACCTTTATCGGTGCTTGGGGACTGTCTCAAGCGATCGCTAGAGGACTGGCGACGGTTACAGGTGGTGTGGTACTAGATATTGGCAAAAAAATCTTTACTCTGCCGACACTAGCTTATAGCTTCGTTTTTGTTTGCGAAGCCGCAGTGATGATTCTTGCCGTATTTCTATTAAGTCGCGTCAATGTCCAAGAATTTCGCACCGATGCCAAACGAGCGATCGCTACTGTATTTGCTAACGAAATCGACTAAATAAATACAATCTCGGTTTTACAATGCTCGGCTTTTCGATGATGTTCATGATTAATATTACCTAGATCTATGGAACAAATCTTTCTCTTCCTTGACATTGATGGCGTAGTTAACACAAGCATAAACGCAGATTCACAATTTCTTGGTACATATCAAGACAAAGATCTCCGAGGCTCCCCATCACCTCTAGTCAAGCCACTACTCAAGGCGATAGATCAAGCAGAGCATATCAAACCTTTCTGGATGTCGTCAGGCTGGCGGGAACACTCAAATATTTGGAATCGTTGGGCTGCGATTGCCCCTTGGACTGTTGGCTATCCCATCACTTTTGCTAAAGCAAACTATGTAATTGGCAGGTATCGGAAACAATTAGAACTCGATGAAATCGACGATAGTAAAACTATTGCGGTGATCTATCATTCTGGTAATACCCCTAAAATTGTATGGATTGAAGATGGCTTCTCGCAATCTGCAATCGCATGGGCTGCCTTAGATCAGCGCGTAAATCTCATCAATACTGTTCATCCTTCTGATCCTTTACTTTTAGGAATTCAAGCATGGAACATAGAGTCCATTTTAGAATCTCTAGACATTAAGTTAACATGAGTTTGATATAGCCATTAGCGCCGTGCGAAGCACGGCGCTAATGCCGAAAAGTAGTATAGAAATATCTTTACAAGCAATACTCTGTAAAATCTTTAGTGACAACTTACAAGCAAATTGCTCAATTAAAACTTTCATTAATTCAGTTTTATTGTATATATTTTCTCATATTTAACTAACTTTTTATCCCTTTTGAAACATGGGAAATATAAGCCGCCCAATTCGTAAATTGAACTATCTAACTAATAGGTTTCTGATGCCGTTGCTCAGTCTAGCTGTAGTTTTTAGTTTGGTTTTAGTTGCATTAGGTAGTTGGAATGTATGGCAAATCTCTCAGAGCTTTAATTTAAAAATCACTCCTGAATTTCAACTGCAACGGCTAAGCGATGAGATTATCTATCTCGATGAAGTACTCACCATGTCTGCAAAGATGGCATCGTCAACTGGGGATTTACAATGGGAAAATCGATATCACACGTTTGAACCGAAGCTTGATGCAGTAATCAAGCAAACTATTGCGATCGCTCCAGAAACCTTTGCAAGTCATGCTATCCAAACCGATAAGGCAAACATCAAATTAGTTGCAATGGAAAATGAAGCATTTAACTTGATTCGTCAAGGAAAATCGCAAAAAGCTCTTGCTATATTATCTAGCGCAGAATATGAACAACAGAAACGGATTTATAGCGAGGGAATGCAACTAACTAGTACAGCTTTACAATCAAGAGTCAAATCCAACTTAGAATTTTATGGTTCTACTTTGTCATGGTCTAGTCTATTTAGTCTCTTAAGCTTGCTAATTTTAATAGTAGCTTGGATAACTATTCTGGGGTTAGTATATCAATACATTAATTATCGTAAACGTACAGAAAGAAAACTTTTAGAAACTAAAACAAAGCTAGAGAAGACTAATGAGAGTTTAGGAGAGTCAGAAACTGCGCTCAGGCAAAAAGCAGAAGCTTTAGAAAAAGCGATGCATGATTTAAAGTTGAGTCAATCTCAAATGCTGCAAAATGAAAAGATGTCTAGTTTAGGGCTGCTAGTTGCAGGAATTGCTCATGAAATCAATAATCCAGTCAACTTCATTTATGGCAATGTTAAATATATTCAAGAATATGTCAGTGACTTATTACACTTCATTGGTTTATATCAAAAGTACTATTCAGAACCAGTACCTGAAATACAGAGTGCTTTAGATTCTATCAATCTCAATTTTTTACAGGAAGATCTACTCAAAATCTTAGGTTCTATTAAGCTTGGTAGTGAGCGAATTCAACAGATAGTTTTGTTATTGCGAAATTTTTCGCGTATGGATCAGGCTGATTTAAAAAAAGTCGATATTCATCAAGGTATTGATAGTACATTACAGATTTTAGAATATTACTTGAAATCTAAGGCTGAGTTCGATCAGATTGAAATCATCAAAAATTACGGGGATATCCCTCTAGTGGAATGCTACGCTGGTGCATTAAATCAAGTGTTTATGAATATCTTGACTAATGCCATAGATGCCTTAGATGAAATAAAATCTAGTGCCATTGACCCTATAGCAGCAGCAGATCCCAATCTGTGTCAATCAGGACAAATTCATATCAGAACCTCACTGATTGATACAAATTGGGTAGAGATTGTAATTGAAGACAATGGCATGGGAATGTCAACATCAGTTAGAGATAAAATGTTTGACCCATTTTTTACGACTAAACCTGTTGGCAAAGGTACGGGGATGGGAATGTCGATCAGTTATCAAATCATTGTTGAGCAGCATGGTGGATTTATAGAGTGTTATTCTGAACTCAATCAAGGAACTCAATTTAAGATTAGGATTCCACTTATTCAGCCACCAAATCCGCCCAGAGAATTAAAGTTAGCCGCACTCTGACTCACACGCATCGCTGACTGCGAGAATACCTGAAAAGCCTTCCGAATTTCACCATCACTATTCGCAGGTGTAAGAATCCACTCATCACGAATTCCCATATCTTTAAACACTTGGCGAAAATCCGTAGAGCCATCATCAATGCCCATCGCCGCGATAATATGATTTTCCATTCGCAGCATATCGTGCGCGATCGCGGCTACATCCTTAGCTGTATGACGCATCGAATGACAGTCATCACCATCAGTAATAATCAGGGTCACAGTGCGAACAGGCACACCATTATCCGAGAATTCCTGAGACTTCGCTAATACAGTCCCCAACAGCACTACCGTCTGATCATAAAGGGGTGTACCTTGATTGGGCGTATAATTCTTGGAATCCATGCGAATTGCCTGTGCGATCGGGCAGTAAGGATAGAGAATAGTTCCATTCAAATAACGATTGTGAATTAGAATATTATCCTGTTGCTGTGAAGATGTGAGCGCATCAATGACGGAGTTATGTCCGCCACGCACAGCCTGAGCATTTCCTGAGTATTGAATCGATCCCGAATCATCGGGCATAATCGTCACAAGTACGACTTCGCTAGACATCACATCATCAACATGAATGCCAAGCCCTGCTTGGATTTGTGCGCCGAGGTCATAAACAGTAAGTGCTTGCAAAGATTCATTAGAAAGGCTTCCATCATCTAAAGCAGATTGAAAGAGATCGTTAATGTTAGTCATTTCCCTAGACCTAATTCTTGAATTACTTGTGCATGAAATGCGGTTATTCCACCGAGAGGATTAAACTTAGAAGTTACACCTTCCATGTTATTCAGATCCCTCAAAAGTCCATCACGATGACTAATACCAAAGACATCTTGATCTGGTGCATTGTCCCAAGTTTTTTGTTCAATCCATAGCACTTGTACGCGACGGTAGCGCGAATACTCACCATTTGGAACAGATTTAGATTGATCATCCAAAACCTTGACAAGGTGCGTTACTTTTGTCCGTTGGCAAATGAGAATAATATCTCCCTTCTGTGCTTTATTGGCATTTGTTTCTTGCTCATTTTTCCAATGCAAATTGAATTCTGGCACAAGGAACCGATAACGAATTTCATTGGGCTGATATCCCCATTGGATAGTTGGATCAGGATGATTTACATTTTTAGTCCATTTTAGATTTGTCAAGTCAATTTCAGTAGTCATTTCTTTCTCCGTTAAATTATTAGTGATTGCAAAGTATAGCATTAGGAAGTTAATTGAAAAACAAACTTTTTACATTGATAACAGACGCTCAAAAAATCCTTTCTTTGATTGAATAGATTCCAAATATTCTCTGAGCAATCGTTCAATCAATTCCGAACTGGTAGTATTTTCTTTGGCAAGAATTGCTACTAGATATTTTTCTGTTTCACAGTCAAGATTGATGCTCATCATAGGATTAACCTCCTAAAACTAAATTTTATTGAGAATTGTAATGCGCTTCGCGCATTACAATTCTTTAAGCAAGGTTAAGATCTGCCCAAGATTCCTTTGGGTCAGTTGATTTGACAAGGTGCATCCCTGCATTAGCAAATCTCTGGAATGCTGCATCCGCTTGATCGGTGTAGTCCACTACGTTAGGAACCACCACAGGTGAAGTGCAATCTTCTAGCAGATAGACTTTCTTCGCAAGTTTAGGATCGTGAGCAAGGATTTCGCTAAGTAAGTCTTGAATCGTCCATGCGACGCAATGGCTCTTGGCTTGTCCTGCGATGATCACCGCATCAAATTCTAGTAACCTTTGTAAGAAGCGCGTGTTCTTTTGTGCGATCGGTCTGCCATCGGCTCCATCCATCACTTCAGGACGCAACACAGAATAATTCTCAGTGAGAGGATTACCGCCTTTAATCTCAAAGTTAGTCTGACTATGCCTTGCGATATTGTGAAAGAACATCGCTTCTTCGACAGAAGAAACTAGCGCGTGACCGATGCCGCCGAGCATGGAGTGATAAGCCCAAACCGTAAGCGGGAATTTGCCGTCATCGCTGAGTTTCTGCACATAATGCAAGGCGTGGCGCTGAATTGCCATGTAGTTACCTTTGGCGAGACTATAGGCGATCGCAGGATTTACTTTCCACTTGCCTTGTTGCACATCTTCCAAAGTAATTGATGTAGCATTAGGAATCGGATGTTCCCCTGCATCACTTACCCAAAAAATGGGATGGAAGATCTGCATGGCGGTATGGGTATCCATCGTGGGCGCGATTTCACTGATGTGGTGCATGTTGCGATAGATAAATTCGCACAGTCGCACATTATCTTCGATCGCACCAGTGCCAGATCGTCCACCAACATATAGCTCATGGTCAGGAATACAAAAGGTATTCTGCACATCGATCGCCATCAAACAAATTTTCTTACGATCCTTTGCAGCAGGCGTAATGCCATGTTGTTTCGCCCATGCTTCGGCTTGGTTAGCACGATCTTGGTAAGGAACGCGCCATACTGAACCGACTTTGTGGCGATCAAAGAATGTAGGAATAGGAAGTTGAGTAACAATTTGAGTAGTCATGGTTAGAGTTTTCCTGTTTTAAAATTATTGAAAAGAGAGAGAAAGAATGCCCAGAATTTTGTCAATATTGCTGAGTTGATACTCAGTTAAGTCAATCTCCACAAGGCGATCGCTAAGGCGTAAAAATTTCCAATCGTTACCAGTAGTGGCGGCTCCATAAATTACAGAAATATCATTCTCATGTTGCTGATTAAAGAGTTTCGCTGCCCACATTTCGGCAATACATTGTCCTAACGCTCCGTTGATATTCTCCTTTTTGGCTTCAACTACTACGACGACTGGCGCTTTGAGCATTAGTTGTGAAGGCGATCGGCTTAATAAGAAATCACAAACACCATTTAATCCAGAATCGCGATCAATGTTTAGTTCTACGCCTGAGAATAAACTCGCTTTGTCTAAATATTTTTTGCGAACTTCTACTAAAATGGGCGCAATAATTAACTCTGATCGCGCTTTTTCGGTATTCATTGCCAGCGCTAGAGGCACAAATTCTTTGAGAAGTTGATTGAGAAATTCACTAGATTCTGCCAAGGGAGAATCGTTTAATAGATTAGCACGTTCAGCAATCGTGAGGTCAAAGGCTGTCTGAACTGACTCTAAGGTAAATTCGCTATAGGACATGGCAGATCACCCAAATATATTGCTAGGACAATTGTAACTGTAAAATCTTCTGTGAGTGAATTACATAGATACCTTGTGAGCTAACGATTAAAGAACAGCCGCTATCTACATAAGGTTCGGTTTCGAGGAAGGTTTTCGTAATCATAATCTGTCCATTATTCACCTCAACTCTCGCAATACCTTCGTCAGTGGGAACGAATAGCCAATTAGCGATCGCACTGCCTCCATGAATATTCACTAACCATGCAATGTCACCCTTTTGTCCTGCGAGAGTTGCTACTAATTCACCGTTAGGACGCAATACAGAAACAAGATGGATGATTTTGCCTTGCTCTTGAGTGATGGTGAAGAACCAGCAGAGTTCATTACTAAAGACGCAATTTGCATCAATTAGTTCTCCTTGAATGGGTGGAATATTCACGCGATCGCATATTCCTGAACGCTTCGCATCAAAGGTAAATGCAACACTGATTGCACCAGCCCGATAGAAGCCAAAGCCAAAGGTTTCACCAATCCAAAATTGTGTTTGTCCTTCGAGAATATCACCGATGTATTCATTCCCTAGCTTGCCATCGCGGAGTAATTGACCTTGATCAATCCAATAGCGAGAGAAAGAATTGGCTCGGATTAGTTCGGCGGCGATCGCTTGCGGTGGTTGTCCTTGTGTAAGTGCGATCGCTTTGCCTTGTTTGGTAACAATGGTGGACTTACCAAAGAGTGTAAATTTGATGTTCGCATCAAGTTCTCCTGATAATAATATTTCGCCATCTTCGCGCTTAAATTCGTGGTTAACATGATAGAGATAACTGAGAGAATTGTTTTTTTGTAAAGCGGCTTGAAGAATTACGCCTTCGGTTTGAAATATATGGATAACTTTACAGGGTTTGCCCTCACCCCCTGCCCCTCTCCCAGAGATAGAGGGGAGAAATGCTATTAGAGGCGTGCAAATTGGGCAAGTGATCTTTAAATGTTCAATTCCACATTGATTACATTTTGTCCAACGCATTGATGAGAGCAGATTTTGAGGAAAAACTCCGCGCCAATCTTTTTCAAAGCAGTTATGAAAATGCTGGAGCAAATCATCTGACAGAACTTTGTAAGGAATAGCAGGTTTAGGATAGCGGACATCGGGATGAAAAACCGTAATCCTTTGCAGTGGTCTAGCGCTGTGAGGGATTTGCGATGCTTGCGATTTGGTCTTATATACGCCGCCATAGGGATCGACATAGAGAAAGCTCTGCATCAACATCACCGTGAATGCGTACCAATCGGAATCAGGGTTATGCTGACTGGTAAGAATCGGCTGATTGGCGCTGCGATCGCACAACATCGGATCAACAAATCTTGCTGTGAACATCTGACAAGGAAACTGCCCAAACTGAAAGGAATCCGCATCAATGAGATGAACTTGATTTTGAGAAACCAATAAATTCAAATCGTTGAAATCGCCAATCGTGACATTTGCTTGATGAACTTTGAGGACTGTCTCATGCAAATCGCGAAATAAGTTCGTCACAACTTGCTGCGAGATCGCGTTAGTTTGGCGATAATTGCGATCGCTATATTTCAAAAGTGGCCCTGTATTCTGCAAAAATGGCATTGCATAGCCGAGGATCATTCCCTGTTTATCCGTGGCTAAAGTTTCAGGTTTAATCACTCTCGCAGGTAGATTTTGTGGGAAAGCAGGTAACTTTTGCTGATGGAGCGACAATCTGGCTTGAGCCGCTAATTGTTCTTGAGGAAGTAACTGATAATCAGGATGATCGGCAGTTTTAAATAGCTTAAGAACCTTGCCATTTTTGAGATCATAGATATCCGCTTCGCCACCCTTGCCGATCGCATTTTTAGGATTTAGTTTAATCCGCTTTTGATTGAGATAGATATCCATGATTTTGCTCCAATGCTTTAAGGCAATTGATAAACTTTTCTAAACTCAGTCACAGTTTGACGAATACGACGATCTAACTTTTTCCAAACAGGTTGGGCGATCGCATTAGGCACACCACCATAAAAGGCTTCAGCAATGCTACCTGTAATACAGGCGATCGTATCGCTATCACCACCAAGGGATACGGCATTACGAATCGCATCTTCAAAATCTGTTGATTCTAAAAAGGCAATGATAGCTTCAGGAACGCTTTTTTGACAGGAAACTTCAAACTTATAGTTGGGGCGAATTTCATCTAGAGTGCGTCGCAGATCATAGTTAAAATTCTGTTCGATATAGTCACGAATTTCTGCCTTGGTTTTACCATTACGAGCTAAAAAGATTGCTGCTGCTGTTGCCTGTCCGCCTTTGATTCCTTCAGGATGATTATGAGTAGTTACCGTGCATCGTTCTGCTTCTTTCAAGACAGTATCAAGATCATTGTATGCCCATGCGATCGGGCTGACTCTCATCGCCGCACCGTTACCCCAACTGTTATAACCTTCCTTGCGATTGCTCATTGCCCAGCAAGTAAACCTTTGCCCAAAACCTGCTAAAGGATAGCGCCAAAAGCATTTTTTGAAATTGTTAGCATAGTTAGTTCCCGTAAGAATAGATTTTGCCACAGCATAGGTAAGAACAGTGTCATCACTAAAATGACTACCAAATGAGAACAGTTTAAAGTCTTTCCGCTTCATCGGCACTACTTCGTAAATCGAGCCGATAATGTCACCAGCGATCGCACCTAACATAAGTTATACCTCACTCTAAATTCTTCAACCACTTCACGCATTGCTTTGGGTAAATAACCTAAAGCCTTTTCAGCAATATCTTTGGGTACACCACCATAAAAAGCTTCGGCTATACCGCCTGTAATACAGGTCAGCGTATCGCTATCACCACCGAGGGAAATTCCATTGCGAATTGCATCTTCAAAATCTGTTGATTCTAGAAAAGCAATAATAGCTTCAGGAACAGTTTCTTGACAGGATTCATTAAATTGATAAACAGGACGAATTTCGTCTAAGGTTCTATCTAAGTCATAGCTAAAGGATTTTGCGATCGCCGATTTAATCTGCTCTTTGCTTTGCCCCTTTCGCGCCAGATAAATAGCAACAGCCGTTGCTTGCGCTCCTTTAATGCCTTCTGGATGATTATGTGTGACTTCAGCCGATCGCTTAGCTTCATTCATTACCGAATCCAAGTCATTGTAGGCAAATCCCACAGCACTGACTCGCATTGCCGAGCCATTACCCCAGCTATTGTATGGCTCCATGCTCTCAAAACGAATCCATTGAGCAAAGCGTCCACCATAGCCACGATTGGGATATTTACGAGCATAGGTTTTGATGTATTCTGCATAATTGCCTTGATTCATCAAGCAATCAGCTACTGCTACAGTTAACACCGTGTCATCGGTAAAATCACATCCTCCACTAAAGAGAGGGAAGTCTTTTGAGCGATGATTATTAAATTCATAAATGGAACCGACGATATCACCGACAATTACGCCTAACATAGTTTTCAAGTAAAAAGGTAAAAGGTAAAATATTCTTGCTCCCCTCGCCCTATGGGAGAGGGGCTGGGGGTGAGGGTCTTCTTATCACAATTAAACTCGTATCATCAGAAAGCACACCAGATCGCTTAATTAGCTCTCTTTTTTGCCAATCTGGTTTTACTTCCTCACGATTTAGCATTGCTAACTTACGTCTTACCGCATCAGGATTTTTGAAGTAACGATCTTCTTGCCAGAATTGACTAACTTCTTCAACGGCAATCAAATCATCAATTCCATCGGTAGCAATTAGAATAGAATCTAATTCTGAAGTAGGGATACGATCGCGAATTTCAAAGCTCACTGCATCAGGGCGATACAAGCCATAGGCGAGATAGGGCGGAGCGTTATCAGGATAGGCTGGAATTTGTGTAAGTTTGCCATTAACAGCGATCGCACCATCTCCCATGGAGAAAGCAACCGTTTCGTTAGGAGTGATGACTAAGCCCACAATTGTAAATAATAGATAGTTATTCACAAATTCCATCACAGATTCTTGAGCCTCATTAGTCGAGATCTCCACAAAAGCCTTTACTTTCTGTAAGAGATTAATTTTAAGCACATTCCAAAAATCAGGCTCAGATATTGCTAATCCTTGATGGAGTAAATCGGCGATCGCATCAGTCACCATCAGCGTACCGAGCTTTGCCCCAACTTCACTATGCTTGCCACTACCACAGCCGTCACATACTACAGCCGTCATAAAGTTATCCCACAGGACAATTCGCAGCGCATCCTGATTATTTTTGCTAGCAAGAACATGGTTGCGCCCAATAATTGAACCGCAGGCATATTCAAACTGACTTGACAAATTTTCACCCGCTAAATCAGGAATTTGCAGCGATCGCAGATCAGGAAGTTCCACTTGTTCTTGCATGACGTTATAGTGTATAAACTACACAAACCACTATAGTGTTATTTTTACACTATGTCAATAGATTTTTCTGACTAATCGCGATTAGCTGCTAGCCGTTAGCTATTAGCCGAAAATAAAAGATTACAAAGCAATTACCAATTACCAATTACCAATCACCAATCACCAATCACCAAAAAATGCATACTTACAACTATCCCCGCCCCGCATTAACTGTTGACTGCATCGTATTTGGGCTTGATGCTCAGCAGGAACTCAAAGTTATGCTGATTCAGCGAGATATTCCACCGTTTCAAGGACAATGGGCAATTCCAGGAGGTTTTGTACGGATCGATGAAACTTTGGAACAGGCGGCTTTGCGAGAATTGCAAGAAGAAACAGGAATACATGATGTTTATTTAGAGCAGCTTTACACATTTGGTGATTTGGGGCGCGATCCCCGCGATCGCACGGTTACGGTTGCCTATTACGCATTGATTAATTTGGTGGAGCAAAAAATCCAAGCATCCACTGATGCGCGTGAGGCTGATTGGTTCGCCGTCTCTAAAATTCCGACTTTAGCCTTTGACCATAACCAGATCTTGCAAACGGCGATCGCCAGATTACGCAACAAAATTCGTTATGAGCCAATTGGCTTTGAGCTATTACCCCAAAACTTTACCCTGTCACAACTCCAAAAACTGTATGAAACTGTGTTAGATCGGGCTCTAGATAAACGTAATTTTCGCAAAAAAATTCTTGGTATGGACTTGCTCATTGACACAGGAAAAGTTGAACACAATGTTGCTCATCGTGCGGCAAAACTTTATGAATTTGATGAGACTAAATACTTACAGTTAAAACAAAATGGATTTAACTTTGAGATCTGAAATCAAATTTCTTAACAAGACGTTCGCCAAATTAGCGATCGCAAACCGAGTATTACAGTTAGGATGTATAAGTACAGCTCTTAGCAAATCAAACAAATTTATTGATTTGCCAGCCCACTTTTAAGCCAAACTTTATGTATAAAAGGGAACTCAAGCTTTCAAGTCAATATACAAATAATTTCTATGATGGCTCAATCTACGATCTTGTTTTTTTAGACTTAGAATGGTGTCGTGATTTTCAGAAGAATGGCACAGTACAAAAAATATTTGGTTATACTCTCACCCGCATTTTAGAAGATAGTAACGAACAATACATAAAAATTCAATTTATCGAATCAAGTACACAAGAAAAGAAGATAATTCAAGATATCTTAAATGACTTACAAAGTTTACAGGGCAAATATTTTATTGGTTATGGACTATCGACTAGTGATATGTTTTGCTTACGTCAAAGAATTGAAGCTCTAGATTTTATTCCCAAAGTTGATAGTATTAAAATCCTCGATTTACAAAGAATTATTCAACGTACAGACCTCAATCAAGGTTTAAATAATTTATTTGCTTATTTGGAAATTCCTATTTATAAAAGAATTAAGGGATACTATGTTTTTCGGAATGGCGTAAAGGTGTTACGGAAAGAAAGAGGTTATGAAACAATTCTTAATGAAATCTACGAATATTGTTTAGAAGATGCCGAAAATTATTTTCATATTATTAGTAATTGGCAAACCCAATTTCCCTTAGTCGATCGCCATAAACACCAAATAATAAACCTCAAAATCGATCCGCGATCGGAGCAACGCATCAGATCGCGACGGGGCGCTGCATTACAAAGACCATCCAATTGAATAATTAGTGGGGCTTAAGCCTCTTGCCTTGCCTCCTCAAATCTAGGATTACTAAATATAGCGAAAAGCACTGTAGAAGGGGCTTGCAAAACGATATAGTAATTGAGATCAAACCCTTGCCATAGCAAAAACATGGATGCAACAGCAACAATCAAAACTATTTTGCAAGAAAAAATCGGCGCAACAATTGTCGAAATTGAAGATCGTAGTGATTTGCATAAACACCATCAAGGGCGGATGAATGCTCCTGTTGGCAGTGGTCATTATGACGCGATCGTGGTTGCTGCAAGTTTTGCTGGCAAAACGATGATGCAACAACATCGCATGGTCTATGCCGCTTTAGCTGATCAGATGCAAACTACGATTCATGCACTATCGCTCAAAACTTATACGCCCGAACAATGGCAGCAAATTTAAATTGAATAGTAGAACTCATGCTGTTTCTTCTATTTGGATTTTAATTTGTTGGTCATAGAAATGTTATAGGAACTTGTTAAATGGAAAACTATAAAAGCTCTGAAACAAAAAGAATTGTGGCAAATAACAATGCAACGAACATTGCCAAAGATAAGGGTGGAAATCCCTTCTTCTATAAAATGTTCAAGTGGCTAGTAGTTAGACCACTTCTATATTTGTTTTATCAAGAGCGAATTTATGGTACTGAAAATGTGCCACTTACTGGCAATCTCATCGTCGTCAGTAATCATGCTAGTGACTTCGATCCTCTCATCGTTGGTAGTTGTATGGGTCGTCCTGTCGCTTTTATGGCAAAAGAAGAATTATTTGAAATACCCGTGCTAAGTCAAGCAATTCAAGCGTTTGGTGCTTATCCTGTAAAACGGGGGGCAGGCGATCGCGCCGCCATTAGAGCCGCGATCGCTTCCATTGAGAAGGGATGGGCAACGGGTATTTTTTTGCAAGGTACACGCACATTAGATGGAAGGGTGACGGAACCAAAGTTAGGGGCAGCGATGATTGCGGCAAAGACTCAAGCTCCATTTTTACCGATTAGTATTTGGGGAACAGAAACAATTTTACCGAAAGGAGCAAAATTTCCGAAGTTATTTCAACCTGTCACCGTCAGGATCGGGCAGCTAATTCCCGCACCTGAGACAAGCGATCGCGCTACTCTTGAGGCTTACACTCAAAAATGCGCGGATGCGATAAACGCTCTCCATGCCTTAGGAAGATAAAGAAAAAGGGTTCGCGAAGCGAACCCTTTTTAGGGCTTATAAAAGAAGATAAAGAAAAAGGGTTCGCTTCGCGAACCCTTTTTTATGGCTTATAGAATATGTATTTTCAGGAAGTTAGTTCCTCCCTGTATGCCCATCGGGATACCACCAATAATCAAAATGCGATCGCCTTTAGCCGCAATATTTCGCCCTAATAAACAAGACTCTACCTGTTGCAGTACCATCTCAAAGGAACTCACCTCTTCATCTACTAGCAAAGGCGTAACTCCCCAAACTAAGTTCAGACGATGATAAACATTAATGTTGGGAGTGATGGCAATGATTGGGGTTTTGAGACGTTCCTTCGATGCAAGAATTGCAGTATAACCAGTAGCTGTGAAGGCAACAATACAACGAAAATCGATCACATCAGAAATCACATGCAGTGCTTCACTAATAGCATGAACTTCGTCGGTTCTGGATGCAGGATAGTTAGTGAAAACAGCGTCTTTCTCGACTTCCGCCGCGATTCTGGTCATCATTTCCACTGCTTGCACAGGATATGCGCCCACTGCCGATTCGCCTGAGAGCATCACTGCGTCAGTGCCATCCATAATTGCATTGGCGACATCGCTCGCCTCGGCTCTAGTGGGACGCGGATTCTGAATCATGCTCTCTAACATCTGCGTAGCCGTGATGACAGGAATACCACTTTCATTACAGCGTTGAATGATCTGCTTTTGGATCATCGGCACTCGTTCTGGGGGCATTTCTACGCCCAAGTCACCCCGCGCTACCATAATCCCATCGACAACGGAAAGAATTTCTTCCAGATTGGCGATCGCCTGTGGCTTTTCGATTTTGGCAATAATCGATACGGACTTTCCATATTCAGTAATCAGATCTTTCAGCAGTTTTACATCGGCGGCTTGCCTCACAAAGCTGAGTGAAATCCAGTCCACACCTTGCTCTAAGCCAAAGGCAAGATCTTGCCGATCCTTATCGGTCATGGATGGCAAACGCAAATTTAAACTAGGAAAGTTTACGCCCTTGTGACTAGTGAGTATTCCACCTTTGACCACTTCACAATGGACAGCATTACCAGATAGTCCACTGACGATCAGTTCAAAGATGCCATCAGCTAACAGAATCTGCGTGCCAATGGTAGCCTCTTCGGCAATATAGTCATAATCAATGGCGATCGCATCAGCATAAACTGACTCGGATTGCTGAAACTGATCCATTGGTACGAGTGTAATAAATTTGCCTTCAATTAGCTCAATTCCATTAGCAGGCAAATTACCAACCCGAATTTTTGGTCCCTGCAAATCTTGTAAAATCGTAATCGGAATATCTAACTCTTCTGATACTTCACGGATCATGGTGATGGTTTGGGCATGATCGGCATAACTACCGTGGGAAAAGTTCAGCCTTGCCACTCTGACACCTGTCTCGACCATCTTGCGG
This sequence comes from Phormidium tenue FACHB-1050, assembly GCF_014696925.1. Taxonomy (GTDB): domain Bacteria; phylum Cyanobacteriota; class Cyanobacteriia; order Pseudanabaenales; family Pseudanabaenaceae; genus Pseudanabaena. The sequence goes on along the minus strand of NZ_JACJQY010000063.1, from coordinate 5,619 downwards.
AAGACTTGAGGCGATCGGCTTGCGGGTCCAATGGTGGCAACGATCTTGGTCAAATGTTGAGGAATTGACATACAACTCAAGGGATAGAAATATCTACACTTCCAAATCTAGCTCTAGTTATCTTTAATCGAAAGATGAAATTGAACATATACAGCAACGCAAACCCAAGAAGAGAATGGCGGCGCTTCGCGCCGCCATTCTCTTCTTGGGTTTTATGGCGACAGCTATATAAGAAATTTTTTAAAAGTGTTATTGCGTTTAATCTCCATAAAAAAAGGTTGAAGTACTTCGTACTTCAACCTTTTTTTATGGAGATTTTTATTTAATCTGGTGAATAGGCTAGTAATGTGCCATTCTGTCCGACCACAAAACCGCGATCGCTTGAGAAAAAGTAAATCTTGTAGAGGTTCGCACCTGCATTAGCTGTTGACTCATCACGTTTCCAAGTTTTGCCGCCATCTTCACTATGGATCAAGCGAGAACTACCACCAGAGATCCAAACATTATTTTCATCTTGATAGGCAAGATCCAGCAGCCCAAAGCCACCACCTTCTTTAGGAGTTTGCTTTTTCTCCCATGTATCAAATTCACCAACTTCACTAAATTGGACTTGTCCGCCACGGTTCAACATCCAGAGGCGATTATCAGGGGTATAGCCCATATTCTGTACACGGCGAGAGCTATTACGGTTGTGTTGAATCCAAGTCATATCCCCTGGTTGCCATGTGGAATAAAAGTTACCATTTGCTGATATCGCCACATAACGACCATCTGCACTGCGGTTAAGGTTACGGGCATTACCAACCGCTTGAGTAACTAAGGCTCTCCAGTTTTGTCCAGCATCTTGAGTGCTATAGATTGCGCCTAGATCGGTGACCATTTCCGCCGAGTTTTTACCTTGGGCAACGATCGCAAAGGGATCACCAGGGAGCTTGGAGCTAAGTCCAATCCGTGACCAAGATTTGCCACTATCAGTGGTATGCAACAAGAGTGCAGGCTGTCCTGTAATCCAACCTTCATCACCAGAGAAACTAATTGACGAAAAGCGATAAATACTATCGCCAAGATCAAGTTTGCGCTCTTCCCATGTGTTACCGCCATCGGTAGATTCGAGCAAAGTTGCGTCAGTACCAACTAGCCAGCCATGATTTGGGTCATATTTGTCAAACCATAGATCGAGAGGCGTAATTGCCACGGGAAGATCGACTTTGTGCCAACTACCAGTACTAGCAAAGGCGCTAGGGATATTGCCAAATAATGTTAAGCAAATAAGCAATACACAAATCGAAAAGGAGCTAAGGAAGCGTTTTATGCTTGTTTTCATAAAAATTGGGCGAAAATAATAAGGTTTTAATGCTAAATAAAAGTGCTGATGAATAAACTAATCTAGGGCGTAGAGACTAATAAAGAATGCTACTGCCAAGGCTAAAGAGCCAAATATGAGTAAGTTTTTTTGTCCTGGGGTGAGGACGTTTACGCCAAATCCATAGCCAAGATTTTCGGTAAAGCCTGATGGTTTGGCGGCGACACCAATATCTGAGAAAGCTTTTTTCTTGGTGTTGCAGACTGGGCAACGCCAATCGGCGCTAATGCTCTCAAAGGCAGTGCCAGCAGGGATATTCCGTTTAGCATCACCGATGGATGGTTCATATATATAGCCACATACTCCACATTCATGGCGGTGTAGTTCTTCCTCTATGGCTGGGGCAACTACTTCCGCGTTGATTGTTTCTATGTTTTCAGTTTCCGTACTTGTTATTTCGGGTTCCATAATTTTGATCGAGTTGATCGAGATATATGCGATCGCTTGTTAATTCTGTTACAAATTATTACATCTTTTTGACATGCCTTGATATCGTGATGTTGCGAAAAAATGTGGGATAATTCTTAATAATTACTGAATAGATATTAGGAAAATGCACACTGTCAGCCTTCATCTAGGGTGATCTCTTTTTGGTTATAAGCAAAATGGCTACAGCAATTAAGTCATTACAGGGCTGATCGGTATGGGCTAACGGCTTATAGATATGAGAAAGGATTAAATATGAATATTGGAGAAAAGTTTAATATTTTTTGCAATAACTTAACTGTAGAGCAAAAAACTAGAAGCACTATTTCAGACAGATATCAATTAATTACTCAAAGACTAAACACAGATTTCTGGTCTATTGATTCTAAAATTAGCAATAGTCTTTATGTTGGTTCTTTCGGAAGAGGAACTGCCATTAGAGGTTTTAGTGATTTAGATGTCATATTTAAAATGCCATCCCATCTTTATTTTAGATATGATAAGTACACATACAATGGACAATCAGCACTTTTACAAGCTATTAAGAATTCTCTACAAAAAACTTATCATTCTACACATCTTAGAGGAGATGGACAGGTAGTCTCAATTAAGTTCACAGATGGAATTGAATTTGAGGTTCTTCCTGCTTTTGAAAATAATGATAATAGTTTTCTTTATCCAGATTCTAATGATGGTGGCAAATGGAAACTAACTAATCCCTTGTCGGAAATTAGGACAATAAAATATAATAATAAACTAACTAACAACAACCTAATTAACTTATGTAGAATGTCTAGGGCTTGGAGAAATAAATGGAATGTTCCAATTGGAGGTCTTTTAATTGATACCCTAGCCAATCAATTTTTGATGCAATGGGAATATAAATACAAATCATATTTTTATTATGATTTTATGGCTAGGGACTTCTTTTTATACTTATCTGTTCAAATTCCACAACAGTTATACTGGAAAGCTCTTGGTAGTGGTCAAAATGTTTATAGAAAAGGACATTTTGAAAATAAAGCTAAGCAATGTTATAACATCGCTGTGCAGGCAATTGAATGCGAATCTCAAAACTATTACTTCACTGCTAATCTAAAATGGAGAGAAATTTATGGTTCAGCCTACCCAAATCAATAATTCTAATGATGATATTAAGATTATTGAATCACAGATTAGAGAGTGCTTTGGAAGAGTTGTTTGGACTCACAAAACGCATGAAAAATGTGCTGATATTTATTCTGAACGTCAAAAGCTTTTAAAAACAATTGAAATAATTGTCTCAGCCTTAACAACAACTAGTTTACTTAGTAGTGTATTTGGTGAACAGAAGATAGGAACCATTATAGGTGCAATTTTTTCCACTATTACCTTAGGACTAACAATATACACAAAAGACTTTGATTTAGGAAAAATATCCAAGAGCCATGTGGATACTGCTACCAAACTTTGGAATGTTAGAGAATTATACATATCTTTAATTACAGATATTAAAGTCAAAAGCTTAACACTTGATAAAATTAAATTAACTAGAGATAAACTTCAGGAAGAATTAAGTTTGATTTATCAAAATGCCCCAAGAACTAACTATAAAGCCTATGAATTGGCTAGTAAATCTCTCAGTAAACACGGTCAGATTAATCAAGGCGAAGAAATGACATTTTCTGATGAGGAAATAGATAGATTTCTACCTAAAGATTTAAGAAGAAATTAAGATCAAGAGTCACACCTATGTCCCAACCACCACTCCCCCAACCCCAACTCGATCGCACCCCAATCACCTCCGATCAGTATTTTGAATACACACCCGAAAAACTAGAACTATGGAGTGGATTCTATGGTTATGGTGGACAAGACTTAACAGGCTTTTATCTTGGCATCTTGGCAAACATGGGACTTCGTGAAGCCGTGCGTCATGTGCCAATATCCAAATGGCTAGAAGCGATTCAAGCAGTCGCATTACAAAATCCTAAACTTGATGAAGCAATGCGCGATCGCCTCAATCGAGGTTTAGCAGATTTGCAAGCAGTTGCGGAATATTTAGAAGCACAAAGCTAAAGAAGCTCCAATTTCGGCATGGCAAAATGTGAAAGTAGCGATCGCCCCTGCAATATTCCATTCTCAGATTTATGTCTAATCAAATTGTCCCCGCAGACTATGAGCAACTATTGCGAGAATTAAAAAATCGCATCCGTTCAGCACAAATCAAAGCAGCCTTAGCCGTAAACCGAGAATTGGTATTACTCTATTGGCAAATTGGACGCGAAATTTTGCATCGACAAGGGCAAGAAGGCTGGGGAACCAAGGTGATCGCTCGCCTAGCCAAAGACCTCAAGCAAGAATTTCCCGAAATGAAGGGCTTTTCTCGAACAAACTTGCTTTATATGAGAGCTTTTGCTGAAGCTTGGGTAGATGAGCAAATAGTCCAACAGGTTGTTGGACAAATTCCTTGGGGACACAATTTACGATTGTTGGACAAAGCAACTGGTTACAAAGAAAGGCTTTGGTATGCTCAACAAGCGATCGCTAATGGTTGGAGTCGCACCGTATTAGAACACCAGATTGAAACAAAACTATACCAACGTCAGGGAAAAGCAATTACCAATTTTGAGTTAACCTTGCCCCAGCCACAATCCGATTTAGCCCAACAACTGATTAAAGATCCCTACACATTTGATTTCTTAACTTTGGCGCAAAATACCCAAGAGCGAGATCTAGAGAAAGCTTTACTTGATCGCATTCGGAGCTTCTTATTGGAACTTGGGACAGGATTTGCTTTTGTCGGTAGTCAGTACCATTTGGAAGTAGGCGGCGATGATTTTTATATTGACCTGTTGTTTTACCACCTAAAATTGCGCTGCTACATCGTAATTGACCTAAAGACTACAAATTTTAAACCTGAATATTCAGGCAAAATGAGCTTTTATGTATCCGTAGTTGATGATTTGCTGCGTCATCCTGACGATAAACCAACAATTGGTATCATCTTATGCAAGTCGCGCAATCAAACAGTTGCGGAATATGCTCTGCGAGATGTGAACAAACCCATTGCCGTTTCTCAATACAAGCACGAGTTACCAGAATCTTTGCAAAATGTTTTACCAAGCATCGAACAATTAGAAGCAGAGTTAGCAACGATTGAAATCATAGAAGCGGCAAGCAATGACCTATCCGCTATTTGACATTATCTCCCACCTCTTTCTTTGCTGGAAACGAACATTCCACCGTCACTTTCAGATTACTCTCCGCCGTTCCCTCCGTCACAAATGGAACCTCCATTTTACCTCCAACCTTAATCCCAAACTCCAACGTCACCTTATTCACATTTGCCGAAGATACATTCTTCAGAGCATTTAGAGCCACATTTGTATAGGACAAGATCGTTTGCTCAATCGATGGAGGTTTTGGCAAAGCACCAATCAACCGATCTTTCACCTCTCGCAAACCCTTAGCATCTCCCCCCCAAATCTTCCCGCGACAACTCGCGACCCTTAACTTCTGGTAAAGAATCATCCGCAAATGTCGCAGGCTGTCGCACTTCTACATAAATTGTCGTATCATCATCCAACTGTACCGCCTGAATCGTTGGCTCACGCATATTTGTCTTCTCTAGTTAATCATCACTGTTAATGATTTTAGAGTTGATCTACCTTGAAATACAAACTGGCATGACAAAATGGTAAGAATTCAGGTAAGAATAGGGATGAGAGAGATGGAAGAAGGATCAATTAAAGCTTGACGAAAAAAATCAATGACAGATTTACCTTGAGCTTTACAAGTTTGAATAACCGTCAATAAAGCGGCGGTATTGCGTAAACCATCCATAGAAC
>NZ_JACJQY010000062.1 GCF_014696925.1 Phormidium tenue FACHB-1050 | reverse complement strand
GAAATAGGTTAATCTCTTTCATAGGGGTTTTATTTGTGATGTGGTTATCTTTTATAAAACCCCTTCCTGCCTACTTTTGCAACTTTTTGTCCTGTACTAAGAACTATGACTATAACTACAAGTCATAAGCTTACATTTGACGAATATCTAACCTATGACGATGGTACTGATGCGAATCTCCAGCTTACAGTTGACGATATTTTGAATGCAGATATATGAATTCTGATAATAGTGATTCTCTGGCGGAATCTAGCTCTGAGGTATTGATAGATCCGTTGCTAGAGCGTCAAGTTCAACGATTGATTGAAGTACAAACCTATTTGCGATGGTTATTTGATGCATTTCTCTGGCTCACTGTCGGGACTGCAAGTATTTGGGCTTTGCGATCGGATATTGAGTTGTGGATTGCAGCTTTTACATGGGCGGCTGTACGCATTACCCTAGCTTATAATCGCTTGCCAATGATGGGCTTAGGAATATGTGTAGCGATGACTCTAGCTACTTTAGTTTGGCAGAGTTCGATAATTTTGTGGGGAGTTAATCAACGCGAGAAGCGATCGCTAGTTGATCAAGTAAAAAGGATTAAGAAAAAAGGAAAAAGTCATCCGTTATGGCATTGGGTCTGTGAGGAAAAAATCTAATGGAAATCGCTCTGCGATTTCCATTTTAGAGGGTTCGTCCCGCAGGAGCGAACCCTCTAAAATTATTTATTTTTGTTTGAGAACTAGTAAGGTAATGTCGTCGTAAATTTTTTGATTGCCAATATGCGATCGCAGATCTGCAATAACTGCTTGACGAATCTCCAGTGCCGAGGCCTCAACATTTTGGCGAACTACTTCACATAGACGATCTACACCATAGAGTTTTCGTTCTTCATCCTCAGCTTCAGTGATCCCATCTGTATATAGGACAACGACATCGCCCCCATGTAAATGAATATGTTTTTGATCCAGAAATCCAAAAATCTCTTCTTCTAATCCAATTGGAAATCCTAAATCAATCGTATCAAATCGTTCTAAAGTTCCATTTTTGCGTACCAAAATCATTTCTTCATGTTGACCACTCAAAATTAATTTCCCCTGTTCGTAGTCAATCAAAGATAGAGTTAAATTCTTGTCAGAAGACATTCTCTGCACATTGCCATAAATTGTGCGATTAAGGATATCGAGAAAGCGTACAGGATCATTTTCTTCACTTTGTAATAAGGTGCGTACCGCAGTCTGCACCATGATCATTAACATTCCGCTTTCCAGTCCATGTCCAGTTACGTCGCCTATCCCAATTTTAATCCGCCCGTTTTGTTGTAAAACATCATAATAATCCCCACCAACTTCCGCAGCAGGCTCCATAAATCCTGCAATATCTAATCCCGCAATTAGCTCTAATTCTTGCTCCTTGGGTAAGATCATCTGCTGGAGTTTGCGGGTTACATCTAGTTCACTACTCATTCGCAGATTTTCTAGTTTAAGAAGATTGTTCAAAGCTAGAATTTGTTTGTTAGCTCCATCTAAAGCAATTTCTGCAATCTTCCGTTGACTAATATCTTCGACAGTTCCTTCGTAATAAAGTATCTGACCCTGTGCATCTCTCAACGCTCTGACATTTTCACTAATCCAGATGGTTGTGCGATCACGTTTATACACCTGTGACTCAAAATTAGTAATGGTGTCATTTTCTTCCATCAGGGATTGAAACTGTTGCCGCCGATCGCGATCGACATAGAGTTGCGTCTTCACATCAACAATTTGTGCCAACATCTGCTCAACTGAGTCATAGCCATAAATCCTTGCTAATGCAGGATTAACACTAAGATATCTACCATCGACGGTCGTTTGAAAAATGCCATCGACGGAGTTCTCAAAGATACTGCGATATTTTTCTTCGGACTCTCTTAGGGCGATCGCCACACTATTAAATGATCGCACCACCATCGATAATTCATCTTTACTGTCAAGCTTGATGGAAATTGTGCCTCCTGATGTCATCTGTTTAGAGGCAATGTCTAACTGATGAACTGTTCGCATTACCGACAGATAAAAGCCCACAAATAGATAGACAATGCTAACCATTACTATGGCTACAAAGGTCAAAACAAACTGTTTGCGCTCCTGAAATCTTTGAATACGCGCTTCTAGCAATTCATCGAGATGCTCAACAACTTTCTGCCAGAGAGTGAAACTATCATCTAGCGTTCTTTCCATCTCTTGATAATAAAAATTTTTAATCACAGAAATATTATTATCTTGACTAGCCAGTTGACTAATATAGGTATTCACCTCACTGATGCTGACAACAAAGTTGCGGAGATGTATAGACAAAGCATTGCGAAGATTACCACGGAGATTATTTTGGAAAGCACGTTCTAGATTAGCTGCTAGTTCGCTGTTGTAATCACCCAGTAAACTAATTAGGGAAATTAGTCTCGCTTTTTTTTCGTTTGTTACTTCCTGATTAAATACGATTTCTGCTTCTGTGTACATCATTTTGTACAGTAGTTTTTGCATCTCAGGTAGTTTAACGGCGATCGCATCCATTAAGTAATAGGTGTCTAAGTCGGGGTCAAGAATCAGGTTGGAAAAGTCCACTACATGTCTGCGGAACAGATTAATTTCTTCGAGCAGCGCCTCGTGATTACGAAACCCCAAAAACTCTTGCCCATCCAGTAAGCCCTGCCACTTAAATCTGATATCTCTAAGCCTCTCACTGGCTTGCATTTCTTGCCCAAGTTGGCGATCGACTTCTGTAAGCTTGATGAATTCTTGTTCAATTTTCTTTTGTAATTCTGGCAATTCCTGAGAAGGGGATGATGTCTTTAAACTCTGGGCATTTTTATAAAACTGACGTTGTAAGATTAGCTGTCTTTGGGGGATATATTGCCATAACTGATTGAGAGGACGTAGGTAAGCAGTGCCATAGAGCTCTTTTTGCGTAAACTCTATACGGCTATCTAGTTCCGATATTAGTAAATTCATTACTAATGCTAATGGCAGCACAAATAATAGACTGATCAGGAAAAATTTCTGAGGATATTTCAGGCGATTCATAAGAGCGATCGCTGGTTTAAATAAAGTCATATTTTGCCTTGAAGTCAAGATGGTTAGCTCTTTGCACTGTTAAGCGAGCCATGATTTTATAAGGAGCGCCAAGTTTCGGTAGGCATGATTAATCTGAGATTTACGATCCATTTTATAGCTGTTAATCGTTTATTTAGTCTTGATTACAGTCTATTGAGGCTTTGAGTAATACAGCTTAACTTCTGAAAACGTTGTTCTGCAACACTTTCAGAAGTTAAGCTAGGTTTTAAGTCATCGGTGCATTTATCGCTCTTTGACTAAAAAGGTTGTAGAGATCTAGATCACAAATATATGGGGAACTTATCACAAAGCAGACAGTCATATTTATCTTAAATCTAGGTTAAGATTAGGTTAATCAAAGTTAAATCATGATTAGTTGCTTATACCAGTAGTGATAAAAATATGTTTCCCATACCTAAGGTGATGTTTTTTACAACTCTGTAATACATTGCTTTGGCAGGATATTCCAAGACTATCTGGAGTCGCTCTTATTTGTAATCTCAAAAGAGGGAAAATTATGTCTAAAAACACCCAATGTATGTTTCCACAGTCTCGCTACTACGGTAAATTTACCCCAGAGAACTTAGTGTTCAATGCTAATCTGCAAGAGTTTTCCCATCGTGTCAGTATCATTTGCAGTCTCGAAACGGGCGGTAAAATCTCATCACAGGAAGCCTACTCACAAGTCGCAGGGCTATGGCAGCAGCTAGAAAAATCGAAACAAAACCTCTTCACATGAAAGGAAAAAGCGGTGTATTACACCGCTTTTTCCTTTTTGGGGCGATCGCGCAAAGGGGATTGTGTTGATTTGCCAACAATTGACTTAACTACTGGTGTAACGTTCCCTCTTAGTGCTACTGTTGTAGATGGCTCGGATCTACGCGATCGCAACGCCCGAATCGTGTCAGGGTCGGAAGACAGCAGCACTAAGGGATGCTTGAGATAGGCGTAGTACCCGGGCTACTTTTTTAGGTTTAGCAATGGGTTCAGGAGAGATTCATGGGTCGGGCGAAAAAAGTCGTACTTGCGTATTCGGGCGGCGTTGATACATCTGTTTGCATTCCTTATCTCAAGCAAGAATGGGGTGTTGAAGAAGTCATTACCCTTGCAGCAGACCTAGGACAAGGCGATGAGTTAGATCCCATCAAGCAAAAGGCTCTTGATTCAGGAGCATCGGTCTCTCTGGTCAGAGATGTAACTAAAGAATTTGTCACAGACTATGCTTTTCCATCGATTAAAGCTAACGCGCTTTATGAAAATCGTTATCCTCTAACTACGGCTCTAGCGCGTCCTCTGATTGCCAAGATTTTGGTAGAAGCAGCCGAAGAATATGGTGCTGATGCTGTAGCCCACGGATGTACGGGTAAAGGCAATGACCAAGTAAGGTTTGATGTATCGATCGCTGCACTTAATCCTGATATTAAAGTGCTTGCTCCTGCTCGTGAGTGGGGCATGAGCCGTGAAGAAACGATCGCCTATGGCGAAAAATTTGGGATTGCTTCACCAGTTAAGAAGTCTTCACCCTTCAGTATTGATCGCAACTTGCTCGGTCGTAGCATTGAAGCAGGGCCTCTCGAAAATGCGTGGAATGAGCCACCTGAAGAAATTTATGCGATGACCAAGGCGATCGCCGATACCCCTGACGAGCCTACCTATACTGAAATTGGTTTCGAGAAAGGGCTTCCTGTTTCCATTGATGGCAAAGCGCTTGAGCCTGTGGAATTGATTACTGCGCTTAATGCGATCGCAGGTAACAATGGCTATGGGCGCATTGACATGGTTGAGAACCGCTTAGTGGGGATCAAGTCTCGTGAAATCTACGAAGCTCCTGCGATGTTGGTATTAATCCACGCTCACCGCGATCTTGAAAGCTTAGCTTTGCCCTCTGACCTCGCTCAATACAAGCGCGGCATCGAAGATACCTACGGCAAGATGATTTATAACGGGCTTTGGTATAGTCCTCTCAAGACTGCCCTTGATGCTTTCATCGATAGCAGCCAAGAGCGTGTATGCGGAACTGTTCGTGTCAAGTTCCATAAGGGCAGCGCGATCATTGTTGGTCGTCAGTCGGTGAACTCCCTCTATGACGAAGACTTGGCGACTTACACCAGTGCTGATCAGTTCGATCATAAAGCGGCGGAAGGCTTCATTTATGTCTGGGGTATGCCAATCCGTGTATGGGCTCAGAAAAATAAATAGTTTTGAGCTTTGAGCTTTGAACTTTCTTCTCGAGGCGGCGCTTAGCGCCGCCTTTTCTTTTTGGGTTGGATCAGGCTCAAGGCACTGTAAAATATCATAAAATTAGCAACTAACTGGCAAATTTTTCTATGACAAAAGTACCTCTACCCGATGAGCGCATTCTCTTTAAAGGTCATCCTGCGGTTATTGGGAGTGTGACAAGATTGCTGGTTTCGATTTTTACCTTAGGTATTGGTGCGCTCTGGTATTGGTTGCAGTCGATCAATACGCAGTATTTGATTACATCACAACGAATTGTTATAGAACGGGGAGTTTTCTCTAAAGATATCGAGACTCTAGAAATTTACCAAGTTGATGATATTCAGTTAGAGAAGCCTCTAAATCAGCGCATCATGGGTACTGGAAATATGCTGTTGCTTACCCGTGATATCTCTGCTCCTAAAATACTGTTAGAACGCTTGCCAATTGATGTAAGGGAACTATATGAGCAGATGCGTCCATGTATTCAGCAAGCAAGATTTCGTTTTCATATCCGTGATGAAGAAAATCCTAGAGAATTTTCTTAATACCAATTCCCAAAAGTATTGCCACACTTTTGGGAATTAAAAACCAAACTCAGCAGGGAGTTTAAAAGCACAAAATGACTACGCCATTTTGTGCTTTGTTATAAAACGCTAATAGAAAAGGCGGTGCAAAGCTCCGCCTTTTCTATTTTTATTTGGCGATCGCTATAAAACTCAAGCTAAACTAGTTAGAGCGTCTTAACTAGTGCCAAGTTTCGTAAAAATGACTTCATCATCGATTTCAGTTCGTGAATTGCCGCTGTTCCCTTTACCTGAGTTGGTACTATTTCCGGGACAGTCGCTACCGCTTCATATTTTTGAGTATCGCTATCGCATGATGATCAATACGGTGCTGGAAAGCGATCGCATGTTTGGCGTATTAATGTGGGATTCGGAGACGGGCAAACCTGCAAATATTGGCTGTGTCGCTCAAATCGTGCAGTATCATCGCTTGCCAGATGATCGCTTTAAGCTTTTGACAATGGGACAGCAGCGCTTTCGCGTGTTGGAATATGTGCGCGAAACTCCTTATCGCGTGGGCTTAGTGGAATGGATTGAGGATGAGCCTAGTAACGACGCACCATTTTTATTAGCGACAGAAGTACGTGAGTTGCTTAATGATGTGATCCGTTTATCGCAAAAGCTTACTGATCAAGAAATAGAGTTACCGAAAATTCCTCGGGGTCCGATCGAGTTGTCTTATTGGGTCGCTAGCAATTTTCAGGGTGCAAGTCTAGAGCAGCAGTCATTGCTGGAAACTCTTGATACGGCTGCTAGGTTGCGACGTGAGGCGGAGATTTTATCTTCCACTAGAAGTCAATTAGCGGCGCGGACAGTTTTGAAGGATACCTTCAAGGAAATTTAACGACAATACAGTTAAGACATAAAGTTACAGCGCTTTGCGCTCAAACCAAGAAAATTTTTAAAAGGGTTGCCTTGCAACCCTTTTAAAAATTTTCTTGTGGTTTATTTGATTGATAATTGCTGTAAAAAGTGGCGGCGCAAAGTGCTGACACTTTAGTAATGGTGATCGCCGTAAAGCATAGGATAATAGGCTTGAATTCTCAGGAGAAATAACCGTGAAGATCGGCGTACCAAGTGAAATCAAAGATCGTGAGTTTCGAGTGGGAATGACACCTGCGGGGGTAGCAACATTAACGGCGCGATCGCATCAAGTTTTTGTAGAAACAAATGCTGGGGTTGGCTCTGGGTTTAGTGATCAGGAATATATCCAAGCAGGTGCGACAATTGTGGCGACACCACAGGAAGTTTACGCCCAAGAAATGGTGGTTAAGGTTAAGGAGCCTTTGCCTAGTGAATATGCATTGCTCCACAAAGAATTAATTCTGTTTACTTATCTGCATCTTGCCGCCGATCGCCTACTAACAGAAGCATTAATCAAGTCTGGCGCAACCTGTATAGCTTACGAAACAGTGCAATTAGATAATGGTCAATTGCCTCTACTAGTGCCGATGAGTATCATTGCAGGAAGATTATCAGTGCAGTTTGGGGCGCATTATCTGACCAAGCAGCAGGGTGGTAGTGGTGTGTTACTGGGCGGTATTCCGGGGGTGAAATCTGGGCATGTGGTGGTGCTGGGTGGTGGTGTAGTTGGCACTGAAGCCGCCAGAATGGCGATCGGTTTAGGGGCAAGGGTAACGATTTTAGATGTCAATCTCAATCGTCTTGGTGAATTGGAAGCTCTCTTTGGTTCACGGGTGCAGTTGTTATATAGCAATGCTAGTAATATCGCCGAGTCAGTAATATCTGCTGATCTCGTCATTGGCGCGGTGTTAATCACTGGCAAACGCGCACCGACCTTAGTAAAACGTGAACTTGTCCAAAAAATGCGATCACATTCTGTGATTGTTGATGTGGCTGTCGATCAAGGTGGTTGTATTGAAACAGTACGAACTACCTCCCATACATCTCCTGTCTATGAAGAAGAGGGAGTCTTGCATTATGGTGTGCCAAATATGCCGGGGGCTGTACCTTGGACGGCGACGCAAGCTTTGGTTAATGCCACGCTTCCCTATACTTGCGCTTTAGCGGATTTTGGTTTGGCAGCCATTGAACGCGATCGCACTTTGGCAAAAGGTGTCAATGTTCAGAATGGTCAAATTGTTTATGCGGCTGTTGCTGAGGCTTTTCCCGATCTGCCAAAAGCCTAGTGTATAAAGCCTAAAAGCGTCGCCAAGCAACGTTTTTAGGCATAGAGCAACCATGCAAATTTACCAATACCGAAGCCAAAATATAAAGCGATCGCCGTTACGAATAACAAAATAGAACCAGTCATCAATAGGTAATCAGGGGTTGTTAAAGCTGACTCATGCAGATAGGTGCGATTAGAACTACCTGAAAAAGCTTTTGATTGCAAGACAATTTCTAACTTTTGAGACTTTGAAAGGGAATTTAAAATCAAAGGGACGGCAACTTTGGCATAGATCTGTGCTTTTTTGAGCCATCCCATTTTCTCAAAATTTAACCCTCGTAAGCGCTGCGACTCAATGATTGATTGCACTTCCTCCAATAAAAGAGGCACAAATCGCAAGGTCGATGAAAAGATAAATACTACTTTGTAAGGGATTTTGGCACGTACCATTCCAACTGTCATTTGATTAACATCGGTGGTGAAAATTGCTAATGGAATTACCAAAATCATCGTTAGCGTTTTAAAGACAATATTCAATCCATAAAGCGTTCCTTCTAAACTCATTTTTGCATTTCCAACTAACCACCAAGTTTGTGGCAAGCTTAACAGGGTGGTTAGTTCCGTTTTATGCGTCAGTAATTTAACTTGTTCCACATTAAAAAATCCCATACTCAAAATCAGAAAGATATAAAAAGGAATCATCACTTTTAAAATATTTCCTAAATAATTGAGTCTGACTCCAGCTAGAAGGCAGAAAGAAATTACACTCAGCATCAAAATGCCACCTGCGATCGGGCTTTCCCATAAAAAGGCAAGAATAGTAACAGAGAGCATCACCACCAACTTAGAGCGAAAATCTAAGCGGGTAAATAAAGATTCATACTTAACGGTTTGGAGTTTCATATTCTAAACTGGCAATGGAGTAAAACAATTGGCAAATTCTGTGGGGGTAATTAGAGGATAGTCGCGATCGCACAAAGTACTCAGCTTTTGCGATAACATCACTGATTGTGGCGGCGTGAGATAGGTGGACTCTAGCAAATCAGTTTGATGATAGGCTTGGCGTAGTGGCGCATCTAGCAAGATTGTTCCTTTTCCCATCACGATCGCGCGATCGGCATAGTCGGGCATTAAGTATAAATGGTGCGTAATCACAATTACGGTTTTTCCCATTTGATGCAGTTGCCGACTGACTTCTAAAATCGAAGAAGCACCCTGATAGTCTTGTCCTGTGGTCGGTTCATCAAAAATGATAATCTCAGGATTCATCGCTAATAGCGCCGCAATCACGATGCGTCCGCGTTCTCCCTTTGGTAAGGATAATGGATGGGCATGACGTTGTTCCCATAATTGCATAGCTTTAAGACTACGTTCGGTTTCTTTCTTTACTACATCGGGAGCGTAACCAAGAAATGGCAAAGCAAAAGAGACTTCTTTCTCAACGGAAGTATTAAAGATTTGATTGTCAGGGTTTTGGGCGAGATAACCGATGGATTGAGCAAGATCGCTGACGGATAGATCTTTAGTATTGCGATCGCCTACTAATACTTTCCCTGATGTGGGTTTTAGCAAATTCAGGAAATGCTTAACAAGGGTGCTTTTGCCTGCACCATTCTGTCCGACAATTAGCACATATTCACCCGCATGGATGTCTAGTGAGATATTTTTGAGAGCTTCCGTACCATCGTCATAGGTATGTTGGAGATTTTGGACTGAGAGAACGGGTGGTCTATTGCTACGATTCGGACTTGCAAATACTGGTGGATCATTAGGTTGAATTTGCGATCGCAGTGCATTTAAAGCGACTATTCCCGATTCCAAAGTAACGGGAATCTGCGGAATATTAATCCCTTTATGCTGAACTTGGCTAAAAGCTTGAGCAACTTCGGGCGGACGGAGTTTATTTTGTTCCAGTAAATCAATCTGTGCATAGATTTCTTCGGGAGTACCGACGGCTAGCAATTTCCCATTTGAAAGTAAGGCAAGGCGATCGCAAAATTCTGCCATTTCTTCCGCAGCATGGGAAACCATCACGATCGCCACGCCGAGTTCTTCTTTTAATTCCCTAACTGTAGCAAAGACTTCTTGGGAACCTATGGGATCGAGTTGCGAAGTGGGTTCATCAAGAATTAGTAAATCAGGTTGTAATGCTAGTGCGGCGGCAATGGCTAAACGTTGTTTTTGACCACCCGAAAGCTCTTGTGGATTCTTCTTCTCAAATCCTTCTAGACGGACTGATTTTAAAACTATGGGAATCCGTCGCAGGATTTCTTCACGGGGGACACAGAGATTTTCGAGGGCAAAGGCGATCTCATTTTCCACGGATGTAGCGGTAATCTGGATTTCGGGATCTTCAAAAACTATGCCTACATGACGCGCTAGCTCACTGACAGGATGTTCAAGGCTGTCTAATCCTGCGATCTCAATTTTGCCAAAAAAACGTCCACCGTAAAACTGGGGAACGATGCCAGTGAGGGCAAGACATAGGGTGGTTTTCCCTGCACCTGTCGCCCCAATGATGCCTAAAAATTCTCCTTTGTTAATTGTTAGCGAGATATCTTTTAAGACTGTCTCCTTGGCGTTGGGATAGATATAGGAAACTTTGTCTAAAACGGCGATCGCTTGCATATAGTTGTTTTAAATAACTTGTAGACGGGCTTCGACTTCGCTCAGCCCTCGGTGTAAGCTAGCTGAGCGAAGTCGAAGCTGTAGTTTTTATTTGAATTATCCATAATTTCGAGGGTTGGGCAATTTAATAAGGAACCGATTTTTGATGGCACGGCTTTGCCGCACCATCAAAAATCTTACGGAGAAGTCCTTACATCGGACAAGATAACTCACCAACTTTGCGAGAAAAGAGCATATTTTCGCGGTAATCAACAGGGCAATCGATAACGGCTGGTACATTTTGTTCGAGAGCTTCCTTAAGTGTAGGAATCAAGTCCATTGTCGAAGTGACGCGATAGCCTTTAAGTCCCATACTTTCAGCAAGTTTCACAAAATCAGGATTACCAAATTTGATGAAGGCTGATCGACCATAATGGATTTGTTGCTTCCATTCGATCAGTCCATAACCACCGTCATTAAAAATAATTGTCACAAAGGGCGTACCGATGCGGGTTGCAGTTTCTAATTCTTGCATATTCATCATAAAGCCACCGTCACCTGTTACGGCCACAATCTTGCGATCAGGATTGACCAGTTTTGCCGCGATCGCTCCCGGAATCGCAATCCCCATCGCCGCAAAACCATTGGAAATAATACAAGTATTAGGGCGATCGCAATGGTAATGCCTTGCCATCCACATTTTATGCGCTCCTACATCAGATATCACGATATCCTCAGCAGCCATGACTTGCCGCAGATCATAGATGATCTTTTGCGGCTTAATCGGAAATCCTTCATCATGGGAATACTGCTCATAGGTTGCCAGAATCTCTGGACGCAAGGCGATCGCATGAGGTTCAGTCATTCCTGTGCGATCGCAACGGTGCATAATCTCGACCAGTGAATCAGAAATATCACCTACAATTTCTACCTGTGGCATATAGCTGCTATCGACTTCTGCCGTTAGCTCCGCAATGTGAATAATCGGAATTGTGCCTTTGGGATTCCATTTCTTGGGTGAATATTCGATTAAGTCATAGCCAACGGCGATGACTAAATCCGTTTCATCAAAAGCGCAATTAATCACATCCCTCTGCTGGAGACCGATTGACCAAAGCGCTAGAGGATGGCGGTAGGGAATTACCCCCTTACCCATAAAGGTATTTGCCACAGGAATATTTAAGCGTGTTGCAAAGTCAGTCAACGCTTGACTAGCTTTAGATCGAATTGCACCATTACCCACCAAAATTAAAGGATTTTTTGCCTGCGCGATCAGCAATGCTGCTTCTGATAGACTGCGATAAGATGCATACATCGAATTGTGATCGCCTTTAATTAATAATGGTTGTCCTGTGACTTCCATGTCGGCAATATTTTCTGGTAAGTCAATATGGACTGCCCCTGGTTTCTCAGATTTCGCCAGTTTAAAGGCTTTACGCACAATTTCAGGGATGATACTAGGGCGCACGATTTGGGCATTCCACTTGGTTACAGGCTCAAACATGGCAACTAGATCGAGATATTGATGGGAATTAGTATGCATCCGATCAGTTCCCACTTGCCCCGTAATGGCAATCAATGGCGCACAGTCTAAGTTGGCATCGGCTACCCCCGTCATCAAATTTGTGGCTCCCGGCCCCAGCGTCGATAGACATACCCCCGGTTTACCTGTAAGTCTGCCATAGACATCTGCCATGAAAGCGGCTCCCTGCTCATGGCGAGTAGTAATAAATTTAATTGATGAGTTCTCAAGGGCATTGAGAACCGCCATATTCTCTTCCCCCGGAAGACCGAAAATATATTCTACGCCCTCATTCTCTAAGCATTTGACTAATAGTTCTGCGGTTTTCATGGCTTCCTCACAAATTTAAGTTTGGATTCGCACGATTCGCGTGCGAATCCAAATAGGTTTTACTTAATCCAAATAGTTTTAATATTCACAAATTCGCGAATACCTTCGATACCTAGCTCACGTCCAAAACCCGATCGCTTGATTCCCCCAAAAGGAATACGCGGATCGGACTTGACCATACCATTTACAAAGACTGCACCCGCATCGATTTGTTCGATCGCTAATTCTATTTCCTGTTGATCGTTACTCCAAAAGCTTGCCCCCAATCCAAAATTAGTGCTATTGGCAAGGGCGATCGCCTCAGTGAAATTCTTCACCCGAAATACCGAAGCAACGGGGCCAAAAAATTCTTCTTGATAGGGTGGCGCACCCAAAGGAATATCCGCCAAAATTGTCGGCGCGTAGAAATTACCTTTCTCTTTCACGCGATAACCCCCAACTAAGACCTTTGCGCCTAGATCCACACTGGCTTTCACCTGCAAATCTAGCTCTTTTAAAATTTGTGGTGTCGCAAGGGGCCCAACATCGGTTTCAGGTTGCATCGGATCGCCTACTTTCAAAGCTTTGAATTTCTCGACAAATTGGGAAATAAACTGATCAGCGATCGCCTCTTCGATAATAAAACGCTTCGCCGCAATACAGGTCTGTCCATTATTCATTACCCGCGCTGTTACTGCGGTATTTACCGCCAAATCTAAATCCGCACTTTTAAGCACAATAAATGGATCACTGCCCCCAAGTTCCAAAACTACTTTTTTGAGATGATGCCCTGCGATCGCGGCGAGGCTCTGTCCCGCAGGTTCGCTTCCCGTCAATGTCGCTGCCTTAACCCTCGCATCGGCAACTAGTCCCGCTACGCGATCCGCCCCAATCAACAGACTTTGAAATGTACCTTCAGGTATGCCCGCAGCATGGAAGACTTCAGCGATCGCTAAAGCACATTGCGGCACATTAGAAGCATGTTTGAGCAATCCCACATTCCCTGCCATCAGCGCAGGTACAGCAAAGCGAAACACTTGCCAAAATGGGAAGTTCCAAGGCATTACTGCCAAAATGATTCCCAAAGGTTGATAGCGAATGATCGTGCGGCTAGCATCGGTTTGGGCAGGAGTATCCTCTAAAAATTGGGGCGCATGTTCGGCATAAAAGCGACAGAGATTGGCACATTTCTCGATTTCGGAGACCGCACTTTTGAGAGTTTTCCCCATTTCAAGGGTCATGATGATTCCCAGTTCAGTTTTCTTCGCTTCCAGAATGTCGGCGGCTTGGTGCATCCATTGAGCGCGATCGCGAAAACTCGTGTGTTTGTATGTGGCAAAGGTGTGATCGGCGAGTGCTAGCTTATGTTCGAGTTGCTCATCTGTCAAAGGCTCAAAGGTCTTTAACACTTCTCCCGTTACAGGATTTATTGATGCGATCGCCATGATCTTTTCTCCATTCCTGAGCAGCTACATCAAGCTCAAACTCGCCATCGGTAAGCTTGAACTCGCTATATCTGTATGTATTAAGATCTTAATCCTTGCGATCGCTAAATATACCGATAATTCAACTTAATTTACGATTTATCACGATTGAAGTTCATCAAGATGGCAAGATTTAAGAGGTAAGGATAGGCGGCGCTTTGTCCTTACCTCCAGAGCAATACCAAATCTTTAGATATAGAAATTTAGAAAACTTCATCAACAGTGATTGCTACCCCTAAGCTTTCAATCAGAATTACTTCACCTTTGCTATAAATTTTGATCTGTTCATAATTATTCTGATTGGGGGATTTATAAACTTCAAATACCTGCTCTTCGATATTGGCAATCCATACTTCAGGAATTCCTACTTTGGCATAGAGTGGAACCTTAATATCGTGATCGTATTTCAAGGTGGAATCGGAAACTTCGATTAACAAGAGAACATCATCAGGCGTAGGGATACTTTCGGTATAGCAATCATCGCGTAAATGTAAGATCGCTAAATCTGTTTGTGGTTCTGACTTGTCATTTAACCTAATTGAGTTTTGAATCGAAATTATTGATTGATCAGAGATACGTGGTGACAGAACTCGGCTTAGTCGGTTAATCGTACCAGCATGTTTTGCTCCAATCGGTGACATCTCAATAATTTCTCCTTCAATTAACTCTGTGCGTTGCTCTATTCCTAAGATTCCAAATTCTGCCATTTTGTAATACTGCTCAACAGTTAGACGATACTTAGCTGGTGTAGGTATTGCGGCAAGTTTCGTTGTTACAACCATAACGTCCTCTCAATTTCTTCTTCTAGGATACCAATAAGCAAAATTTGGGATAGCGATCGCTAGGTTAAAACAAAAAATTGCAAGAATGTGTTCCTTGGGGACGCATTCTTGCAAATACTAATTCACAAAAGTTGCCATACTTTCGTGAACTAAAAACCAAATCCAGTAAGGGTTTTAAAAGCACACAATGGCATAGCCATTGTGTGCTTTGGCACGAAAAATATCTTTACAATAAAGAATCTTACCTAAAATCCTTGACCTTATACCATAGTATAAGGTCTAAGCTTGTAACTGTTGGATGGAAAAAGCAAAGATGTCAATGCTGCAAGTTGGTGAAGTCTCTCGCAAATTGGGTTTAAATCCTCAAACGCTTTATTTCTATGAGCGAATTGGCTTAATTCCCTCTCCTCTTAGAACTGAGGCGGGATATCGCTTGTTTAGTCAAGAAGATGTAGATCGCTTAGCTTTTATCACCCAGACTAAGGCGATGGGTTTGAGTCTGGATGATATCAGAGAGATTTTGGCAGCCAAAGACGGAAAGTTCCCAGCTTGTCAGGCTGTACATGATTCTCTTCTTAAAAAAGCCAGAATGATTGAAGAGACAATCCAACAACTGCAAATACTACATGACGAACTTTTGCCACTGATTGATCACTGTAGACAACATATCGAATGCCAAGATTGTCCGAATTCACAGGAATCTTGTGCTGATACAGATGATCCGCGTCATGGGTTCCACCAATCTTGTAGCGCTTGGCAAGGACGTACTGAAATGTCTTCAGGAATCGAGCAATAAATAAGCTCCCTTATCTCCATAGTGGTTTTGATTTTCAAGTAGGCAAAATCAAAAGTCCTGTATCAAAAATATTAGTTGTAAATCATGACCAGACTATTCTCAGATATTCTCTATCCATCTAGTGACAATAACTCTAAACCTCTAAAATTAAGTTGGCCAGCAATCATATTCTTTGCGGTTTTCCACTCTTTGGCTCTATTAGCTCCTTGGTTCTTTTCATGGTCAGCTTTAGGTGTGACTCTGATATTGCATTGGTTTTTAGGAAGTATTGGTATTTGTTTGGGATACCATCGTTTGCTGAGCCATCGGAGCTTTCAAGTCCCTAAATGGCTAGAATATGCGATCGCCCTAGTCGGAGCCGCCGCAGTTCAAGGAGGTCCAATCTTTTGGGTAGCTGGGCATCGCTTACACCACGCGCATACTGAAGATGTAGAGAAAGATCCTTACTCGGCTCGTAAAGGATTTTGGTGGAGTCATATGTTGTGGCTGTTCTACCCTAAAGAAGAATTCTTCAATCCAAATTTGTACCGCAAATATGCTCCTGAAATGGCTCGCGATCCTTTCTATCTATGGCTAGATAAGTACTATCTACTATTACAAATTCCTTTAGGAGTTGCGTTATATCTCCTCGGTGGTTGGTCTTATATCATTTGGGGAATGTGTGTACGCTCAGTTTTACTATGGCATAGTACTTGGTTTATCAACTCGGTTACGCATATGTGGGGATATCGCACGTTTGAGACTAATGATAATTCACGGAATCTGTGGTGGGCGGCGATCGTTACCTATGGTGAAGGCTGGCACAATAACCATCATGCTTATCCTCATGTCGCCAAAGCAGGTTGGCGTTGGTGGGAAGTTGATGTCACTTGGTGGGCTATTCAATTGCTCAGGAGCTTAGGCTTAGCCACAAAGGTAATTATGCCTCCTGCACTTAAAAATTAAAATAAAAACTAAAAAAGGTGAGATGCTTTGCATCTCACCTTTTTTTATAGGAATATACCAAAACAGAAAATGGCGTAGCCATTTTCTGTTTTGGTATAAGATCTTGCTAATAGGAGCGTTTTTGAGAGATTTTATGCTTAAGCTGGCGATCGCTTATTTAAGAGTATTTTTAAGAGCCTCACTAATTTTTTGTCTACTGAGCTGTCCCATTCTTCTAACCTTTGACAGTCCAGTTCAAGCTGGTAAATTCATGGCTTCTCTAGTCTTTGATACTGCGAGTAACCCAGTTGAGGTTGCAGCTATCTATGAAACTTCCTATTCAACGCAAAAAACTCTTGTGAAGTCTTTGAAAGTCAGCAATAAGCTCATGAAAAAAGCTACGGGGTTTAAAGGATTTTCTCTGCTCCAAAGTCAAGATGGTAAACAAATAGTTGCGCTCTCTCAATGGCAAGATCTACCTAGCTATCAGGCTTATGTCCCACCTTTAGCCGCTGACTTTAGTAAGTCCAAAAGTGCTGAGGGCTTAGCTGCACCTCCTGCTCCTAGTCAAACTCTCATATTTGAAGTTGTCAATGCTCAGACGGCGATCGCAGGAGCGACCCCAGCCCTTCGTGGTAAAGAAGCCGTTGTCCGATTGACTCAATTAACTCCAAAAAGTCCTGAACTGCGATCGCAGGTTCTGACTAGCATGGAAGAGATGGTTCCCTCTATTCTGGAAAATCAGCCGATTCCGCAGTCAGTGCTCTTGTTGAAGAGTTTGGATAGTGATGATTTGGTATTGATGACGAATTGGAATTGTAGTGCTATGTTTGAGGATGTCGGCAAACCTGAAGCGATCGCGCTAAGCAGTGATTTAACGGAACTAGTGGACAATAAACAGAACATTTATAACGTTACCAGCATTATCCCTGCGGAAGTAAAAAAGGCTAAAGAAAGCAAATAAAACTGGTAGGTCTAAAATGAGCTTTGTGGACAAAGCTCATTTTAGAAGCTTCATTTAATCTTACAGAGATAATAAAGCCACATATCAATGTTGTCGCTTAACTCTTGTGGTGTTGTGAGTTCTAAACCACTTTTCCAAGAATACATTGTGACATTGCCAAAATCTGCTTTTAATTGATTGAGTTGCTCTTGTGGTCTGATGTAATACTGCTTTAAGCGGAAGTTGTGCGATTCATCTTGAATAATTTCATGGTTAGAAGATTTGATCTGCTTCGGGGAAATGGAACGATTAAAGAAGCGCAGAATCCCCCACATGACCAAGTTAACATAGGTAGTTAGAGGATTTAAGCTGATCTGTTTTCGCCAGTTAAATTCTTGTTCTAGCCCTTGTAAACTATGGCTTGAGAAAAAGAAGTAGCCTCCCGACTTCCCAATTCGG
The DNA here is from genome assembly GCF_014696925.1 of Phormidium tenue FACHB-1050. Taxonomy (GTDB): domain Bacteria; phylum Cyanobacteriota; class Cyanobacteriia; order Pseudanabaenales; family Pseudanabaenaceae; genus Pseudanabaena. Next base: position 10,990 of record NZ_JACJQY010000062.1, on the reverse strand, counting down.
CTGACTTCTTGCAATACCTGTAATCGATCTAAATGGGAAAGAGCATCAAGTCCATTAAAGCTAAATAAAATAAAGTCGAAAGAATTATCTGCAAACTGACTCATATCTCTAGCATCGCTCACTGCAAACACTCTTGACTGAGAAGATGATGGAGAAAACGGTGGAAAATGTTTCTGGCAAGCCGTAATCATCTCTTGAGAATAGTCAATCCCCACATATTCTTGAACAATTCCAGAAAAATGTTGAGTAGTACGTCCTCCCCCCACACCAATATCCAGCATTTTCATACCCGCCCATTCGTCGCGTAGGAGATCGAGAATGGTTTGTTCAGCAGGTTGTAGTTGGCATAACTGGCTATAGTGTTGAACAATCTCACGAGCTGTATAAACTTGATGATTATGCTCAAACATAAATCACTATGTGTGAAGGAGCAGTCTGGAAGGTTACTTGCATTTAAAAGCCAAAAATAGTCAGGCTCATCAACATACCATTTTGAACGCTACAACTATCGATGCGATCGGTGATAATTAATCTAAGCAAAACCATTGGAGAAATAACAATGACTGTTGCAACTACCAAAAAAATGACCTTTGAGGATTTCCTCAAATATAACGACGGGACTGATGCTTTATATGAGTTAGAAAATGGAGAACTAATTCCTGTGTCTTCGGAAAGTGACATCAATCAAATAATTGCTGTATTCTTATTAATCTATTTTTCTCAAATAGGTATTCCCGCAAATCGCCTCAGAATAAAGGCTGAAATAGCGGTGCATAGTCAACAAGTAAATGTACGAGTCCCTGATTTGATGGTTTATTCTGAAGAATTAGCGATCGCAATGCAAGGAGCAACCCGATCGCTGATATTGCTAGATATGCCACCACCATTGTTAGTAGTTGAGGTGGTCAGCCCTAATCAAGCAAGTCGAGATTATCGTTATAAGCGCACAGAGTATGCGGCGAGAGGTATTGCTGAATATTGGATTGTCGATGCGATCGCGCAAAAGGTGACGGTATTGGAATGGGTGGAAGGATTTTATGAAGAGAGAGTTTATGAAGGTGAGCAAGCGATCGCTTCGCCGCTATTTCCCATTCAGTTAACGGTTGCTCAAGTTTTACAAAATTGTTAATGGTTGGCTATAGCTGCGATCGCGAAACTATGGCGCAAGCAATGCAGGAATGTTTAGCTTCGTTTTGAGTTTATGCGGATTGTGTAGTGAGATCGGGCTAGAAGTCATTTTTACTTTTGTTATGTCGTGTTACCCAGAAAAATTCTGTATAACTCACCTAGTCATGAGATTTCAACCAGAAAAATTCTGTATAGTATGCAAAATAGTTGTGTTATCCAGAAGCTTTCTGTATAGTCAATATAATCAATGTAACTACACAAAGACTTTCAGTATAACTACTAGTTAGCCATCAAGCTCTGTGAAGTCAAAAGTTTATAGTTTAAGTGCCATCTTCTTCTACTTTTTTTCAGGTACTTGTTATGAGATCATTGTTTAAAACTTTTGGTAAACAACAAAAGGAAAAACCGAAAAAAATTGTATCAGATCTCATTTATTTTACTAGAAGATGTGGAAAATCTAGCCTTTCTTTATCAGGTTATGAGCTTACTTCGATACCACAGGAGATGAATACCTTACACCAAATCCAAGCTCTTGATCTTTCTAATAACAAACTAAACCAAATTTCTGAAGGTCTTGAAAACCTGTTGAATCTTGAAATTCTTAATCTTTCTGGAAACGATTTTTCTGCTTTTCCAAAACCGTCAAGCTTGCCACCAAATCTAAAGAAAATAATTCTTCGTCAAAATAATATAAGAAGTATTGATTTACGTGATTGGTCAATATTGGACAAGCTTTTATATTTAGACTTAGAAGACAACGAAATCACAAGCTTTTACTACTCAAGCTCTACGCAAGGTGAACTGAGAGAAGTTAACTTACGTGGTAATAAGGTTACAGATTTGTGGATTGAAAATAATCCTTTACTTGAGTCCTTGATCCTAAGCCATAATGGGATTAGAAGTTTAACAACGAATTTCTCATCCTTGCATTCACTTAAGCGCATTCTTCTTGATCACAATTCGTTGAGAGATATCCCCCAATTCGTTTTTGATGCTCCCAATGTAGAATTTTTAAACCTATCATCTAACAAAATCCACTTACTATCTCCAAGCCTGACAAGCCTCCTTTCATTAGAAAGACTTCTCTTAAATGAAAATGAAATATCTGAATTACCTTTAAGTATTTCTCGACTATCTAAACTAGAGGAATTACAAGTATCAAAAAATAAAATTAAGTGTCTGCCAGCAGAAATCAGTCGCCTGTCCAAATTAAATGTTATCGAAGTTTATGAGAACCCAATAGAAACGCCTCCCAAAGCAGTAGTAGAGCAAGGTGGTTTGGCAATTCAACTATTTCTGCGTGAAATTGATAGCCAAAACATCGAAGGCTACGACCATAGACTTTGGACATCAAAATTGATGATTGTTGGGGAGGGTGGCGTTGGCAAAACATCCCTTGTAAAAGCTCTTAAAAAAGAAGCTTATAATTCTACTGAAGATACTACCCATGGAATAAGGATAGAGACTATTGAACTTCCGCATCCTAGTGATTCGTCCATTGAGATGCACCTAAATATTTGGGATTTTGGTGGACAGCAGATTTATCACGCAACACACCAATTTTTTCTAACAGACAACTCAATATTTTTATTTGTTTGGAATGCAAGGACAGAATTTAATCAGGGCAGGCCTTACTACTGGTTAGATATGATTACTGCTAATGCTCCAAATGCTCCTATCATCTTAGTCTCAACTCATTTAGATCAAAGAAGAGATCAAATCCCCTTGGATTACTTGAAAGAAAAGTACCCTCAGATCACATTATTCTTTGAGATTAGTAACCTTGATAAACGAGGTATTGATGCTCTAAGGGAGCATGTACAGGACTTAGCCTCGAAATTACCGCTAATGGGAAAACCATGGCCGGCAAAATGGGATGATGTAATAGTCGCACTACGTACAAATCCTGAAAAAGTAATTAGTCGGCAAAAATTTAGACAAATATTTCATGAATTTGGTCTTGACAAAGAAACATCAGAAATTCTTGCAAAATATTTAAATGATTTAGGTGAATTGCTCCAGTATCCTGAATCGCCTATCCTCAAGGATCTTATTATTTTGAAGCCACAATGGATTAGCGAATATATCAGTAAGATTCTCACAGCCGACACAGTTATTGATAGAGGAGGTATGTTGACTCAAGAGGAAATTTCTAAGCAGTGGTATGATATAGATAAACAAACCCAAGAGCTATTTCTAGAACTAATGGAACAATACGATTTAGCCTATCGTATTCCTAATGATTCTATTAATAGAGCTATAGTTGTTGAGCGACTTAGCCCTGATCGACCAGAAGGTTATTCGAGTTGGCGACAACTTCTTGAACGCAAAGATTTAGGAAAGATTGAACTCGAATACAAATTAAGTTCGATGCAACCAGGTATTCCAACTTGGTTTATCGCAAGGACGCATCGTTTTTCACAAGGAATCCATTGGCGGCGAGGGGCAATATTTGCCGATAAAGACGGAAAGAACTATGCCTTAGTTGAAACTTTTGAGCAGGAAAAACTTATTCGCCTTACAGTACTTGGCAGCAGCCCTCATAACTTTATGTCCATTCTTAAAGATGGTCTTGAGTATACGTTTGGTCGCTACCCAGGTATGAAAGTGGACAGCTTTGTTCCTTGCCCTGAAGAAAATGAAAGCTCTCCCTGTCAAGGAAAATATCTTTATTCAAATCTTGAAAATGCGCTTCTTCGCGGGCGAGAAACACTTACATGTCAATCCTGTTTTTCTGATGTCCAAATCAACCAATTACTTTTCGGTATTGGAGGTTCTACAGTTGAGGTAATCAATAAGATTGACGAAAAACTAAGTGCTATCAATCAATTGCTTCCTGATGATATAACAATTTCTGAGAGCAGTTATGAGAGTTTTGGAAGGCTGGAAATTCTCATACGCCGAATGCACCAAAATATAGAGGATGTAGTAACTAAACAAGTAGAAACGCAAAATACTGAGCTTAGGAAAGTTAAGCTTCTTTTGGAGGGATTTGTCGATCATTTTGAACTTTTGCATCGAAATTTTGCAATCCAATTTAGAGAGTTACAGTCTAGGGAAGACTCTCACTGTCCAAGTACTTTTCTCTTTAAGGGAATAGAAAATTCTAGCGATTGTCTCAACAACTCACTAGAGTTACACTTGTTTTGTCAATGTCCTAAACATCTTCACCCCGCGACTTTTCCAATTGAAGGTGATGAAGAGTATCAGCCATACATTATCAAACAACCAAAACAATGGCTTATCACAGTATTTCCTTACATTAATGCCATGATTCAAGTAATGAAGTATGCTCCTCTTATTCCTATTAGCCCGTTAGAAAAGCCATCAGAACTAATGGCTAAATGTCTTGAACATATGGAATTAACTATGGAACAAGTAGAAAAGTTGGCTGTAGACTCGAAAGTTACAGTTGATATTTCATACAACAACCCATCTAAAGTTGACGGTGCACAACTTAGAGAGATGCATAAACTTCTTAAGAGCTTAGATCCCAGCAATACTTGGCAAGGATTGAAAAAGAAATTTACCCCTGAAGGTCATTACTTGTGGCTTTGCCCTTACCACCATAAGCATTTTGATGAAATTTCCTAAAATGTAAAGATTTTTAATATTTTTTGCCCTACATTCCCCTTACTTACCCAAATGGGACACCCTAGTTTCCACCCCTGTGCAGAGGACGAAAGAAAACGAGCGGGAAGCATAGGTTATCTGTTGAACATGACTGAGAACATTATATCAAACCGATGAATCCGAAAAAGACATCTGTATGAATCCAAGATTTAGGCGATCCAAAATACTTTGCTTTGTTGATGAGTTACGAGAAGTTATTGATGCTCGCTTTCAGGATGCGTCTCGCCGCAAAGACAAATAATTATTAAGCGATCGGGGCGTAACACTTCATTGGAGCGGACAATAGTAGAGATTTTAGTGTTTAATTGATAGACGAACTAGAGTGGCTAAGTTAAGCTGATTGACTGATCTTATACGCTCGTCAAATCTATATTAATCTTCATCCTTTATAGTATTCTACAGAATGCATAGATAGAGTAGTGCAGTAAGAAACTTTATGTCTAGACAAAAAATTGCTAGGGTAGCGATAGGTTTCTGTTTAGCAATCTGTCTAGAGCCAATAATTGTAGCTCAGGTAACAGTCAGGGCTGATACACATGACCTTTTAGCTCAGGTTTCATCCCCAGACCTCACTACAGAGCCAACTCCAACTCCAGAGCCAACTCCAGACCCAGAGGAAACTCCAGACCCAGAGGAAACTCCAGACCCAGAGACAACTCCAGACCCAGAGACGACACCAACACCAACACCAGAGACGACACCAACACCAACTCCAGAGACGACACCAACACCAACTCCAGAGACGACACCAACACCAACTCCAACTCCAGAGACGACACCAACACAAACACCAACACAAACACCAACACAAACACCAACACCAACTCCAACACCAACACCAACTCCAACACAAACTCCAACTCCAACTCTAAAGCCCACTCCAACGCAGACTCCAACGCAGACTCCAGAAGCAACATCTCCACAAACATCGTCTTGGTGGATATTAGTAGCAGTAGGGGTAGTAGGTATCGGTGGCGTGTTAGTTTATCGAGGGCTGCGCCCCAAGAGGCTGCCCCCCAAGGTGAATGTGTACTTGAAAACTACACCCCACATGCGAATTAGTGAGCAAGCGGTGATTCGAGACCAGCCTTTGGATACATCCATTTCAGAAAGTCACATCCGATTCCAACCATTTAAACCCGAAGGGAAACAGTTGGTGACTAACTCAGTACCACTTTTTAGCTCTATGCCCAACGTTAGTATTCAACTTACGACTAAACTTGCCGTAAGTGAACTAATGGTTTTGAGTGAGACAGATTCTAAACAAAACGCTACCCGATAAGTACTTACCATGGATACTACACAACAGCCCACTACCGAGACATCTACTATGCAGTCCGTTGCTGACCATGACCAAGCATCTGCTCGTCCAACGATTGCAAACTTTTTCCGAGCGACCCTATCAACCGTGTCCAACAATGAAACATTTAAACAGGTCAAAACTAGTCTTCAACAAGAGGCTAAAACGGTCAAAATCCTCCCTGACACCTTTAACAACGAGTTTTACGAAACGGTCTTTCTATTCGTCTTAAAAAAGCTAGATGAACTCATTGCGATCGATATTCCCAAAGATATCTTGGCGGAAGCGTGGAGTAAATACAAGGCTCTGCAAGAGTACCTAGATGAGGAAAAATACCCACCAGAAAAGCTTTTCAAGGTTGTGTTAATGTTAGAGCAAACCATCAAAGCAGAGTATGAACCTTCGTTTAAGCCTGTCGTAGACGTTTTGGGTAAAACAATCGAACTAGAAGAGTTCAAGTTTCCGATTAATTTGGAAATTGTCGTCAAGGCAGGTGAAATTGGTATTCAAAGTGGAAAAATTGTCAACTTGTCAGTTGGGTCTTGCTCTATCACAGGCAACATCAACTGTAAATATGGCGAAGGAATCGAAGGGCTACTGGTGCAGAAAAAAGAACCGCTAGAACTCAACCAAGTCTATTCTTTTAAAGAAGGTATACCCATCAAAACTCTGGAAGAGATCACTAAATCCATGCAGTTCTGGAAGCAGAAAACTGAGAGCGAGTCAGGCGAATCTAGAGCATAGTACCTCTAGCATCAGAACCAGAACTAGCATTTGTATACTCATCTTCAGAACGAACGCGATGATGCTTATCCCTACTACAATTCCTTGTTAAATAGCCTCAACAGCTTTTGTGCTGCACTTGAACTACAATTCAAATATTAATGAACAGGAGGTTGAGCAACGCTGTCTATTTCTAGCCAAGGTTTAGTAAGCAAAAATGGGTTCATTTCGCTATTGAGTTCGGAGAATTTATTGGCGATCGCTTTCAGGATGTGTTCCGATGCAAAAAAAATTATTAGGTGATCGCGTTTAAATACACTGGTAGCGATCTCCTTCAATTTTTGGACATGCGATCGCACGAATAAATAAGCACTCTTGCTGTAATGCTCATCTTTAGCGGTCTAATCAGCAATAACAGCACGGAATGGATAGAACTTGTAAGCAATTTAAAATCGATAGGCTAAGAACGGAATCAGCATTTCAGCACGGGTCACACCGCCATGAATACCTATGAGCGTCGTTTGACAATCCTCTGGTTTCGTCTCTCCCACATGCTGAAAACAAGACCAGCCATTTTGGGGAATTAAAATCAAATCTCCTATGCGATCGCCCATTTCCTCAGTAGGTGGCTGTTCGGGTAACCCAAATAATCCAAGATGAATTGCTTTATCTTTGGGAATTGCTAAAAACCGATCTCTCAAATGAGTCTGAATATAGGCGATCGCTGATTCTTCTTGTCCCGATCTAACATGCAAAAATCGAGCTTGCGACTCACCCGTTGCGGTAGCACACAGACATTTCGTTAACTCAGGATGGTGATTCAACCACAGCACTTTATCTGGATCAATCATCCGTTGTCCATGATCAGCGACCAGTAATAACACAATGTCCGATCGCCCTCGCAATGGCTCGAACAACTCCCGCTTCAAGGCAAAATCTAACGTTGCGACCTCGGCTCGGTAACAATCACTGAGAGGACCATACCGATGGGCAGCACTGTCTAAATTCGGAATATAGATGTGTGTAAAACTCTTGGGTTTCTCTTGAAGGCTTTTCTCTTGAAGGTTGAGCAGTCGATTGCGAAGATGAACAAATCCATCGCTCGCCGTCAGATAATCAACATACCCTTTTTTACCCGCTTGTGCACCGCCCGTAGTGAATCGACTGACGCTAGTTCCTCGAAAGTTGCGCCAGTTGACAATCCCCACGTCCACCCCAGCATCCTCCAAGGTCAAATATAAATTCGGGACGGGGACAAACGTGTCTGGATTAAGTTGTGAATCTGGATAGGGGGTCGATGTCGGGGATAAGCTTGGTGTCCACCGTAGAAAATTGACAATACTTCCCACTTCTCGGACATAGGCTCTTGTCCCCATGATGCCATGTTGGGCTGGAGCGTGGGCAGTGGCGGCGCTGGTGAGAGCAGTGGCGGTGGTGCTGGGAAAAACCGAAGTCGCAGGGATGAAAAAAGCTTGGGGACTCCCGCAGGCGATCGCTAGACCAGGGGCATCACCGTCTGCCATTACCGTTTGGAGTTGATCGTAACCAAAGGCATCCATGATCAATAGAACCACATGGTTGATCTCATCCTGCTGTTGCCAAGCCTCCCACGCCTCGGTCACGGCTGGATTCTCCAACAGCGATGGATTGAATGGCGGCAACGTAGCGATGGAAGCTGGCATCTTATCGATCCCCAACCAATGCATCGCTAAGGCAGGCACATTCGCCAGTCCCAAGCCATCATAGCTAGGACGGACCGTTTCTGCTTCCAACAATTCAGGCGGTAGCGATTGTCTTTCGAGCAAGGCGTTTTCAGCAATGGCGGTCACATTGGGAAACGAAGAATTTGCCATGGGTATTTTCAGAATGGATTCACCATGTTGACCATTGTAGCGCGATCATCTCCGCCCCTAATCTTTACGCCACTAGCTAAAAAGTAGTAACGTAAAATACTTAAAACCCCCTAGCTTTCAATTCAGCACCAATTTTACGATTATACTCTAAAAATTCTTTTTCTGCTCTTTCCTTATCGCCTTCAATATTTGGATCAAAGGTATAACTTTCACGATAGGTATCCAAATAACTATATTTCCCATCGCTATCAATCCTGACATGGGTCATACCCGCTTCAGGATGACTTGCCAAAAAATCAAGACAAACCTGATGATGATCATCTGCATTTAATACATAGGTGATTTGCCATCCCGTTCTCCCTTGATTAATGTTTCCCTTGGGAGGAATAGGATTAGGTAACTCTATATTTCCGAATGGTGCAAAATATTCTTTGAAAGTATTGCTAATAATATCTAAAGTCATAGCTAGTAATGATTATGGTTTACGTATATTCATAGAAATGGGAAGATCAGCGATTAAAACCTAAGCCACTTGAGTCAACACAACCTCCTTATAGCCATTAGCAGAGTCCTCAATGGCATCAATCTTAAACTGGGCATTAGGTAAAAGCAAAACCTCAGATTCGCCCGCACCAGAAATCTTATTAATATCCTTGCCAAACTTAACATTCATTTTTAATAAAATCCCCACTCTTCCCTGTGCCCTAGAGTTAGCTTCTGCAAATCCCTTCGCAGTACGTATATCCCTTGATGTACTTGAAAAGCTGGGGAAATTAATAGTTTGCCCCACCTTGTCTTCATATTGCGCCCTAAATTCTGACTCCGACAATCCCAATCCTCTAAAACATTCCTTCACGATATTTGGTAATTTCTTTAAACCTGAGACAGCCACATCTGCGTGCATATGCGCTTCTTCCTTAAAGCGTGCCTGCTCATCATTACTAAATTGATCAAATGTATTTTTATCCCTAAACTTCTCAGGCATTTCATTAGTATCAGAATCACTATGCATGTCTAAATACTTAGAAAGTTGATTATTTAGCCAAGCCTCATTGTCAGCAATGATCGGGTTTATGTAAATATACTCATTACCTGCATACATCCGAATCGCTCTCATCTCCCCTTCTAGTAGTCCGTATTTTTTCGCAAGATCAGCGGCTGGATGCTGGGATTGATCGTCCGTAGCTCTGTAATCTTTTGAGCCTGGCGTTAGAAACTGAAACTTATTGTCCTTAAGATCCTGATTATAGTTTTCGGCTCTCGCTATTGATGCCTGTTCAGCGATTACCGACTGTAGCAACTCGTCAATAAGAGCCGTTTTCTGGCGACCTTTCTTCGTTTTTGTATATTTGTGCTGTGCTAACCAAAGTTCCGCCTGTGTCTTCAAAAAATTAAGCATATTTGCTTCAATTTTTGGATCATTGATTTTCCAATATTCCTTTAAAACCAACTTAATTCTTTGTAAGGTACTCAAGCCCTCTTCTGTAAAGGTTGAAGCAATTTTGGCTTTTGTGGATACCATACCTGATAGTTTTTCAGGCTTAAAGTCAATTTTCCTTTGGATTGATTGATTACTATCTTGCTGAACAACATGAGTGAGTTCGTGAGCAATCAACTCTTGACCTTCTTTACTCTTGGGGTTGTAAGCCCCTTGACGGAAGAAAACATCTTGACCAGTAGTAAAAGCCTTCGCTTGAATTGATTGATTTAATTGATCTGACTGAGCATCAGTATGAATCTTCACCCCACTAAAATCAGATCCCATCACCTGCTCCATTTTTGTTTGCAGATTGGGATCTAAAGGCTGTCCGCTTCCCCTTACGTTTTGAATAGAGGATTCAAGATCTTGAGAAGCATCACCAACAGCAATATTTCCACCACGTCTTTGGACGAGCGACTTCATTTGTAATTCTTCATTCTCTTCCTCCATAGACTCTTGCCTTTGGATTGTAGAGATTTCAGACTTCATCTGAAGTTGATCTTCATCTTCTATCGATTCCTGTCTTTGGACAGATTTTTCCTGTGATGGTGCATTAATTTGCTTAACGACTTTTGTGGCTGTGGCATCTGCCTCTTTTTCATATTTGTCGTTTGGTGCTCCAATGTTGAGCTTAGCTTGGATCGCTGTACTCATTCTCTGAGCACGAACTGCCGCAAGTCTTGTATAGGGTTTGCGTTGAATTAGTTTAGTAGATTGTTCTGAATTTGATGAGGAAATTAATTTATCTAATAGGTTTTCTGATGAATTTCTTGTAATTGCTCAACGTAGGAAAATTGACAAAAAGGCAAAAGCTGATAAATTAAAGAAATGAAGGAACTACCCAACCTAAAAGACCTAACAGACGAGGCAAAA
>NZ_JACJQY010000061.1 GCF_014696925.1 Phormidium tenue FACHB-1050 | reverse complement strand
ATTTGCCTCGATAAATTCTTGCAGTTCTTCGGTCATGTTTTTCTCTTCTAAAATTATTTTCCTGATTTCTACTTTCTCACAACTCATTTAGGATTGCTATAGAATGGCGACAGCTATAAAAAAGTAGAGGCAATTCATGAATTGCCTCTACTTTTTTAATTGATTAATGGTCTGAATCCATGTTTGATTGACACTTCACCAATTTTGTCCATGTTCTCAATACTGATTTGGTTGCGTCCCCAAGAGAAATTAGTATGCCAACCTTCAAACTCTAAAAGCATCGATTCTGCAAAACAGGCAAAAAGCTGACGAGCTGGGGCTGTCATATTCACGATTTTCATGATTTTCCAATCAATATCGAGACTATGCTCGACGATGCCCCCATCAATGACATGAATGCCTTCTTCTTGAACCAGAGTAGACATATTTTTAGGATAGCCGCCATCAATCAGGATGCAAGGATGCTTGAGAGTGGCAGGATCGATCGCCATCCCCTTTGCCATACTCGCCACCCACACAATAATGTCAGACTGCGGTAGGGCTTCATCAATCTCTAAAACCTTACCGCGACCAAGTTGAGCCTGTAGCTCCTGCAATCGCTCCCGATTACGAGCGACGAGCAGTAATTCTTTGATATTAGTCCGCGCATCCAGCCAACGACAAACCGCACTGCCGATGTCACCTGTTGCGCCGCAGACTGTGACCGTAGCTTTAGCTAAGTCAATCCCAAATTTACGACTTGCTTCTTCGATCTGACGACAAATGATATATGCGGTATGCGTATTCCCCGTAGTAAAGCGATTAAATTCTAGTTGAATGTTTCGCACGCTCGACATCTGACTAAGATTGAAGTTCTCGAAAATAATCGAGGAAAATCCTCCCAAAGCAGTGATATCCACATCATTCTTTTGAGCCAATGCCATTGCATTGAGGATCTTGCGAATGGCAGTTTTGATTTTATTGCCTGCTAACATTTCAGGTAAGAAGCAGGATTCTACATATAGCCCCTCGATCTGCTGACCTGTGGCACTCGTAACCTTGATGCGATCGACAATTTGGGGCGGGGCGCTACACCAAAATTCCAAACCTTGATCGGCGTATTCGGGATAGCCTAATTCCCTTGCTACAGACTGAGCGTGTTCAAGACTTGTCAAATGCCCTATAAGACCAAACATCGATTGCGTTACCAGTTACAGTTGTCAACGAAAAAGGGTTTCCCTCATCCCCCTTCCCCTTCTCCCAAAGGGGGAGAAGGGGAGGAAAGATTCTAAGTCCCCTCTCCCTCATTGGGAGAGGGGCTAGGGGTGAGGGTCTTAGCAAATAATTAAGCAGCGACCAAACCCATTGCAGACATTCTCATGATGTCGCGAGTATTAAAGCCGATTTTGCCGAGACTTTCGCCATATTGAATCATGAAGTCTTCAACCAAAGCTTCTTTTTCCATGCCAAGGACTTTGGCATCATTTTCGACTTGGTTGAGCATTTTCCAGACGATGGGCAAGTTTTGACGATTGGCTTGCTCTAAAGCAGCTTTGGAATCATCAAAATGATTTTGCAACCATTCTTCGCCAAAGTTGAGATGCAAGTATTCGTCTTTGACCACGCCTTCAGTGATTTTGCGCGCAAAAGGATCGGCAACAGGAATATAGATGTTGTAAGCAGCGATCGCAAAGCACTCGATGATGAGTGATTGGATCAGCAGACAAGTAACGATATCCCCTGTTGCAAACGCTTTTTGAAAATTGCCATGCAATTCAGCAAAGAATTTTTCTGCAAAGTCCATATCAGGTGTGACTTTGAGGTTTTTACCACAGGCGATAAAGCCTTTTTTGTGGCGATCCTCCATCTTGGCAAGTCTGGTAAAATCTTCAGTAAATTCGGGCAGTAGCTCTCCTAGTTGGAGATAATTGCTGTACGCCTCCGCTTCTCCTTCAATGACAATGGCATTGATTCGACTGTAGGCATCGCGATAGTTTTCTGTGTGATAGTCAATCGCTACAGCTTCGAGTGTTTGCCCCATGTTTTGCCTCTTTAAATATCCCTGCTCAATAAAAGTTAATCTCTTGCTATTTTATGCTAAGTGGACTATGCAATAAAATTAAAACCCATAAAGGTGTGATCAAGCTTCGTAGTCAACACCTTGTCTAAGTTTTAGTTTTTTACACGCCAAAGCGTTAAACTGAAGAATGTCCCTCAACTCGTAGTTATGGCAAGTTTTCTGTTAGAAGTTGGTACTGAAGAGCTACCTGCTAGCTTTATTGTCGATGCTTTGCGCCAATGGCAAGAGCGCATCCCCAAGAATTTAGATGAACACCAACTAACTACGAGTAAGGTCAGTGTCTATGGTACACCTCGCCGTCTTGCCGTACTAATCGAGGGGTTGCCAATCCAACAAAGCGATCGCAGTCTCGAGATTAAGGGGCCAGCAGTTGGCTCAGCCTTTGTGAATGGTGACCCTCAAGGTGAGCCAACCAAGGCTTTGCTAGGTTTTGCCAAGTCTAAAGGTATAGATTTGCAAGATATTTTAATCAAAGAGACGGATAAGGGCGCGTTTGTATTTGCTAATCAGCAAATTATTGGTCGTGAGACGGCAGATATTTTGCAAGAGCTTGCCCCGTCTTGGATTACAGGTTTAGAAGGTAAGCGTTTGATGCGTTGGGGACATGGTGATCTTAAGTTTCCCCGTCCGATTCGTTGGTTGGTGTCGTTATTTAACTCCAAGCTGTTGCCGATCGCTTTAGAAAATGTGCAGAGCGATCGCCTCAGTCAAGGGCATCGCGTATTGCATCCGCGATCGGTAGTAATTGACACCGCCAAAGATTATGTAGAGACTCTGCGCGAAGCTTTTGTTTTAGTCGATGGCAAAGAACGTCAAAAGCATATTCTTACCCAAATCCATAGCATTGTGGAATTATTTGGCGGTAAAGCAGAAATTTCTGAGGATTTATTAGAAGAAGTTACTTACTTGGTAGAATTTCCCACCGCTGTCATTGGTGAATTTGAGCGTGAGTTTTTAGAACTGCCGCAGCCAGTAATTAAGACCGAAATGGTCAGTCATCAACGCTATTTCCCTGTGCATTCGGTCAAAAATCCCGATCAATTATTGCCTCGCTTTATCACGATTTCCAATGGTGACCCTGATAAATCACGTTTGATTGCGGCGGGCAATGGTCGCGTCATTAGAGCGCGGCTTTCTGATGGTAAATTTTTCTACGATAGCGATCGCGCCGTACATTTAGAAACTTTCTTGCCACTACTAGAAAAAGTCACATTTCAAGCTCAACTTGGCTCGGTTGCGGAGAAAGTAGATAGGATTAGGGCGATCGCTAAATCCGTTATTGCATCGATCTCCAATTTAGAAATCACTGAAGCCAATCAAGCTCTGATCGATCGCACCGCGCAACTTGCCAAAGCCGATCTGGTCACGCAGATGGTCAAGGAATTCCCTGAACTCCAAGGACAAATGGGCTATTACTATGCCCTCTCGAGTAATGAACCAGTGGCTGTGGCAACGGGCATTCGTGAGCATTATCAACCCAAAGGTGCAGGTGATACCTTACCCACGACCTTAACGGGGCAGATAATTGCCATTAGCGATCGCATTGATACCCTTGTTGGCATTTTCGGCTTAGGTATTGTTCCCACAGGTTCCTCAGACCCATTTGCGCTGCGTCGGGCTGCGACTGGTGTTGTGCAGATTGCTTGGGAAAGCGGTTTTGCCCTCGATTTACCAAAACTTTTGCAAGATGCGATCGCCATTTATGCTGACAAGAATTTACTAGCACAACCTGCGGAAACGGTTCTTGAAAATCTCTATAAATGGTTTAAGCAACGCTACGAGACGATTTTGGCTGATCAGGGCATTGAGTATGATCTTGTGAATGCAGTTTCAGGTACTGAAGATCTCGCCTATACCTTGCAAGGTTTGAGCAATCTCACCCGCATCAAAGAACGCGCCCACTTCCTCCAAAAATCTCGTGAAAGCGCTACCCTTAGCAGCATCTATGAGCCAATTGTCAGGGCTTCTCGCCTTGCCGTTCAGGGAAATCTTGATAGTGTGACCGTTGACGTGAAAGCTGTTATCAATCCTGACACCTTAACCGAACCAGCAGAACAGAACTTATATCAAGCGATCGCCGCTTTACCGATTCAGCCTAGTGATGAGCAGTTGATGGAGGGGATCAAGGCGATCGCGCCCGTCTTAGCCAAATTCTTTGATGATGTGCTGGTCATGGCTGAAGATCCGCAAGTACGCCAAAATCGCTTGAATCTGCTGGGACTTATCCGCAACTACAGCCGCCAGCTAGCTGACTTTAGTGCCATCCTGAAATAAAGAAAAACAAAGAAGAAGGGACACAATGCGTCCCTTCTTCTTTGTTTAAGGGGGTAATCATTGATTGAATTTTCATATCAAAAACTGGTCGGTGATTAAGTCTGTGAATAAGATTAAAAAAACTTATCAAAAAAATCAAAATACAAACGAAAACTCATCATTTTATTCCTTTGCAAAAACACCTAGAAAGCTCTTCTGGATTGGGCTTTAGTCATTTTGATGGTCTTGAAAGCGATCGATAACTATCACCTATAACCAATGATAGAAATAATAAGCTAGTTGTTCGCTTGGATGCCAAGAGCGATATGATGCGTGTTGATACCCTTGTGGGTGATTGAAATAAACGTAACTTGGCTGAGTGCCTTTAATAGGGTACAAATTCAAGCCCTCGTTTATTTTTTTGGCTGCAATCTTTAAGAGGTTTATTACATTCATGGCTACCTACAAAGTAAGACTGATTAACGAAGCTGACGGACTTGATAAAACTATCGAAGTTCCTTCTGATGAGTACATTCTTGACGTTGCTGAAGCTCAAGGCATCGATCTTCCTTACTCCTGTCGCGCTGGTGCTTGCTCTTCCTGCGCTGGCAAAATCGTTAAGGGTGAAATCGATCAAGCTGATCAGTCCTTTTTGGATGACGATCAAATCGAAGCTGGCTACGCTCTTCTTTGCGTAACCTATGCTCAGTCTGATTGTGAAATCTTGACCCACCAAGAAGAAGCTCTCTACTAATCGCTTCTTTTCATAAATATTTTAAAAGCTCCGATCGCTAGTACTTTATGTACAACGTTCGGAGTTTTTTAGTCTGTGTCATGATTTGATGCTACATTTCTCAGAATCTAAATTGTAAGGAACCGCACCAATTTTGTCTGGCAACGAAGAAGACGATATCGTCACAGAACCGCAGCAGGAATTACCATCCACTGAGCAATTTTCTGGGCAATCTGCTCAACAATCTACAAAGCGATCGCTACTAAATATTGCGACGATTGTGGCGATCGCCACGTTACTGAGCAAAATATTTGGATTACTGCGCCAAGTGGCGATCGCCGCCGCTTTTGGTAACGGTACTGCCTATGGGGCGTATAACTTTGCTTACGTGATCCCTGGGTTCTTGTTGATCTTGCTGGGTGGCATTAATGGACCCTTTCATAGTGCGATCGTTAGTGTGTTAGCCAAACGCGATCGCAAAGAAGTCGCCGCCATCATCGACAGCATCACCACGATCGTTACAGGGATTCTATTGCTGGTGAGCATTGCGCTGGTGATTTTTGCCGAGCCATTGATGCATCTGGTTGCCCCAGGATTATTTGTGCCAGAAGCGGATTTACTGGCTAAAGGAATTTCTGTTGAAACTATTCAAAATCTGAAGATTACTAAAGATATTGCGATTCAGCAGTTTCAGATCATGGCTCCGATGGCAGTCTTAGCGGGACTAGTGGGGATCGGCTTTGGAGCGCTGAATGCTGCTGATGCTTACTGGTTGCCATCGGTCAGCCCCATATTCTCCAGCTTGACCGTGTTGATTGGCATTGGCGGCTTGTTCTGGACAATGGGGAGCAAAATTTTGTTGCCCGAAAATGCGGTGTTGGGCGGTGCGGTACTTGCTTGGGCAACTCTAGCAGGAGCCGTTTTGCAATGGTTGGTGCAACTACCTGTGCAGATGAAAGCTGGCATGGGTGGATTTAAACTGCGGTTTGACTTTCATCGTCCCGAAGTCAAGGAAGTGATGAAAATCATGCTCCCTGCAACTTTTTCATCGGGGATGCTGCAAATTAATGTCTGGACAGATTTATTTTTTGCCTCATTTATCCCCAACGCGGCGGCGGCGGTGTCAGCAATGGGCTATGCAGGATTGCTAGTTCAAACGCCGCTAGGAATCTTGTCGAATGTGATTTTAGTTCCCTTGTTTCCTGTCCTATCGAAGCTCACCGATCCTGAGAACTGGGATGAACTAAAACAGCGTATTCGTCAGGGCTTGATGCTCACGGCGCTGACAATGTTGCCGATTAGTGCAGTGATGGTAGCTTTGGCTTTGCCCATCTCACAGGTAGTTTATGAACGCTATGCTTTCGATGCGGAGGCTTCGCAACTAACTGCTGTGGTTTTAATGGCTTATGCAGTAGGGATGTTTGTGTATTTGGGGCGCGATGTACTGGTGCGCGTGTTTTATGCCCTCGGCGATGGCGACACCCCTTTTAAAATCAGCATTGTCAATATTTTCTTGAATGGACTATTTGATTATTTGCTAGTTCAGAGGTTTGGCGCAGCAGGGATTGTCTTGGCAACGGTTGCGGTGAATGTGATCTCGATGGTGGCGATGATTTATTTCCTCGATCGCCGCCTCAATGGAATGCCACTAAAAAGCTGGAGCATGACGATCTTGGGTTTAATCATCGCCAGTGTGATCGCAGGTGGGGCGAGTTGGGGGATTTATCATTTACTCAGCCAGAGTTTTTACAGCCTCAGCCCCTTCTTGAAATTTGGTGCAAAACTCGGTGGATTAGCGATCGCCAGTGGTGTCGGTTTTACTATTTTTGGGGCGATCGCTATGCAAATGCGAATTCCTGAAATTGGCGCTCTCACCAATCAAATCAAGCGTCGATTTTCACGACGTTAAATACCAGCTTGAACAAGGGGCTTAAGCCCCTTGTTCAAGTTAGTTTAGGTCGCACTTGCGGCATTAATCGCCATTGCATCGGAGATATAACAAACTCCACCAAACTTTTTGGTGACAGGCTTCAGCTTTTCCACCAAAGTCTTGGTTTTATCTTCCAAAAAGAAAGCGATCACATAATCGTTTTCCAACATACTCATATCGAGATCCCCTGAATTCGTTCCACTGACTCCCTTTCCGACGACATTGCGAATCACGGTGTAGTTCAGAACTCCAACTTTTTCCAAAACCTTGATGATTTTGTGAGACTCAACAGAATCAGATACAATTTCGATTCTTTTAACAGCTTGCATGATTTTATTTCTACTAAGTTCTTACTAAATTTCCTGCCTAAACCCAAATCAGATGCGGACGTTTTACATCCCCTATATCATCTAAGCCGTGACCCAAAAAATATTAATCACGTACATATACAGCGGAATCCCGACAATAATATTGAAGGGGAAGGTGACGGCTAAAGCCGTTGACACATAGAGGCTAGGATTGGCTTCGGGGACAGTCAGACGCATGGCGGCTGGCACAGCGATATACGAAGCACTGGCACAGAGGACTGCAAATAATAGTGCATCCCCCTGCGACATGGAAATTAACTTAGCGATCGCAATGCCCACACCAGAATTCAAGATCGGCATCAAAATCGCAAAGGCTATTAAGAAAACACCTGTTTTTTGCAAATCCTTAATCCGCTTGGCGGCGACTAAGCCCATATCCATCAAGAAGAAGGTCAACACGCCGTAAAACATATCTTGGGTAAAAGGTGACAACACATGCCAACCTCTTTCGCCAGTCAAGCAGCCAATGATCAAACTACCAACGAGCAAAAATACAGAACTATTCAGAAAAGCTTCACGGAGTACTTCTGACCATGCAAATTCGCTAGTTTCACCTTTTTTGGCTTTTTCCTCGGCTGTAAATAGGCTCACAAGAATCAGTCCGACAATGATTGCGGGAGATTCCATTAGCGCTAAAGCCGCTACCATATAGCCATCAAAAGCAATGTTTAACTGCCCCAAAAATGAACTAGCTGTGATGAAGGTAACCGCACTGATCGAGCCATAGGTTGCGGCGATCGCAGCTGCATTGTAGGAGTCAAGTTTGATTTTAAGAATAAAAAATGAATAGACAGGTACAACACAAGCCATCAGGATCGCGGCTGCCATCGTCAAAATTACTTCTTGACTGATCCCACTCTTTACTAGCTCCACGCCACCCTTAAACCCGATCGCCAATAGCAAATATAAAGAAAACAATTTCGGGATCGGGGGTGGAATCTCTAGATCTGATTTAATCAAAACCGCCAACATTCCTAAGAAAAAGAACAAAATCGGCGGATTGAGGATGTTAGAAATAATTAAGTCTAAATTCATTGGGACAGATCCACATTAAAGAATTTTTAGAGAAAATGATCGTTTCATGATGACAGATCATGCATAGCAATCCCAGATAGTTTCTGAGAGTGCATCTCAAAGAGATACACTCTCAAAAACTATTTAATCTTATGTATAGCAGTCCTAAATCATTTGTAGATTTTTGGGTTTGTGGAAGCGCACCCCGAAGGGGTGCGCTTCCACAAACCATTTAGGATTGCTATAGCTATGCAAGTTTTGCTTAAAGCATAAAAAACGAATCAACAGATGCAGCGCGAAGCGCCGCATCTGTTGATTGTCTGATTGTCTACTAGTGTTAGCTATATATTGAGTTTACAATTACTTTTCTATTGATTCTTTCATTGGCTGTTCTGCTGAAAGTTTATTTAGCCAATTGGTAAGAAAGAAGTTGCCAAGAATTATGGCAGAAATCAAAGCATGAAATACTTGACCGTAGGGCATATCGATCGCGCTGACCGCAACTAAAGTATTTACAATCAAGAAAATGGCATTCACTGCTAAAACCGTAATTACAAGTTTGAGCCTGATTTTTTTGAGAAGCATTAAAATTACAGTAAATAGCCCAGGAATTAAACCCAAGGATGTATACCCATGCAGGATACGCATAGATGCATCAGTATGGGTATGAATAAAAGCCGCGGCCATTAAATTGAGTGGGATCATGGAGCTGGGAGAAGGTCCAAACAGAGGACGCAGAGATCCGTTATACCAAAGGAGAGCTTTGAGCAAACCTTGTTGACTATCCTCGATTCCGACTTTTGCAACTGGAAATTTAAATAGCTTTAACATTTTTTCGTTTTGTAGAGAAAGCTTTAATTTTTATATCTCAGTCAAGGTTCACTAATTCATAATATATATAGCAAATATATAGCAAAAAAAGAGTTAGCTAGTACAAACCAAAACCCAAGAATCGAGTGGCGGCGCTTCGCGCCGCCACTCGATTCTTGGGTTTTATAGCTGTCGCCATTCTTGTTAGGACTTAAAACCCAAATAGTGTGAGGCGGCGCGAAGCGCCGCCTCACACTATTTGGGTTTTGATTACACTTGACTACAGCTATAGGATAAAGGAAACTTCGTATTTTTCATTCTGTTAAGCCAAAACACAAAATGGTGTTTTGAAACCCTTGCTGGTTTTGGTTTTAATTCACAAAAGTGTAACGACACTTTTGTGAAGTGGTATTACGCTAATTTTTTAGGAGCCTAACAAATGTCAGAGATCGCCCCTCCCCCCATAACACAAAAAACAAAACCAGAAGATTCAATATCTTTGTCACTCATCACTGATCAGTGGATTAGCGCTACATGGGATGAGTTTGTGCAGATTCTCGAAAATCCTCTATATGAAGAATCTCGCTGCTACTACGACAAAAATCAAATTAAGCAAATGAGGATTGAAACTATGCCTGTAGGTTCTGAACACGCTGATGACAATACACTGATAATCTTTGCAATTAGCTTGTACTGTACCTTAAAAAATATTCCTGCTAGAGGCTTAACCAATTGTAGTTATGTCAAAACAGGAGTTCAAGGCTGTCAGCCAGATATCTCCTACTATATTGGTGAAATCTCAGCTCTCGCCCCTCGCAGTAGTTCTATTGTTAGTCTTGATGAATCGCCTGTACCGAATTTGGTAATTGAAATATCTAGCTCTACCATCAACGATGATTTAGGTAAGAAGCGATTACTTTATGAACAATTGGGGACTAGTGAATATTGGGTAGTTGATGTCCAAGAGGTGAAAATTATTGCTTTAGAAATGCTAGAGAATGGTGGCAGTCGGCAGATCACCACATCGAAATTGTTAGGTGGATTAGCGATCGCTGATCTCGAAGCCGCTCTAAAACTCAGCCGCGAAAAATCTCAATCAGAAGTTGGGGCATGGATCTTACAAAAATATAGCCATAATTCGTAAAAGTCCGTCACTTCGAGACAGACTCTTATTGATATTCACAAAGTTTAGATACGTATTTGAAAGCAGACGTTATACTATGTTTAGACATTAAGCTACATACTATTTTCTGATTCAGTTGCTTGCCTACTTTTTCAGTAAATATACAGCGAACTCTACAAACATTCATAGTTGGAAAAATGAGCGAACCAACTCCCTACGAAAAACTAGGAGTCAATGACGAAGCCTCCTTTGAAGAAGTGCGCGATGCACGCGATCGCCTATTGCGCGAATATGAGGGGGACGAGTCGCAACAAGAAGCGATCGAGGTTGCTTACGATGCCATCCTTATGGATCGTTTACGCGCCCGCAAAGAAGGCAAGATTGCTGTACCCGATCGCATCCGCTATCCTGAACGTCTGTCTACAGCGATCCCTGCTGCTATGCAAAACAATACGCAGCGACGCGCCCCATCTTGGTTGTCGAGGCTATTGGACACTCCAAGCCAAAAAGATATTTATATTTCGCTGGGAATTTTTACGGGACTGGGTGCAGTTAGCTTTTTCGTCCCCGCAGCTACTACATGGTTATCCTTTGGGTTAATTGCTAGTGTTTATTTGCTCACCCGCAAAGAAAATCGTTTTGGACGAGCTTTGTTAATCTCCCTATCAGGGATTACGATCGGTGTCATATTGGCAGCTTTGACTAATCAAGTTTTAGTATTGTCCCGTGTGGTCAGCGATGGATTTTTTCCTAGCTCAATCCAAATGGTGATTATTTTGTTGGTGATGTGGCTCCATGCTTGTTTCTTGAGGTAAGGCTCTTAGCGAAGCGATTAGCTGTTAGCTTTTCAGAGTGCTTTGCACTCTTGGTAAACTCAAATATATTTTAAAAGCCTCGCAACGCGAGGCTTTTAAAATATATTTGGAAGAGCTAACAGCTAATCGCTAAAAGCCAATAATTTCAAACCTATAAAATAAATATGCCCCCTGCAATTTTTGGGATCGCCCAGCTTAATCCAGTAATTGGCGATTTAGTCGGTAATAGCGATCGCATATTGGTTGCTGTACAGAAATTAGCTGAACAAGGTGTGCAACTAGTACTCACACCAGAGCTATCAATCTGTGGTTATCCACCTCGCGACCTGTTGATGCATCGTCAATTTATTAGTGATATGGAAGCCGCGATCGCGGATCTTGCTCGCAAACTTCCTCATGATGTTGCTGTATTAGTGGGTATGGTTTCCGTAAATCCCCAAGCTAGTCAAGCAGGTGGGAAGCCATTATTTAATAGTGCAGCATTGCTTCAAGGGGGTGAAGTAATGCAGATTTTTCATAAGCGGTTATTGCCAACCTATGACGTATTTGATGAAGATCGCTATTTTGCGGTGGGCAATGGGAGTCAAGTTTTTACACTAAATCTCAAGGATGGAACATCCCTACGGATAGGTGTAACCATCTGCGAAGATATTTGGAATGATGAGAAGTTTTGGGGTAAGCGGAACTATGCCGATGATCCTGTTGCGGAACTCGCGCAAAATCATCAACTCGATTTACTACTCAATTTATCGGCTTCACCCTATGCGGTGGGCAAACAGAATTTACGCGAGTCGATGTTAAGCCACAGTGCGATTATGCATAACTTGCCATTGATTTATGCCAATCAGGTGGGGGCAAATGACGACTTGATTTTTGATGGGCGGAGTATGGCTTTTGATCGTAGTGGCAAAATCATAGCTCGTGGGAAGGGCTTTGAAGAGGATTTACTGGTAATTAATTTAGATGATGAGCTAAATCTGACTCCATCTAGATATGAAAGTGATGATGCGGAAATTTTTGCCGCTTTAGTGCTGGGTGTGCGTGACTACGTGCAGAAATGTCGATTTCGGCAAGTGGTGATTGGGTTAAGTGGGGGTATTGATTCTGCGCTGGTGGCGGCGATCGCTGCCGAGGCGATCGGTAAAGAGAATGTATTGGGTGTGTTGATGCCTTCTCCCTATAGTTCCACGCATTCGATTACCGATGCGATCGCCTTGGCAGATAATTTAGGAATCTCTACGCAGACCATTCCAATTGCGCCAATGATGCAAGCCTTTGATGCTAGTCTGGCGAATCTCTTTACAGGAAAATCTAGTGATGTGACTGAAGAGAACTTGCAGTCAAGAATTCGTGGCAGTTTGCTGATGGCAATCTCGAATAAGTTTGGACATCTGCTGCTCTCTACGGGGAATAAATCGGAAGTTTCGGTTGGTTACTGTACTCTCTATGGTGATATGAATGGTGGACTTGCAGCGATCGCTGATGTCCCTAAAACCAGAGTGTTTTCTATCTGTGAATGGTTAAATCGAACTAATTCACTTCTATCAATTAAGCAAGGGAAGACAGAAGTGATTCCTGTAAATATTATTACTAAGCCTCCCAGTGCGGAACTCAAGCCCGATCAACTTGATCAAGATTCACTGCCTCCCTACAATATTCTGGATGATATTTTACACAAGCTGATTAATCAGCATCTTTCGGCTTCTGAAATTATTGCTACGGGACATGAACAAGCGATCGTCGATCGCGTAGTTCGTCTTGTCAAAATCGCTGAATTCAAACGTCGCCAAGCTGCTCCAGGATTGAGAATAACCGATCGCGCTTTTGGTTCTGGCTGGAGAATGCCGATCGCTAGTAAGGTGACACCATAAATAAGAAGTTATGATAGTTGGTAGAAGTTTACTTTGGTGGAAACTTGCATTTGACTGAAATCTCAAAGTTGCTTTCGGCTGAGGCTTTGGTAAGAATGGGAATACCTGCTTCACCACTAATTTTTAAACCGAATTTGAGGTTGACTTCTTCGACTTGGGCATCACCGAGATTTTTGAATGCGCCGATCGCATATTTGGTATAGAAGCGAATGGTTTCATGGATCTCTTGCAGGTTTTTGATCGCATCTTCTTTGATGCCATAGGATTCGCGATCGCTATCTATATCTACTGATTGATCATCTTCAGATTCGGAGATTTCAATGGCGAGAATTTCGCCGTCTTCCTGCTCGATATAAATTTTGTGAGCCATAGCGATTGTTACTACTATTTTGTGAGATTTGCCTGTATTCTAGTTGCACAAGGTCGCGATCGCAACAAATCAGTAAGTTATGGCTAGATATGCGCTAGTAGTAGGTATTTCTGAATATAAGCATTTACCATCGCCGCTTAGTAAAACCTTGGGGGATGCGGAGGCAGTAGCGAACTTGCTGCGATCGCATGGTGATTTTCAAGAAGTAACTTTGCTGAATACGCCCAAATTGATTAAGGCTGATTTGTTTGCTCAGTTAAATCGGTTGTTAAGCGAACAGGCGACGGGTAGCGAAGTTTTGATTTATTACACGGGGCATGGGGTACTGGTTGAAGATTGTGGCGTGAAACAGGGATATTTAGCGCCATCAGATTGTAAAGCAATGAAGGAAAGCGTGACTGATGGGATTCCCTTTGTAGGTTTGAATAATTTAATTGCGCGATCGCCTTTGAGTAGTTTGGTGATGTTTTTGGATTGCTGTCATAGTGGGGTTTTGTTGCAAGCGATCGCGGAGAGTTTTACAGCTTTCAATAAAACGGATAAGGATTATTTGCTGATTTCGGCTTGTCGAGAGTTTGAGCAAGCGGCGGCGATGAAGAAGGAAGCCCATAGTATTTTTACGGGGGCTTTGCTAGAGGCTTTGTCGGAATCGCGTCAAAATGATGAGGGCAAAATTAATTCGGGTAGTTTGTTTGGGTTTATTTCGGATCGCCTAAAGCAAAAACAACAGGAGCCGAGGCAACTGGGCTATGGTCGAGCGATGGAGATCGTCAATTATCGACAGGTTGCACCGAAAAAAATCACAGAGGATCTTTGTCCTTATGTGGGGTTAGAGTCTTTTATGAAGGAGACTGCCAAATTTTTTAAGGGACGAGATCGCTTTGTGCGGTTGTTATTACAAAAAATAGACGAATCGAGCTTTGTGCCTGTGATTGGGGCTTCGGGGAGTGGTAAGTCATCGCTGGTGAGGGCGGGGCTGATTTCAGCATTAGAAGCGCAGGGAAATTGGTTGATTTTGCCACCGATTAAAGCTGGGGATTCGCCGCTTATGCCTGTTGCGGAAATTAGTCGGGTATTGACACAGCTTTGTCAGAGAGCGGATAGCAAACTGGAAATTAGCAAACAAATCGCATCGGGAAATTTAGAAGCGGCGATCGCTTGTCTATCTGAACAGAAAAATATTTTGCTGGTGGTCGATCAGTTTGAGGAAGTATTTACGGTTTGTCCTGCGGAAAAGGAAGCAGAACGCCAGCAATTTATCGATTTGCTGGTGGGGATTACGCAGCATCCTGATTCGCGGTTGCGGGTGGTGACGACGATGCGGGCGGATTTCTTTGAGAATTGTCTGGGCTATCGTGGTTTAGGGGAGGTGATTCAAGAGCATCAGGTGTTGTTGTTGCCGATGAATGAGGAGGAGTTAAAAGAGGCGATCGCGGCTCCTGCTGAAGTTGGACAATATGAATTAGGTGAGGGCTTGTTACCTGCGATTTTGCGCGATGTGCGTGACGAGAAGAATGTACTGCCATTGCTGGAGTTTGCGCTGACGCAGCTATGGGAACATCGCGAAAAGCGGCGATTTACTTTTGAGGTCTACGACAAGTTGGGTGGGGTAATGGGAGCTTTGAATCAACACGCCAATTCTGTTTTTGATGCACTGAAACCGCAGGAGCAGGACTGGGCTAAGCGGATTTGTTTAATGTTGGTACGAACTGGTCTGGGTGAAAGGGATACGCGCCAACGCCGAACTAAGGGGGAACTTACGAGACTTGCGAAAGATGGTGATCTACCAGATTTTCAGGTGGCACTGGATCAGTTGGTGGCGGGGCGACTGTTGGTAACTGGTAAGGATGGAGATGGTGAGGCTTGGGTGGATATGGCGCATGAGGCGCTGATGGAGAAATGGATCTATTTCGCGAAGTGGCGCGAAGAAAAACGTGATGTGCTGCGGTTGGTAAATCGGATTAGGGATGCTTTAGATGAATGCGATCGCGTGACCGATCAGGATAAGTTCTTGTTGCCTGAAGGTGTGGTTGCTCAAATAGAGGAAGTGGAAGCTGCGATCGCTGATTACCTCACGCCTGAACAACAGGAATTTGTTCAGCGCAATCGTTACAAATATAAGCCTTGGCTCGATAAAAAGAATTTGCCTGAAATGGTGGATATTCCTAGTGGAACGTTTTGGATGGGATCGCCTGAAGGGAAAGGTAATAAGAATGAGAAACCCTATCACCAAGTTACGGTAAAAGCCTTTCGGATGGGCAAATATCCTGTCACACAGGCGCAGTGGCGGACGGTGGCAATGTCTCCCAAGGTTGAGATTGAATTGAGTCTTAATCCTTCGCAATTTCGCGGTGAAGATAAACCTGTCGAAAAAGTGGATTGGTATGAAGCGCAAGAGTTTTGTGCGCGGTTATCGTGTTTGACGGGAGAAAACTATCGCCTGCCTAGCGAAGCGGAATGGGAATATGCCTGTCGTGCAGGAGCAGAAGCATATACAGAGTATTGCTTTGGTGACGATGAATATCAGCTTAGAGAGTATGCTTGGTATGACGAAAATAGCGACAGAAAAACGCAGCCTGTGGGACAGAAACTACCTAATGATTGGGAACTCTACGATATGCATGGTAATGTTTGGGAATGGTGTGCTGATGATTGGCATGACAGTTATAAAGGATCGCCAACAGATGCACAGACTTGGACAGAAGATATTACGGATTATGAAGAGAGCGGTGCAACAGTGAAGCTGCTGCGTGGTGGTTCGTGGCTCAACCATTATTGGATTTGTCGGTCTGCGGTTCGCGTTGACTACATTGCGCGTATTCAGAACAACAGCTTCGGTTTTCGGGTTGTCTTGTGAGGTTGCTTGTTCGCGTGAGGACTGCTTCTTTGATCTTTAACCCTTTTACCCTTTACACTTTCTTCTTTTCTCTTCCCCTTCGCCGTCAGGGGATCGAATTTTTTTCAAAAATCCACCAATGAAAATTGGAAATTATGCGGTCAAAAATTATTTGCGGTTTGCATAGAAGGGGCGAGCACGGGGGCATCGCCCCTACGGGTGACATGATAAAAATTATCGCCATAACATTCTATTTACCATTTAAAACAAAAATCGGTAGGGGCGATGCCCCCGTGCTCGCCCCGTTGTCGCAGATCACCGACCATTTTTTTATACGGTGATGGATTTGCGATATGGGAATAAAATTGCGATCAATTTTTATCAATGACAATTATGCGATCGCCAAATCTATTAATGAACTCGGGGATTTTGCGGTCAAAAATTATTTGCGGTTCGCATAGAAGGGGCGAGCACGGGGGCATCGCCCCTACGGGTAAAATCATAAAAATTATCGCCAGAATATTCGATTTACCATTGAAAAACAAAAATCGGTAGGGGCGATGCCCCCGTGCTCGCCCCGTTGACGCAGATCGCCGACCATTTTTTATACGGCGATGGATTTGCGATTTGGACAAAAATTGCGATCAATTTTGACCAATGACAATCAGGCGATCGCCAAATCTATTAATGAAATTGGGGTTTTGCGGTCAAAAATTATTTGCGGTTCGCACAGAAGGGGCGAGCACGGGGGCATCGCCCCTACGGGTGACATGATAAAAATTATCGCCAGAACATTCCATTTGTCATTCAAAACAAAAATAGGTAGGGGCGATGCCCCCGTGCTCGCCCCGCTGTCGCAGATCTCAAATTATTTTTATATGCGGCGATAATTTTCAAATACAACGATAAAATTGCGCCATGCCATACAATCCAGACATACATCATCGCCGTTCCATTCGTCTCAAAGGATACGACTATTCACAGGCAGGTGAATATTTCATCACCATTTGCATTAACCATCGGCAACCACTATTAGGCGCGATCGCTGATGGCATCATGATACCGAATCCTGCGGGAACAATGGTACAAACAATTTGGGAAGAAATGCCATTCCATTATCCAAATCTAGAATTAGATGCTTTTGTGTTAATGCCCAATCACATTCACGGCATTATTGTTCTGAAGTCTCCACAAATAAAACCAGTTATGACATTAGGAGAAATCATACATCGATTCAAATCATTCACAACTGCAAAATATCGTCATGGCGTTAATCAGGAACAATGGCAACCATTTATAGGCAGACTATGGCAAAGGAATTACTATGAACACATTATACGCAATCAAGAATCCCGCGATCGCCTACGCCAATACATAGCTAATAATCCCTCATCATGGGAATCCGATCTTCTGTATCCAAATAGCGATCGCCCTTTATGACCAAACCATTTGCCTGTGGTATGGGGCAAGACTGGCTAGAGATCTGCTGTAACCGTTTGCGTTATCATCTAGTTTTCAAAAATCCCTCCGATGATCTGGCGAGAGAAGCCTGATACGTACAATGTCCTGAATATTACTGCGACAATTCCCTCACCCCGTTCCAAATCCTCAAAAATCATCTATAGGTTGTGACATCTCTATCTGAGGGACTAAGGAGTGTCATCTAGGAAAATTGATTAAAGATATACAATGTAAATTCATCTTATTGTAGCTAACGTTTGATTTGTATATTTATCCCTTACGAAGTAATACATTTAAAAAATCTATTGGTTCAGAACTGAGGGCAAAGTGCTATAAATCGCTTTGCCTATGATTAAGATAAAAAAAGTTTGATGTGATATTCGTTTATTGGGCTTAACCAAATGTATACAGTTTTAGAAGCGATCGCTACTAGCAATCCTGCTTATAAGCTCACGCAATCCGAAGCCGCTGACTTTATGTTAAAGACAGAAAGTTTATCGGCTGCTATTAGAAAAAGAATTCCATCAATTTATGCAAATTCAGGAATCGATTATCGCTTTAGCTGCATTCCCGACTATGGCGGCGATCTCCAAAAATTTGAACTATATCCTGATAATTGGGAACTCACACCCACACCAACCACCTTTAGTCGCAATCAAAAATATGAAATCTATGCACCTAAACTTGCGCTGCAAGCAGCACAACAAGCGATCGCTGAAACAGAGGATCTTCGCGCTCAAGACATCACCCATTTAATAGTCGTCAGTTGTACGGGCTTTTCGGCTCCTGGCATTGATATACACCTAATCAAGCAACTAGGACTTTCCTATACAATTTCTCGGACGATGATTGGATTTATGGGCTGTCATGCCGCCTTTAATGGACTTAGAACAGCTCATGCGATTTGTCAAAGCGATCGCAAGGCAAAAGTTCTTTTAGTTTGTGTGGAGTTATGTTCATTGCATTTTCAAGTGGCTGACACCTTAGAGAATACGATTATTAATGCCATCTTTTCCGATGGAGCTGCCGCCGCCATTTTAACTTCGCGTCCATTTTCTGAAGCTGAAGGCAAGCTAGCTTACACTGATGGCTTGAGTCTACTCATAGACAATACTGAAGAACTAATGAATTGGACAATTGGTGATACGGGCTTTTTGATGGGCTTATCACCGAAAGTTCCCGATGTAGTGGTGGGGGCTTTGCCTAATTACCTACAAACTTTTTTAAGTCAATATCATCTCACCCCAGAGGATCTGGATTTTTGGGCGATTCACCCAGGAGGGAGACGAATTATTGAAAAGATTCAATCTGTTTGTGAGCTTAGCGATCGCATGGTTGCCGATTCCTATGAGATTTTGCGCCGTTATGGGAATATGAGTTCGCCAACGATTCTATTTATTCTCAAACAGATTTTAGCCAAGCATCAAGTAGGCGCAAGTCCATTTCAAAATGGGCTTGCCTTAGCCTTTGGTCCTGGACTATCGATTGAAGGTTGTTTATTTCAAAAGGTCTAACTACCAATATTTGTAGCGCTAAGCGCTACAAATATTGATTTAAAAAATTAGGAGCATATATGCCTTCATTTCAAATCCGCACCAATCAAGATGAATTGATGGATGATTTCTCCATTCAGGATGAACGACTCACCGATGCCTTAGAGCAACTGCGCCCCATCAACCAACTGCTAGGCGGATATGCCACCACGATGGAAGTTCTCGCCCCTTTTCTAAAAACGAGCGCGCGAGCAAATCAAACTACGCGCATTCTTGATATCGGTACTGGTATTGGCGATTTCCCTGAATATATCGTGCGTTGGGCTGCGGCTCAGTCTCCTGCAATCAACGTCGAAATTGTGGCGATTGATGCCAATCCCGTCACCGTTGATTATGCCCGCGAAGCTCTCAAAAAGCGATTACCACCAGAACTACAAGCAAAAATCAAAGTGGAAGTTGCTGATGCTTTGGCTCTACCCTATGCTGATGACGAGTTTGATGTGGCGATCGCGGCGATGTTTTTGCATCACTTTGCCCATGAAAATGCTGTACAAATTGTGCGATCGATGCAGCGTATATCGAAGCAAGGTATTCTGATTAATGATTTGCATCGACATCCCCTTGCCTATTATGGAATCTATGCTCTCACAAGGCTATTACCTGCGGTGCAAATGGTTCGCAATGATGCACCTTTGTCGGTTTTGCGTGGATTTAAATCCCCTGAATTAAAAAATATTGCCGAGTCCGCAGGACTAGTTGATTTCTCACTCAAATGGCGTTATGCCTTTCGTTGGGTACTGCATACAATTTAGCTCAAACCCAAGAAGTGATTTGCGGCGCGAAGCGCCGCAAATCACTTCAAGACTGGCGACAGCTATAGAATAAAAATAGTTTAGTAATAATCACGATGCTGCAATTTATTGATACTTTCTTGGGTGGTCTACCAAACTGGTTTTATCAACTTGAACAATGGACTGATGCTTTGGTGAATAGCCAACTCAATCAAGCCTCATGGACAAGTATTGGCGTAGTGTTTTTGGCAGGACTGGTCACCAGTCTGACCCCTTGTACCTTGTCGATGTTGCCACTCACGATTGGCTATATTGGCGGCTATGAATCTAAAAGTACATGGACATCGGCGCTGCAATCAGCATGGTTTTGTCTCGGCTTTGCGATCGCCCTCACTGGTTTTGGACTGACCGCCGCGCTTCTCGGTAAAATTTATGGACAAACGGCTTGGGGTTGGTCGGTGGTGATGGGAATGATCGCGATCGCGATGGGATTGCAACTATTGGAAGTGATTTCTTTCCGTTTACCAAGTTTTGGGAATTGGGAAGTATCTCAAAATTTGCCACAGGGATTGCGATCGCTATTAATCGGATTATCTTTTGGGTTTGTGGCTTCGCCTTGCAGTACTCCTGTATTAGTCACCCTTTTGGCTTGGGTGTCAGGCTCAGGAAATTTGCTAGTGGGTACAGAATTTCTTCTTGCCTATGCGATTGGCTCTGTATTACCGCTAGCGATCGCAGGGACATTTACAGGGCTGATTAAACAGTTTTTAGAATTGCGCCGTTGGTCAAGTTGGCTCAATTGGGGAAGTGGGCTCATTTTAATTGGGTTCGGCACACTTTCCATTTTGAGCAAGATTGCCTAAATCTATTTCCGCCATTCCTGATCAAATCTTGTCCAGAGGCTGAGCAGTCTCGGATCAAGCTCGGTATCAACTAGAACAGCGGTAACGATTGAACGTATTTTTAACAGATCGCCAAAACTAGCCCGAGTGAAGATTTTGCCAGAAGCGACAGATTTTTCGAGTGTAGATTTACCAAACATGATGTTACGTAAAGCAAGCCCAGTGCTTTCAAAGTCATTGCTTGCGTCAGGTTCAGCATCGGAAATTGTGATTTGTAACTCCTGTTCACCTTCTACCTGCACATGGATGCGAGCTTCATCGATCGCGATCGTTGCTGATTTTCCAGAAGCAACGCGCACGATCGCTGCCCATGTGTCACCTTGGCGATCGCGCAAAATCTCGATTAATTCTAAAAGCATGGACGAGAGCATTGCGGCGCGAGGTGATAGCGAATCGGACATGGTCGTGTTTGGCAATTAGTTAAAAAGATATAAAGATTATAGGATTATGAGATGTCATCTTTTAAGCAAATATACTAGTCCTACAGCGCTTGGCGCTCAAACCCAAACCAAGAGGTTTTTTAAAAGTTTTGCAAAGCAAAACTTTTAAAAAACCTCTTATGGTTCGTTTGATTGGTAATTGCTGTAAATAACCTGAGAAAGATACATATATAGCGATTCCCACCAATTCAAACAATATGAAAAAGATTTTATCTTCTTTAGCGATCGCCCTAGGACTGTCCTGTATCGCGATCGCACCTGTAGCATCACAAACGATCACGAAATCTCAACAATTTGGAGTTGCTCCCCCAGCCTGCGAAAAAGAAGCTCAGCTTTACCTAAACATTTGTGCTTCTCGTTGGGCAAAAACTGCTGATTTCTTGCGATCGCTAATTTATGACGAGGTTTATAGTCAGATCCCTACAGCTAGACAATCCCAACTCAAAGCAGTCGAAAAAACTTGGAATTCCTATCGAGATATTCACTGTCAGGAACTGAGTGAACCATTCCGCAAAGGCTCTATTTATCCTCTCTTGTATTTCAGTTGCCGAGCGAGACTGACTAATGATCGCATAGCCGATTTACAAGGGACAAATAATTCTCAACTTACATCAGATGTCACGACTCAAAGGCTATCTAAAATCCTGAAGCAGGAAAAGATGCAGAATTCTGCGGGGCAACGTCAATGGTTACTCTACCAAGCTCAGCACTGTCAGTTTGAGTCATTAATTTCTCTGGATAACTCGCGATCGGTCAAACAATGTCGCGATCGCTTAGCCGAAGGTCGGCTTCGGCAGTTAGAAGCAATGCTTGGCACTCGATAAATGACTGTTTGCAGCGCTTTGCGCTCAAACCCAAACCAAGAAAAACCTTAAAAGCTTTGCGAAGCAAAGCTTTTAAGGTTTTTCTTGTGGTTCGGTTGCTCGATAATTGCTGTAAATAATACTTTTAGCGACTTTCCCACACCAAGATAATCACAGTCCCAAGAGCGTAGGCAAGAATATCTTTCCAATCAAAGGTAGTTCCTAAAATAGTTGCCAAAACTTTATTTTGTGCTAATCCTAGGCGATCGACAAAATTTAGATACTGCAATCCTTCGATCGCACAGGCAAATCCAAAAACCGATATCGCTGCTATCTTTGCGCGAATCTTCCAAAAAGATTTAATAAAGCAGTAAATCAGAATTACCACTAACACATCCCCAATAAAGGGGCGAATTAACTGATCATCGATAAAAATGGCGATATAAACTTCTATTAAAAAGAATAAAACTGTTAAGTAGAAGTATTTACGATTAAAAGTGAGCCGATTAGTCAGCATGTTACGAAATTAAGACATTAATATCAAAAATCTTTCCCTACCCCTGCTTTATAGCGATCATTACAGCGCTTTGCGGTCAAACTCAAACCAAGAAAGTTTTTGAAAGCGTTACTTCCCAAGGCTTGCAAAAACATTTGGGTGGGAATTGATGTATGAATATTTATAGCAAAGCAAGTTTTGCTTAGGACATAAAACCCAAAAAGAGAATGGCGGCGCGAAGCGCCGCCATTCTCTTTTTGGGTTTTTCTTTTGTCCTAACACAATCGACGGTAGCTATAACTCCACTCTTGAGACTTTTAGTGCTTTTTTACGAAGAGTTTACGTTTATAGGTTTGATCGCCTGTCAAGTTTTGTAACAACTGCAATAAAAATAGTGATATAGCTGTCGCCATTCTTGTTAGGACATAAAACCCAAATAGTGTGAGGCGGCGCGAAGCGCCGCCTCACACTATTTGGGTTTTGATTTATCCTGATACAGGTGGCTATAGCTATAATAACCAACTGAATTTGACTAATTCCTTAGTACCTCATACCTAGGACATAGATTTATTAGTACAATCCAAAGTAGCGATCGTAACTACTCAATTACGTCTGAGCTAACATAATCCTTAAATACCATCCTTTTCAGTCCATGATGAATAGCAACGCACTGCCCCTAAAACAAGGTTTATACGATCCCCAATTTGAACATGACGCTTGTGGGGTCGGATTTATTGTTCACAAGTCAGGGAAAAAATCCCATGCGATCGTCGAGCAGGGTTTGACAATTCTAGAGAACTTGGAACACCGTGGCGCGTGCGGTTGTGAGACAAATACAGGTGATGGTGCAGGGATTTTGATGCAAATCCCCCATAAATTCTTGGTGAAAGTGGCGGCAGCGGCAAATATCACCCTACCTGAAGCAGGACAATACGGTGTAGGCATGGTTTATGCTTCGCCCAATTCTAATACACGTAAGAATGGGCGAGAAGCTTTTGAAAAGCTGGTAGCTGCTGAAGGTTTAAAAGTACTGGGATGGCGTGATGTCCCCACTGACAATTCCTCCTTGGGTGCGACCGCTCAATCAAGTGAGCCATTTATGCAGCAGGTGTTTATTGGGCGATCGCCTGATCTTGCTGATGACCTCGCCTTTGATCGCAAATTATTTGTGCTGCGTAAACTTGCCCATACCGCAATAAGAGCCGCGAACGTTGATCCTTACTGGTATCCCTCTAGCCTTTCCTGTCGCACCATCGTTTATAAAGGGATGTTGATGACGGCCCAAGTAGGGATGTATTACGCCGCTGATTTACGTGATCCCGATATGGAAAGCGCTCTGGCTCTGGTACACTCCCGCTTTAGTACAAATACTTTCCCTAGCTGGGAGCGATCGCACCCTTACCGCTACATTGCCCACAATGGTGAAATTAATACTCTGCGCGGCAATACCAACTGGATGATTGCGCGTCAGTCGATGTTTGAGTCGGATTTGTTTGGTGATGATATCTCGAAGATCAAGCCCGTCATTAACATCGAAGGTAGCGACTCGACGATTTTTGATAATGCCTTGGAATTGTTAGTACTAGCAGGGCGATCGCTACCTCATGCGGTAATGATGATGATTCCTGAGCCTTGGACAGCCCATGAGTCCATGAGTGATGAGAAAAAAGCCTTTTATGAATATCATTCCTGCTTGATGGAACCTTGGGATGGACCAGCCTCGATCGCCTTCACCGATGGCACAATGATTGGCGCTGTATTGGATCGTAATGGCTTGCGTCCTTCTCGTTACTACGTCACCAAGGATGATCTGGTCATCTTCGCATCAGAAGCAGGGGTATTGGATATTGCCCCTGAAATGATTGAATCAAAGGGGCGCTTGCAACCAGGTCGGATGTTCCTTGTGAATATGGAAGAAGGTCGGATTGTTGCTGATGAAGAAATTAAGCATCAAATCGCCACTGAACAGCCATATCGCGAATGGATTAATCAGCATATGGTGGAAATCGCCAGTCTCAAGGATGGCGTTGCTAATGAACCAGAAGCAACAGCTTTAACCCAGAAGCAAATGGCTTTCGGCTATTCCTTTGAAGATTTGCGCTTGCTATTAACGCCAATGGCGCGGGATGGTGTGGAAGCCGTGGGCGCGATGGGAGCCGATACACCTCTAGCCGTTCTTTCCAATCGTCCCAAACTTCTCTACGATTATTTCCAACAATTATTCGCACAGGTTACGAATCCTCCGATTGACTCTATCCGCGAAGAAATTATTACTTCTGCGGAAACTACGATTGGTGCTGAACGCAATTTACTCAAGCCTGAGCCAGAAAGTTGTCACTTGATCGAGTTAAAAACTCCCATCCTTAGTGATGCTGAATTTGCCAAACTCAAGCATATTAATGAAGGTGGTTTTAAATCTATTACATTTTCCACCTTGTTCAACCCTAAATCTGGTGTATCTGGATTAGAATCAGCGATCGCCGAAATTTGCGCGAAGGCTGACCAAGCGATCGCTGATGGTGTGAATATTTTGATTCTTAGCGATCGCGGCGTGAATCCTGATAATGCACCTATCCCTGCATTGCTAGCGGTATCAGGCTTACATCACCATCTCATCCGCACAGGAACCCGTACTAGAGTTGGTTTAGTTCTCGAATCTGGCGAACCTAGAGAAGTGCATCATTTTGCGTTGTTGATAGGCTATGGTTGCGGTGCAATCAACCCCTATCTTGCCTTTGAAACGATCAAAGACATGATCGATCAACGTCTCTTGGTAAATGTCGAGTTCAAAACTGCGGTTAAGAACTTTATCAAGTCGGCAACTAAGGGCGTAACTAAGGTTGCTTCAAAAATCGGTATTTCCACAATCCAAAGCTATCGCGGCGCTCAAATCTTTGAAGCGGTTGGTTTGAATCAGGATGTGATCAAGAAATACTTCACTTGGACAGCCTCACGCATCGAAGGCGCTGATTTAGAAGTTATCGCTAAAGAAGCGATCGCTCGTCATACCCATGCCTTCCCCGATCGCCCTGCGAGTGGCAACACCCTTGATGTCGGTGGTGATTATCAATGGCGCAAGGATGGCGAAGCGCACTTGTTTAGCCCTGAAACTATTCATGCATTGCAAAAAGCAGTACGCGATGGCAACTATGAACTGTTCAAGAAATATTCGGCACTTGTCAACGAACAGAATCAACAACATTTCACCCTGCGCGGCTTGCTCGATTTCAAAGCTCGCGAATCTATTTCCATTGATGAAGTAGAACCCATCGAATCAATCTTAAGCCGCTTCAAAACGGGTGCGATGAGCTACGGTTCCATTTCTAAGGAAGCCCATGAAGCTTTGGCGATCGCTATGAATCGCATCGGCGGCAAGTCCAACACAGGCGAAGGCGGCGAAGATCCTGATCGCTACACATGGACAAACGAGCAAGGCGATTCCAAAAATAGCGCCATCAAACAGGTTGCCTCTGGACGTTTCGGTGTAACCAGCCTCTATCTCTCCCAAGCCAAAGAGATTCAAATCAAAATGGCTCAAGGCGCGAAACCAGGGGAAGGTGGTCAACTCCCTGGGAAGAAAGTCTATCCTTGGATTGCTAAAGTACGTCACTCTACTCCTGGTGTGGGCTTAATTTCGCCACCGCCTCACCATGACATCTACTCCATCGAAGACCTCGCCGAGTTGATTCATGACCTCAAGAATGCCAACCGCGCCGCCCGTATCAGCGTCAAGCTCGTATCGGAAGTAGGCGTAGGCACGATCGCCGCAGGGGTTTCCAAAGCTCACGCTGATGTGGTTCTCATCTCTGGCTACGATGGCGGCACTGGCGCATCACCCCAAACCTCAATCAAGCACGCTGGTTTACCTTGGGAACTCGGACTCGCGGAAACCCACCAAACCCTTGTTCTCAACAATCTCCGCAGCCGCATCGTTGTGGAAACCGATGGACAAATGAAAACAGGGCGTGATGTCGTTATCGCGGCGCTACTTGGTGCAGAAGAGTTCGGCTTTGCCACAGCTCCCCTCGTCACCCTTGGCTGCATCATGATGCGCGTCTGCCATCTCAACACCTGCCCCGTTGGTGTGGCAACTCAAGACCCACAACTACGCGACAAGTTCACAGGCGATCCCGCCCACACCGTCAACTTCATGACTTTCATCGCAATGGAAGTTCGTGAACTAATGGCAAAACTCGGTTTCCGCACCCTTGATGAGATGGTCGGTCGTACCGAAGTTCTCGAAGCGAAGCAAGCTGTCGAACATTGGAAAGCGAAGGGCTTAGACTTTTCCAAGATTCTCTATCAGCCAGAAGTTGGTGCAGATGTCGGGCGCTATTGCCAAATCCCACAGGATCATGGCTTAGACAAATCCCTTGATATGACTGTGTTGTTGGATTTATGTCAAGCAGCGATCGTTGATGGCGAACCCGTACAAGAGACTATTCCGATCAAGAACATCAATCGTGCTGTCGGAACTATCCTTGGTAACGAAATCACCAAGCGCCATTGGGAAGGACTGCCCGATGACACCGTGCATCTACATTTCCAAGGTACGGCTGGTCAAAGCTTCGGCGCATTCGTTCCCTCTGGCGTGACGATGGAACTCGAAGGCGACACCAATGACTATCTCGGCAAAGGACTTAGCGGCGGCAAAATCATTCTCTATCCCCACAAAGCTTCTACCTTTGTCGCCGAAGAGAATGTCATCGCTGGTAACGTCGCTCTCTACGGTGCAACCAGTGGCGAAGTCTACATTCGCGGTATCGCTGGCGAACGCTTTGGAGTGCGTAACTCTGGCGTAAATGCAGTAGTCGAAGGCATCGGCGATCATGGTTGCGAATATATGACTGGTGGTAAGGTTGTCGTTCTCGGCTTAACAGGACGGAACTTTGCGGCTGGTATGAGTGGCGGTGTTGCCTACATTCTCGATGAGTCAGGTGATTTCGCAACCCGTTGCAATACCTCAATGGTCGGCTTAGAGAAACTCGAAGATCCCGAAGAAATCAAGGATCTGAAGCAGTTGATTCAGCAGCACGTTGACTATACGGAAAGTGCCAAGGGTGCGAATGTTCTCGCTGATTGGAATGCGATGCTTCCTAAGTTCGTGAAGGTGATGCCCAAGGATTACAAGCGGGTATTGCAAGCGATTAAGGAAGCATTGGAAGATGGTTTGAGTGGTGATGATGCGCTCAACGCCGCCTTTGAAGCCAACTCCCGTGATGTTGCCCGTATCGGTGGTAGCTAATTAATCAAGAGTCAAGGGGCGCAAGCCCCTTGTTTTTTATGTGATAATTTAGGTGTTAAAAACTTGATCGAATAAACACTAAGTTTATGAGTACCCCTGTAACTATTGAAGACATCTACAAGTTATTCCAAGCTTCTCAAGAGGATTATGATCGCCGTGCTGCCGAAGCTGATCGCCGTATGGTAAAGCTCGAAAAAACAGTTGATAGAACCAGTAAGGCAGTTGAAGCACTAACAACAAGGTGGGGACGTTTTGTCGAAGAGTTAGTTGAACCTGCGGTATTGCGGCTATTTCAAGAAAAAGGAATTGATGTAAAGGAAGTGCATCCTCGTGCCAGAACTAAGCGTCAAGGTTTTGCGATGGAAATTGATATTTTGGCTGTAGATGATACGGAACTAGTGTTAGTGGAATGTAAGTCCCGTTTATCAAAGGATGATGTGGATGAGTTTGTTGAGAAGTTAACGCGCTTTAAAGACTCCTTTCCTCATTACGGCAACTATAAAGCCTATGGATCTGTGGCTGGTATTGAGATTAATGAAGGGATAGATCGTTATGCTTATCGTCAAGGTTTGTTTGTAATTAAGCCTTCGGGTGATGGGGTGGCGATCGCTAATGATGACGATTTTAAACCTGTTGCATGGTAAATTTAGCGATTTGTTATCGTTTAGGTGTTTAAGCTTCAACGATTGTTTCATTTGCTTGTAAAGGAACCGATAAAATTTGGCAAGGTGGGCGATCGCGTAAGTTACCATCAGATATACAGGAAAGGGCTTTACGCAAATTACGTCAACTTGATGTGTCAGCTAATCTAGAAGATCTCCACATACCATCTGCCAATCATCTAGAGGTACTGGTTGGCGATCGACTTGGACAATACAGTATTCGTTTTACTAAGCAGTGGAGACTGTGTTTTGTTTGGCAAAATGGAAATGCGTAAGATGTTGAGATTGTTGATTATCATTAGGAGCAAAAGCAATGGAAGATACTTTATACCAAATCACAAAAGAGAGGCAATAGATAGGGCATCCAGTATGGAATCTCTACCGACAAGAGAAGCAATTACAGATTTAGTCATTTCGGAGAGACGATTCTTGACCAAAAGCCGCAACTCATCCA
>NZ_JACJQY010000060.1 GCF_014696925.1 Phormidium tenue FACHB-1050 | reverse complement strand
GGGCTTGGTGTCCCTAGGGGTTTAACGAGTTTATCTCTGCTTTTGCTTGTTTGGATTGTAGTAAAGATTTTATCCTTTACTTTTCTTCCTAGATACAAGGGGTTTAGCATTTGCGCCAATATTTTTTACTTTCCGCCACTATTTTAAATCGCAAATGCTTAACCCTGTTTGCTTTTCACCGATAAATTGTGGCTGCGTTGTGAGTTTTTGGGCAGAGCATTCCCAATTTGAGATGGTCTAAAAATCATCAATTGTGGTGGGAATCCTATACCCCTACATGGGATTTAAATCTTAATCCGTGTTCCCTCTGATTATCTCCATCTCTTCGTCACTCAATCCATACAGCCGCGCTACCATCGCATCTATTTCTTGTTCCCATTGCGTGACGTTTTGACCTTTGGCTTCTAGGCATTTCTGCACTAAGGTTTCTATTGCTTTTTGTTCTGCTTCGGTGGCGGTGGGGATAGGGATTTTACTAACATAGATTTTTTTTAGTCTTAAACGACCTCCTTTATCTGCATCTCCCAGAACTGCTGAGTTTTTAGAAAGGTAATACCAAATAAGACTCGAATTTAAAATTCCAAGTAAGTAAAAATCAGATATTGGAATTGCAAATACTAAGTCATTAATATATTTTTGATGTGGATCAAATGCAAAACGAGACTCTTTTGCAATATCAGGATAGATAATTTTAGGTTTTTCAAATCTTTCAACTTCTGCTGGTGAAGCTTGTAATTCAAACCATTTAGAATCTCCTGCTCTATTTTCTAACCGCTCCTTATATAAAGACAGATGTTTTTCTATTGCTGGATATTGTTTGATATCCATACCTTTTTTAGTAAAAATTAACCACTGATTGCTTTCTCTAATCTGCCATTTTCTAACATCATCTCCTACGGCTAAAGGCTTGATGATTTGTGTACTATTAGGATCTGCTTTAATAAGTTCATCTCTTGTATTGTCATCAATTATAAAAGCTTTATTAAAGCCTGTTTTAATTCCATAATAAATTTGACCATCTACATATTCGCCTAATTTTATTCCTGCTCTCTCCATTCTTTTAAGAATATCTGAAACACCAGAATTAGTTAACATCCATTCCGATTTATTAATTGCACCGACAGGTAAGGTTTTCCCAGTTTGACTAATTAAAGCTTCCACATCAGGATAAGGCGGATCGAGCGATTTAACCTGTGTAAAAATTGGTGATTGTTGTTTAACTTTTCGCTTAGTCGCAATAAAGATCATCGGAAACGTAGCAGCACTAAATACCGATAACTCACCAAAATCCGTAATGGTATGAATTTGGCAATTTTCGGCAATGTATTTGCGTAGTGGTACGCCATAGTTTGCCTTAAACCATTTATTTGATGAGATATAAGCTATATTTCCATTATCTTTAAGCATCTGTATCGCTTTCTCGTAAAAGTAAACATACAAATCAGCAACGCCTGTATAACATTCATACTGCTTATTTAGAAAAGGTTTGAGTTCCTTAATTTGTTCCTGTCTCACATAAGGCGGATTCCCAATCACAATATCAAAACCATCACCAATCCCAAACATCCACTCAGCATCAAAAAAATCCGCCGAAGTATTTTGATTGTAAGGATTCCAACGCGCCAAACTATCAGCCAGAGCCACCTCCAACCCCGTCCCCTTCAACAAATCCCCGATCGCATTACGCAACTCCTGATCACGATTGCGATACTTATCCTTAGTCGCCTTAGACCGCGCCGTAAAATGCTTTTGCCGAACCTCTTTTAATTCCTTCTCTAGCACCTCCACCGCAGGACTACGCAAATTCATCTGATCGCTAAACCTAATCAAACTATTCGCCGCCACAAACTTAGTCTCCAAATTTGGCAAAGGCAAAATACCCCGATTATGTTGGCTATTATCTACCCTTTGCTCAACAATCAGCGAAATAAAACAGCGTAACTTCGCAATCTGCAAAGCGATCGGCTGAATATCCACCCCATAAATACAATTCTCAATCAAAAACAACTTACGCGGATAGTCCTTCTCGTTATTAGCAAAATCTGCTTCAATCTGAGCCAGACGATCCCGTAATTGACTAACCGCCGCATCCCTTGCCTGCTCATAGCTAATCTTTTGCGCCTGTTGCAAATCCTCTAATACAGGCAAAATTTCCCTCTCCTTTTGTTGATGTTTCCATCGCTCATTATGCGGATCGAGCTTCGCTAAAATATGCACCATCTTCTGCAAAACACCCATCGGGAAAGCCCCCGAACCACAAGCAGGATCGAGAATCTTGCAATTATCCAAAGCCTGAATCAAACGCTTCTGAATCGCATCATCACCCACAAAAGGATTCACATCATCAAAGGAAAGTAATTGTCGCAACTTCTGCTCTAACTCAGACTCCTTACCCTTAAATGGATTTTGATTTAACTGCTCTTGAATCGTTAACTGACCTGCCTTATACTCATTCCCAAAAATATCTGTCTGTCTCTTACCTACCTCTAGAAATACTACATTTTTGTTTAACAACTGATATTTGAGATAAGCAATCAAACTCTCATCTACCATGTAATTAACAATCTCACGGGGCGTATAAAAAGAACCCGTTTGTTTCCTAGCTGTCGTCTGAGTTTCAGGATTGTAAGCCGCTAATAAATTCTCAAACACCTGACCTAACAACTCAGGATCGAGCGCCACATCTTCCTCAAAAGGCGTATTTTCAGCGATCGTAAACTTATAGCTCTTAAAGATTTCGACTAAGCCTCGTACCTGATACTTCTTGCGACTCGTACCAAAATCTGCATTGAGATCCACATCTTGCAACTCACCAAAAAATAATTCATTGGGAACCGATAAAGGATTTTTAGAATTGTTGCTAAACCCATCAATCCTTACCTCTGGCTCATTCTCATCGCGGCGATCCAAACACTCAAACAAACCACCATTTAAAAATGGAATATCTGCAAAATAGTCCTCTATTACGCGATCTGGTTGCTGAAAATAGTCCTGATAGCGAAACGTGTTATGCACCATATACCGCGAATTGCGTCCGCCCGAACTCTCCTTAATAAATTCGCGCTTACCTTCCGTATTCAGCGTTGCAAAAAATAAATTCTGCAAGATCGCCTTGTAATAAGTACTTTCCTGTGGTTCTAAACTCTTGAGAATCGACTGAATATCTTCTTTATCAAATAAAGCATCAGGCACTAACCCCTTCTCTTTCAGGAACCACACAAACATCAATCGCGTAATTAACCGAATTAAGCTCTCCTGATTGTCTGGCTTTGCATCCTTCGGAAAAACCACCTGCTTACAAGCATGAAAATACCAAGTCGAAACCTCTTTGTAAAACTGCTTATTTAACAGACTGACATCAAGTACCTTTTGCCAATATTTATATAACTTATCAAAGGAATCCACCCGATCCTTACCAGCATTAGGAATCTTGAGATCCGCCAAAATTTTCTTATGTCCCGAATGGGTATTATTAATATCAATATCCCTTAACAGCGTTACTTTTCCCGCCTTCTCCCCTTCCCGATTGCGCTTAAACTTAGACCGCTCCGTATTCGCAAACGCCAAATATTCCCCATCAGCACCCGCATACCGAAACACCACCACCACAGGCGTATAGCAAAACTCCCGATTAAACGCCCGTGCGATTTCCGCAAGCTGCGATCGCGTTGGCAACAAACCACCATCGCGCCCCCCTTCTCGAACTTTGAGCGTCACCCCAAAAATAACAATCCCATCATAATCCGACTTAATCTGCGAAATATCTAAACTCTTACCACCCCGAAACGCCGCATCATCAACCATCCCCAAAAAATAAACCTCATCAATCAACCGAAAAGACTCATTTTCCTTGTAATTACTTTCGAGAATATCCCTAGCAGCGATCGGCTTATCCGTCACCGCAGCG
The DNA here is from genome assembly GCF_014696925.1 of Phormidium tenue FACHB-1050. Lineage (GTDB taxonomy): Bacteria > Cyanobacteriota > Cyanobacteriia > Pseudanabaenales > Pseudanabaenaceae > Pseudanabaena. The sequence goes on along the minus strand of NZ_JACJQY010000060.1, from coordinate 25,033 downwards.
ATCGGCACTTGCAACACCTTAAAAAACTCGCGTAAAGCAGGCAGAAAATCTAATTGATTAAAGATAGTTAGATTCATTATTTACAGCTCCTTAAACGATTTTAAAATTTGCAGCACGGGATATAGTTCATTGCCCGATCGCTTAAACAGTGAAAAATCATCCGAAAGATCATATTGCGATCGTTGTAGCTTAACAAACATAAAATGATCGCCATTAGTAACCATTGCATAGGTTGGCTTATCACCATTTGGACTTGCCATCATATAAGCAAGAGCCTGTGGTACTGCCACTAAAAACGAAAAACTAGAACGCTTTGCCTCAACTAAAACTATCCATAAGTTGTTATTCAAAACTAAAGCATCAATTCTGCCGTGATAAGTAACATTACCACCGCGATCACTAATCTCAACTGACTCTTCACTTCGCAAACTAAAAGGAGACTCCAGAAAACCCGCCAAAAACAGCAATGGTGAAACCATCAACAAATTTACTGTTCCCTCAGACAAAAAGCCTTCATTAACATGATACAAATATGACTGCTTAATTCGATCTAAAGTGTTTTTTTCAGTATCAACTAATTCTGCAAACTCGCCTTGCCATTCCTTAAAAAAATCTGGATCAAGCGATCGGCTCAAACCCAACTTTGTCTCCACATCATGAAGCGATCGGATATTTTCGGTAACGGCAATAGTCATAGCTATTTACTCTCCTATTCAAAACAACGTCTGAATCGCGGATTAGGCGGATTAGAGGATTTCAACTCATTCTAATCCAAAAAATCCGTGAAATCTGCATAATCTCATGAAATCCGTAATTCAGACTATTTACTCACCAACACCCACGCCACCAAGTCAAACTTATCAACCTGAAATTTTTGATCAACATTCCCATCTTGCTTCACAAAATCTAACGCCATTTGATTACCCTTTTTAATTTTTCCAAATAGATCTCGCACCGCCGTTCCCATCGTCTCCTTAGTCGTACCATCCGCCATCACTTCAGTTTGCACCGATTGACTACTAAGCCAAGATTTGAGCGCAGTTACTAACTCAGCGATCGCCACCTCATCACCGCGATCGACAACATCAGGAACAAATCGCTCCTTGTCTTTGTTTATAGTCAGGAAATCTAAGACTTCCTTTTGATTATTCAAAACCAACTTGCCAGACTTATCGATATAAATCAAATCAAACACCTGATATTGATGATCGAGATTCTTCGGTGGTTTCGTAGGATAGCCCAGCAAAGCCACAAGCCCGCTATTACTCTCAGCATCTCCCCCAAATCCCGAATAGACACCCTTGGGCATCTGGCGATATTTGTCCTTATCGCGATTAAACTCAGCAAGTAAATCCTGTCGATAGCGCTCCAAAGACAAACTATCAAAGCCTAAACCTTGATCGCTCACCTCAATGTCATCCCAAGTAATCAGCATTTGCTCCATCATGCGATCGTTCATCTTGCGATCAAAGTCTTCATCATGAGCCATCTTGGCAAAGCTATCCGAGAACTGATGATCCACCTCTGACCCAGCCAACTTCATCGCCGCCATCCGTTGCTCAATCCGTCCTTGTAGATTCAAATAGGAATTAATATTATCCGACGGCCAGAAATTAATCCCGAAGATCTGCTCATTCGGACTACCCAAGCGATCAATCCGTCCCATACGCTGAATAATCCGCACAGGATTCCAGTGAATGTCGTAATTAATGACCATATCGGCATCCTGCAAGTTCTGCCCCTCACTGAGAGCATCCGTAGCAATCAAGATGTCAATGGGCTTAGTTAACTTTTGGTGAGTATCAGCATGGTTTTCTTTAATCCACTCTTGCCATTCCGCAAAAGCATCTAACCCTTGTTTATCGGTATCAAAAGCCCATTCCTTTTCACAAAATAACTTAGTGTAAGGTGCAAATCTTTCTAGAATCGCTTCCATAGACTGTTTGTGGCGGGAACCGCATCCGAAGGAATCGCTATCATCTGAATATGAGCCTGTCCCTGATGCGATCGCAATCTTCTCAAACCCTCTCGCTTGAAGTTGCTCAAACAGATATACTGCCGTATCCCGATAGACCGTAAAAATAACTACCTTGGGATTATGGTTATTTATGCCTGATTTGCGCTTTTTGACAATCTCTGCAATCAAAGCCTTCAACTTGTCATCACAGGATTTCAGACGTTCTGATTTTTTTGAAGTTGGAGCAATCTCTTTGTCAAGTTTTACAGCAAACTTTTGCAAGTTGACCGATAGCTTATCTAGAGCATCTAAATCTTTCTTCAAATCCTCTTTGAATTTGTCTAAGTTCCCAACTCGATCAATTTCCGCAATACTAATCGGGCGTTTTTTGCCTAGCGTATACTGCTCAACCGCTTCTGTAAACTCATCGTCATTTTGATCGTCATCCAAATTAACCGCATCATTTTCTAGGGTTACTGGTTTTGCTTTATTTGCTTGATATGCCTTAATCTTATCTAAAGCATTTTGATGATGATCCTTAATCTTCTCAACTGTTGAATAAAACGAAAACCAAGAAGACTCTAACCGCTTCACCATCAAGATATAAATCATTTTGACCAGAAAGCGATCGCGTAGTTTTTCATCCTTCAATACATCTTTTTTTACGCCCGACTTATTATCCAAACCATCATCTAAATAAAATGCTGGTTGATAGCCTGACAGCATCGGGGGGAAATGCTCAAACAATTCCTCAAAGGTTTCAAAATTACCAAGCTGATGTGGTGTTACAAACAAGTTTACGGGCTTATTTTTGACAGGAAAGATTAAATCAGTCTCCTGACTCTCAACCATCTTGCGAGTTCGTGCTACGAGCAAAGAGTCAGTCAATCGAAAGAAATCATTGCCAGACAGTTTTTTAATAAAGTCTCCAATTTTAGGATTGTCATCTTTGCGCCATTCATTAAACATTGTCTGAGCTTGCTTAAACGAATAATCAATATTTCTGACACCCAATTTTGCATCATAGCCATGCACATCCCCCTGCACCATCAACTTAAACTGGTTTCTAGCATCATTCAGAGAGTTATTGATCGGCGTTGCCGATATCAATAAGACTTTGACATCTTGGTTTTTCTGCAAAATCTGCTCAACCAGAAACTTATAACGATTTGCCTTGTCATTCCGTAAGTTATGACTTTCATCAATCACGATCAGCTTCGGCTTATCATCACGAAAGAACTTATCAGCGCGATCGCTATAGGACTCTAAACGAGAGCTACTCATATCCGTATGAAAGCGCATAAAAAACTTGAGTTTGTCACTTTCAAATTTAGATTCCTGATTTTCCTTGTATCGGTTCCAGTTATCCTCCAGTTTCTTAGGACAAAGCAAGATCACCTCGCGCCCCTGCATCTGGAAAAACTTCATTACCGCCAAAGCGCTCCAAGTTTTACCCAAGCCTACTGCGTCCGCTAAGATTGCCCCATCATATTTCTGAAGCATCCGAATTAAACTTAAGACTCCTTTTTTCTGGAAGTCATAGAGAGCATTAAAAACCGCCGTATTTTCTAACCTGCCAACTTGACGATTAAACTCAGGATCGTTCTCAATTTCTAGAATTTGATTGCCAAATAGCTCAAATAGAATCTTGTAGTAAATATCCCGTGGCGAATATTCGATAAATATCTTCGCGATCGCCTCAATCAGATATTGCTTAAAATCAATCTTTTTACTCGTCCCATCCTTAGCCAGAATAGTCTTCTCTTTGTGAGCTTGAGGCTTATGCCAGAGAGTCTCAAACCATTCAACTAGCTCTTTATATTGGCTATTGTTTCCCGTCTCAGCAATATTAAGTTCCAGATTATTAGTTTGCTTTAAACCAATCCCCGCTTCCGTCAGGTTTGAGCTACCTGAAATAAAGTATTTGTTGCGATCGTTTTTTTCTGATGGCTCAAACAAGTAGCACTTAGCATGACAAAAATTTGGCTCTAAAGTTTTTGCCTTAACCTTGTCCTGCTTTAAAAAATCGACTGCTTCCTGAGCCAGACGACTAAGATTTAATGCCGCCTCTATCGTAATGTTCTCATTTAGTAAATCTAAGGGGCGATCATCAACTTGATCTAAGTTAACGATATCTCCCAGTACTAGCCGAAACTTCGTAATTTTTTGATTAACCTGCTGCGAAAGATAAGCTAAAGCCCCAACCGTGAAATAGCCTGTAACGATATCAATCGTGCCTTCTTCGGTATATTCCTTAATCCACTCATGGACTTTTAGATTCTGGTTTTCGTTATCTAATATCATCTATTCATACCTAGAAATAGTAAATCCTTCGACAATTAACTCAAGGGGGCGCATCAGGAAACTTCTTGTAGAATATCAATAATCAACTAGTCGTTATTTTTAAGCGGGTACTTCGCTAAATTCCATATACAACTCTTTAAAAGCAGTAATTACTTCAGGAGATAAGTTTTTTTCCCGATCGCTATAAAACTTTTGAAACTCAGTGATCGGATCAAAGCGATCGTAATCTTTTGGTTCAGGAGCTTGTGCCGATTCATTCACGATTAACTTTGGCTCGATCATCACTGCTTGAGGGCAAACTTTTCGCACTCGATCCGCAAGTCCGATGGGCGGCGTATCCACAGCGATCGCAAATTTCAAATAGCCTTCATAATCACGATGGGCTTCTAGATGCTCATCTAATTGTTCTAAATGACATTCCACTCGCTTGAGTGGTTTATGACAGGTGAGGGGTTGAAATTGCACTTTTGCAGGTCGCCCAGTTTCCACTTCAATCAAGTTAAATCCTTTTTCTTCGCCCACTTCTCCAAAATCCACTTGAATTACAGAGCCAGCATAATAGGTCGGCGCAGCATTGGGAATCTGTTGTGGTCGATGGATATGTCCTAAGCCTACATATTGGCATTCTGAAGGAATCGATTGTCCTGACAAGCTATAAACATCACCACTGTAAAAAGCCGCCTCAGAACCTGTAAATTTAGCTCCCTCAATAGTCATGTGCGCCATCATCACATTTACTGCATCGGTTTTAAAGGCGCTAGCGAGATTCTGAAGAACATAGGTAACTGTCGTTTTGTAATCATTGCGCTGTTCTAGAGCATCCTTATTCCAGACATCCTCGGCTGCTAATAACTTCCGTTCAGATGCAAAGGGCATTGCACCGATACAAAGCTTGCCATTGGCTGTATCAATATTCACCACGCCGCCTTCTTCGGCAATTCTGGGGCGACCTAAGGCTCTCACTCCTGCAAGGGATAGTAAATGGGCAAGACTATCAATGCGATTAGCCGAATCATGATTTCCTGCGATCGCTACTGAGGGAATACTTAACTGATTTAGCTTATAGAAAAAATCATAGGCAATTCGCTCTGCATCCGTTGTAGGGTTAGGTACATCAAAGATATCGCCTGATATGAGGACTGCATCCACTTCATATTCTTTTGCATATTTGAGGATTTCCTCTAGGGCTAAGGCAATTTCAGGGGTGCGATCGACTCCTTTTAACTTTCTTCCTAAATGCCAATCAGATGTATGTATTAAACGCATAGTCTTTGTGTTTTAAAGAAGTTAGGACTTACGCAAAAAAAACTTGAAACCCTTGTTTTACCGTAGGGGCAATTCATGAATTGCCCCTACATTTGGTTCTTTTGCATAAATCAAAGAAGTGATTGCTTCGCTATCACTTCTTTGATTTTAAACGTTTTACGATGTAAATCACTGTAACCTAATTGCGCGATCGCCTGTCGATGTTTAGGCGTGCCATAGCCCTTATTTGTAGCGATGTCATAACCTGTATAGATTTCCGCGAGTTCAACCATGCGGTGATCGCGCCATACCTTCGCGATAATGCTTGCCGCCGCAATTGATATTGATAGAGAATCCCCTTTAATCACAGTAGTTTGTGGAATTGGGGCTATGAGTTTAAATCGTAAAAGTTGATTGCCATCGATCAGACAATGCTTAGGCTGTGGATTTAGCTTGGCGATCGCCCTTTCCATCGCCAGTAAACTCGCTGCGAGAATATTCATTTCATCGATTTCCTCAACTGATGCTGTACCAATTTCACAGGCGATCGCAACTTCACGAATGAGCAGATCTAACTTATCGCGGCGTTGAGGTGAGAGCTTTTTGCTATCAGTTACGCCGAACTCTTCTAAATAAGCAAATTGATCAATGGGCAAAATCACCGCCGCCGCCACTACTTCACCAAATAGACAACCCCTTCCAACTTCGTCTACTCCTGCTACAGGATAATTTGTAATTTCTAGCGATCGGATGTCTTCTTGATTCATGAAACTGATTCATCTTTTGGTATATATCTGTCGCCATTCTTGTTAGGACATCAACCCCAAATAGTGTGAGGCGGCGCGAAGCGCCGCCTCACACTATTTTTGGGGTTGATGTGTTCTGATACAGGTGGCTATAGCTATATGTTACAGCGCAAAGTACTGACTTAAAAAACAGTGAAAATTTTGAAAGTGCCGCTTCGCGGCACTTTCAAAATTTGTTATCCTAAATACAGTGCCATAAGCACCCCAAGCAAGTTTTAATAGTAGCTAACTCATCAGTCAAGATCCACCGCAATGACCACAACGCCGATCGCACCCAAAACAACTGCACCATCCACAATCGTCAATCGTCCCGATACCTTAGGACGGTTTGGTATTTTCGGGGGCAAATATGTTCCCGAAACCCTTATGAGCGCTCTTACTGAGCTAGAAACCGCCTTTTATCATTACAAAAATGATCCAGATTTTAACAGTGAATTAGACGGCTATTTGCGGGACTATGTGGGTAGACCTAGCCCTCTATATTTTGCGGAGAGATTGACGCAGCACTATGGGACAGCTCAAATTTACCTAAAGCGTGAAGACCTCAACCACACAGGCGCACATAAAATCAATAATGCGCTAGCTCAAGTACTTCTAGCGATCCGCATGGGCAAAAAGCGCGTAATCGCCGAAACAGGTGCAGGACAGCATGGCGTAGCTACAGCAACAGTTTGCGCTCGTTTTGGTTTAGATTGTGTGATTTACATGGGTGTGCAAGACATGGAGCGTCAGTCTCTCAATGTCTTCCGTATGAAACTCATGGGTGCAGAAGTACGCCCCGTTGAGGCGGGTACTGGTACGCTCAAGGATGCCACATCTGAAGCAATTCGTGATTGGGTAACTAATGTCGTCGATACCCATTATATTCTGGGTTCCGTTGCGGGCCCCCATCCTTACCCAATGATTGTGCGTGATTTTCATGCGGTGATTGGTAAGGAGAGTCGTCGCCAGAGCCAAGAGAAATGGGGCGGTTTACCAGATATTTTGCTGGCTTGCGTGGGTGGTGGCTCCAATGCGATGGGACTATTTCACGAATTTGTCGATGAGCCAAGCGTCCGTTTAATCGGGGTGGAAGCCGCTGGTAAAGGTACAAACACTGAGTTTCATGCCGCCACTCTCACTCTCGGACGTGTTGGCGTATTACATGGTGCAATGAGCTATTTATTGCAAGATACTGAGGGACAAGTACAGGAAGCGCATTCCATTAGCGCTGGTTTGGATTACCCTGGAGTTGGTCCAGAGCATAGCTATCTGAAGGATTTAGGACGTGCTGAATATTACAGCGTCACCGATCAAGAGGCTCTAGATGCATTTCAACGACTCTCTCGTTTGGAAGGAATCATTCCCGCTTTGGAAACATCCCATGCGATCGCCTATCTCGAAACTCTCTGTCCACAGCTAACTGCTGATCAGCGCATCATTATTAACTGCTCTGGTCGTGGTGATAAGGATGTAAATACGGTAATTCAACATTTGCATCTTTAATAAAAAATCAAAAACAGAAGGAATATCCCCTTTCTATTTTTATAAGAACTACAAATTAACAAAACCTAGATACAACACTTTGTACTTTCTCAAAATCCAAAAATTTTTTAAAAGTGCTTTGCAGCACTTTTAAAAAATTTTGTACTACAGCAACCCAAGGTTTACATAAAACCCAAAATACAAGTAGCGGCGCTTCGCGCCGCTACTTGTATTTTGGGTTTTATGTTTTACTGCTCTGCGATTTGACAAAAAACTATTTTTGATGACATGGCTGCGAAGTCACGCAAAAATAGTTTTTTATTAGCTGCAATTAAACTGACATTTATTAATAAAAATTATTATGCATTTAAGATAAAAGCATTTACTCTTATGCACTAAGAGAGTCTAGTCTATACATAATAAGTATATGTCGTCAAAGTTAAACCCAATTCGTTTCTTTGCAACCAATCGAGATCTTGACAACCTCGGTCGTGACGCAAATCGTGATGATCGCATTCGACTTCAGCAAGGTGGCTATCACTGGGTAGACATGAAAAAATACATGGCGCATTATCTAACTACTACCGATCCGACGACTATGCCGCCTGACGCGATCGTGCAGAATTCTCAAGAAATCGTGTTCGACAATTTTCTCTCCAAACCGACTATAAAACGCATCATTATCGGTATTCATGGATTTAATGTTCCATTTCATGGAGCTTTAACTTCTTTCTCACTGCTTGCTGACACTTTAAACATTACTTTAAAAAAGCATAATACGACTCTGATCACTGAACCAAGTGCTGATTTAGGCAACGGAGATTTGACAGCTTTTGTCGGATTCTCTTGGCCTTCTAATGGCAAAGTCTTAGACTATCTATCGGATCGAGCTGAAGCTGTGCAAACTGCTCCTGCATTAGCCAATCTGATCGGCTATATTCGCACTCAAAATCCTGAAGCTAAAATCCATATAATTGCCCACAGTATGGGCAATTACCTAGCCTGTAATATGTTGAAGGGATTAATTAATGAAACCTTTAAGCCTATTCTGTTCTCTGACAATGCCGAGATCAAAGACAAAATTGAGCAACAATTAAAGCGCATCGACAAAGGTGGAAAAGATATGTTTTTCATCGATCGCTATTTGATGCTAGCTCCTGACGTAGAACGTCGAGAGGTAACTCAATGCGATATCGATGGAGACAAGTCTAGTTATCTTGGTCCTTTCTATGCAGGCATCAAACACTTAGTTTCCGAAACACATCTGTTTTACTCTCGGTATGATAATGCTCTCAAAGCCTCTGTCGTAGAGAAAGATCTTATCCAAGAAACCTTGCAAAAGGGAAAGGAAATATTTACAGGGCAAGATTTGCAAAAACGCTGGGAGCATAGTCTAGGGCTGAATCCTCTGCCTTCTTTGGTTCCTGACAATATGTATAGTCACAACGCTACAGTTTTGACCAATCGAGCAATTGATCATGGTGACTATTTTGATGCGATCGCTGTTGCTGAAAAGATTGCGGAAATCATCATGAGTGCTGTTTAAGATTCTTTAATCAATATAGCAATCCTAAATAAGTTGTGAGAGTGCGCCCCTTCGGGGCGCACTCTCACAACTTATTTACTGATGTTACATGGAAGGAATTCTTGCGATGGCGTAAGTCTAGGGCTGGCACGGGGGCACAGCCCCTACAAGATCTAAAATTTACAGGTAGGGGCAATCCCCCCGTGGTTGCCCTGTTATGCTAGCAGCAAGAGGTTCATTATCTGAGTTCCACGTAACATCAGTTATTTATATAGCAATGCAATCCTAAATGAGTGGTGGCACTTCGCGCCGTCACTCATTTAGGATTGCTTGGCTGAGAGCCAACGTTCTGCTTCAAGAGCAGCCATACATCCAGTTCCTGCGGCAGTAATTGCTTGGCGATATTCATGATCTTGGACATCACCGCAGGCATAGACACCTTCGATATTAGTGGCTGTTGACTTACCTTTGGTGATGACATAACCATTCGGATCAAGTTCTATTTGTCCTGCAAACAAATCTGTATTCGGAGTATGTCCGATCGCATAAAATAGTCCACCCACTGCTAAGCTACTTTCTTCATGAGTGACAGCATGACGAATCTTAATCCCTCTCACAATCTCTTCACCATAAACATCAAGGGGAACAGATTGCCAATGCACAGTAATCTTCGGATGATTGAACACGCGATCTTGCATAACTTTACTGGCTCTCATGCGATCGCCGCGCACCAGCAAATGCACCTTCGAGCCAAATTTAGTTAAAAAAATTGCTTCCTCGGCAGCCGTATCACCACCACCAACTACCGCTAATTCCACACCCCGAAAAATCGGCGCAGCACCATCACATACAGCACAAGCTGAAATACCTCGATTCCAATACTGTGTTTCACTTGGTAAATTGAGCCTTTTGGCAGTGGCTCCTGTAGCAATGATTACGCTCTTGGCTTGAACTTCCTGAGACGTTGACTTGATCGTAAACGGATAATTGCTAAGATTAACGTCGATTACATCTTCCATCACTAAATCTGCACCGCAGTTGATTGCTTGCTCTTTCATATAGCTCATCAACTGTGGACCCATTACTCCCGATGGAAAGCCAGGGAAATTTTCTACTTCTGTTGTCGTCATCAATTGTCCCCCAGGAATTCCGCCCTTTTGAAATCCTTCAAATACAAGGGGATTAAGGCTAGCGCGTGCAGCATAAATTGCGGCGGTATAGCCTGCGGGACCTGAGCCAATGATCACTACATTTCTAATCGACATAATAAATTTGCTGATAAGATTTGAAACTTTAGATTTAGCAATTCTCATTATCAAAATCAATTTTTTGAAAGCCCCCTGAAGGTCGGCTTCCAAAAAATCGATTTTGTTGTTTCCAGTGCCTTCGGCACTGGAAACAACAAAATCGATTTCATAATGAGAATTGCTGTTTTAGATTACAGTAAAACCTAAAAGATGCATTTCTCTAAAACGCATCTTTTAAGTTTTATATACTGACAAAATTGGTGGCAGATGTATAGCTGTCGCCATTCTTGTTAGGACATCAAACCCAAATAGTGTGAGGCGGCGCGAAGCGCCGCCTCACACTATTTGGGTTTTGATTTGTCCTGATACAGGTGGCTATAGCTATAAAACATAAACCGACTAAACTGATGAGTATATCTGCCTAATTAAGATGGATTTCGCCATGCGTGACAAAATATATCGGATCTAATTGATTTTTATTGGATAATGCGATAATACTTTCAAAAATGAAGCTACACCACCTCTAAATCGATTTTAGATCGATAAAATTATGGACATTAAGCTCATCAACATCGGCTTTGGCAATATTGTTTCGGCAAACCGAGTTGTAGCGATCGTTAGCCCTGAATCCGCTCCTATTAAGCGTATCATTAGTGATGCGCGTGAACATGGTAAGTTAGTTGACGCTACCTATGGGAGACGCACAAGAGCAGTAATTGTTACAGACTCTAGTCATGTAGTTCTATCTGCTATCCAACCTGAAACTGTCGCTAATCGTTTTGTCATTAGTAAAGAAGGCACACCAGACTAAACTAATTTACAGCAATTATCGATCAACCAAAGCCAAAGAGATTTTTTGAAAGTGCTGCTTTGCAACACTTTCAAAAAATCTCTTTGGCTTTGAATACAAAGCGCATTCAGCAATTCTCATTATGAAAACGATTTTGGTGTTTCCAGCGCCGAAGGCGCTGGAAACACCAAAATCGTTTTTTTGAAAGCCATTGCTTTACAGGAATTTTTACATATAATGTGAATCTGATGAAAGCGCAAATAACTATCAACTCTATCTCTAGAGAGAATTACGAAACGGTGGGCGAAGATAAATTAAGTGCAGGCAAATTAATTGTTGTCACGGGACCAAGTGGTGTCGGCAAAGGTACTCTCTTACAGAAACTCCTTGAACGCCATCCTGATCGCATTCTCTTTTCGATATCAGCAACCACTCGATCGCCCCGTACTGGTGAAGAGCATGGTCGCGAATATTTCTTTTGGGATCGGGCTGAATTTGAACAAAAGCGCGATACGGGTGAATTTTTGGAATGGGCTGAATATGCGGGAAATCTCTATGGCACACCACGTAACCCGATTGATCAGGCGATCTCTCTAGGGCAAATCGTTCTGCTGGAAATTGAACTGGAAGGAGCGCGGCAAGTGGCGCAGTCTTTCCCCAGTGCAAAACGAATTTTCATAGCCCCACCTTCGATGGAAGTACTAGAAAATCGTTTGCGCGATCGCAGTACTGATAGTGATGAACAAATTATCAAGCGCTTGCACCATGCCAAATTAGAAGTAGCTGCTGCCCATGAGTTTGATATCACAATTATCAATGATGATCTAGAAATTGCTTTACAGCAACTCGAAAGCGCCATGTTTGACTAGATTCCCCAAAACCGATTTTTTGAAAGCTCGCCAAAGGCGAACTTTCAAAAAATCGGTTTATTGTTTCCAGCGCCAAAGGCGCTGGAAACAATAAACCGATTTTTATAATGAGAATTGCTGCACTAGAATGATTGTGCTTGTGTTGGCTTTGCCAACACAAGCACAATCATTCTAATTGCGGGTTTCTTTATGACTACGTGGAGTCTCGTTGGTGCTTTGCTGTTATCGGTTTCGACCCAAGTTCTCGATGGTCGTGAAGTTGCCGCAGTACCTCGATCTGTGATGAGCTATGCCACTCGTCCAGTCCTTGCCTCAGAAGAGATTGCCAATAATCAGTCCGATCCCATCGCAAAGCAAGCGATCGCGACGATGCTTAACGATCTTAAGCAAATGGGAGTAACTAGTCCTGATCAAGGGGTATGGATTCAGTCCCATGATGGGGAGATCGCCGCAGGTCGTTTATCAAGTCGTCCATTGCCCTCAGCTTCACTCACCAAAAATGCCACTACCTTGGCAGCATTGCAAACTTGGGGATCAAACCATCGTTTTATTACGAATATCAGTACTACAGGTCAACTCGTAGGCGATACCCTCAGAGGTGATCTGATTATTGAAGGCAGTGGCGATCCATTGTTTGTATGGGAAGAAGCGATCGCCCTCGGCAATAAACTTAATCAACTAGGTATTAAGCGGGTTCAGGGCAATCTGATTATTACAGGTCGATTTTCTATGAATTTCGAGCCTGACCGACAAGAATCAGCAAACTTTCTCCGTCTCGCCTTTGATAGCAGCCGATGGCAGGGTGAAGTTGCCGAGCAATATGCGACGATGCCCGTGGGAACGCCCAAACCGCAACTAGTGATTTTGGGGAATGTGCGAATTGTGCCAAATCTTGCTGTAGATAATGTTTCTACCCGCAAATTGTTGATCCGTCATGCATCGCTACCCCTTTGGCAAATCCTGAAGCGGATGAATACCTTTAGCAATAATGAAATGTCAGAAACCCTTGCAGCCCAAATGGGAGGAGGTAGACAAGTTGCGGCGATCACGGCTAATGCGACAGGAATACCCATTTCCGAAATAAGACTAATTAATGGGTCAGGGCTAGGACAAGGCAATCAAATTTCCCCTCGCGCAACGGTGGCGATCCTGATGGCTATTCATAACCGCGCTCAAGTTGAGGGGTTAACCCTAGCCGATCTCTTCCCAGTCAGTGATTGCAATTGCGGTACGATTGAAGGCCGTAGAATGCCGAAAGGAGCGATCGTCAAAACTGGCACGCTTTCTGATGTCAGCTCCTTGGCAGGGATCGTCCAAACTCAAGCCCATGGAGCAATTTGGTTTGCGATCGTCAATCGCGGTGAGGGTGATATTGATGCTTTTCACCGATCGCAGGATCGCGTATTACAGGCTTTAGTTGCTAAATGGGGTTTACCCAAATTGCCAACAGCTAGTTTTGCAGAAACACCTTGGCAAGACAGCGATCGCAATGAAATTGTGAAATAGTAATATATAACCCAAAGGAGAGTTGCGGCGCGAAGCGCCGCAACTCTCCTTTTATGTACTGATAACTTGGCAACAGCTATAAATCCCAAAATGGCGTTGCCATTTTGGGATTTGGTGTAAACTATGAAATGATTATGAAAGATTAAATAATGCTTATAAATGATGTCTGCAAAGCCTGAATTGAATAACCAAGAGCTTCAGCCAGCTCAAGTAATAATCGCATCACCAGTAAAATCTCAGATGAAATCTGAACATTGGCAAATTATTACCACAACTTTTATCACCGTATTTCTTGCAGAAGTTGGGGACAAAACCCAGCTCAGTGTTTTAGTGATGTCGGCACAGTCCCATCAGCCTTGGATTGTATTTGCTGGAGCTGCGATCGCCCTAGTCTCCACTAGCTTATTAGGCGTAATCGCAGGTAAATGGCTAGCTAAAACTTTCTCGCCAAGTTTGCTAAATACTTTAGCTGGCTTGAGTTTTCTGATTCTGTCACTTAGTTTATTGTGGGAAGCGATCGCTTAAAAAATATGGACTGGCAATTATTATTTCTTAGCTTTGGTACGATTTTTTTGTCTGAGTTGGGTGACAAAAGCCAATTAGCAACCTTGAGCTTAAGCGGTAGCTCAACGGCTCCTAGATTTGTTTTTATTGGCTCAGCCGCAGCTCTGCTAGTAGCTAGCTCAATTGGGGTATTTCTTGGCGACAGCATTTCCGTACTTTTGCCAACCCAAATACTCAAGGCGATCGCAGCCTTGTTGTTTGCCATCATGGCGATGCGTCTACTTATGACAGATGCTAGCTAGCCCTTGTTGTAGAAAGTTTACTGATTTCGTTTAACAAATTCTTTAAAAATAGAGTCTTTTGCTCTTTGTCAGCATTCAACAATTGTTTTGTATTGAAGTATCTTGAGATAAACTCTGGCAGTGGTTTATTTTCTAAGACAAATTCCGAATCTGATACTATAGACAATCCTGTTCTTCGTAAAAATAATTTCTTTCTTTTGGAAGGTAATTTTTGATATTCTAAATTGAGTTTGTTGATAATGTCAGTATTTAGCTGGATGTAATTTTGAGTGACTAAAAACTCAGATTCCCTTTGATTAAAATAAATTATTGTTACTTCAATAATTAAAATTAGACATAGAAAAAAGCTCAATATTGTTTCAGTTTTATTGTGTATATTGTGTAATTTTTTGTAATCTTCAATTTGTTGTTCATAGATTTCTTGGGGACTTTTTTCCCATGTAAATCCTACAAATTCTTTGCGAATACCACTCTTGTGCAGGAATTTGTCTAAACTATCTAATTCTCTTTTTACAGCTTGGATTTTGATAGTGTTTAGGAGTGGAGATTCGCTATCTCTTCTCCCCACAAGTCTTTTGTTGATATCAGGACCATCCGCGAAACACTGAATATTATCTGGTTTACCTGCAATATTTTTAACATCAACATAGGGATTTTCTTTGCCAATATGCCATCGTCCCCCCATTCTCACAAAATAATATGGCTTACTAATCTCAAACCCAGGAACTTGCTTTAGATCTTCAATTGTTGGCAACTCATTTAACCACTGTTTAATTTCTTTGAGGCTAGGGTTGGGATGGTTCACTAAATTTTTGAGGTAAAGTGATTTCAGAAGAAATTTTAGCGTTATCCGTATGAATCTAAAATATAGCTAAATTAAAAATTTAAGTCAATCAACTCTATACAAAACGAAACGTGCATACAGCGCTTTTTATTCCCTCCAACTATAGCTATAGCCATCTGTATCAGGACAAATCAAAACCCAAATAGTGTGTTCGCGTCGCCTCACACTATTTGGGTTTTATGTCCTAACAAGAATGGCGACAGCTATAGAACCAATTACAATATTTGGGGCTACATCAATAGCACTAGATAAATAGTAAAAAATAGCAACTAAATAGCAAAAATAAATGAAATCGCCTGTAATTATTAGCTTAGGAGAAAAAAGTATTGCGATCGCCAGACAAATCCAAACTGTAATTTCTAACGCCACAATTTATGGACTTGCATCGCGCACCCAAACTGCCGATCGCCAATATGACAAATTCAGCGAAACTGTCAGCGAATTATTTAGCCAAGGACATCCAATTATTGGCATTTGTGCAGCAGGAATTCTCATTCGATCCCTAGCACCATTACTCTCAGACAAACGTGCTGAACCACCTGTCATCGCGATCGCCGAAGACGGTAGTGCCGTAGTTCCTCTCTTAGGTGGACTGAATGGTGCAAATGAACTTGCTAGAGCGATCGCCCAATCACTCCAAGCTCAAGCCGCAATCACGACTACAGGAGATTTGCGCTTTCAAACTTCATTGTTAGCCCCACCAGCTAATTATCGGTTGTTAAATTCCGATGAACAGGCTAAGACTTTTTTAGCGGATTTATTAGCAGGAGCAAGGGTCAAACTCATCGGTGAGGCAACTTGGTTAAGTAATAGCAATCTTCCCTTTGCCGATGATGCCATGCATCAAATAGAAGTTATTACTGAGGAAGCGGAACTAGAGATGATCGCTTCTCAACTAAGTTCTAGGTACTTGGTATATCAAACAGGATTCTCTCAAAATTCACAGACTACAGGTAAAGTCTCCATCATCGGTACAGGACCAGGAGCCGCAAAATGGATGTCGCCTGAAGTCAAAGCAATTTTGGAAGCAGCCACAGATTTTGTTGGCTATAAAACCTACGTGAATCTAGTTAAAGAATTTACCAAAGGAAAAATAATCCATGCATCCGATAATCGTGTCGAACTTGATCGCGCTCGTCATGCCCTCGAATTAGCTACCGATGGCAAATCTGTAGTCATTGTTTCATCAGGAGATGCAGGTATTTATGGTATGGCTTCCGCCGTATTTGAAGTAGTCGAACAAGATCTTCCCAAATGGAATCATATCAATATCCATGTAGCCCCTGGCATATCCGCTGTCCAAGCCGCCGCCGCCGCCATTGGTGCGCCTATCGGACATGATTTCTGTACTATTTCTCTGTCAGATATTCTCAAACCTTGGGAAATTATCGAGCAGAGGTTATCTGCGGCAGCTCAAGCTGATTTTGTGATTGCAATTTATAATCCCATTTCCACACAGCGTAAATGGCAACTCCCAGCCGCCAAAGAGACATTATTAAAATGGCGATCGCCTAATACACCAGTAATTCTTGGTCATAAAATGGGACGTAAGGGCGAAAATGTGAAGGTGATTACACTCGCAGAATTAGAGCCTGAACTTGCGGATATGCAAACGGTGATAATTGTTGGTTCTAGTAAGACAAAGATTTTAGAATTAGGCGATCGCCTAAGAGTATATACACCGCGCACATACAGTTAAGGTTCATCCCAAAGAATAAGTGGCAGCGTGAAGCGCCGCCACTTATTCTTTTGATATTTTTATTTGCGACCAATCCATTTTGAGGCGATCGCTCCTACAACTGCGCCCACCATCGGATTGCTGAGAAATTTTACTAGGGCGGGCTGATCGGCTAAAACTTCATGAAAAATATCAGGATGGGAATGGTAAGTAAACCCTGCGAGTTGGGCGACATCATCAGGTGTCATGCGGCTAGGATCATGACTGGATAGACCTAATTGCTTTTCAAGATCGCGATTACCTAGTCCTCTCTTTTTGAGCTGACCAAATAACTCTCTGGCGACATCATCTCGCTGTCTGGGCTGAATCTTGGCGAGTGCTTTCTGCAATTCTGGCTCCATTTGTGCCGAGGAAATGCGATCGGGCTGGAAAAAATCACTAAATATATTACGACGTTCTTCACGGGAAGACCGTTGAGCAAAATTGTCAAAATCTGTAAAGTTTTCCGACTCATCAGGTAGGGTTTCTTTATTCCCTCCCGCTAAATCTTTCATGACTTGACGCTTATAATCATCACTAGTATTTGGCATAGCTATTTAGAACTCCATTAAAAATAAAAAAATATGCGTCCAAGGCGGCACGAAGTGCCGCCTTGGACTACCTTGCAAATTAAGAAATGGCGTAGCCATTTCTTAATTTGGGATTAATGTTACGTAGTTCCAGCCTGATCCCAAGCATCCCGAACTGCATCTTTGACTTTATCCCAAGCCATTCCTGTGCCACTCTTTTGGGCTAAGAGAGCTTCATAATCTCGCTTGAGTTCGGGTTCTGCTTCATCAAAACTTTTGCCAAAATAGCGATCGCAACCTTCATGTCCTATCTGATAGGCTAATTGATAGCCTTCATAGGTAGCTCCTTTCTCAATATAGTGACGGGAATTGTAATTCTGTCGCCAGTAATTATCATCGAAGCTTGCAATGGTGAGGGTTTGATTACTCATGGTTATCTCAATAAAAATACAAATGGATCATGAAGGATTAACTGGCTTGCTGATAATCAATTTGTTTAGATTGATAGTCATAGCGAGCTGTTAAAATCAATTTTTTGTCAGGAGCATAAATCAAAACGGTTAAATCTTGATTTGGGAAGGTATTCCGAAAGCCTTGTGTTAGCGATTGAGTTAAGGGTTTTACATCTGCGGGTAGAACTTGAGGTGAAATTACGACCCCTAATTTATTACCGTCGCGGACATAGGCATCTTTAATTAAGCCTTTACTAGTCTGCATCACCCAATTGCCATAATCTTTTCCTGCGGCTGAATTACCTCGGGCTATTTGACTGTAATCTGAACTCTGATTGAGCTTTACTGGATTAGAAGCTTGAGGAGATCCGCAAGCAGTTGTGAAAGTTAAAACCAACATTAGAGCGATCTCTACTATTGTGGTTCGAGCATTGTGAAAAATGTTCATCTGGCTTTTCCTTCGTTTTTCATGCTGTTTATTCCTGTAGTGATATAAGAATTTCTTCCCCCCCCTTCCAACGGCTACCGTGTACACACAAGTCACCAAGAACTCAAGTTCTTGGCTAAAAGCTAAAGTCATCTAAAGATGACTGAAAATGACTGAACAAAATCAACCCGTTTTAACGAGTTTTAGCTCTTAGCCCGCACTTGAGTACAGGGCGTTCTCGATGTGTGCAGACAAAATCTAGACTTGTGTGTACAAGGTAGCTTTCAAAGGGGCGAAACCTGAATTCTCCCCCTTGAAAGGGGGAGTTAGAGGGGGTAAAAAACTTCTCAAACACGCTCTTAACTGCCAGTTCTTCTCTCTGCAAAGTATTTGTTAAGGAAAGTACTGCAAAAAGATAGAACGATGGGAGCTAGGATAAAGGCTAAGAAACCATTCATAGCGAATCCTGGAACAATAACTGAGGCAAGCCATAGCAATATTCCATTCAAAACGAAGGAAAATAATCCTAGAGTAATGAAAGTGAGGGGTAGTGACAAAACTTGCAGAATAGGTCTAATGAAGGCATTGACCAAACCAATAACGATCGCAGCCAGTAACGCTGAAGGAAAGTTGGAAATATCTACACCAGGAACAACTATATCAACAATGAGAAGCCCCAAAGCAGTTGCTAGTATAGTCAGAAAGTATCCAATCATGGTTTTTAACCTAGAGTAATAGTAGTTTGATAGTTAGGAAAGAGGGCAAATCGAGCAAATTTAATTATTTGTTTGCTCGCCCTGTTTAGAGATCGCCCAAACAGCATGAATAATGCCAGGAACCCACCCTAATAGAGTGAGTCCAATATTGATTAATAGAGTGACGCTAAATCCGTAAGCCAGAAAAACACCAAGGGGAGGAAGAAGAATGCCTAAAATTAGTTTCATGTTGATTACTCTTGAATTTACTGTTTTTTTGGGAATGTGGTGCGGTTAAAGCCTGCACAACATTCCCCCGACACGAAATAAACTGTATGTTTTGAAAATTAGCGCTTTGAAAATTAGCGCTTAGAGACAGAATCCTTGCTTTTCCAAATTTCTTTTAAGCCCTGTTTGATCTGTTCCTCTTTACGAGCAACTACAGAACCAAACTCACCTGCATTGGTCTCAACTTCTGCCTGTTTCTGTTGCAAAGGAAGAACTCCACTGACTTCTGCTTCAACTTTTTTCTGGTCATACCATGTTTTTGCTTTTTCCCATTGCAGCTTAATCTCTTGATAGCGATCGCCATAACGATCTGCTAATTTCCGATCTAGATTTGTCATTTGGGATTTGAGGTTGACATACTGCTCCTGCAAAAGCCCCACTTCTTGACGTTCTTGATAGGTATTGACCGCTAGACTAATTTCTTCAGGATTAGTATCTGGTAATTCCACCGCCTTGATATCCATCATGATGGCGCTGGCTTCCCGATCTAACTCTTCCTGCTGTTGATCCAATTGAGTTTGAATCGCCAATAGTCTCACTCGTCGCTCCGCGATCGCCTGTTGACGCTCATGGGTACTTCCTGCGATCGCTCCTTCAATAGAAGCAGTGATGTTTTCTGTCTTTTCCTTGCCACCTCCCTTAAAATCAGCAATTACTGTAGAGACCGCATCTTTGACAATTAAACCAATTTCACCTGAGCCTTCTTTTAGCTCAGCGATGGTCTGGGCAACTGCATCTTTGACAATTTCGCGAATATGTTCAGATCGAATACTGCCTTGGCTCTTTGCCTTTTCAAGATTAGTTTTAATCTTCTCTTTAACCAGATTAGACATAGTTAATATTTCCAATTTATGGATGGGATTGATGCTTTTTCTGATCTCAGTTTGAGTAGCGTAGTAGGGGCAATTCATGAATTGTCCCTACTGCTTGCCTTACCATAAGGCGCGTACTGACGCTGGTGGTTCAGTGGTTGTGGTTGGAGCTACTTCTTCTACAGGTTGAGTATTAGATGGTGGAGTAGCATTTAAGATTGGCGTAACGAGGGCAAGTACTTCGTCACTAGTTGCATAGCCATCAAAGGCATCAAGACTAAAGGGAATCGGAAAATTTTCTCGATTCTCATTGTAGATAACTTCTTTGTTGCTAGCATTGGTAGATATCCAAATGTATAGTTAAGAGACGATTAATTCTCTATATAGAAAATCATGACGTTGGAATGTCCAATTACTTGAATGACTTGATGAACTTGCTTTACTATGAAATAAAGTGTAATAGAACTTATGCTCTACTACGCTTTATTTCTAGATTGAGAAGTAGTCAACAAACGGAGTTATCGTTTAAATGCTTTATCAGCTCGATCCCACGCATCTTTCACTGCATATTTAGCTTGTTCCCAAGGTAAACTTCCAGTTTGATTTGATTGATAATCACGCTGCAAATCTGTTTCAACTTCGTTGTAAGTTCGACCACTTTGACCATAGCGATCGTAACCTTCATAGCCAGTACGATAGGCTGGTTGATAATCTTCGTAGGTTTTGTCTGAATCGACATAGGTGCTAGAAGTATAAGTCTCCTGCCAATTAGTTTCTTCAAAAGTAGGATTAACTTGCTCAGCGACATCCTTACCAGCTAAGCCGCCAACGACTGAACCAATCACAGCACCAACTACAGCACCAACTGGGCCGCCAACTGCACCACCGATAACTGTGCCTACAGTTCCAGCCCCTGCGGCTCCCACACCTGTTCCTAAAGGATGTGATCCCACTTCTCCAGAAATTGGATCGAGATTTGCATCACTTTGATCAGTAGGATTTACATCTCTATTGACATTTCTATTAGTCATTTCAGCTTGTCCTTGTAAATACTTGTAAATAATTAATCTGTTTGAGTTTGAAGGAGTGAAGTGCTGCTCTCTGAGTAGTCTTCCACTCCTTTTTAATAGCGTCTAAGAAGCTTTAACAAGGCGAATTCCATATAGCAAAACTACTGCACCAATGGTTGCCACGATCAAGCTACCGAGCAAGCCGCCACCTGTAGAGACCCCAAAGGTATTAAATAGGAAACCACCTAATAATGCGCCGACAATACCAACAATAATATCGCCCAGCACACCGTAGCCACCGCCGCGAACTATCTGACCAGCTAAGGCTCCTGCTACTAGACCGATCAAAATAAACCAAATAAATTCCATTAGATTTTCTCCGTTTATCCATTTCAAGTATTTGTGAATGAAAAGAATAGGCTAAGTTTCTAGTCGCCTATCTTTTTTGAATTTATGCAATTCTCTAAAATGTGAGGCACTTTAGGGAATTAGAAAATAAACTCAGTCAGTTTTTTCAATTGCAAAAATGGCGTTACCATTTTTTGAATTGGTGTTACTGACCTAAGAAGTTTTTGACAGAATCAATTACCCCATCAACTTTGTTCTCAGCTTCGGCAGGTAGACCTTTGGTGTTTTCCTTAACTTCATTAGCGCGATCGCCTACCATATTCTTAGTTTTCTCTACACCTTCGCCAACTTTACCCTTAGCATCCTTAGCCATATCTTTAGCTTTACCAATATTTTCCTTGGTACCTTCTTTCACATTTTTAGCTAAGTCTTTAGCGCGTTTTTCTGCCTCTTTAGCAAAGTCTTTAGAGGTGTCAGCTAGTTTGTCAATCACCTTGTCAGTTCTTCCATCACGAAGATCGCGACCGATTTCTTTAGTGATACCTGCGGCTTTGTCGATCGCCATGTCAGTTTTCACACCTTGCGTCACTTTGTCAACTTGATCGCCAAAGATGTTAGCCAAAGGAGATGCGATCGCCCCAGCACTAAAAAAGGTCACTTGTAACATAAAAACTAGTGCGAAACCACAAGCGAAAAGAAGTCCTTTCTTGACACCATTCAGTACCGCAGTGACGGGACTATTAAAATGAGTAGCCTTGCTCTTTTCTAAGATATGATTCATTTGTTTCACCTAACGTTTTGTGTTTAGTTCCTGAGTCAATATTGAAACTAACAGCCAATTGTTTGATCTCATGTTTAAGTGATGTATAACTTGAGTGAATTGTACTAAATGCAAATAAATCTTTACTATAAAATCTTCGAGTTTTAAAGCTTTGATTAAGTCAAAAAATATTCATTGTACTTGATATATTTTCTTTTTATATTTTTGGCGATCGCTACTAGAAAATCCTCTAAATACCTTTAATAAAAGTGTTTACTGTAACGATTTAAATAGTTTTAACCCATCTCATACAATTCATTCAATTTGTAATATCCGTCTATACACGATTTATGACATTCAAGTGCAAAGATAGTTGCAGTGAGTAAATTACTGATTGACACTCTATTTATCCAATGGAATCAATCGCGAGTGTTTAAGTGTCTCAATGTAACTAAGAACCGAATTTAAAACCTATGCTGACTCTATAAATATAGGTTTTGGGGTTTAACACTTAATTGAGGCTACTTACTTAACAACACTTGCACCTACATAAATTACACAAAATAATTGAGTGTCAAATTATGTTTTTCCATAAAAAAGCTCCCATTCATATTGTGCAAGTGATAAAGACGAAAGGGGCTCTTGGAATTCAGAGCCTGACTTTGAGTACATTACCGACTCACTAAATCAATCATCTAAGTAACTAGTGTGTTTCCTCCACATTCGGCGGAAACACACTAGTTACTTCCTTAAAAGCGAAAAAAACCATCAATTTATTAACGGATTAAAAGATTATGATCGGACAAAACAGACGTGCTACAGGTACATTCTCGACTCACCACGACGCTGAATCAGCTTTGGGTGAATTGAGAAGTAGCGGATTCAATATGGATCAAATTTCGATCATTGGTAACAATGTTAATCGCAATTCTGATATGGCTGGCGCTCAAAAAGGTGAACACCTTAATGATCTTGGCAATAAAGATCGTGACAACAAAGTGGGTGAAGGTGCTACTACAGGGGCTGCCTCTGGTGGTGCAGTTGGAGGACTAACTGGCTTGCTCGTAGGATTGGGACTTGTTGCCATCCCTGGAGTTGGTCCCGTGATGTTAGCTGGTGCGGCGGCTACGGCTTTGGCGACGACTCTCACTGGTGGTGCGATCGGTGCAGCCGCAGGTGGTCTCGTAGGCGGTTTGCTTGGTTTGGGTATTCCCAAAGACCGAGCCAAGGTCTATAGCGATCGCGTAGATCAAGGAGATTACTTGGTAATGGTTGACGGCACAGATCAAGAGATTCGCCAAGCTGAAGCGATTTTCCAACGTTACGGTATCCATGAATGGGGCATTTACAATTCTGAAAATGCTTCTACCAGAACGGGTGATGTCTCTTTGAGATAAGTAACTGACTCACCAATTAAAAGCAATTTCCAAAAAGATTGCATCGCAATCTTTTTGGAAATTGCTCTGCTACATGAACCCTAAATAGACTGTACTAAATTGAGGAATTCTTGCTATGAATAAAAAAATTGCTTCACTACTACTGACTAGTTCTCTCCTAGTTACAGTGGTATCTTGCACCGATGCACGAACTACTGCTGAAGCTCCTGCACCTAACGCAAACTACAGTACTAGTAGCCCTACCGCCTCACCCCAAAACACTCAAGCGGCTGTAGATGACGCTCAAGATGAAACTCGCAAGAGGCAGTTGGAGTCTGACATTCGTGCGCGTGAGCAGCGCAATGATGCAACGGGTGACTCAACAAAACGACCAGATAGTGATCTGGCTAGCGAAGTTCGGAGCAAATTGGAAGCGAATATCCCTAAAGGGAATTTAACTATAGAGTCCAAAGATGCCAATATTGTCGTCTCAGGAACTGTTCCTATGCTAGATGATCTTACTAAAATCAAAAGTTTGGCAATGGAAATCAAGGGCGTGAAGACTGTCACTATTAAAGCAACAGTTGCTTCTTAACAACTCTCATTAGCAACAAACTAATTAGTAGGGGCAATTCATGAATTGCCCCTACTAATTAACATAAATCGTTCTGAAACATTATCTCCATCATCAGATGGGATTCTCTCAGAAGTCATCAGATTAACTAGACAACAATTATTTGGAGAACTACTATGCAGACTAATACACCACAAGCTGAAGCCGCAGAAGTTATGCAGCGCAATGCTTGGATTTCAGGATTTACACCACAAGCTGAACTCTGGAACGGTCGTCTTGCGATGATTGGATTTGTCTCAGCGATCGCGATCGAACTATTTACACATCAAGGTGTTCTCCATTTTTGGGGCATCCTTTCGTCAGGTGTAGTTCCAGTTTCATAAACTTGCTATAGCAATGTGAGAGATAGCTCGGACAACAATCAAAACCCAAAAGATGAGTGGCGGCGCGAAGCGCCGCCACTCATCTTTTGGGTTTAATGTCCTAAGTAAAACTTACATTGCTATATCAGGTTTTCGAGTGAGGGCAATGCTTCGCCATGTCCTCACAAACTTCTGCTATTACAGTTTATTTCGTAATCCTTAGTACAGGACAAAAAGTTGCAAAAGTAGGCAGGAAGGGGTTTTATAAAAGATAACCACATCACAAATAAAACCCCTATGAAAGAGATTAACCTATTTC
>NZ_JACJQY010000006.1 GCF_014696925.1 Phormidium tenue FACHB-1050 | reverse complement strand
GAAAATCTACCTATCATTTTTGATGAATATCTTCCTAAATGGAATTATAGAGCTATTCCTCAAAATAACTGAAATGCATAAGTTATTTATTTTTCATTCCTAAGGAATTAGAAACAGGCAAAGTTACTGTAAAGCGTCAACTTGCAGACAAGATCGATGCAACTTTGGTAAATACCACGTCACTACCAGATTTTATTGAGCAGTTAAATCTTGAAGGGATTGAAGTCAGGGTTGACCGAGATCGCAAGGGAAAACCAAAAGGGATTGCTTACAAATTTGATGGAGTGAGCATGGCAGGCTCCAGTGTGGGCAAGGCTTATTCCTTACCGCGTATCTTAAAGCGGATTGAAAGCATCTCCGAGCAGGGGATACATCCTAATATTCCTACTATGGCCTCTCACATATCACAAGTAATTAGAGAGCAAGTAAAAGTAGGAATGACCATGTCCCAGTTGATTGAGCAGTTGAAACATTCAGGAATAGATGCTCATGTCAAATACACCCGCACCAAGAAGATTAAAGGTATTTCCTACAGTTTGGGAAGTAATAGCATTCAAGGTAATGAGCTAGGCAAAGAGTTTAGTTGGGGAGGGCTTCAGAAGTATTTACAGGTCAGTTACTATCCAGCACGTGATCGCTCGATTATTTTAGAGATGCAAAGTGCTGATCGAAAGGTGTTAAACCAGCCTGTAGATTCGTTTCATCAAGCCGATCAGGGTTTGTCAGATAGTTTGTTGAACGAACTTGTGGTTGAGTTAGAAAAACAGCGATCGCTTAAAGTACCCAAACCAAACCAATCTGAAAATATTGCTAAATCAGAAATTCCTGTTAACCCAGAACAGGACAGAATCGATCACGCTCAGATGGTTACGGCAATCTGCCATCAACTACTCAATGAGTTAGAGACTGATAGATTTGGAGAAACGGGCAAGAATTCTTACAGTATCCAACGAAGCGGAGATGCTCTGACAGTTGAGCGTTTAAGGGGTGATCGCCAGATCATCTTGAAGGTTAAGGGACAAGAAATTGAATTTGCCAATTTAAGCGAATTGGACATCCAACAATTTGAGCAGGCTTGGCAGCAGCGATCTCAGCTACAAGCAGTACATGAATCCTTACGCATCTAAAAGCATCGTTTTTCTAATGCTTGAAATTGAGGCGATCGCACAATCAATATAACTAGTAGAGCAGGAAATAAAGCCATCCGAGCGAGTAGACTTATGGCAATGATCGCATATTCCATAGAGACAGTTCCCATCCTTGCCTGTTGAATGAGAACGATCGCTAAAACTAAACTGAGTCCGCCTAATAATTGCAGAGATTTCTTACTGGGACGATCTACTTTTGCTAGTTTTAGTGGTTGGCGTAGCCATCTGACTAACCATGCAGCCGATCTAGTCCCCACGCTTAAAAGCACACTGGGATAAATCAGTTCGGGCAAAAAGAGAAGGGAAAGATGCCAACTAGGAACAAGTCCATTGCTGTAGACAGGAAACATAGCCGCATTCAATTCTTGAACCCTCGAATAAATCATCGCCACTGGAAGTTGGACAAGGAACTGTGGTAGTCCTAATAGATATGAAGGATTAGTCAACAACTCTTGCCAACGCATGACAAGGGAGACGATCGCGTAGGCTATGAGGATAGCACTAACATAAAGTCCGCCCAGTTGTAAAAATGATGTCAGTTTCTTGGGTTGACTGATCGCATAGGTACTGATAGGCAAAACTGTCGCCACTAGAAAGACTAGACTGGTTGCCATTCTGCTAGGGATCGCTCCGATCATACCCAAACAGAGAAAAATCGCAGCGATCACCACCATTCCCACTGTTACTAAGCGCAATTTTGTCTTCAAAAAATTAAGCTCACGTAGACCATAACTAATACTTAAAACTGAACCGATGAAGATCAGAAACCATCCCCACATGACAAATGGCATCGTTAAAAGTACCGACCTCTCACGTAAACCCAAGGCTTTCACAGCCCAAACTACAGCTTCTTGAATTAAGGTGGGGTCAAAAGGCTCAATCAAATGGTTAGAAGTACTGGAAATGACCAGTTTTCTAGCGGAACCATTTTGAAAATCCCCCTTGATTTGAAATTCCTGAGTTGCTTCACCAGTTCCCTGTTGTAAAGTTTCGCGCATGGCTGCGGGACTATGCAACTCTTCGTACAATCCGATTCCCATCAAGAGGTTAGCAGGGATTGTGCGGCTAATCTCTGCACTCATACCGAGAGCGATGGTAACGCGGATTTGCTTGGAACTTGCTGTTTCGGAACCAAAGGCGATCGCTGTGGCGGCTCCCATGGAATGACCACCCATGCCCAAATGTAATCGGTCAAAGCGTTCGGGATGTTGTTTTACATAATCAAATACCACACTCGCATCCTTGAGATTTTCTTCTGAGCTAAATGGTCTGTCATAGGATTCGCCAAATCCGCCAGCATCAAAGGCTATGGCAGCAATACCTTGGCGGGCTAGTTCTACTGCAAGTGGCTCCATCATTTCTTTAGAAGAGCTAACGCCATGCCAGAGAATGATCGTGGGATAGGGAGTTTTTATTTGGTCGGGGATATACAATCTGCCTACAAGGGGGCGATCTCGATCTCGTTTTAGATTAATTGTTTCGGTGGCGATATTGTGGGGATAAAAGATTTGATTGAGCAATAACCCAGCGATCAAAGCGATCGCCCCCAGCCAAATCCCCAGTTTGCTAAACATAAATTTCGCTTTTTGCATATCCTCATCAATTCCCCTCTGAGGGAAATAGCCTATACTGAGCCACACTATACCTCTTGGCAATAATCTATCTAATTCCTTTCATGAAACTTTATCAGCAAGAATCAGGATTGAGGAGCGGCAAACTTTGCTAACCGTTTCGCAAGATAAGTATATCTCTGCCGATCGCTGACTTGTCTAACCGCCAGCCCGATAGCCTTCGACTCACCAACAATAATGGCAAGCTTTCTCGCACGAGTCAGCCCAGTGTAGAACAGATTACGAGAAAGCATCAGAAAATGCTGCATAAACAGAGGCATGATCACCACAGGATACTCGCTGCCCTGAGCCTTATGGATTGTCGTCGCCCTAGCGAGAGCAATCTCATTGAGATCGGCATAATCATAGACCACTTGCCGATCGCCAAATACCACCGTGACTTCACGCTCCTCCAAATCTACACCCGTAATCGTACCAATGTCCCCATTGAAAACCTCACGGTTATAGTCATTCACCTGCTGCATAATGCGATCGCCCAAGCGGAAGATCGTATTCCCATACTTAATTTCGGGCTTCATCGCGTCAGGGGGATTGAGTAACTGTTGCAGTACAGCATTGAGATTGCGCGTACCGACATCACCTCTAGTCATCGGACAGAGAACCTGCATATCTTGCTGAGGGTCAAAGCCCAGACTGGGTAACAACTCCGTAATAATGTCGCAAATACCCTGCTGACCCGCTTCAGCATTCGGCATTTCTAGCCAGAGGCAATCAGATTGAGGCTGATTAGAGACCTTTTCGATATTCGGAAACTTACCCATATTGATACGGTGAGCATTCTGAATAATTTGACTTGCCTGAGCCTGACGAAATACTTCAGTTAGAGTAATCACAGGGACTTGCTGAGAATCAATTAAATCTTTGAGAACATTACCCGCACCAACACTGGGAAGTTGATCGGTATCGCCGACAAGAAGTAGTTGAGCGCCTAATGGAATCGCTTTCACCAGAGAAAAGGCAAGAAACAGATCTAGCATCGATGCTTCATCAATACCGATCGCTTGAGCGGTCAGAGGATATTCCTGATTGCGTTTAAATCCCATTGATTTCGGGTCAAACTCTAGAAAACGGTGAATTGTCTTCGCTTCACAACCCGTGACTTCCTGTAATCGTTGAGCCGCCCGACCCGTTGGCGAAGCAAGGGCAATCTCCTTACCCATCGATTTCCAGAGCGCGACAATCGTGCGGGTGGTGGTAGTTTTACCTGTCCCCGGTCCACCTGTGAGAATAAGCACCGATGAACTAGCCGCCATCTCCACGGCTTCCCGTTGTTTAGGCGAGAGTTGGATATTTCTTTGGGTGGTGTAGCGATCGATCCAAGCCTTGACTCGTTCAGGATCTGGATGATGTTTGTGTTGCAATAGTTGATAAACCCGTTCGGCAAGATTCTGTTCAGTATGGAAGTAAGTAGGTTTGTAGCAGATGAACTCTCCTTCTAAGCCTTGCATCACCAAGCGATCGTTAATTGAGAGATGGAGAACAATTTTAGAGATGGTTTCAGGATCTGGCTGATAGTCTTCGATGGCAAGCAGTTTAATCGCTTTCTCTTCTAGCTCTTTTCGCGGTAAATAGCAATGACCATCTTCAGCAGCTTCCCCTAAACAGTGGAAGATTCCCGCAATGCTGCGAAACTCAGAACTAACTTCAATACCAATATTCCGAGCGATTTGGTCAGCAGTAAAGAAACCAATGCCATAGATATCTGTCGCCAGTTGATAGGGATTTTCGGAAACGGTCTGAATGGAATCATTGCCATAATGCTTGAATATTTTGACCGCATAGGTAGTGGATACACCATGCCCTTGCAGGAATACCATCACCTCTTTAATCGCCTTTTGCGTTTCCCAAGCAGTTTTGATCATCTTCACCCGTTTCTTGGCAATGCCAGGAACTTCAATCAGACGGTCAATCTCATTTTCAATGATGTCAAGGGTATCTAAGCCAAAATGAGTGACGATGCGTTTGGCGGTGACTGGTCCCACGCCTTTAATCAGACCACTGCCAAGATATTTCTCAATTCCTGTAATCGTGGCGGGTTTAGTTTCACGGTATTGAGTGACTTGGAACTGGTCGCCAAATTTAGGATGCGATCGCCATGTGCCTTCTAGGGCGAGAGTCTGTCCTGCTTGGATATTGGCAAAGTTACCGACTACAGTGATTAAGTCTTGAGCCTTGGGTACTTTTAGCCGCGCCACGGTATAGCCTGTCTCTTCGGAGTGAAAGGTGAGGCGTTCGATGATGCCTTGGAGGTAGTCGATGTTGTCAGGCATAAGCCAAAAGGATGGATAAATGTAGCGATCGCTTTACCATTTATATAGCAACTTCGTTTTTAAGTCTTTTAATAGCACTATCTAGATAGTCAATAGCTTTATCTAGATAGTGGTTGACGTATTGCTCTAGAACAAATCCACTAACTTTTTTGTGTTTCCTTCTATCAGTTATTTCCACTTGCAATAATTCCTGAATAGAT
Source organism: Phormidium tenue FACHB-1050 (assembly GCF_014696925.1). Lineage (GTDB taxonomy): Bacteria > Cyanobacteriota > Cyanobacteriia > Pseudanabaenales > Pseudanabaenaceae > Pseudanabaena. Next base: position 166,034 of record NZ_JACJQY010000006.1, on the reverse strand, counting down.
TTGAGAAATTTTAAATCTTCGACTAGATTTTCATTAATATTATTATATCTATATCTTTCACTCAGTGTCCAAAGAATATCACGTTGATCTTCAAGATTCATTGATAGTAGCTTCTCTATGAAAATAGTGGGGTTAATATATTTAAATATAGGAGTTTCATAATATCTTTTTTCCACTGTATCACCATCTCGAGATTCACTTAGAGAGACCATTCTACGGAATTTTGTACTATCATTCTGCATAATATTAAGTAATTCTTCACAAGCACTGGACATCCCCTCTTCTCTTGCTATTTCTTTAATATTACTAATATAAGATAATAGTTCTTTAAATTCATCGATTTCTTTGCCCTGAAAACCAAGCCCAGCATACATACCAACTACATCTCCAATTGTTGATGGACTCGTCAAAACATTAGGGCTATTATTTTTTAAATAATCAATATAAAGCTTTGAATCTCTAATAATTTCTTCTTTAGATTTATCATAAAGTTCAGCATCAGAGAACACTAAAAGTAAACCAACTACATGCTTAATTATTCCAATTTCATTGTATTTTCTATTGCTAAACTCTAGAACTACTTCATTAAGTAAATTATTAAATTCATCATCAGAGACATCAGAATAATGCCACAATCTAATCCAATTTGCAGTATTTTTATTCTGAAAATATCTGTTAAGTATTGACTGATTTAATTCTTTTTCATCTATGATCCCCTTATCAAAAAAAACTTCCCACCACTGTCTACTTGGAAGAGGATCATATAGGTTAATAGAAGTGTATCTGCCGAGACTTTGTTGAAGTTTCGTTAATTTTGTATCGCTTTGATTATTAGTAGGATTAAACGACTGTTGTAAATTAGTTTCCTCGGTCAATTTTGATATATATACATCTTCTAGTTTAGTAATATCTTTAGGCGACATATCACCTCGCTTAATTTCAATAGAAAAAGCCATAAGTGACTGCAAAATATCTTGCAAAATTTCTGGATTATTTTTTGCTTTTTGTAGCAATACTGCAAATATTCTATCAAAATCTAAAATAATTTGCTTTAAATTTCTTAGATTCTCATATTTAGCTTGTTTATAGATTTCTTTTATTAATATGGTACTTTCAGAAAGAAACTTTTCAACTTCCTTGTAATTAACCACCTCAATAAAGTTTTTTAACGCACTATCAAAATCAGCAGATATTGCAAAAGTTTTTCCTATTAATTTTTCTTTGATAGAAGGATAATCAGGATTATTCTCTAATTTGTCTTCATCTGCTATTAGTATTACCTTTAATCCTTGATGCTCTACGAAATAGTTAATATATCCTAGTAAGTTACTTAGATCTATTTTACAGCGCTCTAAGTCATCAAATATTAATATGCTATTGTTGATATCTTTAAACTGTTCAAGTAGGTTAATCTCTGGGATCTGAATACTCAAATTTCCATCGTCTTTACCATCCCCATCTAAATCAATTTTGAGTGTACCTTTTAGTAAACTTTTGAAAATTTTAAAGCCTACTGCTACCCCTTTTGAAGTAAGAATAGGATGTAAAAGCTGTTGTAAGAAGGCATCTTCTATCTCGGAAAAACTTGTCATTCCATATAAGCTGACGTATAGGCACTTTTGATTTTCCTTTTTTAGTATTTCTCTATATTTATTGATAAACCACGTTTTCCCCGATCCCCATTGACCTTTTAAAAGAACAGCAAAGCTGGGTGAATGAGATAAATTACAGTAATATTCTAGGTATTTATCTATATGATCGTTAAGAGATTGATTATCTGGACTCATTGATTTTCACACTGTAACTGATGTTAATAGTAAATTTTATACTGAAAGATTACCCAATGCTCAATTTAAAAAACAGCCCAACCACTCAATCAAGAAATGCACCTGCTTATCCCCAGGAAGGAGAGCCAGACTCGTGATCTTAATTCTCCCCTTATCGAAAGTAAAACGATAATAGAACTCAATCGGGATCTTGGCATGAAGTAACTCCCAAAGTGAATCCGTAAGCTTCGAGTCCAGAAACAGATCGCGCCCATCCTCTGAAGCATAAATGCGAAACACCCCAACCTTCCTCGCCACCAACTTCAATTCCATTACCCTGAGCAATACCTGAGTTTCTTCAGGCAAAGCCCCATACACCCCCTCCCAAACCGCAGCCAACTTGAGAATCTCCTCCTTCGACTTCACCTTTGCCAAAGTCAAATAAGCATTAATCTTCGTCTCCTTGTCCTCTATATAAGTGTCAGGAATAAAAGCCACCAAACGTGGCAACTGAAGCTCAGTATCCGCAACTTCAGGCAAAATCTTCCCCCGTAACTCATTAATATATTCCTGAAGTAAATCCATGTATAGCGCAAAGCCAATCACATCCGCCTGACCCGACTGCTCCTCACCCAATAAATCCCCCAACCCACGAATTTCCATATCACGCATCGCCAGTTGATAACCCGAACCAAGCTGACTAAATTCCTGAATTGCATCCAATCTCCTCTTCGCTGAATCTGTCAACTCAAGGTTAGGCGGATACAGCAAATAGGCATGAGCCTGAATCCCCGCCCGACCAACCCGACCACGCAATTGATAAAGTTGCGCCAAACCCAATTTATGAGCATCCTCAATCACAATCGTATTCACACGCGGAATATCCAAACCCGACTCAATAATCGTGGTACAGAGGAGAATATCCGCCTCATTGTTATTAAAAGCAACCATCGCCGCTTCTAACTCCGACTCCTGCATCTGTCCATGAGCGATCGCCAATCTCACATTTGGCAACATCGCTTGCAAAGAAACAGCGATCGCCTCAATGCCCTCAATACGCGGTACAACATAAAACACCTGACCACCACGATCTAACTCATGCCGAATTGCTGTTTTCACCAGTGACGCATCATAGGCAGACAAATGGGTTTGAATCGATCGCCTTGAGGGAGGAGGAGTCGCAATTACACTCATTTCCCGTACTCCAGAAAGAGCCGCATAGAGAGTGCGCGGAATCGGTGTAGCACTCAGAGTCAATAAATCCACATTCCCCTTCATCGTCTTGATTTTCTCCTTCTGCAAAGTCCCAAAGCGTTGTTCCTCATCAATTACCAGCAAACCCAAATCGTGAAACTCAACATCTTTAGACAACAGTTGATGCGTACCAACAATGACTTGTACTTTCCCATCCGCAACCTCTTGTAAAACCTGCTTGCGCTCCTTCGCAGGGCGAAACCGATTCACGATATCTACCGTGAAGGGATAAGCCGCAAACCGAGTTTGGAGCGTATGAAAATGCTGTTGCGCCAGAATCGTCGTCGGTGCTAACAGAGCTACTTGCTTACCCGCACAAACCGCCTTAAAAATTGCCCTTACCGCTACCTCTGTTTTACCAAATCCGACATCACCACAAACTAAACGATCCATCGGGCGATCGCTTTCCATGTCTTGCTTCACATCTTGAACAGCTTTGACCTGATCGGGCGTAAGTTGATAGGGAAAAGAATCCTCCATCTCCTGTTGCCAATCGGTATCAGATGGAAAAGCATAGCCGACTAAATTAGCACGACGGACATAGAGTTGCAGTAAATCCCTTGCTAACTTGTAAATCTCCTTTTGGCACTTGCTGAGAGCGTTATCCCAGCCCTTTGTATTGGCGATGCTGCTTAACTTAGGAGGTTTATTAGAAGCACTGCGATAGCGGGAGAGGATCTTCTCATTTTCTGGCGCGATCGCCACCGCAGTCTTACCATCAGCAAACTCAACGATATAATGCGGTTGCTTTTCTCCCTTCACTTCAATGGTTTCAAAGCGCGTAAACTTACCAATCCCATACTTACGATGCACGACATAATCACCCACATTTAGCTCGTCAGGATTAACTGACTTAGCCGTATTCATCCGTGAGGGATGCACAAAAGTTGGTGAGGCTAGTAATTGCTGTCCAAATAATTCGCGATCGGTCAAGAGCGCCATCTTGCAACTAGGCAAAACAAAGCCTTGCATCTCCATCAGTCCCGAATATTTCAAAATCACAGGTTTACCAGCTTTCTGAATCCGCGCAATGGACTGTAAATCATCAGGATCACTGACAAAGTTAGCAATGCAGTCATACTCCTTGAGCAGAGTTGCCACGCGCAAAGGTTGCGCCGAAATCAGCGTGACTTGATATTCTGATTTGAAATATTCACGAATCAACGTCGCAATCTGGTCAAACTGATGGGGAACTATGGGAATAGAAGCACTGGCAAAATCAAAAATATTGGCTTTGGGTTTAAGCGATCGCTCACTAAGTTGAAGCATCTGAAATTTCTTTGCCTCACTCATACACTTAGCAAAGTCCCAATGCAGTTTCAGTGTATCGGCTTGAGGATATTGATTTTGATAAAGTTCTTCCGCAGCTTCGTACCAGCGATCGCCATAGCTCTGACATTGTTCGGGTTCATCAATAGCAACGACAAAGTTCTTGGGTAAGTAATGCAGTAATGTAGCTTTATGAGCAGAAACCAACTCATCCAAATCGACAGGGGCAATCGCGATGCTGGATAGGTCGGTGAAGCTTTTAGGATTAGTGGGGTCAAATTCTCTGATTTTCTCGACAGTACCGCGATTGCAGCTTAGGCGCACTGGTAGATTTCGATTAACTGGAAACACTTCAAAACTAAATCCTTTGCGGCTCCACTGTTTTGATTCTTTTACTTCTTTGACTTCTTCATATCCTAATCTGGAAAAAGCCTCGGCAAGTAATTTAACTGATTGTGAATTGCCGATATTGAGATAGATGCTATGTTTTTGGAATACTTGAGTGGATGGTAGATGGGGTTGTAGTGCGTTAATGGTGGTAGCGATCGCTAGATTATGCTGTGGTTTGGCAAGCAATTCCGCTAATATCTCAATCCTTGTCCAAGCGGTTTCTAAATCGATTTGGGCTGATTCGTAGGGAAATGTGTCAAGGGGTTGATATAGATAAACGCACCATGACATTGACTGGAGTTGTAAAGCCCAGCGAGTTGCTTCTTCAACGGTGGCGGTGACGATGACTAATGGTTGGGCTTGTTGTTGACATAGGTGGGTGCTAATCAGTCCTTTGCCTAAGCGTGATAGTCCTGATAGAGATATGCTTTTTGCTGTTTTAAGTTTCTCGCCTATTTTTGTGGCGATCGGCGATCGGGCTATGTTCTCTAGGACTGCTGTGAAGGTCATGGGGTGGGATTAAAGGCGTTGCTGATTTGAATATAAAACAAAGATTTGTTAGAGGCTTAGAAACAAGATTTAGACTAACCGCTGATTTCTGAAATCCGCCTAATTTATGTATTATTCTGCAACGCTAGAATCTTTATTGGGTCTACTTTTTGACGATTTAGATTTCTGTGCTGTTGATTTCTTTCGTGTACTAGCCTTTTTTATGGAAGAACTTGATGGTTGTTGATAATGATGGCGTAAATCTATCCACAGGTGTCTTAATTCAAAAAGTGTAGGCTCAATATCTGGTCTATCTAACTTATGATCTAGTCTACTAACACCCTTTTCCCAACCTTTGGATGAAAGCAAAGGTTCAGGTAAAGAAGTAGACAAAGTAAAATTACTTACTTCATTCAGAATTATCTGTAAGTCAGTATTTTGGACATATCCAATCATTAATCCTGAAGAAGTAGATTGACCATAACGATGTGTATTTGTTGTAAACCTAAGAATACCTTTGTAAACATATTCCTTATTTAGATTTCTCTGTGACGACAAGTCTTTCCCTAACCGCTTACATTCAATCGCATAATTTATAAAAATTGAGTTTAGATTATCGCTACTTCCCGATCTGTCCCTAAGTTCCCATTGGAAATCAGGTTTTGTCCTCTCATAATCATTAATCACTTGATCATTATTAAGGTCAGGCTGTTGACGAAGATTTGGTTTTGGAGTTGTTGGAATTTCTGCATTATTAATCTTCTCCCACTTCATGATGGCGTGAGGTAAACAGCAATCTAATTGACGATTTAGAGTGTCAACACTTTTTACACTATCCTCTTCTATCGGAAGAGTTGGTTTTTCATGTAGCATCATTAATGCAATATTGAATACTTCCAAAACACATTTCTCGAAATTATTCCATGAATTTTTCTTGCTAATCAGAGGTCGGCTCATACTGAAATACCTTGTTTAGACTCCTGTAAGTTAATTGCTTGAAGAAGAGTTGCCTCTACATCCTCACGAGCCATACTTTTTGTCCATAGTCTTTTTTCATTACGTTTAATAATGATGATGTCAGTATCTGTGACAGCACGAACAATTCCATCAATATAGACGCGATTACTCTGGTACGGAACTAACAAGGCATCATTAAGTTCACTGAGGACTGTCGCCCAAGCATCCTCATCATTGTCAAGAAATTGGGGAATATGTCCTACTTCTTGTGTAGACAAAACAACACATAGCATTGCTGTTGCTTGATCAGAGGGGATTATTCGCCAACTGAATTCCCCTTCTGGATATAATTCTCGATTCCAAGTATTTAGTAAAATCTTGAGGTAATTCTTAAGCTCAACTGGCAGATCAGAGTCATTGAGAGATGAAGTCGTTTGTAGAAGCCCATACTTACATTTAGAATTTCTAGTTATAATTGGTTTGATGGCTTGACTTTCTATTTCATTGTAGAAAAATTCGATACCAATATCGCACATATCGCGAATCAAATCACGCTCAGATATCCTGAGTTCATACAAATCAAATATAGCTTCATCGAGCTTGTCTTCGAGAGCCTTTATACCTTCCAATAGATTATTATGATTTGGTATATCTGTATTGATGTTTATTTCTAGTTGGTTCTTATTTCTTGATCTCGAAGTTTTTTGATGCGATAAATCTACACTGTTGAGTTGGTCAACTATATTAACTATTTGATCTATTTTCTCTTGAGAATCAGGAAGCCGAATTGGTAAATCTAGTAATTCTTGATAATGAATTTCATGATGCCACATTCCCCAAGTACTAGTAGTCAGGAAAAAATAATATCGAGAAAGTGATGACCATATAATTGCCAAAATAATCTTATATTTCCAATCATCTGGCTGAGCAAGTTTAATGCAGTAAATAGAATGCCGAAAACAAAATTCTTCTGATTCTAAGCGAGAAATAATTTGTCCTTTTGGGAAAGACTGCTGAGTAATACCACGCTTTACTAAAATACGCTTTCCAAAATATAAGCCCTCACTCTTTCCCCTGCGATTTACTTTTAGCGGGACAGACTTTAGTAATTTTTTGTTAATGCTTCCATATTTTTTAAATTCTTTAGTAGGAAGTTCCTTATAGTTTAAAATATTTCCAATCGATGATTGTCCTGAGCCTTCTTCAAATCCCCTCCCTGAATTTTCAGGGTCGCAAAATTTTTCGAGAGATGGGTTGAGTTGTAAATTATTGATCAAAGCGAGATCTCTGTGATTACCCCACCAATAGATTTTCCAAAGCTTATCATTCTCAAGTAAATCTGATTGGTGAACCATTTGAAGATCTGAACAACTTAGAATAACTGACTTTAAACGAATAGCTTGAGATGATTTCTTGGCTGAAAAATAGTTAACTAATTGATACTGAGGATCAACTGTAGAAGATTTTTGGAAAACTACAGAAGCGAACGGAGAAATTGCGCCACTAAAAAAAATATCTCTAACATGAGAGAAGTTGATAACTTCTATTAGTTTGATTGAAGATAACCATTGATTTCGGAATTTCTGGCTATTTTCATGATGTTTAAAAAATACTCCAGTAGAAACAAGTAAAGATGCAACACCACCATCTTTCAGGAAATCAAGAGTTTTCCATATAAAAGCCTGTGATCTTTCCTTATCCCCAACTGGATAATTGTTTTGTTCACACCAATCAAGTCCTTTCTGCAAAGCAAATGCTCCTGCTTTATCACCTTTTTTAGGTTGCCCCCAAGGAGGATTTCCAATTACAACATCAGCACAATTGCTACTAAACTTATTCAATACATCTTCATCGTTAACTTTTTCTGCAACATCAAAAGCATTTGCTTCAATTAAGTTATTGAATTTTTCCCCAGCATTAATCGAATTAGCTTGATATTTTAGACTGGGGAGACGTTGCCCTTTCTTAATCTGTTGCCAAATTGCTGGGGGCTTTTGAAAATGTAGAAGGGCTAAATACAAGCTAAAAGCTGCAACTCGTACTGCTTCTTCATTAATTTCAATGCCAGCTAATTGATCTCTGATAATTGTTCTAAGCTCTGTTGGACTTGGCATTTTACCTTTCTTAAAGAAGCTATATCGCACAATTCTTCTAAAAGCTTCAACTAGAAAGATTCCCGATCCACAACATGGATCAAGAATTCTAGGTTTTTTTTCAAGACAATCTGGTGTTAGAACTTGTGATAAAACGAATCTAACTAATGAGCTTGGAGTGTAATGTGTTCCATGATTTCCTGCATCAGCATTTGTGGTCAGATAAAACTCTTCGTAGATGCTACTAATTAGCTCGATAGGGATAATGTCAAACTTATATGCCCAAAAGAAGAGACTTTGTTGGCTATCTACATCTCCTCTTAAAAAACCTTGTAGTAATCTGAGATGTTGAACATCTACTGCTTGTCTCTCGTCAGGATCGGAAGGAAACATATCTCCATTAAAGTCTTCTGACAATTGATCAAATAAAGCATATGTAAACTCTTTATTCTCTAAAACTCTTGGATATAAGCGCTTTCCCATATCCTGATTAATGTCTGGCTTGTTCAGTTTTGCATCAAGTATTGATTTCCATTCGGGGTTATTATGTTTTTTTGCAACATTCTCAAAATACTCTTTTGTAAGGATTTTTCTATCTTCTAAATAGCGAATAAATATAGATCTGCCTATTAGTGCATGAGCATATTTCGGCTCTAGTTCTTTGCCTGAAATAGAGCTTGTTAAATTGTCGCGAACAATCTTTAAATTACGAATTAGAGATTGATCCGCACGTTGATCATCTTTCCCAAAATGTTCTTCTTCAAATAATTTCCCAGATTCTATATTCCCTCGACGATAGCTCTTTAATTCTCTAGCAACATCAGAGATATTTCTAACTAAGGCTAAAGGTTTATTCTTCTCCCAATCCTCATCGGTTCTGATAGGAGGCTTTGTCAAATCATATACAGCTAACTCCCCATCAGTAGCGAGGAATAACCTTTGAGGTCTTGCCATACACCAAATATCATTAAATATTTTTCTCAAAGCTGAAACGTCTTGAGATTTCGAGCTAGCAAAAACTATAACAGGATCGTCTTTTACAAAAAAAATCTTTTCGGCTTTTAGTTGCTTTGCAAGTGATAACCAGTCCCCCTTATTTAGCCACTGTTCTAACTTAGTTTCTTGGGTAGGGGAAAATTCCGCACTCAAAAGCTCACCTTGATCAAGATCGAGTGCAGTATAAACAGATTCCAATAACTCACTAGCAGAGCTAGTTCCTACAACCATTTCTCTCAAAATTACTTATCATCTGTAAAAAATGACAAGCTCCTAAACTTACAAGTCAATGCATGATAGCATTTATGGCTAATTTTAGTATTAAATGTTTTAAGATTTATCAATATTGTTAGGGAAAAATAATACTAAATTTCATAAATATTTCGCTTATCAACACAACTTTTTAGGACTAGGCTTAGCCACTTTACTCGCTCGCTTTGGCTTTCCCTGAGCAGCTTTCTTCTCTTTAGCAGTTGAACTCTTACCCAAATTCGGCTTAGCCGCCTCATCCAAATCACCAAACTTCTTCGACCACCACCTCTCCTGAGAAGACCAGAAAAAGACCACATCCGCATGATCCTTGCGTTGACGCGCCTGAGCATCCGCACACTTCAACATCACCTTATCCACACCATCCTTAGCATAGGGAAACTTAGCCAAAGGCTTGCCACAGACTGGACAAGCAAAACTAGTCACCTCCGCCGTCACTGCATTTTCGCCCTTCGGTTGAGGAATCTCCCACTGATTACGGCGATCGCTCCAAAACATCACCAGATTCTCACAGCCATGCTCACACTTGAGAAAATGCCCACCACTCACCTTCTTAGAAGGAATCTTACTGAGAGGATGATTACAAGTAGGACAAGCCACATCCGAAAGCTCATTTTTACGATTACTTGGTTGTAAATCTGCACCGAGATTTGTATAAGCCCGCGCCAACATCGGCTGAAAATAGGACTGATGCCAACCAATCAAATAGCTTTGCCACTCCAACTTACCCACCGAGATTTCATCCAAAGTCGTCTCCATCCCTGCGGTAAAATCGGCTCTGAGCAGATCGGGAAAAGTTTTATGCAGCACATCATCCGTAGACATCCCCAAAGCCGAAGGTTCGAGAACCTTACCCTTGAGTAATACATAGGTTCTATCCTTAAGCGTCTTGACGATCGCCGCAAACGTACTCGGTCTACCCACACCCTGACGCTCTAACACCTGTACTAACTTTGCTTCACTATACCTAGCAGGAGGTTGAGTTTGTTTCTGCGTAAACCCTGCATTTCCCAAAGCCAAAGTCTGACCACTCGTTAACGCAGGAATATGTTTATCCTTACTCAAATCATTCCAATAGCGCGTATAACCCGCAAAGGTGAGAATACTACCCCTAGTCTGCCAAAGCGTCGAACCTGCCTGAATAATCACCCGACTTTTTTGAATTAAAGCATTAGCACATTGAGAAGCAACGGCTCTGCGCCAGATTAACTCATAGAGTTGATGCTGTTTGGCACTGAGATGATCTCTAACCGTTTTTGGAGTAATACTCAAATAGGTAGGACGAATCGCTTCATGGGCGGATTGAGCAGTCGCTTGTTCGCGATGACGAGTAGTTTTCTTAGGGACATTATCAGGATCGTGCTGCGATAGCCATTCCTTCACTTCAGCACAAAACTCAGGAGCGAGACTAGTGCTATCAGTGCGGTGATAGGTAATCAAACCCTTACGTCCGTTCGGCAAATCGACACCCTCAAATAATTCTTGAGCCACCTTCATCGTCTCTTCAGGCGATAGCCCTAATCTCACAGAAGCAGCTTGCTGGAGCGAACTAGTAATGAAAGGCGGCAAAGGCGATTTCTGAGCAGTGACACCCGTAGCTTCACGAACGACATGGGGATGATTACGCGCTACTTGAATAATTCGGGCAGCTTCCGCTTCCGACAATACTCGTTTTGATTCAACCGTAGATTCTGCATTCACTTCCGCCGCATCATCGGTGACATCCTGATCGTCAAGCACAGGTTCAATCTCGCTACTACCCGCATAGAAAGCGGTGAAGCCTTCAGCATATTCCGTCCATACCGACCAGTAAGTAATCGGCACAAAGGCATTAATCTCTCGTTCACGCTGACAGACAATATGCAAAGCTACCGACTGCACCCGACCAGCCGAGCTACCGCCACTAGTACGACGCACCAAAGGCGAAACCTTAAACCCAATCAACCTGTCCAAGCATTGTCTTGCTCTCTGAGCCGAAATCAAGTTTAAATCCAACTGATGAGCATTGGCGATCGCTGCTTTAACCGCCGTGGGCGTAATCTGGTTATAGACAGCGCGTTTAGGATTACGCAGATGGAGTTGCTGTTGTAAATGCCATGCAATCCCCTCACCCTCGCGATCGCCATCGGTAGCAAGTACGACTTCTGAAGCATTCTTCACAGCAGCGCGTAGTTTAGCAACTACCTGTTGTCCTTTACCTTCCGTCAATTGGTAGCGACATTCAATTTTGTTGGTATCTGAATGCATAGTAAAGCCCAAGCTATCTTCACCATCTTTGGCAAGTTCTGTAAAGTGACCAAAGGAGGCTTCCACTTGCCATTCACTACCAAGGATTGCTTGAATGGTTTTGCACTTGGATGGAGATTCAACGAGTAACAGCTTTTTCATGTTTTTGTACCTGTGTAAATTTTACCACCAAACAGACTTACTTATAATTTTCAATAGTTTTAGATTGTTGTACGTTTAACATCTCCACAGCCCTAGCAATATTTGCCGCATCAAGGTCGGTAACATGAGACTCTAAGATTTTTCCCTGCGACTCCACAAGGATCGGATTAACAGGACGATCTTTTGCCTTTAAAGTAATTGTATCCGAGGCTTTTTCGAGATTGAACTTGTAATTCCCCTTGCCATCAGGACGCTCAAAGATAAGATTATTACCATCATCTTTGCCTTTTACTTGCAACAGTTCGCGACAATCCCGCGCCAGTTTCAGATCTCGCTCTGCATCAGTAATTTGACTAGGAGAACTGGGAATAGCAGCAGTTTCAACATCTTCAGATTTACTCTCAGAATTATCCTTACGCAGATTACTCAAACCATCAAACATTGATAGAGCTAAATTCTGAATCTGGGTTGCATAATTGTTCTGGTTATGTTCTGGGTTAACAGCATTCACCTGTTGAGAATCGGCAGCACCTGAATTAGTATCGCTATCTTTGCTCTGCACCTGAGATGGTTGCCACTCTTCATCAAATACATCATCTTTATCGATCATCGTTAAATCCGTCAAAGTAATAGAAGACATTTCTCGTTCAGCGATCGCTAAAATATGGACGCTATGCAGTTCCACAACTTGGTTAAATACAGCCATGAACTGAGCCATATCAATCTCTGGGTTTGCAGTAATCATCGCCTTTTCCTAACGCTCTAAATCAGGGCTGGATTGTTCTAGCATCGGCTGAGGTAAATTCATCCGCTGAAATGCTTGCTGGAAGTTGTTTAAATCACTAGGAGTCATCGCATTAAGAGAGATTTGCCCTTGAGTAGTCCGCAAAATATCTTTGCCAGTATGGTTATTGACAATCGCAATATCACCATCCTGATTCCTTTGAAAATCATAATATCCACCCTTAAACGACTCCTGACCAGTCTCATTAAGGACACTTTCCACGACCACCACACCCCTAGCCCCAGCAGGAGCTAGATCTCCCAGCTTATCTACTGACGCAAGATAACCCTGATTTTGAGTCAAACTGGCAATATCCACAGTCGTCGTCTTAAAAGCAGTTTTAGTAAAGTCAATCTGTTGGTCAACAGTAGTCCTATCCTCAGTAAACACAGCCCGATCGCTTTGCAATTCAAACTTAGCGATCGCCTCATTATCAAGATTAGAAATCTCATAGAAATTATCCTGAGATTGAATGCGATAGTTTTCTGCTTCGTACTTGCCATCGACACCCAATTTAGCAACTAGGGCAACCGACACCGCAGCCATTACTTGTTGACGGAAATCATCAAACGACAGAGAATTAGAATGTCCCAACTCATCGCGATCGCTGATGCCATCGCCATCAGTATCAATGCTGCGAGGATTGAGTCCCATCCGCAGTTCATCGACATCAGTAATCCCATCTCCATCTAAATCGCGACGCAGTAGCTCTGCTAACTCTATTTTCGGGAGTTCTCGCCAATCCACATCGATATAGTTCTGCTCAACAGGAACAGGCAATGGCGGTAGATTACTGCCAGATAGCGGTGATGGCTGAATCGGTGTATTGGGAAGCATCGCAAAATCTGGATCACCTTTATCCCGAGGATTATTCGAGGTGACAGTCAAAGCTTGGGAAGTCTCAGGAGCAGTAGAGCGATCTGGTGTAGCCTGATATCTGCGCCACCAATCATCCATGATGTCCTGCTCCCATTGCTGAGATACCCGATCCCACTCCGCATCACTGAATCCCGATGATGGAGCATCAAGCTGTTGTTTATTGCCATCAGGATTGTGCAATAACTCTTCCTGTTTGCCTAACAATCGGCTCAGTAGTTCTGCTAGAGCTTCAATCGTAGTTTGAGCGATCGCCAATTGTTGAGCATTAGCCTGAGACGCTTCCGATGACTGTATAAAAACCATAATTTACCTCTATAAACCTTCAGCCCAAGCAGGCACAGTGGACTTAGGAGCATTGGGAGCATCTTTGGCAGGTAAAGGAAAATGCTCTTGAAAGTAATCTTTACGCAAAGCGATCGCCGCATCTGTAATTGGTACTTGACTGCCAGATTTAATCAACCTAGCTTTTAGAGACTCCCATTTGGACTTGCTTCTATCAGATCTCTCTGCATCAACTTTGGGAATTTTAATATGGCAACGCCGAGGTACATTTGCTTCTTTCTTAGAGCTATAGCCAGGGGAAATGAGAATACAATTACCCTGCGGTAACTTCAGAAAGTCCTCGGGAGCAAATAGTTTGCGGGTACGTTCCTGATCTGATGTACTGGTGCTAGTCCGACCACCACCCGAACTACGGGATTTGGATTTGTACTTCAAATGCTCATCACCAAGATAATCAGAGAAAATCTTCGCTGATTCAGGCTCAAGGGGATTAAAGATTGCCTTAGTCGCACAACCACCAAAGATCGCTCTTGATACCTCCTTGCCATAGGTTTCTTCTAACTGCACCAAATTTTGGAAACCCAACATACAGGACAAGCCATCCTCACGGTGAACGTTCAGCCATTGGACAAGACTTGGCAAATAAAGCGTTGGCAACTCGTCGATCGCCACCAGCAGAGGATCTTCACGCTTAGTGGACACCACATTACGGGTGACAATCATATGTAAAACCGTCGCCAATAATGGTGCAACCACATCCTGCTTTTCCCGCTTCATGCCAATAATCAGCAATTGCTTGCCTTTCAACTGCATCGGAATTGTGGTCTTGCCACAGAATACGCTGAGGATATCAGGGGACATAAAACGGCTAAAGAGAATACTTGCCGTCGAGATGACCGAAGCAACGGTTTTCTCAGAATCTGCCATGGAAATCAACTGCCCAAAGCTAGTTTCCACCCAAGTTGGCAAATTGGCATTCTGGACTCTAGCGGGCAAGTTATTTGCACCCAAAGCCTTGGCACAGAAAATAATATCGGGATAGGGAGTGGTCTTGGCTAGTAACAGCACTGCTTGAATCAACTGGTCGCCACTATTAGTAAAGAAAGGATCTTCACTACCTTTGCCACCTGATTTAAAGTTGCGGTTTAGCACGATCGCTACCTGTCGCGCCATATCCACATCCGCCGCATCACGAATGAAATCGAGGGGATTACAGATGCCACTTTCAGGGAAACTAGGGGCAAAGATACTGACTTGATATCCTGCCGCCGCCGCCACGCCTGCAATCCGTGAGGACTGTTCAGCATATTTGTAATCGTAGAGAATAATCGGAAACCCTTGGTCGATCGCACTACGAATCGCAGGGTCAATCACGCCATAGGTTTTACCCGAACCCGTACCACCGAGTACGGCAATGCCACGATTAGCATCAGGAAGCCAGATCGTCCGATCCGCTTGCGATACCTGAATCACTTTAGGCTTTTGTCCCGTAATAGGTAGTTCATGGTTGGGTGTAGCCACCCCTGGACGAGAAATCAATTCGGGTGGAAAAATCAATTTAGGCTTAACGATAAACAGAGACAGCTTATTACGTTCGCGGCGATTAATCTGTTCCTTAGCCTTTTTCCTTGCCGCCGCAATCTCCGCACCATTTGCCCAATGAGCATTAGCCAGCTTATTTTTACTATTGCCGCCACCATTTATGCTCAAGAAAACCATACCGATCGCACAAGCCGCAATAATGCCGCCTGTGGGTGTGAATAGCTGATTAGCAATGGCAGCAAATTCAGGAGGCAAACCATTGGCTGAAGACTTCTTCTCTGCTTCTGGTGAACTATCAATCTTCTGTGAATACCCGATCTCTACTGGAAATAGGCAAGTGATCAAAACCGCGATCGCCAGCCAAAATAGTCTCTTTGAGAGATTCTTTGGGCTAAACCAAAACATCAAAAAATTCATGGCAATCTATTGGCTGAAAGGTTTGCTAGTGGAAATCGGCGTATTGGCTGTCGCGTTACTGGGAACGGCATAGGGAATCGTGCTCTTTTCTTGGAGAACAACCAAGGGTAAGGGCGGCGTAATGTAGGGAGTACAACCTAAATCCACAAACCACGATCGCTGACACCAACGAAACCGCAGACCGAGGGTAATTGTGCCTGTAGCCTCATCTAGAGATTCAATGGTGACGCGAAAAGCATCGCCAAAGGGATGATTGCCTGCGGGGCCGCGATTGCCAAATAGACCACCTAAAAAGCCGTAACCATCAGGTACTTGTTGCGATGCGGTCATCCATTGTTTGCCAGTATAGTAACCACCCGCAAAGTCTGTAACCTCAATGTGCGGGCAATCAGTATTACCATCGCAACCCACCGCTTGAAATCCAGACTCGGTAACGCCACCACTAATCGGATTGATGCGATTCTTTTCCCTATTGCCAAGGGCAATATCCACCATGCCAAACCTGACATTCGGCAGTAACGCGGGAGCATTAGGAAATTGGGAAAGGCTGAGTTTACCTAAACCCGTAGCATTCAAATCCGATAAAACCACGCCCGATGCACCTTGAATATTGCTTAAAGGTAATTGGGCAAATCCTGAAATTGATTCGAGACTATAGCTATTCAACCGATCGCCAAGACTGCTCAAGGATAAATTTCCAAGGTCGGGAAAAGTATTGACTAACTGCCCCACAGTAAGAGCGGACATTTCACCACTCAGATTGGCAGATCCAGATTTCTGAGTAACCAGATCGAGGAAGGGTTGAACTTGGCTCATAGACCGATCGCGCAGATCTGGCAGTGACTGCAACAAACTATTAATCGTCTGCTGTGAAGTAAGTTCGCCCAGTTGACCAAGACTGACATTGCCAAGGGAAACACCAGCACGACTAGCGATCGCCTGTAGGCTCATTTGCTCCAGCCCCAGAGACTGAAGCGAACCCACGGTCAGGTAGCGATCTGGGCTAACAAAACTACCGATCGCCAGATTGGTTAATGCCGATGGAGAAAGTAATTGCGATAGCTGTTGCTGCAATTGGGTGGTAACTTGGATTTTCGGTAAATTCTCGAAACTGATTTTCGTAAAATCAGGAATCATCACCGATTGAGCATTCCCAATTGGCTGCGTGGACATGGGCAAAGACTGAGCCGTAGTAAAATCAGGATTGAAAATAGCGATCGCCGAAGAGGAGATCGCTAACGCCGTTATTTGGACGATACGTTTATACAACATAATTAGAAATCCCACGAGGTTTTATTCGTTTGAGCAGGAGCAGTCGGTGTAAGCGGAGCAAGGCGAGGGATTTGAGCATCGGGAACGACTTCCAAAATGCTGTAGGCAGGAATCGGGACATTCAGAACTAATTGGAACTGATAGAGATTTCTCAGCCCTCCTGCTCCTGTGGTGATCACAGTTAGAGATGTGAGATCTCCTCGCGCCGAGGCAGGTAAATTCATATCCAAATCAATCGGTTGAGCAAGTTGCCGCAGGTTAATTACCGTTGCCCCGCAATTGCTATCGTTCGCACCGTCCTTACAAAGAGGACTGTCATAATCCATGACCACCTTAGAAGGATTGCCTAACCACACCTTTTTGATAATCTCGCCTGTCTTGATGAAGCTAATATTTAACGACTGCCTCGGCGATAGGCTCACTACTGATGTCACGCCGCTTACACCCATCGCCTGACTGACACCAATTTGCTGCTTGGCAGGAAAGATCGTTTCGGCATAAGCGATCGCGGGCATCGACAAGACTAGAGCAGAGACTATCCCTGAGATGGCATATTTTCGACATGGCAAAAAGTTCATAACCATAGAACTGGATCGTTGATAGAAGATTGGTATTAGCTAGAAAGTCACAGTTTGATTGACAAACACTTGCAGTTCCTTACCTGCGGGGATAAAGAAGACATTAGGACGGGTTTTAATATCCTCGATCGCCTGTTGACTGCGACGATTCAAAGTTTCCGAGAGAATGCCAAAGCCACCACTGATCGCCGCACCCAGATAGTTGGGCGGCGGCGCGGTACTGACCGTGGCACTACCGCCAATGGATGAGATGCTGCTAGTAGTTGTAGGACTGTTGGTAAGTTTGCCAACTTCCGCTAGTGCCGAAGTAATGAAGCTCGCCACATCCATACCGCTAATTTCCGACCCGCGATCGAAGTACTTGTCCGCGACTAAAGGCGAACCTTCTGCACCACGCAAGGTAATCGCATTAGGTGGAGGAATCAACTCGCGCCCAGCGATCGCTATACCAACCACATCCAATTCAGCTAGCCCTGATTTCGCATCAAGGGGACGCGCGGTAACGATTAAAACCGCATCCGCAGGAATCACAGGCTTACCATCCGCCGTCGTAATTGGCTCTTGGAGAGTGACAATAAATTTAGGAACAATTCCAGGAGCGCTACCCATAATTCGACTGCCATCGGTGGAGAACACGACCGATGTTTTCAAAGCGGCTTTGGCTGTCGTCCCGACCAGCAAAGTATTCGCAGGTGTGGCGCTTGGCAAAGATTTTTCCGCTTGAGCGAGATAGCTGGTGAGTGAATTTAAGGGTGGTTTCTCAATCGGAGGACTTGCGGAATTGCTATTGTTAGCGCTATTCGTAGCAACGGGACTGACCGCGATCGCTTTCGGCATTTCCGTAGGTGCAGCCAGATTGCCATAACTGCCAATACTTGCCAAACGCTGCCATTCATCGGCGGGATTTTTAGCTTCAGTGGGACTAGCGGAAAAGTTACGAGGCGGAAGCATCACAGGCGTAGGCTGTGACATCACCTGACGCATCGGTATTGGCTCAAGGGGCGGAGCCGATAGGTTCCTTACGGGTGAGACGGTTGGGAGATCGGCAGACTGGACGGGATTGGTTTCTAACTTGTCTTTAGAGTCACCTTTAGAAGCCAATGCATCTGACTTTGGTAGATTTGCTGGACGCAGTGTTTTCGATTTACCCGCAGAAAGCTGGCTGCCTAAAGCTAAATCCGTCTTGAACTTGGCAATTTCGGCATCCTTAGGATCGACAGTTGAAGTTAGAGCAAGCTTTTCATCGCTGGATTTAGCTGTTAATTGCTTGGCATTAGATGGCGACATGATGCTATTCATGAATAGTCCAACCAGCAAAAATCCTAGAGAACCGACCCCACCAACCAAAGCCATCTTAGAAAAGGGGCTACCAACGATACCGCGTATCGTCCGATGTTGTTCTGGATCTGGGTCTTCACTAAAATCATCTATTCCCAAGCCCGCATCATTGACAACATCGGGTTGAAACCCAGTTAACCGAGCAAAGTCAATTTCATCGGTCATGCTTGCTGATTGTGGTTCTTGAACTTCGGTACTCATCACAACTCCTTGAAGTATCGACAGGGAAAAGTTATTTCAAATCATTTCGGGTGAGATCTCGCATGGCATAGATTTCTAGCCCAGAGGATCTCACTTTGAAAATGGCTTGCTCCAGAGGCGAAGCATCCGCTTTCAGATTCGGCACATCGATCGCCTGAATAAAGATTTCCTTATTGAAGGGAACCGATTCGCCAACTTGATTGAGGGGACTGAAAGTAACCAGATTTGCCACGAGATTCACTTTCCATTTCCCCTTTTCAATCTCTTCAGGTGCGGTAATGCTCTGAGGCACTAAAATCACCTTGCTGCCACCTGAGAAAACCTCTATCGGAGTGAGTTCGGCGATCGATGAGAGCAATCCCTTACGGAAGTCTTCAGAAAAAGCAAAGCTGGCTTGCCATGCCGTGGTGGTGATTTTCTTTTTCAAGCCCTTGTCCGCCGTAACTTCCACGCCAGTATCTAAAAGCGGCTTCCCATTTTGACTAGCATCAGAGGGCAGTTCTCCTGTCCACGTCATTAGCGCCATCACCTGCTGGGTAACAAACTGTTTTACCACTTCAGGAGATCTGGTTTTATTCTCACTGGCGATCGCGGTAATTGCTTTCCCGCCCGACAATTGCACAAGCGTAGGCGGTTTCTGGGAAGCAAGGGAGGCATAGGCTCCGATCAGAGCGATCAGCCCTAAGCTATTGAGCGCCGATAAGCCAAGTATGCCGAACAAAATCGATACCACCAATACGTCTTTAGGAGTTTTGGCTTTACTACGGTGGGATAGACCAGCAGGAATAAAGCGATGGAAAGCATTAGTTTCATCTGTTTCTGGGTTTGGTTCAGTATTCACTTCTGAATTTGGATATGAGTTCATGGGAATTACCTAGAGATGCGTAGACCGATATTTAAACCTGCGGAAGCGGCGGCACTTGCCGCTGAGAGAATGGCGCTAAAGATTGCCATGCCTCCACCTGCCGATAGGGACAGGGCAAGAATTGGCGCAAGTAGACCCAGAACAATTGCGATCGAGAGCGTATCCATTTGTGCTGAAGCGGCGATCGCTGTAGCCGACAGTCCCGTAACAATGTTCAAGCTCAGCTTTGCCATCCCCAGCGACCAGAATCCCGTCATCCATGCATAGAGGGGCTTTGCGCCAATGGGCAGTAAGGAAGCACCAACCGCCAGAGGACCGAGTAAACCTGTGAGCAGAAACCCGACCTCAATCAAAGCCTGAAACGCGGACTGCATCGCCACCATAAAAGTCTCGATCGCCGCCAGCATGATTGACCTTGAAATCACTGTGCCAGGAAAGAGATTAGTAACGGCTTCGAGAGGATTTTCACTTGCCTTCGCAATTTGTTTTTGTAACTTGCCAACCAGAGCCGCAGCAACCGCACCGTAGTTAGATTGATAATTACCGAGCAA
Organism: Phormidium tenue FACHB-1050; assembly: GCF_014696925.1. Lineage (GTDB taxonomy): Bacteria > Cyanobacteriota > Cyanobacteriia > Pseudanabaenales > Pseudanabaenaceae > Pseudanabaena. The sequence continues at coordinate 145,453 of NZ_JACJQY010000006.1, read as the reverse complement.
AGCCTGAGCTTTAGCATTTACCTCTTGTAAACAGACCTGCATCTCCTCATTCTTAGTAAGCCCATTGCATTGCTGACGGTAAGCAATAATTTGTTCTTGGGCGACCGAGAAATCAGCTAGGGCGGATAGGGTTTTCTCTAGTTGGGCAGTTGAAGTAATTGCACCTAAGACCGAGTTATTGGCATTGTTAATCACTGTCCGCATCCCATTGGTGAGTCCAATTAGGTTTTGACCGCCATTGGTGAGCAGCACAATTACAATTACGGGCCAGATTAACTCGCCAAATTGTCGATAGCTCTGGTCATCAATCAAGTTTTTGGTGAATTGGATTGTCCATAGCAACAGCGAAGCCACAGCAATGATTAATCCCAGATTGGTGAGCGCTTTATAGAGCGTGCCATTAAAGGCAAGTTCCCAAGTGTTCTGCCATGCGCCTTGCACCGCTAGCGACACCTCTTCGGAATTGTTGACAATCGCTTGAGCAATCAGCATCGGTTATCTCGCTATCTTAAAAAGGTATAGGGCATCCGTTGTTGCACGGTGGAGTTACGCTCGATCAAACGATCTTGGCGATCGCCCTTGAGTGAGGCATTAATCTGGTCGAGATTGAGCAAAGATGTAGCTCCCTGTTGGGTTTGCTGCACTTGTAGGGCTAATTGTTGAGCGTCAATCTGGGCGCGTTGGCTATTTTGTTCGGCTACCTGTGAGTTCTGCTCCGATAGCAACCCCAGTTGATTAGCGACATTACCGACCTGACTGGCATTGTTACCAAACTGGGAGGCGATATTGGCAAGGATTGTCGAATTACCCGCATTTTGTTGCGCCACAATCTTGAGAACATCCTGTGTTGATAGGGCGGCTTGCGCTTGCTGCGACAAGCCATTCACCTGTTGGGAACGGGATAATGAATTTTGAGCAAAGGTGACGGAGTTCGCGGCGATCTGTTGGGAGACATCGGCGATCGCCGTGCTGTTGGCTGCACCTGTCGCCGTATTCAAAGATAGCTGCCCGACATTCTGGGCATTGACAAGCATATCTTCTAGGGTTTTCTTCAGCCTTGCTTGCCCCTCTTCTCCCAATACATTTTGGATCGAGGTATTGGTAATCGCAGATGTGACTACACCTTGATTGATCAATGTGTCATTTAGCCCCGCACTGTTAAAGGTTCCCGTGATCTGGGCGAGGACTGTGGCTTCGGCTTTACTGGGATCTGGTAATCCCAGTTGTCCGATTGACTCAGTAATGGCGGTTTGTACCTGTGGTAAGTACTGCCCCAATAGCTTGTCCATTTGAGCTTTTAAGAAATCGCCAGAGTTGATCGAGGTAATCAGTTGATTGACCTGCTGGATTAATCCTGTGAGTTCGGGTGGTAATGGCACTTGAGCATCCGTAGGGTGGGGACTCAGTAGCAAAAGCGAACAGGTTGCGAGGCTGATGACTGAAATCTGACGGGTTTTTGGTTTATTCATGGCGGTGTCAGGAGTTTCTAGAGATGAAAAATTAAGCAGCCAGTTCGGGTAATTTCAGCTTGCGCCCATCCCTCAAAGCACTTGCCATCTCGCGCGAAAAAGCAGCTAGCCCTTTGTAGGGATCTGCCATCGCCAGCATGTAAGCGGTACGTGCCTCTTGCTCGTCGGGATTGTTTGCTACAACGCCCAGTTGGATATAGCTAGGGAAAAAGCGCACGAAGGTGTAAATACCCGCATCATCCAGCAACCATTGCGAATAGATCGCCTCGCGTTTGGGGAAGAATCGCTCCTCCGCATTCTGGGCAATTACCTCTCTGGGATATTTGAGGATGCTGACAAAGCTATCTACCGCCGAGGGTTGAATGCGACCAATCAATCTCGTTGATAGGTTTTGGAGGATTTTTGGGGCAGAGGGCGATCTCGCGATCGTGTCAGGGTCTTGTGCCGAGATAATTACTTTGATACCCGCTTTGGCTCCATTGGCACAGAGCCTTGCTACCATTTCCGAGATCGTCGGATATTCAAATAGAATTGGTGCTTCATCGATGAACAGGATGCTGGCGGGTGATGATAAAGCGCGTCTCAGGGCTGCCGAATATGCCGATAAAGCTAAAATCGCCGCATCCTCCGCTTCCGATAGGTTTCGCAGGGCAAATACCAACAACCTCGCATCACTGCGAAAGGTCGATGGACGGGAAATGGCGCGACCGATTCTGGAATTAAGCCAGAATCGCAGTTGAATCACAATTTGGTTAGTCGCCTGATCGATCTGTTCGCTATCGGCAACATCGGAGGTAATTTCCGCTTTGCCCTCTGTCAAAAAGTAATCGAGAAAGTCTGATAGGGTGGGCATATTGCTCCATGCTTCTGTCCCGAATCCATCAGCGATCGCTTTGTCATATCGGGCTTTAATCTGCTGATCGTCAAAGAAGCTATTGACCACAGGCACTAACAAAGCTCGAATCAATTGCCGCAGTTGTCTTTCTGATGAGGACAGGTCATGCTGACTTGCCCCAAATACCATTGTCATCAGGGCAGATTCCACAAAGGATTTGAAATCCCGCAGCCGTTCTTCGGCTTGTTCGGGGTCAAAGGCTCGTAGATCTGGCAGCTCAAGCAGATTCGAGGACTCTTTGCTAATGTCAAAATAGGCTCCCAGTTCACCGATGAAATGGGTGTAGTCCGTGAACGTACTCGTGCCATCGGGCTTAGGGAAATCTAGCGCCACAATTTGCTGTTCGTGACATAGGGCTTGGGATAAAACTGCCGATACCAATACCGACTTACCCGCACGAGTAGTGGCGAAAATACCAATATTGCGATGCTTTCGCACATCGATATAAAGAGGCATTCCGCCTTCTTCTGTAATCAATTCAAAGCCACTCTCATCGACCGATCTGGGCATCACACAACCTGTAAACGCGACTGCTTCATCGGATAGATAAACATGACGACGAGGGAAGGGTTGAGCTAGTAAATTACCCACTGTTACTGGTAAGGTCTGTTTCCACATTAGCCATGCATATTCAGTCTCGCGCTCGACCCATGCAGGACGCTGGAAGCAACTGCAAAAATAACGGCAGGCATCATCAAGAGCAATCAAGTTAGGACGACGAATCAACACCGCCACTGCCACATTAATGGGCATGGCTCCCTCATAAAGCGCTTCCTGTGCCTTGACTGCTTTTTGCTGTTTCAGCGACGCATTGACGTTGATGTTATTCAAGGAAGCGGATTGCTCTTGCGAAACAATGCTCTGCTTGGTAACCCGCTGCATATTTGCTTTGACAATGGTTTCATTGGCTCTCGTGAATTGGCAAAACACTTCCGTATTTGCCACCGAGTCGCGGGCGATCGCCTCCCAGAGATAGCGCATCTGCTTACCCTTGGATACCCAGCCCCCTGGTTTATCCATGAAGGTGAGTACGCCGATATATTCACCCTTGAGGTGAACAAACCCATTGTCAGCAAAGGGGATTGAATCGGGACGCTCTAGCAATAGTGTTTTCAGATGCACTTGCGTATTGATGCGCTCTTCCACACCGTGATCGGACATCACTAGCAATTGCGGAATTGCTGGTGGTTTACTGCTATTGAATTGCTGCCAGAGGTGTTCCCATAGTTCCTGCTCGGTCAGTGGGCGCAGGTCTAAACCCATGCGATTTACTAGAATCTGTTCCCAGTTCAAGAAACCATCGGTAAATGCCTTCGCAAAGGCAATCTCATGACGCTCCTGCTCGATTTGCTTTTCCTGTCCCATCAATTGCTGTGACAGCTTCTGTATCCAAGCCAGTGCTTTTTCCAGCACATCATTACCTCCAGCCGTCGAGCCACGCAGGGTATAAGTGGCATAAAGTCTCAGGAATTTAGGTTTGCGTAGTCCTGACTTCGCTAATTCCTGCACCCTTTGCTTTTCACCCATCACCAGAAACTTTAGTTGCGGCGTATCCGCTTGTTCGTAGAGTTCTTGGAGTTGCTGTTGGCGATCGCTGTCGGAGCTAACCGAACCAAAATGCACCGTCAGCTTTTCACCATCAGGAATATCTTTTAAACCTGATTGAATCGCCTCAAAGAGCGATTCTTCCTGCTCGGTTGATAGCGTCGTGTGAATCCCCTTTGACTCCCAGCCAAATACAAACTGTAATGATTCCAGAGATGATTGACCTTGCTTAAGCACAAAGCAACTGACGGTGCGACCGCGTAGTTCAAACTTGAGTAGACATTCTACGGCGAGTTCTTTTTCAAAATGGCGATATCGTTTTTGATTAACGCTCTGCATACTTCCTAACCTCCTGCTTACGCATCCCTCTGTACTGATAAACACCTCTTGTCCATCGCGGCACAGGGATAAACTTTGATAAAAATCGATAGGGTTTTGAACCTGTCAAGATCCACCATGTCGCATCGCCCCAAGCCACAATCAGCAATACCCACAACCAAGGCAGATTCAGCACCGCATAGCAAATCATGAACAGGGTAAAGCTGATAATTGCCCAAGGAATAATTAACTCAGTGGGAAAAGGTCCAATCTTGGGACTTGCACCCAAAATGGCATTGACCTTACGGAATTTGTACTCTTCGGCCATAGTTTTAGGCTGCACCCGTGATAATGCCTGCCAAAATATCGCCCATCGTCACCGTCACTACCAGAATCAATGGTGTCCTAGCCATTTGCTGCCAGTCATCATCGTTTCTGGCTGATTGAATCACCTTCACTAGTCCAATCCCCAGATAAATTACAAACAAGGCTCTCAGCACATTGAAAATCAAAGCAACTAGTCCTGTATCGATACCAGGAATTGCACCCGTCATCCATGTCTGAGTCTTATTAAAAAACTGGGCTTGGGCTGGTTCCACTGTAAAAATTAGCAGTAAACCAATCAGGAAGCCGATCGCTATGCCCAGTAATAAAACGGGACTGTACTTGTAATGCCGAATCATTTGCTCGAATTTGCCATAGAGCATCAGCAATACCTTCGGGAAGGCTAATAGTAAGCCAATCAAGGCAAGTAGCGCCGTGAGATACATCCCTTTAGAGCAAGTAAAGGTGATGACGATTCCCACAATCGCAGCTGTCAATGTGGCTGTCTGAAGATTTTGGATTTGGTTGAGGAATTTGCTGCGGTGGGTTCTATGGGTAATTCTCATAGGATTAATTGGATAGGTTTTCATAGTGTTTCGCTAGGAAAAATTTAAGACGTGATGCATAGATAGGCAAAAGGCATAGGCAGCAATGAGATCGCCTTGCCCTCGAAGATCTGCTTTTGAAGAGCATTCTGATCGATAGTTCTTTTCTCGTCAATAACCAAACGTCATACACACAGGCAATTGAGGCTGTATTTGAAACATTACGATCTTCTCCGCCGATCAGCTAAAGCATCATTTAATCCACCTTGCAGATATTGCTTCCGCAACCTCCAGAGGCGGGTTCTTTTAACCCGCAGCACTCGCATTACTTCGGAGATGTCCACACCGTCATGCAGAGCAAGTAATACCTGTGCACGATTGATGGTTGACGCATGACCATTACCTTTTAGGCATAGAGCCACGCATTGGCGATAATCGGTGTTGGTGAGGGTAATTTTTAGTCTTTCCATGTTTCAAATAACGTTTTGTAAAGTTTGGCGTGGGGCTACTTTTTTTTGCTAATCATTACTTTTGTCGGACAATTATTTGTTAACTTTCCTGACTAGAATGTTTTATGTAACACAAATTTTATAAGCATAATCTTCTCAACTAATCTCTGGAAATATTTCATAGGGAAGATTCAGCATATTTTGTAGCTATTGTTGAAGATGAGTGAGGGAAAATCAAGCAATACAAGAGACTGGTCATGCCAATCGCGAGTTCATCGGTAAGCGATAATTGGAAAGTGGTTCGCAAAATAGAGAGGCTTTTGCATGGTAGGAAATTTAAAAGGGAAAATTGCCTTGGTAACAGGGGCTTCACGGGGAATTGGCAAAGGTATTGCTATTGGTTTAGGCGAATCTGGTGCACTGGTTTATACCACGGGGCGCAGTGTGCATCAGACAAATTCTACAGAAACTAGCTCGGGAAGCTTACTAGAAACTAAAGTCGCAGTAGAAAAGGCGGGTGGAATTTGTATTGCAGTTCCCGTTGATCACAGTGACGATCGACAGGTTAAATCTCTATTTGAGCAAATTGATCGGGAACAAAATGGACAATTGGATCTATTAGTGAATAATGCTTTCGGTGGGGTGCGATCGCTAATTGCTGCTAAGGGTAAACCTTTTTGGGAAGCAGATCTGAGTCTTTGGGATGCTTGCAATCAAGTCGGTTTGCGAAGTCACTATATGGCAAGTCATTTTGCCGCGAAGATGATGACCCAGCGCAAACAAGGTTTGATCGTGACGATTTCTTCTTGGGGTGGATTAGCTCCTATCTTTGGCGTTGCCTATGGTACTGGTAAATCGGCTTGCGATCGACTTGCGGCTGATATGGCTGTCGAATTAAAGCCGTTTAATGTTGCTTCAATTTCGCTTTGGACGGGGATTGTCGGCACTGAAAATTTTCATCAGTTGGCGGACGCAAACTTTGAAAGTGCTGATAACAATGTCGATGTTACGGCGATCGCTGATAAGTTTAATTGGGAAACTCCTTTGTTTGTCGGTAGAGTTATTGCGGCCCTATGTAATGACTCGAACCTGATGCAGAGAAATGGTAAAGTTCAAATTGTGGCGGAACTAGCAAATTATTACGGAGTAGTTGATGAATATGGTCATTGCCCTGCTTCGTTACGCTCCCTCAGATTTTTATTGCCACAAGGTTTACCGATACTTAAATCTAGAGCCAAGTTAATTCCATCTCTCCGAGTTCCATGGTGGTTAATCCTTTTAGCAATTCTTAAGTCTCCGAAAATTTGAATATAATCCTAAATCATGGGATTAGCTTTCGGCTTCACGATACAAATTGAGGCTTGATTTTAGATCGGCAGTAAAACGGTTCAAGACCTCTATGTAAATCAATCTCTGAAAGCACTGCTATGCTATTGGAGATTGATTCTCAAAACTCAAAAAACTAGCTCTTCTTTCCACTTAATATTAATTAATTATCACTTGATGATAATTAATTAATTTTATCAACAATCATCAAACTCCATCTTGAATTTCAAAGTAAATAGTTCAAACCAATAGACTTGCAATGAAAAAGTTATTAACCCAATGGATAGATCGAATTTTAGCGGCACCTGAAACAAATTTATTTTTATTTGCCTTTTTACTGCACTTTATCTATGAAGTTTGGGAATCACCTTACTTTGATTTCTACGCAATGCCTTCTTTGTCAGATAAGGTAAACTACATTACTCACTGCACTATAGGAGATGGAGTAATTACTGTGATTAGCGGATGGATGGTAGCTGGGTTATGTCGATCGCGCAAATGGATACTCAGAAATACTTGGAAATCAACATTGCTATTTACGGCTCTAGGGTGGATATATACCCTCATTTCGGAGATTTACCGCGTTCGTATTGCTAAGCTTTACGGCGTTTCCATGCTAATCGTGCCAGTTATTAATATTAGCTGGCTGCCACTTCTACAATGGATAATCCTGCCACCTCTGATTTTATATATGGCTAAACGTCATATGTTGGGCTACGGGCAAGAGAGATAAACAATATTTACCTTCAGATAACTTCATTGATCGGGAAATTACAAGACAAAATCGACTTTTTTTAGGCAATTTCATCATGGCTTCATTTTCTTAATTTATTGTCAAGCTATTAGCTAAATAGTTATAAGCAAATACAGACTGAGTTAGGATAACTGAATCTTGCATCAACACATTAAAAAACCAATATTCTCCCTAGAATGCTTTGCGATCGCTGCTCTTATTGGGATTAGCACTAGTATGACATTTTCTTTATTCTGGGTAAGAGAAATTACTGCTGAGCCTTCGATAACTAATTCCCCATTACCCCCTAAAAGCTCTGATGGTCAGGGATATCTAGAGCCAATTAAGCTAGATCAGAAAGTTGATCCCTTACAGTTACCAACAAAGCCTGAAGAGGTCAAGCTACAAATTGTACAGCCAATTACCTTAGAACAAGCAATCCAAATAGCCCAAGAACATAACCGTGAATTACAGATTGCTGAACGTACACTTCAACGTAGTGAAGCTGCATTAAGGCAAGTCCAAGCAACCCAACTCCCTACTCTTAATTTAGAAACAGAATTTGCAAACGAACGAGATGCGAAAGATACTCTTGATGAGTTGAAAAAAGGTGAGGTTGAGCAAACAGGAAACCTGCTTACAGGTAAGCTCGAATTGAGCTATGACCTATTTAATGGCGGAAGACGATCTGCAAAGATTTCTGCCGCTGAAGCATTAGTGCGCTCTGACCAATTAGAAGTAACCCGACTAAAAGAGCAAGTTCGACTAGAGATATCTAATGCTTACTACGATCTACAGGAAACTGCGGAGCAAGTAAGAATTACCCAAGCAGCAACCCAAAATGCTCAAAAAAGTCTGGTTGACGCTGAAGCATTAGAAAAAGGAGGCAGGGTTTCAAAATACGACATTCTCAAATCAAGAGTTCAACTGGCTAATGCTGAACAAGAATTTGTTCAAGCACAGAGCGCTTTAGAAATTGCACGTCGTCAATTATTGCCACTACTCGGTTTAGTACAATCTATTGATTTCACAGCCTCCGATCCAGTGCAGGCACAAGGACAGTGGCAACAATCCCTTGAAGAGAGCATCATTCTCGCTTTTAAAAATCGTCCCGAATTAGAGCAACAACTTTCACAACGTCAAATTAGCGAACAGCAACGCACTATTGCGCTTAGCGAAACGCAGCCCCAAATTGGTCTATTTGCCAACTATCAAGTGCGAGACAACTTGAGCGATCGCTTCAATACAGTAGATGGCTATGCTGTTGGCATTAGATTGCGTTGGAACTTATTTGATGGTGGAGCAGCCTTAGCAGGGGCGCAACAAGAAGAAGCAAATAAGGCGATCGCCGAAACTCGTTTTATTGATACCCGAAATCAGATTCGCTTTCAAGTAGAGCGAGCTTACAAAACATTACAGGCAAACACTAAAAATATCAAGACATCAGATTTTGCGTTAAAACAGGCAAAAGAAGGTTTAGAAATAGCCCGTTTGCAGTTTAAGGCAGAAGTAGCTACTCAGCTTGATGTGATCATTGCTGAAAATGAACTTACTCGTGCAGAAGTAAATCGTATCAAATCCATTCTTAATTACAACCGCGCTCTAGCTGCTTTACAGCGTGCAGTAAGCAATAGAAACTCATCCAAAGAGGTTTCCAAATAATAATTAAAATTTCTTAATCTCCAAATTGTCTGGACTAATTCTCCACAGCGATCGCGCCGTGAAACATCCCCATGCCACAGCTAAACTGAAACATTCCCACAGTTTGCGGCGTAAATTCTACAGGTGTAGTTTGATTAAGAACTAGGTCTTGAGCAACATGGAAGTCAGGGAAGAGAACTTTCTCTAGACAACTACTTGGATCTCGGCGATCGAACTGCAATCGAACGGGCTGACCGCGTTTAACTGTTACCAAAGAAGGTACATAGCCACCATCGACGGTGATTGTGACTTCCTGAATGCCATCACTAATTTCTGCTTGTTGCGATTTGGGTTTACTCAAAAGGAACCACCATAATTGCGTAACCATTAGTGATAAACCACCTACAGCGATCGCAATTTTAAGAGCGATCGGTTGTTCAATCGGTTGAAATCCCTTGGAGCTTGAATTGTGCTTTGTCATATCCTGTGCAGACATACTAGAAACTATACCAACGGATAAGCCAATGCTTATTAGAATAGCGATCGCTTGATGTTTTTTCATGGTTATTCTCTTATTTAATTGAAGAAGGATGAAAATTTCTCAACCTTAAAGCATTGGTGACGACAGAGAGAGAGCTAAGCGCCATCGCACCACCCGCAATAATTGGATTGAGCAGCCAGCCAAATAACGGGTAAAGAATCCCTGCGGCGATGGGAATTCCTGCGACATTGTAAATAAAAGCAAAGAACAGATTTTGTTGAATATTACTAATCGTAGCTCGACTGAGTTGAATCGCGGTCACAATTCCTTGCAGATCGCCTGAGATTAGAGTGATGTCACTAGCCGCGATCGCCACATCTGTTCCTGTACCAATCGCTAAACCAACATCAGCTTGAGCTAAGGCAGGAGCGTCATTAATGCCATCACCGACCATCGCTACGACTTTACCCTCAGCTTGCAGTTCTCTGATTTTGGCAACTTTTTGATCGGGTCGAACTCCCGCAAATACTCGTTTAATCCCAACCTCACGAGCGATCGCCTCGGCAGTTGATTGATTGTCTCCTGTCAGCATTACTACTTCTATTTTCATTCTCTGCAAATCTGCCACTGCTGTTTGAGATGAAGGTTTGAGCTTATCAGCAATACCAATCAAGCCTCGAGCCACATTGTCAACCGCGATTAAGACGACAGTTTTGCCGCCTGTTTCCCATGAGTCTTGATATTGATGCAACTCACTTGTGTTAATTCCTAATTCATCCATCCATCGCCTTGTGCCAACTTGTACTAATGAGTTATTTACTTTTCCTTGCACGCCACTACCTGCGATCGCGCTAAACTCAGTCACTTCAGGAATAGTAATATTCTCCTGCTTAGCATGGTTCACAACCGCTTCAGCCAAAGGATGTTCCGAATTACGCTCAATTGCTGCGACTAATTTCAATAATTCATCATCATTCTTGTTAAGGGCAAAGACATCCGTAACAACTGGCTTCCCTTCGGTCAAAGTTCCCGTTTTATCTAAAACAATAGTTTGAATTTTATGAGCAAGTTCCAAACTACCTGCATCTTTAATTAAAATTCCATTTTCTGCGCCTTTACCAGTTCCAACCATGATCGAAGTGGGAGCCGCTAAGCCAAGAGCGCAAGGACAGGCAATAATCAGTACACCCACAGCAGAAATTGTGGCTAGGGTGATGTTGCCCATAATCTCAAACCAAATTACAAATGTAGCGATCGCAATAGAAATTACGACTGGCACAAACCAACCTGTCACTTGGTCAGCAAGTCTCTGGATCGGTGCTTTTGAGCCTTGAGCATCCTTCACAAGTCCCACAATTTGCGAGAGAACTGAGTCTTTACCAAGATGAAGCGCTTTGATTTGCAGACTGCCAGATTTATTCATCGTTGCGCCAATTACGCGATCGCCCACCTTTTTCTCAATGGGAATACTTTCGCCTGTCACCATTGACTCATCGACTGTCGAGTTACCTGCGATCGCCTCACCATCGACGGGAATTTTCTCTCCTGGGCGCACCAGCACGATATCGTTAATTTGCACATCTTCAATGGGAATGTCTGACTCTTTGCCATCACGCAAGACTCGCGCTGTCTTTGCTTGCAATCCAATTAACTTACGAATTGCCTCCGAAGTTTCTCCCTTGGCACGATTCTCAAATAATTTACCTAAAAGAATCAACGTAATCACAACTACCGACACTTCATAATAAACTTCAGGATTCAAGCCCTGAGAGATGAAGAAACTAGGATTGAAGGTGACAGTAAGTGAATAGGAGAATGCTGCAAGAGTTCCTAATGCAATCAATGTATCCATCGTAGCTGTGTGATTCTTAAAGGCTTTCCAAGCACCAGTATAAAAGGAACTACCGCACCAAAACTGCACGGGCAGAGCCAGAGAAAGTTGTAACCAAGGATTGTGCAACCAATCGGGAATCAAAGGGATCTGTATCCCTGTCATCATGGACAGCACGCCAGTTACTAGAACTACGCTAATCACTCCACCCACCCACACTTTACGGGTTAAGTCTTGATTCTCAGTCAGTCTAGCTTTCTTGTCAGAGTCGGCATCTACTTGATCTGGCAGAATCGCTTCATAGCCAATATCCTTAATTACTTTCTGAATAGCAGAAGTAAATGTTTTTTGATCATCGAATTCAACCACCGCTTCTTCGGTGGCAAAATTAACATTACTACTAACAACACCAGAGATAGAACGAGTCGCTGATTGAATACTATTAGCACAGGAAGCGCAATGCATTCCACGTAAGTTAAGTGTAACTTTACTCATTTTGAATCCTTTTTAAATCAATGTTTTATTTTATCGACTTAGCAATTTTGAGCGAAATCTAGAATAACATTACTAATTCAGGGATTTTTGGGAATTGGGTGGCTGGATTGTTGGTTGCGGGTTAGATGGTTGTTGGTTAGAGCGTCCTAGCCACCAGCCTAAACCTCCTCCTGTAAAAAAGATGATGGCAAGTGGAATAGCACAACAGGCGATCATCATCCACATCATCATCTTCATTCCAGACTTATCAGAATCTTTCGATTCATTACTGTCCTGATTACTTGGCTCTTTAAGATTCATTAAATTCATCCTCTAAATTAATTATTTTACCGTAGGGGCAATTAATGAATTGCCCCTACGGTTCGTTCTTTTGCGTAAGTGCTAATCTATTGAAAATGAACGTTTAACTTTACTAGATTATCGATTCCAAGCTTGCTGCCATCCCTTCATTTGCATGATTTCAGCATTCTGAGATTTGATGATTGACTGAGCCAAAGTACGGATTTCTGGACGAGTAGTACGTCCCGATGCCATCTGAGCCATCATCACCGCCATTTGATGATGCGGAACCATTTGGCGAACAAATTCCTTATCAAAATCCGAAGCCGTCTTGAGCGCATCCATGTCCATACTCATCATGCTATGCCCCATATTCATCATGTTCTGTCCCATGCTCATCATGCTATGTCCCATGGCGATCATGTTATAACTCATACTCATACTGTCCTTTCCCATGCTCATCATGGGAGAGCCTTCGCTCATCATGCTCATCATGTTTTTATCCATATTCATCATGGGAGAGCCAGAACCTTGTTTAGGAGAGTTTCCCATCATCCCCATGTCAGTCATGGAGGTTAGAGGAACTTCTTTGCCGTACCATTGTTTATACCAAGTACGCATTTCCTGAATTTCACGAGTTTGATCTTGTTTAATCGCTTCAGCGATTTTTTTAACTTCTGGGCGTTGAGAACGAGTTAAAGCAAGGTCAGCCATAGCGATCGCATCTTGGTGATGAGGAATCATCATTTCGATAAAATGCTGATCGACTTGCATTGATCGGGATTGTTGAGAACTTTCAGGTGTAGTCGGTGATTGAGCCTGTATGCTATCGGCAAAACCAGTCACAGCAACACTACTAAGAAGCCCTGCTAGGCTGTAGATCAAAAACTTGTTTTTCATAATTCTATTTCAGTTAAGGAATGACATAGGCTGGTTCTCTTTTATTATTTCAACCCTGTGATTGATTTGCAGATTGATTTAATTAAATTGATTGATTACATTACAAAACAAAATGATTGTTAACCAATATTTAATCTACTCTTTAGTACAATAGAGGGTTACTTTTAATCTTTCTGTAATGTTGAGCAAAAATTCTGTAGATAAAATAGCATTGTGATGAAAAAGCTGATAAACCAATGGATAGCTCAAATTTTGGCTGCACCAGAAACAAACTTGTTTTTATTCGCCTTTTTACTGCACTTCGTTTATGAAGTTTGGGAATCACCCTACTTTGACTTCTACGCGATGTCTTCTCTATCAGACAAGGTTAACTACATTACCCACTGCACTGTAGGAGATGGAGTAATTACTGTGATTAGTGGATGGATGGTAGCTGGGTTATATCGATCGCGCAAATGGATGCTCAGAAATAATTGGAAATCAACATTACTATTTACGGCTCTAGGTTGGATATACACCCTCATTTCAGAAATTTATCGCATCCACATTGCTAAACTTTACGGCGTTTCAGTGTTCCTCGTCCCAGTTATTGCCATTAGCTGGCTGCCACTATTGCAATGGATAATCTTGCCACCGCTAGTTCTATATATGGCTAAACGTTATATGTTGAGTACAGCCCAGTCTGCGTAAATCAAGTGTAACTTTACTTATTCTTAGCTCAATATTTTCCAAGTTTTGCCAGCATCTTGAGATTGAAAAACTTGATTCTTTTCGTTAGCAGCATAAAGAATTTGGGAATTGCTAGGAGCAACAGCTAGCTTGACGATCACTCCATCTGTTTCTAACCAAAGTTTCTCCCAAGTCTTACCTTCATCATTACTAAGATAGATACCAGAATTTAATTTATCAAAGCGATAGCCGTACATAATTGTGCGATCACCTTGCTTGACCAAATTCAAAGCCAGAATTGGCGCAGTTTGAGTTTCACCGATCGCAGTCCAGTCATCACCACGATTTACGCTCTCATACATACCTGAACGGGTGGTCGCAAACACGCGATCGGGTTTCTCAGGATCGACAACTAGATCGAATGGGGAGTCAGTTAGTCCTATCATCTTGGGTTGTGTCCAAGTTTTGCCGCTATCGGAACTGACAAACAAACCTTTTGCCCCTGAACTAGCCCATCCATAAAGAACTTTGGGATTACTTGGAGAAATACCTAAAGCATGAAAATCCACTCCTTCCATTGCGATAAACTGCCAGTCTTCACCTCCATTCTCACTAATACGGAAACCAAGATTGCCGCCACTTGAAGGGTGTCCACTAGAGTAAAAGCGTTGAAAGTTAGTGCGATCGCCAGTAAAGCCCATGTAGTCTGATCGATCTTTGCCGACCCAAAACCATTGTCCTGATTCAGCACGTTGCAACAGTCCATTATGGCTAGCAATATAGATAATATTTGGGTTTTCAGGATTAATAGTTAAACCATGAATGTGGTTATCGGCTTGCCAACTTTGGGCAGGAGTTAGGGTGACATTATTAGCTAACTTTGGCGATTTTTTGGGAGTGCTTGGCTGGCTAGTTGGTTGATTGCTAGCTATTTGTTGATTAGAGCGTCCTAGCCACCAGCCTAAACCGCCTCCTGTAAAAAAGATCAAAGCGATTGGAATAGCACAACAGGCAATCATCATCGCCATCATCATCTTTATTCCAGACATACTGGAATTTTGCGGTTCTTTCAATTTTCCGCTTTCATGATTATTTGGCTTCTGATCATTCATTGACTGTTTTCTCCAAGTTTACTTTCAAGCTCATTTTAGGCGCGTCAAAGAATTTAGAAATCAGGAGAGGGGGCGTTTCGCGCCGCCTCTCCTGATTTCTATTATTTCTTATACCAAGCTTGCTTCCATTCTTGCATTTGTTTGATTTCTGCTTGCTGAGAAGAAATAATATCTTGTGCAAGCTTTTTAATTTCGGGACGGGTTGACTTAGCTAAAGCGTCTTTCGCCATCGTCACCGCGCTTTCATGATGAGGAATCATCGCATTGATAAAGCGTAGATCAAATTCAGCATCCTTCGCCCCTAAGTCTTGGCTCATCATCATGCCTTTCATTTGTTCATCGCTCATCTCCATCATATGTCCCATTTGAGCATTGTGTGCCATTGGCTTGTTGCTAGCATTGGGATACCATTGTTTGCGCCAAGTCTGTAGTTCAGTAATTTCTTTAGCTTGAGCGGTAATAATCTCATCGGCTAGTTTTTTAATTTCAGGACGCTGTGATTTTTGTTGAGCTTCTTTTGCCATTTCAACTGCACCTTTGTGATGCGGAATCATACCATCAATAAATCGAAGGTCAAAATTAGCATCGGCTGGTCCTAAATCCATTGTCATATGCATATTGCTCATGTTATGCGTATTGTCCATGCTAGGCATTGACGTCTCAGCCGCAGGCGTAGAGCTAGGTTTAATCGCAACAGTAGAAGTAGAAGCAGATGTTTCTGGAGTTGTTGTGGAACAGGCTGCTAAAGCTCCAGTTGCAATCGAGATAATTGCTACTAGACTCAAACTGTGAGATAGGATGTTCAATTTAGTGAAATTCATAGAACTCAAATTTCTTAGTTACTGAATAGTTTAAAGCCAGATAATGAAATCAAGATGAAATCGAGCTATTTTCTAGGTAGCTCGATTTTAAATATCAAGAATATAGAGGGGAAAGATGTTTTCCCCTTCCTGATCTCTATTTTTAGAAGAACATGACTACAACTTAAAGTTAAATCGCCCGTTTACCTTTTCACCTTTAATATCTGACAAAATCGCGACTTTATACTCGCCCACCGCTTTACCTGATAGCGCTACTGTATAGTGCTTTTCAGGGGCATCGTATTTTAGATCAAGATTCTTTTGAGTGCCATCAGGTAGCTGTACCTGTGCAGTTACCTTGGCATCAGGAATTGCTTCGTGATTGTCACCCTTTTGTAGAAAGAAATCAAGATGGATACCATTCTCTTCAGGCTCTGGAACTAACTCTAAATGATAGATTCCTGATTCAATCACCTGTCCTCCCTTTTTAGGATTATCACTCTTAGTTTCAGATTTTGTCATGCTAGGAGAAGAACTAGCTTTAGGTGTCTCAACAGACTTAGCTACTGTAGTTGCAGGTGTTGAGCTTGTCGTCGTTGGGGTACTGTTACTACAGGCTGCTAGTACAGCTAAACTAGCCAAACTCAGACTGAGAAGAATCGGTTGAAATAATCGCATAGATTTCCTTAGGAGATAGATTCTTGGATAGACAGTACTTCAACCTGTCTATCCAAATTAGATTTGGGAATGATGTATTTCCCAAACTGGGAATATAAAGCTGGTAAAACCAGCAAGGTGAGGGCTGTCGAAGTAAACAGCCCGCCTAAAACTACAACCGCTAACGGTTGCAGAATCTCTTTGCCTGCGCCAGTGCCAATAACCAGAGGAACCATGCCCAAGGCTGAAGAGAGGGCGGTCATCAGGATCGCAACAAGGCGCTCTAGGGAACCTTCCACTAGTACCGTTTGTAAGGACATCCCCTTTGCTAATTTGGTGTTGTAGTTATCCACTAACAGCAATCCATTTCTAGTCGCAACTCCAAAAAGCGTAATAAATCCTACCATTGAAGCGACTGAGATAATCCCACCTCCCAGTGCTACAGATATTACACCACCAACGAGAGCAAGTGGAAGATTAATCATGATCATAAAAGTAGCTGGGATAGATTTAACTGCGAAGTAAATCAAGATGGTGATGGCAAAAAAGGCGATCGCCCCAGCAAATAATAAAGTCTCAGTCGCGCGTTCTTGAGATTCAAACTGACCGCCGTATTGGATGTAATAACCAGAGGGTAATTGCACTTGAGTCTTAATGCGATCGCGAATATCTTTAATCACTGAGCCTAAATCTCGACCATTCACATTTGCGGAAACCACGATCAAACGTGAAACGTTTTCTCGATTAATCGTGTTAGGTCCCTCACCGAAAGAAACTTTAGCAACTTGTGAAAGTGGAACTTTCTTGCCATCAGGCACATCTACTAATAAATTACTGATTGTTTCCAGATTATTGCGCGAATCTTCTTTTAGCCACACTAGTAAATCAAATACCTGCTGTTGTTCCAAAACCTGAGAGACAATATTGCCATTCAGAGCCGTTTCAATAGTTTCTGCCAAATCGCCGACTTGCAATCCATAACGAGATGCAGCATCCCGATCAAATCGAATCTGTAATTGTTTAATCGGGACTTGTGGTTCCACTTGCAAATCTACGATGCCATTAACGTTATTCATTGCGGCTTGCACCTGTTGCCCAATGGTTCGCAACTGTTCTAAATCAGCACCAAAGATCTTGACGGCGATCGCACTTCGCACACCAGAAAGCACCTCATCAAGTCGATGGGAAATAAAGCCGCCAATATTTACCGCCACCCCCGGGATTTTTGCAAATTCTTTGCGAAGAATTTCGACGCTTTCCTCACGTGTTTTTACCCCTGATTCACTCAGTTCTACATCCAGTTCCGCAAAGTTTACACCTCCGACATCGCTATCCCCAGGGGCGCGTCCCGATCGCAGTTGCAAAGCATTGAAATGTTTGTCATCTTTAAGATGCTCTTCAACAACCAAACTAACCTGATTGGTTGTTTCCAGTGAAACCCCAGGATAAAGAACTGTGGAAATAACTAGCGATCGCTCTTGAAATTCGGGTAAAAATACTCGACCGAGGGATGGCAAGATAATCATCGAAGCAATCAAAGCCGCGATCGCTACTCCCAAAACAATACTAGGGCGACGAATGGCGAAGACTAAAGCAGGACGATAGATTTGTTGAGATTTATGCGCTAACCAAGTCTCATCGGGAGGTAAGGGACGATTTACCAAAAGCAAGGCACAAAGAGCAGGAGTTAAAGTTAGTGCTACTAGCGTCGATGCAACAATCGAGAGCAAATAAGCTACACCCATCGGCGTAAAAATTCGACCTTCCACTCCCGATAAGGCAAAAATTGGCGCAAATACCACCGCAATAATCACAGTCGAAAAGAGAACGCTAACTCGAACTTCCACTGAGCCGTTAAAAACTACTTCTAAAGGCGGTACTGGTGTGCCTGCGAGTTGATTCTCTCGCAAACGGCGATAGACATTTTCCATATCCACGATCGCATCATCCACCACCGAACCGATCGCGACCGCTAATCCTCCCAATGTCATCGTGTTGATGCCTTGTCCTGTCCATGACAGCACCATCATCCCTAGCAATAGCGAAATCGGAATCGCACTCAAGGAAATTATGGCAGTGCGCCAATTCATCAAAAATAGAATCAAAACGACGGAGACAATAATCGTGCCATCCCGCAAGGATTCCTCGACATTTTTAAGGGATGCTTCGATAAATTCTTCTTGACGAAAAGTCGTTTCGACTTTTACATCGCTTGGCAGTCCTTGTTTAATTTCCGCGATCGCTATTTCTAAGGCTTTGG
Organism: Phormidium tenue FACHB-1050; assembly: GCF_014696925.1. Taxonomy (GTDB): domain Bacteria; phylum Cyanobacteriota; class Cyanobacteriia; order Pseudanabaenales; family Pseudanabaenaceae; genus Pseudanabaena. Next base: position 126,724 of record NZ_JACJQY010000006.1, on the reverse strand, counting down.
TAACTGATGGCGTATCAGCGTTAGGCTGTTTGTTCACAATTACCACAACCGATTTTTTGCCATTGAGGTTCCCATCTCCCCGCTTTAGCTCTGCACCAATTCTGACATCGGCGACTTGACTGAGTAATACTGGCACTCCTTTTTGCGATTTAATTACCGATTTCTGCAATTGTTCTGCTGATTCAATCCGTCCAATCCCGCGTATCAAGAGTTCTCGATCTGGACTAGTCAAGAATCCACCCGCCGCGTTCACATTTGCTTTTCGGGCTGCTTCGGTAACTGCTGATAAGGTCACATCGTACTGCTGCAATTTAACTGGATCGACTAATACCTGATACTGACGAATATCACCACCAAAAATTACAACCTGTGTTACCCCTGAAACGGCTAACAATCGATTTTTTACCTGCCAATCAACAATTCGCCGTACTTCCATTAAGTCAGTTTTACCACCTTCTTCTATCGTGAAGGCATATTTAGCGATCGCCCCAATTGGTGAACTTATCGGAGAAATCTGGGGTATACCAACGCCTTTAGGTAACTGACTCTGAGCCTGTTGTAATCTTTCTGTAACTAATTGTCTCGCCCGATAGATATCTGTATCCCATGTAAAAATTACTTTCACAACCGAAATGCCCACTGCCGAAGATGAACGTACCTTTTCTACACCAGGGGTTCCATTAATGGCACTCTCAATCGGTCGTGTCACCAAAGATTCTACTTCTTCAGGAGCTAGCCCTGTCGCCTCAGTTTGAATCTCCACTTGTGGCGGCGCAAAGTTAGGAAATACATCTAGGGGCATTTGGGTTAGTACCCGAAATCCCCAGAGTAAGATTAAGATTGAGGCAATCACTACCAGCCAACGCTGCGCGATCGACCATTTGACAACGGCATTGAGCATGAATTGAATTATGGTGAACTAAATTATGATTCTTACATACAATTATGAAAACACTGTGAAACTAGCTGGAGCAAGCTATCACAAATAAAAAATTCAAACATTTGCCTTTTTCAAGACTGGAGATTTACGGTGGTGATCTAGAGGTAAGGATGGCGCGAAGCGCCGCACATCCTTACCCTAAAATCCTGCCATCTAGATCGCTACCAGTTTTACCTTGAGTATCTAATTGAACTTGAGTAGGTATGAGGTACTTCCAAAATTGAGAGTACAAAGCTGGTAATACTAACAAAGTTAAGGCGGTAGATGTGAACAGCCCACCCAGAACGACAATTGATAATGGTTGTAATAACTCCTTCCCAGCACCACCTGCTATTACTAGCGGCGCTAATCCTAATGCTGAAGTAAATGCGGTCATCAGAATCGCGTTGAGTCGTTCCATAGATCCTTGAATCAGCAAATCTCTTAGGGGCATTCCTGATGCAAATTTGGTGTTGTAGTTATCGACTAACAATAAACCATTGCGAGTAGCAACCCCAAACAAGGTCACAAATCCGACTAGGGAAGCGATCGACAAAACTCCTCCCGTTAGCGCGACAGCAATCACGCCGCCCACTAATGCCAGAGGTAAATTAATCATAATCATCACTGTAGATGCGACGGATTTCACCGAAAGATACATGATTACGGTGATAGCAACAAAGGCGATCGCGCTAAACAGCAAAATATTCTGAGAAGCTCTTCCTTCAGCTTCAAATTGTCCTGCATATTGAATGTAGTAACCCGTAGGGATTTGGATCTGTTCTTTGACTTTTGCCTGAATATCACTCACTACAGAACGTAAATCTCGCCCCTGTGCATTAGCCGCGACCACTAGCAATCGAGAGACATTCTCGCGGTTAATTGTATTTGCTCCCTTTCCATCGATTAGTTTTGCCACTTGAGCTAGGGGAATTTTATTGCCATCAGATGTATCAACCATTAAATTACCGATGGTATCTATACTCTTGCGGGCTTCAGGCTTCAGCCATACGACTAGATCAAAAGTTTGCTGCTGCTCTAAAACTTGAGAAACCACCAGCCCATTCAGCGCTATTTCAATGGTTTCCGAAAGCTTACCCACAGTTAATCCATACCTTGCTGCCGCCATGCGATCGAACTGAATCTGCACTTGCTCCACAGGAATTTGTGGTTCTAGTTGCAGATCGACTACACCTTCAACCGATCGCATCACATCATTTACCTGCTGTCCAAGTATCCGCAGTTGCGCTAAATCTGCACCAAATATTTTGACAGCGATCGCACTTCTCACTCCTGACAACACTTCATCCATGCGGTGCGAAATAAATCCACCCACATTGGGAGCCGCACCGATCACTTTCCCAAACTCTTGACGCAATAAATCGATACTTGCCTTCCGATCTTTCATGCCAGCTTCACTCAACTCCACATCAATATGTGCCAAGTTTACCCCTGCGGCATCGGCATCACCTTCTGCTCTTCCCGAACGCACTTGAATATTGCGGAAGTTGGGATTGTCTTTCAGCTTATTCTCTAGCACTAAGCCTGCGCTATTAGTTGCTTCTAGAGATGAGCCAGGGTAGAGCAGTAATGTATTGACTAGAGACTGCTCCTGAAATTCTGGTAAAAAGATGCGCCCAAAGGATGGCACAACGATCGCTGATATCAGTAAGCTTGCCGCCGCGATCGCAATGATTATCTGCGATCGGCGCATCGCAAATTTGATGAGCGGTAAATATAGTTTTTTGAAAAATCGCGCTACCCAAGGTTCCCGTTCAGGTAAATGTCCGTGAGGCAGCAAAATTGCACAGAGAGCAGGTGTAACCGTGAGCGCCACAAAGCTAGATGCTAATACTGCGGCTAAGTACCCCAAACCCATCGGAATAAAAATACTGCCTTCCACACCCGTGAGCGCAAAGATCGGTGAAAAGACAACGATTGTGATAATCGTGGCTCCAAATACGGAATCGCGCACTTCCTGACAGCCATCAAAAACCACCTCTAAAACGGGTCGGGGATGATCAGAATGTTTATTTTCGCGGAGGCATCGGTACACATTTTCGGCATCAACGATCGCATCATCCACTGCCGAACCAATCGCCACCGCTAAACCACCCAAGGTCATTGTGTTTAAGCCTTGTCCTAGCCAATTGAGTGCTAACACGCCGATCAACAAAGACAAAGGCAAAGCTGCTAAACATACGGCTAAGTTCCGCCAATTCATCAAAAATGGAATTAAAACTAGAGCCACAATAATACTGCCTTCGACTAAGGCTTCCTTAACATTTTCAATTGATGCATCAATGTAAGCTTCTTGACGGAAAGTAGTTTCCACTTGAATACTAGCAGGCAATCCTACTTTTAACTCATTCATCGCAGCTTCTACGGCACGGGTGACAGTGGGTGTATCCGCTTGCGGCTGTTTATTGATGATTGCTACCACTGCTTTCTGCGTGTTGACACTGGCATCACCACGTTTCACCGCCGCCCCAATTTTTACATCGGCAATATCGCTAATTCTTACAGGCACACCATTACGAGCTTTAATTACTGATTGTTTGAGAGCCTCAATATCCTCAATGCGCCCAATGCCACGTATCAACTTTTCGCGATCGGGCGTAATCAAATATCCCCCTGGAGCATTCACATTTGCCGCCGCCACTGCATCCGATACATCTTGCAGTGAGACGTTAAAAGCTTGTAATTTTTCAGGAGCAACCAGCACTTGATATTGACGCACATCCCCACCAAAAACAATTACCTGTGCTACTCCTGGTACTGCCAACAGTCGGTTAGTGACTTGCCAATCCACAAGTCGCCGAGTTTCCATTAAGTCATTATTTTTCGATGTGAATGCATAGGTAAGAATTGTGCCGATTGGCGAACTAATGGGAGCAATTTGCGGAGTCTCGATCGATGCTGGCAATTTACTCCGAGCAGACTGTAATCGCTCCGTTACCAACTGCCTCGCCTGATAAATATCAGTTCCCCAATTAAAAATTACGCGCACAACTGAGATGCTAGCGGCACTCGAAGACCGCACTGCACTCACTCCAGCAGTACCATTAATCGCACTCTCAATGGGCAAAGTTACCAGTGATTCCACTTCTTCGGGCGCTAATCCTGGTGCTTCGGTTTGAATTTCAACTTGCGGTGGTGCAAAGGGGGGAAACACATCCAAAGGCATTTGGACAATAGTACGAAATATCCAAATACTAAGAATCATCGCACCGACAATCACCAACCAACGGCGGGCGATCGCCCATTTAATGATGGAACTTAGCATGGTGATTTAATTATTACAGCAAATTAGAACTCAAATCATACTTTCATAGAATTATGAAGCCACTATGAAATTAACTGAATCATTAGCTTTCACTTTATTAAGGTTTGTAAGCAAACAGGAGATTTCATACTGATTTCATTGTGCCAAGTCAAACTAGATATAAAAGTAATGACTAGAGATACATTACCCTCTTCAATCAAGTCTCTATGCCATTAGTTCCTAGCTCATAGCCCGAACAAAAGTATATGAATTCCATTAATCGACGTAGGTTTCTCTCCCTTAGTGCTGGTGCTACTGGATCTGTACTATTAACCCAATGCAGTTGGGCTAGTACCTCAAGGCAACTTACTCAAAAAACTAATGGTGCTGAAGTATTTACAACTAATCCCGACGGTTTATTAGATGTGGCTTTAGAAGCACGTCCCAGTCTCATCAAATTGGGGCAACAGCAGGGCAACTTATTGACCTATAACGGACAAATTCCAGGACCAAGATTAGAAGCAAAAGCTGGGGACTCTGTACGCATCCATTTTACCAACAAGCTATCCCAAGCTACAAATCTCCACTATCATGGGCTGCACATTCCACCGACTGGAAAAGCTGACAATATCTTTCTTTCCGTTCCGCCCAGCGCAACCGAGATTTATGAATTTACTCTGCCAAAAAATCATCCTGCAGGAACATTTTTCTATCATCCCCACATACATGAAACGGTTGCAGAACAAGTGTTTGGCGGATTGGGAGGTATCTTTATTGTGCGTGGTGCATTGGATGATATTCCCGAAATCCGAGCCGCTAAAGAAGAGTTTTTATTTTTGAAAGATTTTGCACTTGATGCAAATGGCAAAATTCCTGTCCCTAATCATATGGACGTTATGCGCGGACGGGAAGGCTCAATTCTTACCGTTAACGGACAAGTAAATCCCACATTCTCTTTAGCCTCTGGCGGTTTGTTGCGCTTGCGGATGATCAATGCTTCAACATCTCGTTTTTATCGTCTCAGTCTCGAAGATCATCCGTTTTATTTGATTGCTACTGACGGTGGTGCGATCGCCGAACCTGTCGAGCTAAAAGAACTACTGTTATCCCCCGGTGAACGCGCAGAAGTATTAGTTCGGGGCGATCGCACTCCCAAACAATATCGATTGCTAAATTTACCTTACGATCGCGGTGGATTAGCGATGATGGGAGGCATGAATAACGGCGGCATGATGATGGGCAATCGTATAACAGAAGCTAATGCAACTCAAGTTATCGCTACGATTACCTATAAAGACGCACTAGCAAAGCCCCTCCCATTACCACAAAAACTCATTCCCGTTGAAATATTACCTCAACCAGTCAAAACTCGCCGCATTGAAATGTCGATGGCAATGGGGACAGGAATGGGGATGCAAATGACATTTCTATTTAATGGCAAAACCTTTGATATGAATCGAGTGGATGCCACCGTAAAATTGGGAACTACTGAAGATTGGGAGATTGCAAACGTAGATCCCGATGGGATGGAACACTCGTTTCATTTGCATACAAATCCTTTCCAAGTAATCGATCGCAATGGCAAACCCGATCCCTATCAAGCATGGGAAGATACTCTGCGTGTTCGCGCTAAGGAAACAGTACGGATTCGGATTCCGTTCCGCGATTTTGTAGGAAAAACAGTATATCACTGTCATATACTTGACCATGAAGATCTTGGCATGATGGGGCTTGTGGATATGCAAGCATAGCTTAAGGACTAAATTAAGGTTCAAAGTAAAAATAAGGCTCTGGTAAGATTAAAGTTGAAAATGATTATCAATTTTTATTGCCATGCCAGCCAAGTCGAAAACACAGCCTATAACAACTGATGATGCACCAAACTGTGAGATTCATCTGGTGCATTTAGATAAGGTGGTTGCTTGTCAGTCTGAGATATTCTCGTCCAAAGAAGCACAACAAATGGCAGATTTTTTTGCAGTGCTGTCTGATCCTCACCGATTGCGTCTCATATCTGCTCTTGCAGGACAAGAGTTATGTGTTTGTGATTTGTCTATAGCTATGAAAATGAGCGATTCTGCGGTGTCTCATCAACTGCGAATTTTGAGATCGGCTAGATTGGTAACTTACCGTAAGGAAGGGCGTAATGTTTACTACAGCCTTGCAGACAAGCATATAGTTAATCTTTATCGAGAAGTCGCAGACCATTTAAAAGAGGGCGAATTGTAAAGTTTATTGATTTTTTGCCCAAAAGCCCAGAAGAGAAACGGCGCTTCGCGCCGTTTCTCTTCTGGGCTTTATATTTTAACAATACTGGCTATAAATTAAATTCTTTGCTAATCTATTGAATAGTTGTTCAATCATTCAGAGGTATGCATGGCAAAAAGTTGTTGCGGTGATAATGAGCCTAAAAATTCTAAGAAGTCTGATCATGATCACGACCATGATCATAGTCATGGTGATGACTCTTCAGGAATCAAGAGAGAAGTGATCGCAGTTGGAGCGACAATTGTGCTATTCGCAATTGGTCTCATTTTTGAAGAGCGATTACATGAGATGAACTATTGGGTAGTAGATCATGCGATATTCACAGTTGCCTACTTACTGAGTGGATGGAGCGTTCTCAAAATTGCGGGAAGAAATATTCTGCGTGGTCGCTTCTTTGATGAGAATTTCTTAATGACGATCGCTACAGTAGGCGCATTTGCCATTCACAAATTACCTGAAGCAGTTGCGGTCATGCTGTTTTACAAAATCGGTGAATTGTTTCAAGACATGGCGATCGGCAATTCGCGGCGATCAATCAAGTCTCTTTTAGAAGTTCGTCCCGATGTCGCTTTTCGTCAAACCGAGTCAGGTGTGGAGCAAATTTCTCCAGAATCTGTATCTGTAGGTGAAGTAATCATCGTCAAAGCAGGAGAGAAAATCCCCCTTGATGGTGAAGTCATTGCAGGTAATGCTCAACTAAATACGGCGGCGCTGACGGGAGAATCTGTCCCTCGTGCTGTTGGCATTGGCGATACGGTTTTATCGGGCATGATCAATGAGACAGGATATCTCACTGTGCGCGTGACCAAGGTTTATGGTGAGTCTTCAATTTCCAAGATTCTCGATTTAGTCGAAAATGCCAGTAGTCAGAAGGCGGAAACCGAGAAATTTATCACGCAGTTTGCTCGAATCTATACGCCGATTGTGGTGTTTATCTCTTTAGCAGTGGCAACGATTCCACCATTGGTAATGCAAGGGGCGACGCAAGCCGAATGGTTCTATCGAGCCTTAGTTATTCTGGTGATTTCCTGTCCTTGTGGTTTGGTGATTAGTATTCCATTAGGATATTTCGGGGGTGTTGGTGGTGCAGCGAAGCGTGGCATTTTGGTTAAGGGGTCAACCTTCCTAGATACCTTAGCGGCGGTGAAGGTAGTTGCTTTTGATAAAACAGGAACTTTAACTCAAGGCAACTTTAAGGTGGCTAAGATTGCTCCTAGCAATGGATTTACAGAATCAGAACTACTAGAGATTGCCGCAAAAGTAGAAGCGAGATCGAATCATCCTGTTGCCAAGTCGATTCTGGAAGCATACGGGAAAGCTCCTGATCTGTCTGATATTGGTGAGTTTGAAGAGATTGCTGGTCATGGTGTTCGATCGCAGATTAACAATCAAACTATCTTTGCGGGTAATGAACGCTTTTTACAACGCGAAAAAATTGCTTACACAATTCCTTCCAATAAAGGCACAATTGTACATCTAGCAATTGACCATGTTTATGCTGGCTATATTCAGATTGCTGACGAACTCAAAGATGATGCAGATCAGGCAATCCGATCACTAAAACAACAGGGCATTCATACAGTCATGCTCACAGGCGATCGCGACAGTGTGGCAAAGATTATTGCCGAACGTTTAGGCGTAAATAGCTACTACGCTGATCTCTTACCTGAAGGGAAAGTTGATGTCCTCAACAAGCTCTTAAAAAATGTCAAAAAGGGAGAGAAAGTTGCCTTTGTCGGTGATGGCATCAATGACGCTCCTGTTCTCGCTAGATCTGATGTTGGGATTGCTATGGGTGGATTGGGTTCTGATGCAGCGATTGAGACTGCGGATGTGGTGCTTATGACTGATGCTCCTTCTAAGGTATCTGAAGCGATCGCCATCGGACAAAAAACGCACCGCATCGTCCTTCAAAATATCTACCTAGCTATGGGAATCAAGGGATTATTCATTGTCCTTGGCTCCTTTGGTGTGGCGAATATGTGGGAAGCGATTTTTGCCGATGTCGGTATGGCTTTGTTGGCGATCGCCAATGCGTCCAGAGTTTTAAAATAGTACCTATTACTCTTGTATGAGCCAATTGATGTTTGTTAAAAACTTTTATTAAAAGTGTTAACTTCTCTTTGGCGTATCTACTTATTAACTAAAGTTCTTAAATAAATTTCATCTAATTTATGTTCAAAAAGATATTCATTACTTTTTTTGTGTTTTTAATGTCTGGGAATACGGCAGCGTTTTCCCACGTAATCTCGCCATCAGACAAAACTAAGCCTAGGGTTACAGATTTAGTCAAACATGGTAAAGAGTTGTGGGATAAAAAGGATATAGCCAGTGCATTAGCTGACTATCAACTAGCCGCCACCATCGAATCTAAAAATGCCAAAATTCAAGCAAGTATTGGCTTTCTGTTTACCCAACAAAGTAAGTTTCCAGAGGCGATCGCCGCATTTCAACAAGCCATCCGTTTAGATAACAAAGATGTAAAATCTCTAATTGGTCTAGGTTTCATATACACACAGCAGAAAAACTTTACAGAAGCATTGGGATTTTATCAGCGGGTGATCGCCATCGATCCTAAAAATATTGATGCTTATCAAAGTATTGGCTATATTTTCGATAGTCAAAATGATCTTGCAAATGCGGCTAGAGCATATCAACAACTGATTACCATTGCTCCAAGCAATGTGAAAGCATATCTTGATCTAGGTCATGTTTTTGAAAAGCAGCAGAACATCCAAGCTGCCTCAGATATTTATGCCAAAGCTGTGCGCCTTGCCCCCACAAATCCAGATGTTCTATTTACTAGCGTAAGTTTAGACCGCGCAAAGATTACAACAGAAGAGGCGATCGCAAGGTATCAGCAGATTCTTAAAATTAATCCTCGTCATCTTGAAACAAATTTAATGCTCGCCCAAGCTCTAACTACACAAGGCAAATTAGATGAAGCTATTGGTTTTTATCAGACTGCTGCCAAACTTAGACCCAATCCCCTTATACAACAAGTAATCGCAACTTTATATACTGGGCAAAACAGACTTTCTATGGCAATCATTACCTACCGTGAAATCATCAAAAACAATCCTGAAGATGCCCTTGCCCACTTTAATATGGGTAAAATCTTGGCACAACAAAAGCGTAACCAAGAGGCTGTGATGTCATTTCAACGGGCAGAAGAACTATATACCCGCCTAGGTGATCTTAAAGCTATAAACGAAGTCCAAGCAGCCATTAAAGATCTCAAATAGTCAATTTATTAATCAAATCTGAATTAGAAATTATGAACGAAAACATTCCTGAAGAGACCATCTCATCCACCGCTCAAAAAGTCAAAGAACTCCGCAAGCAACAGCGATCGCATAGTTGGTTACAGCGATATCAACGCCCGATTATGGCCGGTATTTCCACGTTAGGAGTGGTTATTACTGCCTATCTAACCTTTGTCAGTTTTTCCCAATCATCGGTCGCCTGCCCGACCAATGCCTGCGATGTCGTGCTTACTTCTCCCTATGCCAAAATTTTTGGCTTGCCGCTATCTCTGTTTGGTTGCTTGGGATATGCCAGTATGATTGCTTTTGCGATCGCGCCCTTATTGGTTAAGCAGGAACAAAAAGAACTTCGTACTAAGCTAGATAACTGGACAGGATTACTACTCTTTATGGGTGGTACTGCCATGATGATATTTAGTGGCTACTTGATTTATTTGTTAGTTACGGTAATTCAGGCAGCTTGTGTTTATTGCATCGCTTCTGCGCTTCTATCTACCAGTCTATTTGTGTTATCGGTCATTGGTCGCAAATGGGAAGACATCGGAAAATTATTCTTCACAGGTGCGCTCATCGCCACTCTTACTATTGTTGGTACATTTGTTGTTTATGGAAGTGTGAATAAACCGATCGCTAGTGCGACTTTACCCGTTGATGCCGTCACAGGGAAACAAATCATCCAATCACCAACAGCAAGACCTAAACGGGGAATAGGATGGGAAGTTACGACAACTTCAGGTGCTGCCGAAATTGCCCTAGCAAAGCATCTCAAGCAAATAGGCGCAAAGATGTATGTCCTCTATACCTGTCCTCATTGCTACAAGCAAAAGCAATTATTTGGCAAAGAAGCTTTAGCTGAATTGAATTGGATTGAATGCTTACCCGATGGAAAGAATGCTCAACCTCAATTATGTGAAGCAGCCAAAATTCAGACAGTACCTACATGGGATATCAATGGCAAGTTTTATCAGGGTGAGCAAACACTTCAAAAGCTTGCTGATTTGTCAGGCTATCAAGGCGATCGTAACTTCCTTTATATGCTGCCTGATCATTAACGCTCAAAAATGCTGTTTATAGCATTTTTTGTTTTTGAATAGATTCTTGTTTCAACTTCACACAACATCATTTCTAATGCTTAACTTCTTACCATTTGCATTTGAGTTTACATCTCCAGGTCCGATCGCTTTTGGAATCGGATCACTTTCGATCCGTTGGTACGGAATGTTGATTGCCTCCGCAGTTATTATCGGCACATTATTAGCCCAAAACCTTGCAAAAAAACGTGGTATCGAGCCAGATGTGGTCGGCAATCTCGTAATTTGGCTAATAGTTGGCGCTATTCCCTGCGCCCGTCTATATTATGTTTTATTTGAATGGCAACGTTTCCAAAATCAACCTTATAAGGCTTTTGCAATTTGGGAAGGCGGCATCGCGATTCATGGTGCAATTATTGGCGGTGCAGTTGCCACAATTATTTTTTGTCAACGTCAAAAAATCTCAGCATGGTTAATGGCGGATATTATTATGCCTGCGCTGATTTTAGGTCAAGCGATCGGGCGTTGGGGCAATTTCTTTAATTCTGAGGCTTTTGGTCGACCCACCGATCTCCCTTGGAAATTATTTATTCCCATTGATCGCCGTCCCCCTGAATTTGCAAGCGAGTCATACTTCCATCCCACATTTCTATATGAATCAGTCTGGAATATGGGTGTGTTTGCGATCCTGATGTTTCTATTCTTCAGATTTCCCAAAATCAGAACTGGGACGTTAACCATGACTTATGCGATCGCCTATAGTCTAGGGCGCTTTTGGATTGAAGGGTTGCGGACAGATAGCCTAATGGTTGGATCACTGCGTACTGCTCAAATTATCAGTCTTGTGGCGATCGCATTAGGTATTGCGGGTTTAGTTTGGCTATACGGATTGCGGCGACGGTTTCCCGACACAGTTTCCAAAAAAGTTTCTCAAAAAGATAGTCAAATATAAAAAATACTGACTCTTGCATAGCGATCGCTCTAAAAAGCATTTGATTTATGAGGCTATTTTTAGAGCGATCGCAACTTTAGATATACCTTAGACGCAGCATTAAGTTTTTTCCTTCCACAAAATACTCATTACTCATGCTGGTATAGTTTGAAATGCTTATCAGTTCTAGTGAATAACAGTCACTAGAAGAGACGGGGAAAGTTTGGTGCAAATCCAACGCTGTCCCGCAACTGTAATAAAAGTAATCAGCTTTTTTAGTCAGAATACCCGCTAATGAGCAATCTCAAACTCTTATTTCATTTGCGAGGTACAAAATGAAAAATTCCGTTCAAACAATATGGTGGCGGACTGAGCAGTTCGTTATGTCAGTGCAAGTACAAGCAGCTTTATATGTTGTATTGTGGGCGCTAATAATCTGGTCGGTTTACTTTACAACTTATCCTGCGGTGCATGACTCCGTTCATTCGCTTCGACATCACACACTTGGAGTGAGTTGTCATTAATGTTCGAGTTCAGCACTTACAGGAGGTTTTAATCGTGTTATCAAAGTTTAAATTATCAACATTTTTGATGGGCTTCACCTGCTTCATCATTATCGCAAGTACCGCATTCATTGGGGTTTCTCAATCATCCCAACCCTCTGTGCAATTAGTGACCGCGCCGCCGATCGCGCAAGTGACTCCATTAGAAGCAGAAGCCACAAAATACTTAGGCTCTGGGCAATATGATTCACCTGTCCAGTTAAAATTACAGGCGCGAGATGCCGCAGGTAAGTCATTACAGAATGCACAGTTTCATCTACAAATCCTCACTCCTGCACCAACACCTTGGTTTACCACAGACTTTCCAATTGTCGAGGGGACAAAACTGTTAGACATTGTTGGAGATGCTCCTACAGGTGAGTTTTTGGTGCAACAGGTTTTTCCAATTCGCGGTGAGTATCAGTTGAAGATCAATGTCAATCCAACTGTAGCTGATGCGTTTACCCCAATTGAGCAGACCTTAAATCTCACAGTTCCTGAAAATCCCTTGAAGTTTCGCTACTTTCCTGTTCTTATTGCAGTATTGTTAGCGATCGGGTTTGGTGGTGGTTGGATTATCGGTGGTGGGAAAAAGACTAAGATTCAAGCTGGAGAAATTGCCCCGCAACCAGTTCGATTACTTCTCAGTGGTGTGACTGTTTTAGCGATCGCCGCCCTGTTGTTCTTTAATATCAATGCCGAATTAGTCAAAGCACAGTCAGGCATGGAGTCAGAGACATCTACTGCTAATAATTCTGGTTTAATCGAGTCTCAAGGACTAAGACTGGAGCTAACTGGAGATAAATCCACTACAGTTGGACAAATGGCAGCTTTTCAAGCAAAAATCACTGACAGCAAAACTAATCAGCCTGTCAGTGATGTCATTGTTGCGATTAAGTCCACACAACTAGAAAATAACTGGGTAGCTTTTGGCTATCAAGGTGTTGCTGATTCTAAGGGTTTACTGACATGGCAAGAGCAATTTTTTGATGGTGCACCTCACAAAGTTGAAGTTAAAGTATCGCCTAGTCCAACTAGCAACCGTCAATTCCAATCATTCCAAGTGATTCAAGAAATTGATGTAGAAGGGATTGCCCCGCCGATGCTAGTTCGATTTATCGGATTATTTTACTTCACTGCTATTTTGGCATTGGGGTTGATTGGAGGATTATGGTCACAGCAGAAGTCAGAATCAATCTAAATCAGATCGTAATGACTACTCAGTATTGGCTAAAGTCAAATCTCATAACGTAAACCCCAAAAGGGAATGGCGGCGCTTCGCGCCGCCATTCCCTTTTGGGGTTTGATTTTGTACTAACACTGATAATGAAACGATTATGAAAACTATTTATGGCTGTGATATCATAAATAATGAAACGATTATGAAAACTGTTTATGGCTTAAGGCTGCTTAACCGTAGTATTTTTTATGGAACCCAATTCAATTCGGCGATCGCTCCTTGGAGCAGGCTTACTAGGGGCTGGAACTCTTTTCGGTAAGTTATTCCCTGCCAATGCTTTTGCTCAATCCCCCGACCTATCAAAGGGCAATCAGAAAGGGATGGATATGTCCCAGTCAGGCATGGTGCATGGCGGCAACATGATGGTCGGAGACGTAGATTCGACTAAAAATGGATTTGATCCGCGCAAAATGTTAACCGATTGGGATGGAGGGAAAGTCTCGCGCTTGTCTAATGGTCAAACACTGCGGGAATACAACATTGTTGTAAAAGAAAAAGAAATTGAAATTGCCCCTGGCATAAAGTATCCAGCTTGGACATACAACGGGCGAGTACCTGGACCAACAATCCGAGTCACAGAGGGCGATCGCGTACGGATCAACTTTAAGAATTCTGGATCTCATCCACACACAATTCACTTTCACGGCATTCATTCAGCGCGTCAAGATGGAATTGCGGGGACACTCGAAGCATTTCCTGAGATGGAAGTCACCTATGAGTTTGAGGCAAAACCATTTGGTTGTCATTTATATCACTGCCACTCGGTTCCATTTAAACGCCATATGCATAAAGGAATGTATGGAGCATTTATTGTTGACCCCGATCCTCAAAAGCATCTTGAACAGCACTCGGTGGCGAAATCTCGTCAACTAGGGACACCTGAAAATGCTAAGTGGCAGGAGTTTGTCATGGTGATGAATGCTTTTGACACTAATTTTGACGAGAAGAATGAAGTCTATGCGATTAATACGATTCCCTTCGAGTTTATGAAGCGTCCGATTCGGGTTGAACGCGATCGCCCAATTCGGATTTATCTGATCAATGTAGTTGAATTTGACCCGCTCAATTCTTTTCATCTCCACGCTAATTTCTTTGATTTCTACGATCACGGCACAACGCTCACCCCGACCCATCGCATAATCGATACCGTATCGATGATCCAAGCCCAGCGCGGCATTTTAGAGTTTTCTTTTAAAGACTTTGAGGCTGGAAACTATATGTTCCATGCCCATCAGTCTGAATTTCTCGAATTAGGTTGGATGGCTGCTTTTGAGGTAATGGCATGAATGAGCAAAAACTGCACAAACAAAATACTTGGCTTTGGGTGATTCTTCCCCTAGTTTTGATTACTGCATTAATTGGCATTTTTCTAACGACAAATCCACTAGCACTGTTGAAGAGTGCTGCACCACCCGTAGAAAAACTCACCGTAGAACAGACAATTTTAGATGAGACAGGCATTTCTCTTTCGGTTCGTGCCGATGGTTCACAACCCATGCAAATTGCTCAAGTGCAAATCGATGGAGCATATTGGCAATTTACGCAAGATCCAGCAGGTGAGTTACCTCGGCTTTCGAGTGCTTGGATTCGACTGCCTTATCAATGGGTCGAGGGAGAATCTCATCATATTAGTTTGTTGACGAATACGGGCGTGGCGTTTGAACATAAAATTGAAGTCGCTGTGCAAACTCCCACAGTTTCGGGTAATCGCTTGTTGAGCTTTGCCTTATTAGGGTTGTATGTCGGTATTGTCCCTGTTGGGTTGGGAATGATGTTCTACCCAGCTTTAAAAGCGCTGAGTGGTCAGGGCATGAAATTTCTATTGGCGCTGACTCTCGGTATGCTAGGTTTCTTGTTTGTGGATACCCTTCTAGAAGCAATCGAGAAAGCAGCGAAAGTTGCGACAGTTTTTTCAGGCGGTACACTGGTTTGGTTGATTACTGCGGCTAGCTTCTTAACAGTCTTTATGATTGGTAGACGATCTGGTAAAGCTCCAGAAGGAACTAAGTTATCGACATACATGGCTTTAGGCATTGGTATTCACAATTTAGGAGAAGGATTGGCGATCGGGGCTGCTTTTGCGGTTGGAGAAGCGGCTTTAGGATCTCTGCTTGTCATAGGTTTTACGCTGCACAACATTACTGAAGGAATTGGCATTGCGGCTCCGCTCATTGACCTCCGCCCAAAACTCAGAACCCTGATTGGTTTAGTTGCTTTAGCGGGGTTACCTGCGGTGATCGGCACTTGGATCGGAGCATTCGCGTTTATGCCGATTTTTGCCGTGCTGTTTTTGAGTATTGGCGCAGGAGCCGTGTTACAAGTAATTGTCGAGGTTGGGTCATATCTAACTCGCACTGCCCAAAAGCAGGGCGGTTCGTGGTTGTCTAAATCGAGTTTGGCGGGATTTGGTCTGGGTCTAGCCGTGATGTATGGAACAGCGCTGCTGGTGAGTGCTTAAGGCAGGGTAAGTGAATCATGAATAAACTGCCTTGTTCCTGCTCGCTTTTGACAGTGAGATGACCTTGGTGATGATGCACGATCGCCTGTGCGATCGCCAAGCCTAAACCCGTCCCCCCCGTTTTGCGAGAGCGATCACCATCAACTCGATAGAAGCGATCAAAAATTCGATGTTGCTCAGCCTTAGGAATGCCAATCCCTGTATCTTTTACTGCGATAACAGCATTGTGGTCTTGGACTTCTAAACTGATATGCACAGATCCTTGAGCAAGACTGTACTGAATGGCATTAGCAATCAGATTTGATACCAGTCGATAAAGTTGTGATTCATTGCCAAGTACATAGATTTCTATAGAAGGAACTTGACTAGTTAAGTGAATATCCGATGCAGTGGCAAGTTCTGACATTTCTTCGGTCAAGTCGCTGACTAAATCATTCAAACAGCAGGGTTGAAATTTTTTTGGAGATGAATTTTGCTCAAGACTAGACAAAAGGAGGAGGTCAGCAATTAAATTACTCAAGCGCCTTCCCTGCTTTTCTACTTTGTAGAGCATAGTTTGCGTATCTTCGAGATTAGCTTGTGGTACTCGTAAGATTGCTTCGACAGTAGCAAGGAGACTGGCGAGGGGCGATCGCAATTCATGGGCAGCATTGGCGGTGAACTGTTGCTGTTGTTGATAGGATTTGTAAATCGGTTGCATTGCTAATTTGGATAGCCACCAACTAGAAATCGCGATTAAAATCAAAGCGATCGGCAATCCAATCGCCAAAATTATTTTGATTCGCTTTACTTCCGCATCAAAAGGTTCTAAGGTGCGCCCAATTTGCAAATAGCCCCAAGAAGTTTTGACTTTATGTTGCTGGCTCTGATGACTCTTGGCATCATCGCTATGGAGAATAATCGTGAACTGATGATAACGGACTCCATTAGCACTTTGAAAAGTTTGCCAAGGATGATCAGATAAACTTGAAGGTAATTCTTTAAGTATTTGACTGGGTGAAAAGGCGAGAAGTTTACCTTGATAATTGAAGAGCCGAATGTAGTATGTACTGCGATCACTAATTCCTGTTGTATGCCGTTGAATTAGAGTAGGACTGACATTACAAGGCTGGTCTACTAAACAGAGTTCTGGCAAAATTCGTCGTAAAATAGAAGTTGGTTCTTCGGAAGCAGGTAACATAGGTTCTAAACTATCGTGCAAAGTCCCTGCGATCGATTCCATTTCCCGTTCCATCGCTTCCCAATTGGATTGAATCAGAAAGCGATACATACTGAATCCCGACAAACTCAAAATTACTGCCATCACTCCTGCATACCAAAGTGCAAGACGAGTACGGCTACGGCGAAATAATAGATGGGTGTTCATGGCTGCGTGTTAAACCGATAGCCTTGACTGGGAATCGTTTCAATTGGACATTCACAGCCATAGCTTGATAATTTACGACGTAATAAACGCATTTGCGCTGCGACTACATTGCTGATTGGCTCTTCATTGAGATCCCAAAGTTGATTGCGAATTTTGCTGCCTGAAATAATGCGATCAGCATTTTGCATGAGGTAAGTGAGAATCTGAAACTCTTTTGTTGTTAAGGGAATAACCTGTGATACTTGATCAGATTCCGTCACTAATAGTGAGTTATTGGCATAATCCAGAGAAAATTTGCCGATGGTGAGAATTTGTGGTTGCAAATTTGGAGATCGCCTCTGCAATGCGCGTAACCTTGCCAAAAGTTCTTCCATCACAAAGGGTTTAACCAAATAGTCATCAGCTCCTGCATCTAGCCCTGCGATCCGATTTTCGGGCTGTCCTAGGGCTGTGAGCATGAGTACGGGCAATGGATTTTGGTGCGATCGCAGTTTTTGGCATAGTTCTAGTCCTGATAGTTTGGGCAGGAGCAAATCAAAAATTGCCACAGAATAGTCTGTCCATTGATTTTCGAGATAGTACCAAGCCTGAGCGCCATCAGTTACCCAATCCACTACATATTTTTCGCAAATTAAAACCTGCTTAATCGCTGTTCCTAAGTCTATTTCATCTTCTACAAGCAAAATTCGCATGGATCTAAGTAAATTAATCACGAGCTTGATTGTAGCGAAACAATTAGCATTTCACCTCGATTTCATCGCACCTCTGGCAAGCTACTTAAGAATTTATTAAGCCCTTTGCCATTGTGAGGATATCCTATGAAAAAATTGCCATTAGTTAGTGCTGCTCTAGCAGCAATTTTAGCCGTCGCCAGCCCTGTATTTGCCCATGTCGGACATGGAGATGAATTTCAGTCTAAAGGCAAGATTCAGCGCGTGCAGATAAATTCCGAAACCGATCAACAGTTTGGGATTATTGTTACACCGATCGCTCAAACTGCAAAAAGTGCCGCAGGGGTGATGGTTCCAGTAACATCTCTGGTTGAAGCCGATGGTAAACAGCTTGTATTTGTGCAGTACCAAAACTTCTATGAGCCAGTGGAAGTCAAGACTGGTAAGACTCAGGGGGAAAATATTGAAGTTATTGATGGTCTATCAGTAGGCGAAAAACTGGTGACTCAGGGTAGTTTGTCTCTCTATGCCCAATCTCGCAAGACTCAGAAAGCCGATCCAGTAGCTAGTCCCAGTACAGTAGCTAGTCCTAATGCAGTTGCAACCGCGATCGCCACTCCCCAAAGTACAGCAGAACATAATCAAGCCCACGTTAAAGGAATTGCTCACAGCGATCAAGGTGTATTGTCGCAAGAAAGCAACTTGCTAGTTGGTGGTGTAGTTGTTGGCGGTAGTGCATTGGCATTGCTCGGTGGTGGAATTTTTCTACTCAAAAATCGTCAAAGCAGCCGCAAAAAACTAAAGCTTAACTCTCGTTCCAAAGATCAAGGAGACGTTTAAGCTCGATGTCTAACTCAATTTTGAACCAGATTCTTAAAGGCTCAATCGTGCAGCGATGGCTGATTGTCGTTTGTGCGATTTTAATCACCTTGTGGGGAGTCTTTACTGTGACGCAGATGCCTCTGGATGTATTTCCTGAATTTGCACCACCTCAAGTCGATATTCACACTGAAGCTTCTGGGCTTGCGCCCGATGAAGTGGAGTCACAAATTACAATCCCGATTGAAAGTGCGGTTAATGGCTTGCCAGGGGTAACGATTGTGCGATCGTCATCTAAGGTGGGGCTGTCGATGGTGAATGTGGTATTTGATCAAAATGCGGATATTTACCGAGCAAGACAATCGGTTACAGAGCGACTTCAGCAGGTGACAAATCAACTTCCTGAAGGGGTACATCCGCCAGAAATTTCACCTTTAGTTTCGCCACTAGGAACTATTTTGCAATATGCCTTTACGGTGAATGGTCAGGGCAGAACTTCGCTAATGGATCTGCGCCAGTTAGTTGAGGGGAATCTGAGAAACCAGATTTTGTCAGTCCCAGGGGTGACTCAGGTGACAATTTATGGTGGTGATGAACGTCAGAATCAGGTGCTAGTCAATCCTGCCAAATTGCGATCGCTGAATGTTTCTCTGACTGAAGTTACTGATGCAGCTAAAGGCGCAAATTCTAACGCACCTGCTGGCTTCCAGATTGGTGGTGGTCAGGAACTACTTGTACGCGGTATTGGCAAAGTCAAATCAATTCAAGACTTACAGCAATCAGTAGTCAAGGTTGATAATGGCAAACCAATTCTGCTGAGAGATGTCGCCGAAATAAAAACGGGAACAGCCTTAAAGCGTGGCGATGGCAGCTTTAACGGTAAACCTGCGGTGGTGCTGATGATTAACAAGCAGCCTGATGTGGATACGCCCACTGTCACCAAGGGCGTAGAAGCAGTAATGCAGTCTTTGCAAACGACATTCCCTGCCGATGTGCAAGTCGCTCGCACCTTCCGCCAAGCTAACTTTATCGATACAGCGATTAAGAATGTCAGTGGTTCACTACTAGAAGGCATCGTGATTGTATCGGTGATCATGCTGCTGTTTTTGATGAACTGGCGCACTGCTGTAATTACTCTAACTGCGATTCCTTTATCACTTTTGATCGGGTTGATGCTGATGAAAGCCTTTGGCTTAGGCATTAACACAATGACCTTAGGTGGTTTAGTCGTAGCGATCGGTTCGGTTGTCGATGACTCGATCGTGGACATGGAAAACTGTTATCGCGGACTAAGAACCAATCAAGCACAGGGTAATCCTAAACATCCTTTTCAGGTGGTGTATGACACTTCTGTAGAAGTTCGTCTCGCGGTGATTTTTTCCACTGTGATTATCGTGGTTGTATTTGCCCCGATTTTTAGTTTGACGGGTGTGGAAGGTCGCATTTTTGCGCCGATGGGATTAGCATATCTACTGTCAATTGCGGCTTCGACTCTAGTTGCAATGACGGTTTCACCTGCCCTTTGTGCAATCCTATTGGCAGACCAAACCTTGCCACAAGAAGGTACTTTTGTTTCACGGTGGGCAGAACGCTTGTATCGTCCATTCCTAAGTTTGTCGATGCGATCGCCGATGATTATTCTCGGTTTCGCCCTTGCCGCCCTAGTTGCAACGAGCGTGATTGTTCCCTCCCTCGGACGAGTTTTTCTGCCCGAATTTCGAGAAAAGTCTATGGTTAACTCGATGGTACTTTTCCCTGGAGTATCCCTAGATATGACCAATCGCGCAGGGATGGCACTATATAACTCGCTCAAAGGCAATCCATTATATGAGTGGGTGCAAGTGAGGTCAGGACGCGCCCCTGGTGACGCAGATGGTGCAGGCGTAAGCATGGCGCACGTAGATGTGGAATTAAGCGATGCCGCCCTGAAAAATCGGGAAGAAAGCATCAAGCAATTGCGGGAAGCCTTCAACAAATTACCAGGGGTGGCTCCGAATATTGGCGGATTTATTTCGCATCGTATGGATGAAGTGCTATCAGGGGTCAGAAGTGCGATCGCGGTCAAAATCTATGGCTCTGACCTAGCGCAACTCCGAACTATTGGTGAACAAGTACGTGATGCGATCGAGCCTATTGCTGGGCTTGTGGATTTACAACTAGAACCGCAATTACCAATTCGTCAAGTTCAAATCGAATACAATCGCACGGCGGCAGCAACCTATGGATTCAGTATGGAACAGGTATCCAATGTTGTCGAAACTGCACTGAATGGTCGTGTTGTTTCGCAACTATCAGAAAATCAGCAGCTAGTTGATACTGTAGTTCTATTACAAGAATCGTCTCGTAATAGCCTCGATGATATGCGTGCGATCCCTCTGATTGCTCCGACAGGACAACAGATATCCCTCGGTGAGATTGCTCAGATTGGTTACGGTATGGGTGCAAATGTGATCAATCGTGAAGATGTTTCACGGCTAATCGTGGTTTCTACCAACGTTGCTGGTCGCGATCTCAATAGCGTTGTCAAAGACATTCAAGCTCAGATTCAGCAAAAAGTAAAACTGCCCAACGGTTACTTTATCCAATATGGCGGACAGTTTGAATCAGAGGAGCGAGCTACTAATAACCTGTTAGTGTTCAGTATTCTTGCCGCGATCGCGATCGCGGTGTTGATGTTCTTCTCAGTGAATTCTATCCCTGCGGCGATCGCGATCATGATCAACTTACCTCTAGCTTTAGTCGGTGGGATTATTTCCGTTGCGCTTACTGGTGGTGTCATTTCCATTGCCTCCCTCATCGGTTTCATTACCCTGTTTGGAGTTGCTGTGCGTAATGGCTTGTTGCTAGTTGATAACTACAACAATAAATTTGCTCAAGGAATGCCTCTTAAAGATGTAATTTTTAAAGGTTCTATGGAACGAGTTAATGCCATTTTGATGACTGCACTCACTTCTGCGTTAGGAATGCTGCCCTTGGCAATTTCTAGTAGCGCTGGGAATGAAATCTTACAACCTCTAGCGATCGTGGTTTTAGGTGGCTTGATTACCTCTACGATTTTGACCCTATTGGTAATTCCTGCTATCTACGCCAAGTTTGGTAAGTGGTTAGTTCCCAAACAAAAATCTGCCATCCTTGAGAAGCAATTTGAGGTGAATGAGAACCCACAAGTATTAGTTAAATCATAGCCATAAAGACTTTAAGAATTAGAATAAGGAACAAATTCGCCTTAATTTAGTTCTTAAAGTCAAAATTTTTTGATTTTAAGATTCTATTGCGACTGTTTAAAAATTATCTCTATGTTCTTTTATCGTTCAAAACAAAAACACAATAAGGAAGGCGAAGATAAGGTATACAGTAGAAAGCAAAAGATTTGGGATATCGCTTCAATTCTGAGCCTATTTGCCTTACTCTGGTTTCTCCAAAATGCCCAGAACGTCATAAGACACGTTAACTATCTGAAAGTATCTGAAGATGTGCCACCACTAGCTATGTCTAATGGCGATCCCTATATTCGAGCTTTGATGAGAACTATTTCTGCAAGCGAGTCCAGTGGTAAGAACTCCTATGCGCTTTTATATGGTGGAGATCATGTTCACGATTTAAGTCAACATCCTAATCAATGCATTCCGATTAAAACTGACGTAAATAAAGGAAAATGCTCCACCGCCTCTGGGAGGTATCAATTTCTTACCTCTACTTGGATGGAAAAAGCTTCTAAATATCATCCCAATCCATCTGAAACCCCAAATGGCATAACCTATAGCTTTGAGCCTGAGTACCAAGATATCGTTGTCTATCGATGGCTCAAAGATCATCATCAATGGAATGTGGATATTTTAACTTTGCTCAAAAAAGATCGGGTTGAAGATGCTTTGGGTGAGTTGTCTGATGTTTGGACTAGTCTAGGCAGTGGGCTTGAAGATAATTTGATGACACCATTTTTACCCAAGCTTTATCGTAAATTTCTAGCTGAAGAACTTGCCTCTACAAGTAAAATGAGTGGATCTCAAATGATTAACAAAATTGAGTCTTTCTAAACCTAAAAACTATCGATACCTATCTCAGCCCAACCAAAATGTCACAGGTTCCCTCATCATTACGATGCCTCAATAACTCAACTTTTGCCAGACTCTATACTGCTCAGACTATCAGCTTATTTGGTGATGCTCTAACGTGGTTAGGATTGGCTTTACTAGCTTTTGAACTAGCAGGAAAAGATAGTGCTGTAGTGCTTTCTGTAGCTTTGACCTTGCGTGTAACAGCTTTTGTAATCCTCTCTCCCATTGCAGGTGCGATCGCCGATCGCCTAGATCGCAAACTAATTCTCGTCATAACTCATATCGCACGAATGGTAATTGTGGGAACTATGCCCTTTGTGAATGCAGTTTGGCAGATTTATGTTCTAGTCTTTGCCCTAAATATATTCAATGCCTTCTTTACGCCTACCTATCAAGCTACGATTCCTTTAGTCACAGGTAACCGTGAATATGCTCAAGCGATCGCCCTTTCTGCTGCTACTTATCAATTATTAGGCGTTTTAGGCCCTGGCATTGCTGGCAGTGTATCGGCATGGATTGGTGCAAGACAGATATTTTTTCTGGATGCAATTTCTTTCTTTCTCGCCGCAATTCTGATTTTCACACTTCCAAATCAACTGAGAGTAGAGCGAAATGAGAACTCAGAAAAATCGACAAAAGGAACGATCGTTACAATTATTGGTGATGTTAAAGAAGGAACCACACGTTTATTTGCTAATGCTTTTATTCGCTATGCTCTGATGCTCCAATTTGTAGCATCAATCGCAGGAGCGCAGATTTTAGTAAATACCGTAGGCTACATAAAAGGAACTCTCAAACTAAGCAGTTTAGAATATGGCTGGGTAATGGCTGCTTTTGGCATTGGCGCAACTATAGCGGCGGTAATGGTAGGAGCGACTAATAAGCAATGGGAGCGCACAATTGTAGTTCTGTTTGGCGCAGTTTTGATTACGTTGGCAATTTTACCCGCGAATTATGTCGGTTTAGTGCCATTGATATTTCTTTGGGCGATCGCTGGGATGGGTCAAGTTTTCGTAAATTTACCTACCCAGACTCTCATCGCTGATCAGATTCCATCTAACCTTCAGGGGCGGGTTTATGGCGCACATTTTGCTTGGAGCCATCTATGGTGGGCAGTTTCCTATCCAATTGCAGGTTGGTTGGGAAGTCAAAGTAATACTTCGTTTCTTTACGGAAGCTTGATTGGGTTTACTCTTCTCGCAGTAGTTCAGATCTTGCTAGCTCCTAAAACTCATGAACATCAGCATGAATACCTCTGGCATGAACACGAACATACTCACGATCCACATCATCAACATGATCACCCTGAAGGTGTATTACTAACTGAACCACATACACATACTCATGAGCATCTACCAATAAACCATCGTCATGCTCACTACACTGATATTCATCACTTACATAGTCATTAGGAGTTTTATTCATGTCAATCGAATCAACAGTTAAAAATCAATATGATCAATTTGCCGAGATTTATGATCGCCGATGGAGAAGATACGTTAGCGATACACTTAATTTCCTGATCGACTATTTACAAGGATCAAGACAAATTTCAGGCAATGAGCATGTTTTAGATCTCGCTTGCGGGACTGGAGAACTAGAACGAATGCTCCTTAATGTACATCCTGATTTAAAAATTGTCGGTGTTGATATTTCTGAAAAAATGTTAGATGTGGCACGGTTAAAACTGCCTAACCTAGAATTTGTCAAAGCTAGTGCGATCGCCTTGCCATTCCCAGATCACAAATTTGACATGGTAGTTACAGTCAGTGCCTTTCATTACTTCGATCATCCTCTAGATACCTTAGAAGAAATACGCCGCATTCTTAAACCTCAAGGAAAGCTAATCATTATGGATTGGTGTCGAGATTATTGGATCTGTCAGGCGTTGGATTTATTTCTGAAAATATTCGATCCTTCTCACAAAGACTGTTATAGCCAAAAGGAATTACGCGATCTTATGACTAAGGCAGGATTTGATGTCATACAGGAAAAGAAACAGAAACTAGGAGCTTTCTGGGGGATTATGGTTGCTATAGGTTTCCGCAGTTAGAAGTCCAGAAGTTAGAGGTGGATTTTCGCAATAGACTAAACAGCATATTCGGATAGGTTTAATGTCATTCTTACAATCGCTATTCTATTTTTTGATCGCTGGGCTATGTGAAATTGGCGGCGGCTACTCAATTTGGCTATGGCTAAAAGAAGGTAAAAGCATTTGGTTAGGAGCTTTGGGCATTTTGCTACTGGTCATTTATGGTGTAATCCCAACTCTACAACCATCAAACTTTGGGCGCGTCTATGCTGCCTATGGAGGTATATTCATCGTTCTATCCTTACTTTGGGGATGGCAAGTGGATAAAGTTGTGCCAGATAAGTTTGATATGCTAGGCGGCTGGATTGCACTTCTAGGAGTTTTGGTAATCATGTATGCCCCTAGAAAATAGTGGCGCAATAGTAAATTTATCTATAGCAATTCTGGATGTATTCATGGGATTATGAAACGATTATGAAAATATCTTAGTAATATTTCTATGACTATTCGTAAACCTAGCTTGTCTGAAGTCCATCGTACAATTGCTGTTCCCAAGATTGGTAATTTCTGGCGCAAGATGCTTGCTTATGCAGGACCGGGATATTTAGTTTCGGTGGGATACATGGACCCAGGCAATTGGGCAACCGATCTTGCGGGTGGTTCTAAGTTTGGCTATGCCCTCTTAAGTGTCATTCTGATCTCAAACTTAATGGCAATCTTGTTGCAATCTTTATGTGTGCGTTTGGGTGTAGCTACTGGGCGAGATTTAGCCCAGTTGTGCCGAGATCGCTTTAGTCCTAGAGTTAATTTCTGTCTATGGGTACTGTGTGAGATTGCGATCGCTGCCTGTGATTTAGCAGAGTTACTAGGAAGTGCGATCGCTATTCAATTGCTATTTGGTTTACCTTTGGTGTGGGGAGTATGTATCACCGCCTTGGATGTAATCGTTCTGTTAATGCTGCAACATAAAGGATTTCGTTATGTCGAAGCTTTAGTAATCATGCTGATAGCTACAATTGGGGTTTGCTTTGCCACCGAGATTCTATTTGCCAAACCAGATGTAGGCGGTATTCTATGGGGATATGTGCCGAAATTAGAAATTTTACAGAATCCTGAAATGCTTTACATTGCAATCGGCATTTTAGGTGCAACTGTTATGCCACACAACCTCTATCTGCATTCAGCAATTGTGCAAACCCGTGCTTGGGAAGAAACTCCTAAAAAGAAATGGGAAGCAATCAAATTTGGCACGATTGATTCCACTGTGGCTCTCTCTTTTGCTTTGTTTATCAACTCCGCAATTTTAATCGTCGCTGCTGCCACATTCCATTTTTCAGGCTATCAGAAAGTTGCTGAAATTCAAGAAGCTTACCAATTGCTCTCACCACTACTGGGTGTCAGTGCTGCTAGTGCTATTTTTGGTTTAGCTCTGCTTGCTTCTGGACAAAGTTCTACTTTGACCGCTACCTTAGCAGGACAGATTGTTATGGAAGGTTTCCTAGATTTGCATTTGCCTCCTTGGTTACGCCGATTGGCAACAAGACTTCTGGCAGTGATTCCTGCCCTAATTGCGATTATATTCTTTGGTGAGCATAGCACCAGTAACCTAATTGTTCTCAGTCAAGTAACTTTGAGTTTGCAACTGCCCTTTGCAGTGATTCCTTTGGTAATGTTTACTAGCGATCACTCCTTAATGGGTGAATTTGCTAATCCTAAATGGTTAAAAGGTTTAGCATGGCTAGTTTCCGCTATCATCATTGGGCTTAATATTTGGCTACTGATCCAAACATTTTTGACGTGGATATCTTAAAACTTGATTAGATTCAACACTTATTCGTTAGAACTTCGTGATTATTCAAGCTTGTTTGAGTCAAAAAGCAATAACTAAACTCATAATCAAATCTCTAACTCAATATTTAACAACAGGAGCTTATCTATCAATGCGATCGCTTGTACTTAAAGGCTCACGCAAAATCACCATTTTTGTACCTGATCGCCTTCCTAGCCAAAACGAAGCCGCAACAATCCCACCGCCGCCAATACCTCCTGCTAAGATAATTGCCCACCAAGCAATCTGTCCATTTGCAGAATTAGGTGCAGATACTACAGCATCAACTTTCTCATCTTTAGGTTTACTGTCACCACGTAGAGATTGAGCATATAGTTGACTAGCACGTTGAGTGACAATACGATCGCCTTCAAACAATCCGCTTTTAATTTCCACTAACTCACCCGAAGTTCTTCCCAAAGTCACATCAACGGGCTGATAAGACTTGCCATTTTGGACAAATACTAACTGCTTCCCATTTGCTTCTACTACTGACGCAGCAGGAATCGCTAAGGTTGGGACAGAAACACTATCTGTGAGGATTTCGATATTGGTAAACATCCCTGCCTTTAACTGTCCCTTCACATTGCCAATCTCAGCTTTCACTGGAACAATACGGCTTTGTCCTTCTACAGTAGTACCAATCACTGTCACCTTACCTTGAAAAACTGTAGTCGAGGGCTGTCCTGCGATTTTCACCTGAACGGGTTGACCAATACGGATTTTACTTATGTCTTTTTCGTAAATATTCGCACTGGCGAGAACCCTTTCATCATTAACGATGGTCATCAATGGCTTTCCTGCTGCATCAACGGACTCGCCAATTGTCGCTTCGCGATCGCTGACAACTCCATCAATTGGTGCAGCGATCGTAATAGTGCCATTAGAGTTTGCACTTGCCTCTAGCTGATTTAATCGAGCTGAATAAGCTGCTGTACTTAGATCTACTCTAATCGAAGATACTTGTACATCAGCCTCTGCTCTTTCTAATTGTGCTTGGGCTTCTAGCAAAGGTAAGCGGCTTTCTGCCTTGGCTAGAGAGGCTCTTGCAGCAACCAATTTTGCTTCCGATTCTTGTAACTGTCGTCTGGCGATCGCACCTTTCTCTAATAATTCTTTGTCGCGCTCATAACGTTCCTTATCTAAATTTAACTCAGTCTGAGCCTGACGGATATCTGATTCAACAAGTAGCTTCTGACGTTCGAGATTTTGTCTAGCTAAACGTAAATTTGATTCAGAAGTTAGCACATTTCCACTTGCATCTGCTTTTTTCTCCAGCGCACTAACTCGTAAATCTGCTAGTTCTGGACTAGATAGAATTGCAACAGGTTGACCTGCCCGAACTAAAGCCCCCGGCTCTACTAGCAAATTAACAATTGTTCCTTTGATCGGAGTGGTCACTTTTACTTGTTGGTTCGGTAAAGTCTCAATCTGCCCTGTGGTTTGAATACCAAATTTTAGGGGCTGTTGCTTTACAGTTTCGACTTTAATTCCCAGAGATTTAGCAACTTCATCCTCTACAGTTATTCCCGTAATCTGAGTTGTGTTATTTCCCTTAAATTCATCTCCATGTCCAGCATGAGCCAATGCGATCGCAGGATTAGATAGCAAAATCAAACTAAGAAGTACTTTAACAATGGGAGTGCGAAGTTTTGGGGATATGCTCATTTGCTTAATCTAATTTTTACACTCAAAATTTATTGCAGTTGCTTTTGTACCAAGCATCTCACAACAAAATGAAATAGGTATGAAATCTTAATATTTCAATTTTGCCAAAGGTAAAGCGACAACAGCAAAGCTATTGTCGCTTTACCTCACAATCTGGCGTGAGATAATCTGTTACTTACCGTAGGTTTGAATGCGAACAAGTCCAAGTGGAATATCTGCATCTAAATTTGCGAATTTTGCAGAAACAGGGATTTGATGGATCAAGTCTTTTTTGTTCCAAGCAATTGAAATGTCACGCATATAAAAGTTTAGAGTTGTACCAATGGCAATTGGCTGAGCAAAAGAGACGGTTGCTTTATTACCCTGCGGCGTGACGGTTGCTTCTACAGAACGATTGAGTTGATCGACTACACTAATAGTCCCACCAACCTTAACCTCTTCAGGTAAGTCAATAGTCACACTTGAAAGTGTATGTCCTTGTACATGAACTTGGAAGAAATAAGTGGATCGTGATGCACCTCTATTATTAGGTATCGCCGCAGATGTATCAATATGCGGTGCAGATAGATTAGGTAATGAAGGAGTAGCAAAAGTGGCGGACACAGATGCAAATGTTGCTGCTAATAGTGTGCCGAGAAACATTAATTTTTTCATGATTGACTCTATTAAATTGAATGTTTAAATGCTTACATTTCAACTATGACGGATTGTTATGAAATGATGATGAAATATTCCAACAAAAAACAGAAAGAATTTTAATTGTGAATGTACTACCTTGTCCCAACTCACTCTTGATTTGAATAGAGATGTCATGGGATTTAGCGATCGCTGCTTTGATCACCAAATCCAAAACCAATTTAGCTTTTCTCAAAAAAATCAATCCATTAGTTTGAATAGGTTTGAATGCGAACAAGTCCAAGAGGAATATTTGCATCTAGATTTGCGAATTTCCCAGACACAGGAATTAGATGAGTAAAGTTTGTTTTATTTCTATCAATATTCATGTCACGCATGGAAAATTTTAGAGTTGTGCCAACAGCAATTGGCTGGGCAAAGGAGATTACAGATTTATTACCTTGTGAAGTAATCGTTGCTCCTAATGAACGATTAAGTTGATCGACTACATCAATAGTTCCACCAACCGTAATCCCTTCAGGCAGGTCAATGGTCACACTCGAAAGGGTATGTCCTTGGACATGAACTTTAAAGAGATAGGTGGGTCTTGAGGCACTTACATTATTAGGCATCGCTTCAGATGCATCAATATGTGGTGCAGATAGATTAGGCAATGAAGGAGTAGCCAAAGTCGCGGACACAGATGCAAATGTTGCGGCTAATAGTGTGCCAAAAAACGTTAATTTTTTCATGATTGACTCTTTAAATTCAAATGCTTACATTTCAACTATGACAGAGCAGAATGAAATGGGAATGAAATACAAAATCTATTTTATAAACTTCTCTATCAAAGGAAGCCTGATCGTAAATGTACTACCTTGGGTAAGCTCACTCTTAGCTTGAATATCACCATCATGAGATTTGGCGATCGCAACTGCGATCGCCAGTCCTAGTCCCGATCCGCCTTTTTTGCGCGAGCGATCGTTACTTACACGATAGAAGCGATCAAAAATATTGGGCAAATCAGTGGAACTTATACCAATTCCATTATCCTGAATTTGGATGATCGCATGGTGTTCGATTTGCTCAAGAGATACTTCAACTTTGCCATGCTCAGGCGTGTAATGAATCGCATTGATCAGAATATTGAGAATTAGTCGATAGAGTTGATCTTCGTTACCATTGACATAAATTGCAGATTCATTAGGAATTTTCAGTTTTAGATCAATATTTGACTGGATGGCAAGTGCCGAGACTTCTTCAACTAAATCACTAACAATTTCATTTAAACAACAAGCCTGCTTTTGTAAAGTAATTAGTTGTAAGTCCATCCGCGAAAGCAGAAGTAAATCTTGAACCAGTTCTGAAAGCCGCACCGCTTGGCGATTGATAGTTTGGAGAACATCTCTTGACTCTAGTTCGGAAATTGCATCACTACTAAGAGTAGATTCAACTGTAGCTCGAATTGCTGCAAGCGGAGTCCGCAGTTCATGGGCAGCATCAGCCGTAAATTGCTGGATTTGACTATAAGAGGCATATACAGGTCGCATTGCCATACCTGCTAAACACCAACTGGCGATACTAACAATCAAAAAAGCGATCGGTAAACTCACGATCAATATCAGTTTTGATTGTTCGAGATGATGGTCATAGTCAGCCAGCGATCGCCCTACTTGTAGATATCCCCATGATTTCCCACGATTATTTTTAAGTAAAAGGGAGATTTGATGATAGCGATTTCCCTCTCGATCCTCAATTGTTTGCCAAGTATTTTGTTCAGTCCGAGGGACAATTCCAATGGGTGGTTTTCCGACTGTGGCAATCAAGGTTCCAGAACGAGTAAGGAATAATACATAGAAACTTTCTTGTTGGATTGCTCCTAGAATATGCTGCGTAGCCGATTCGCGATCGCATTTTTCAGCAATTACACAAAGATTAGGGAGGATTTGCTGGACGCTGGGAGAAATGCGATCAATTTCTATTAGTAAAGGTTCTAAACTATCATGCAATGTCCCCGCTACGGACTCTAACTCGCGATCGACTGCTTGCCAATGGGCATGAGCCATCACCTGATAAATCCCGATTCCTGATAGAGTCAAAATGATTCCCATCACTCCTGCATACCAACCTGCAAGATGTAAACGCGCCCCAAAAAAGATTTTATTGTGATTCATGAATTCAATCGATATCCCCAACCATAGATTGTCTCAATCCCGATATCACAACTATATTCTGCTAATTTCTTTCTTAATAGACGAATCTGTGCTGCTACGACATTACTAGCAGGTTCGGATTGAAATTCCCATAGCCGATTCATAATCTGGTCACGGGTAAGAATCTGATTAGGATGCTGCATAAAGTATTCTAATAATTGAAATTCTTTAGTTGTAAGCATGATTGCTTCAGCGATCGCACTCTGATTGGCGATCGCAATTGTTGACTTCCCATAATCAAGAATCAAATTTCCTACCTGTAAGATTTGCGGCTGAACTTGAGTGGGTCTCCGTAGCAATGCTCTCAGCCGCGCCATCAGTTCAACCATACCAAACGGCTTAACGAGGTAATCATCCGCCCCTGAATCCAAACCCATCACGCGATCTTCCATCTGATCTTTCGCGGTCAACATTAAAACTGGCAGTGAATTACCCTGCGCTCTCAAGCGCTTACATATTTCCAGCCCTGATAAACTTGGCAACATCCAATCTACAATTGCTAACACATAATCTACTTCAGGACTTGAAAGATATCTCCATGCTTCCGTACCATCCTGTACCCAATCAACAACATATTTTTCTTGCTTCAAGCTCCGTTGTAGAGCCTTACCAAGATCCTCTTCATCTTCAACTAGCAAAATTCTCATATGATTTTTAATTTTTAGAATGAGTAGATCTTCGTTCTAACCATCCTAAAACCCTAAATTTATACTGATGTCAAATAAGTCATACTGATATTAAAGCTAATGCAAACACGCTCTTCATCGCTGAGATTTGGTTCTACACCATGATTTAACCAACTTGGAAAAATTATCATCTTACCTTCTGTTGCTTTATAAGTAATTTTTTGGAGCGTCCAAGGAGTCAGTTCGGTAAGTGCTGGCATAAACATATGAGCAACATCACGAGAATCTTTAAAGAAAATACCGCCGCAGTTTTCGGCAGCTTTCACATAATAGACTCCACTAAGTACTGAGTTAGGGTGATTGTGTACAAAATTAAAGGCAAACTTTGGATTTACAACTGCCCAACAATTCCCAAGGATCATTGTGAACCTTTTCAGGTCAAAGCCAATTTCTTCTCCAGACTCTAGTGCATTATTTACGATGATTTGGGCAATATCTTGAAATTCTGGACGTTGATGTAAATAGTCTTTGCTATGCCATCCTATTCCATTTGACCAACTGACACCTTGATTGTCTTTTTGCTTTTCAACATAAATTGCTTGAAGTAATTTTTTGTTTAACTGCTCATAATTTGGAATATCAAAGTGCCAAATCGGAGTAGGAAACCAGTCATCTCTCTGCGTTGTCATTGTTTATACAAGTCTCACATTCATTCGTATTTATATACCTTGCGTGTGATTGATAGCTTTTCTAATATGGGTCTTAAATTAATGATTGTATTCTAGATCAAGAAAATGAAATCAGGATGAAATTCAATATTATGCAGTTTCACATATATAAAGTTGTGGCTCAAGCATAAAGCTAACAATATCTGTCAAAAAACTAATTACAGCAGTAAGCCAAACATTGGCTGGCAATTAATCCAATGCAATAAGCAAAATTAATTTTCATCATGAGATGATAAATTACATTTCAGGATCGAGATACAAGTAATCACCCACAAAAATCCGACCAAATAACCTGCAATCACATCTGTCAACCAGTGAACTCCCAAATATAGACGGCTTAAGCCAATCAATAAAATTAATCCAGTCATTACAGCATAAATTAATCGAGAAGATCGAGGGAATTCCGTTGCTAATAGATATGCTAAAAATCCATATACAACCATTGCTCCAAGAGCATGACCACTTGGGAAACTAGAAGATGTCTCTACAATTAGTTGATGCCATAGTTGAGGTCGTGGTTTAGCAAAAAAGAGTTTCAACCCCACATTAAGAGCTAGCCCTCCTATACAGGCGATCGCAAATACTTTTATTTGTGAATATTTTCGCTTTCTCCAAAGCCAGAATGTAGTACCAAAGAAGATTGCAGCCACCATTGGTGGATCTGCTAAACCTGTAATATTGAGCATTATTGAATCTAAAATTGGGGTTGCTGATTGATGAATCCAAAGTAAAATATTAGTGTCAAAATTAAAAGCTTCTTTTTCCCAGACCTCTTGACACAGCCACCCCAAGACCATTAATAGTGCAAGACAACCAACAAAACTAACTAGACCAATACTAGAACCGCGAAAACTGCTCCAAGAATTTAAGCGATTAATCCATACCTTAACTAATTGCTGCATAGAAAATATTTAGACTGATTATTTGATAAGTAAAAATGACTGGAAAGTAATATTTCCCAAAATCCATAATTCAGGAAAATGCTGTAAATTCCGTTTCTCTTATGTATAAATCTGGAGATTTTTTATAGGGATTTATCATAACCAACGCTGATGACTTCAGGGAATCGAAAGACATTAATAAAAAATTGCTTGGCATTTGCTTCCTTCTCAAAGAAAAACGATTGATATAAGCCATATTCACGAACTTGGTTCCTATAGCAATAGCCTTCTAGAGTCTCTGCTAATTGATCAATTTCAGTATTAGATGTTTTCATGTGGACTGAAATATTTTTACGCACTAAACTGTCTCGACTGCACATAGTTAAATTCACCTGTTTTAATAAAATCTTTTTACAAGAAATCCTGATTCTCCGATAGACTGCAAGACATTGAATATCTCATGGTTTTCATATACATTTCAGCGAAGAAAGCCCATTACTGAACCAATCAATAAAAATAATCCCATTACTAGGCGATACCAAACAAAGAACCAAGTACTTCGCTTCTCTAAGTATCGGAGCAGTCCAAAAATAGCCAGAAATGCGGATATGCTAGCAGAGGTTAAACCTGCCCCAAGAATTAACCAGCCATTTAGGTCTAATCCAGCTTTGCTTAAAGCGTGTAACTCTACTGCTCCTGCCAGAATAATTGCAGGTAGTCCTAACAGAAATGAGAATCGAGCCGCAGTTTCTCTTTCCATATTCAAAAATAATCCTGCCGTTAAGGTAGAACCAGAACGAGATACTCCAGGGATTAAGGCAAAGGCTTGAGCAATTCCTACCCATAGTCCATCTAAAAATGTAAGTTTCTCAAAATTCCTTTCTCTTTTACCTCGCAACTCAGCGATCGCTAGTAATAAAGCCATAAAAATAGATGCACAGCCAATAACTATAAGACTACGCAAAGGAGAATTAGGGGCATTTAGGGTCTTTTTTAGTAATAGTCCTGCGATACCAATGGGAATAGTACCAATCAATAGTCCTAAAGTTAAGCGGAAAGATTTAGATTGATAATCTTGATGTGCGATCGCGCGGATCGAACTACCAACTAAGCTTTTAATATCTTGCCAAAAATAAGCTAAAACTGCACCTAAACTAGCAAGCTGCATAGCTGCGGAAAATACGGAACCAGGGTCTTGCCATCCGAGTAAACTGGGGACAATGCGGAGGTGAGCAGTGCTACTAATGGGTAATAGTTCGGTAATTCCCTGCACAATTCCCAAGAAAATTACTTTAAGATAACCTAATTGCACGAATCCAAGGTCTACAGTCTCAGAAGAAGCGATCGCAGTCAATAACATAATTTTTAAAGAGAGTATTTAATAAGTAGAAAAGCATTAGGTGTCAACATTAACCGAATCACATTCATTCAGAACTCAATGTCTTTGTTTTGCTGGTTTCTGCGGAAAGATAAAGATACACGCCACAATTAACACGAGAAGCGTGACTGACGCTGTGGAGCGGCTTAACTCCAAACCACCTTTGCTTATAGGTTTGTCTAGAAAGTCGCCGACAACCGCGCCAAGGGGTCTGGTAAGGATGAATCCTGCCCAAAACAACATGGTTCGCGATATATTTGTTCGGTAATACATGATCGCGATCGCAACCAACATTGACCCAAACAATATAGCTCCACCACTATACCCAAGCCCTGCGGTATCGGCTGTCCAATCACCAAGCGCAGTACCCAAGGTTTGAGAAAACATGATTGTGACCCAATAGAACATTTCAGATCTAGGCGTACTTACAGTATCAACAGCGATCGAACCAAGCGTGCGATACCAAATAAATAACGAGCTAAAGAGCAAGATAAGCAATATTGTCGTCCCACCCGCATAACCGATACCAAGGGAACGATCCACGAAATCCGCTAATGTCGTTCCCACTGTTGTTGTTGCAATAATCGTTACCCAGTAAAGGATAGGATGGAATTTTTTTGCAAAAACCTGAGCGATTACCGCAACGATAAATATGGCTGTAAAGATGACCGTACTGACGAGATAGCCAAGGTTCATTGACATTGAGACAAAATCTCCTCCAGTCTCGCCAAGGGTTGTAGCGAGGATTTTTATAACCCAAAAGATCAAAATTACTTCTGGAACCTTACTGAGAATATCTTTCTGTTTCCTATTCATCTTTTCATATTTCGTCTCATCTGGAACAATCACTCATCAAATTGAACTTCATATTGTGTGATGAGACAAACTATAGAGATAAATAATCAAGAACTTAGAAAGAGTCCCATATTTATTGATTTCATTTCATAGCTTAGCAATCACTATTCCAACCAAGACATTTCCTTTTTGCGTTTTGAATACGAACTTTCAAACTTCTTGATTATTTATCTCTATAGTTTGAAACGTAAACCAATAAATCAAGGTTACTTGTGATGAAAACTTCGACAAAGGCAATTCTAGTTGCGACTCTAGTCGGACTAGTCGGTATTGGTGGTTTGGCAAAAGCTGCTCGTGCTATCCCCATGCAAGCCACCAAACCAGCAGCTATAGAAGTTGCCGAACGCGAAATGTCTGAAACTCGCGAGACTGGTGAATCGAGAGACGATCTAATCGATGCAAATCAGTCAGCCAAACTTCGCGCTTTGGCAAAAATCACACCTCAGCAAGCACAACAAGCCGCAGAAGCTACTGTCGCTGGCAAGGCAACTTCTGTGAAGTTGGAAAATGAGGATGGCAGTCTTGTTTATTCTGTTGCGATCGCTCAGCAGGAAGTTAAAGTCGATGCTGGTAACGGTCGTGTTCTGTATACCGACAGTCTGAACAATGAGGGAAGTGAAAGTAATCACATTCGCAGTAGCATTCAAGTTTCCGAAACTGGGATGGGCGATGGTGATGGCGAAACCAATGATGATATGGCTAAATAGCAAGTTAGGTTGACACTTCACAAATCCAGTCTAGATTGTTGAATATGAGAATAACTTATTAACGTTTCTGCCTAACGTTAATAAGTTAGAAACTCTTATCATGATTTAGTGAATCATCTAGGAATTTAATTTTGCTCACTACGTTACGACGACTGCCTCCTAATGTGTGGCTGATCGGATTAATCAGTCTTTTAAACGATACCGCCAGCGATATGCTCTATCCACTGATTCCTGTGTATTTGGCATCAGTATTTATGGTTGGTCCAAAATCTTTAGGGATCATTGAGGGTATTGCTGAAGCCACCAGTAGCTTTCTAAAGCTGTTGTCTGGAATAATCATGGATCTCACTAATTCTGCCAAGCCTTGGATAATTCTCGGCTACAGCTTAGCTGGGTTTAGCCGCCCATTGGTCTTAATTGCTAACAATTGGGTGGGAGTCTTGTTTATTCGCATGATTGACCGTGTGGGCAAAGGTTTACGAAGTTCTCCTAGAGATGCCATGTTAGCGGCAAGTGTTTCTCCAGAAAACCGTGGTTTAGCTTTTGGTCTGCATCGTGGCATGGATAATGCGGGAGCTGTAATCGGTCCAATCTTAGCCGCTTTACTTCTAGGATTTGGTTACAAAATTAAAGACCTATTTCTGATTTCGATTATTCCTGCCACACTCTGTTTCGGAATGTCTCTACTGATTCAAGAGCCTCAGGCAACAGTAGTTCAATCAGGAAATAGAAGATTTAGTTGGAACTTTAAGGAACTACCAGTTAACTTTAAACGCTATCTTTTAGCTGTGGCAATCTTCACTCTTGGCAACTCATCTAATATGTTTTTGCTTCTTAGAGCCAAAGAGTTAGGTTTATCAGAAGTGCAAGTACCTTTGGCTTGGGCGACTATTTCGGCAATTGCCGCCTTATTTTCCACACCACTTTCAGCACTATCTGATCGATTTGGTCGTATTCGCCTAATTACGATGGGATGGTTATCTTATGGCTTATTTTACATTTGCTTAGGACTATTAAGTTCATCTACTCCCATAGTAATTTTTGGATTGTTCGCATTTTATGGAATATTTCTAGCAGCTACTGAAGGTGTAGAAAAAGCACTGGTCGCCGATCTAGCTCCTACATCCTTGTTGGGAACAGCCTATGGTTGGTTTAATTTAGTGAGTGGTTTAATGCTGTTACCAGCTTCGATTATCTTTGGTTGGCTCTATGAGAGATTTGGCGCTACAAGTGCCTTTGGTTTCTCTTCTAGTTGCTCTCTAATAGCAACGTTTCTATTACTCTGGGCAAGTAAAAGGTTTGCAATTTAAATTTCACTTGGGGTGAATAAGAAATTACTCTATTTATTCCTAATTAAAACTCAATACTTAGGCAATTTTAAAAATCAACCAGAAAAAATACTATGATTATGCAAAAAGTGTTAAACAGAGTTCCAGAGGTTACAGTTGCTTTCTGGATTATTAAGATTTTGGCAACTACGGTAGGTGAAACTGCGGCTGATTATTTGAATATGGAGATGAAACTTGGCTTAGTCAATACATCCTATATTATGAGCGGCATATTACTAATGTTACTTTTGAATCAGTTTAGACTTAAACGCTATATACCCGTGAGCTATTGGATTGTAGTCGTTTTTATGAGCGTGACTGGTACATTAATTACAGATAGTTTGATAGATATCTTTAGTATTAGTTTGGTGACAACTACGATCTCATTTAGTGTCGTACTATCCGTGATTTTTGGTTTCTGGTATTTCACCGAAAAGACTTTAGCCATGCATTCTATCAATACAGCTAAACGAGAGCTCTTCTACTGGGCAGCTATTTTATTTACATTTGCCTTGGGTACAGCAACAGGAGATCTTCTTGCTGAGACTTTGAAGCTAGGTTATACCCAAGCAGCACTAATATTTGGCACTGCGATCGCTATTATCACCATAAGTTATCAATACTTTCGCATGAATGGAATCTTAGCCTTTTGGTTAGCTTATATCTTGACTCGTCCCCTCGGCGCATCCATCGGCGATCTGTTATCCCAACCTACTGCAAATGGGGGCTTTGGTTTAGGTACTACTATAACCAGCATAATTTTTCTGGTTGTAATTGTGACTTTTGTGACTTTATTAACCCTTAACCAAAAGCGGCAGAGAAACGGTAAAGCAACTACCAACTCCTAGTTTGCTGGTGACAAAAATTTCACCGCCATGCTGATTAGCGATCGCTTGGGCGATCGTTAATCCCAATCCAAAGCTACCCGCATGATAAGTTCGTGAGCATTCCGATCGCCAAAAGCGCTCAAAAACTTTATCAACCTGATCTGGCGCAATTCCAATTCCATTATCATGCACTGAAGTTAGTACTCGCTGTCCAGTTATTTGACAATCTAGTTCAATCCTACCGTCCGCTAATGTGTACTGAATAGCGTTTGCTATCAAATTAGTAAACAATCTTCGCAACTGGGCGCGATCGCCAAAAGTATAAATCGGCTTATTTGCTAAAAATTGTAATTCAATTGATTTTGCTTCAGCTTGAGGGCTATAAAATTGGATAAGTTCGGCTAGTAACTCGCTTAAATTCACTTCCTGATAATGCTCTTTAAGTAAATTGTCAGTTCTCGCCAACAGTAATAAATCTTCTGTTAAACGAGTCATTTGTTTAGTTGCATCCGCGATCGCCTCAAACTTTGCGATGTCTCCTATACGGATGCCCTCTGGGTATCGCAACGCCACCTGAGCATTACTGGAAATAACCATCAACGGACTGCGTAACTCATGGGATGCATCGGCAGTAAACTGCTTTAAAAGCTCAAAATTGCGCTCAATGGGCTGCATAAATTGTCGAGTCAGCCAGAGTCCTCCAATACCACTTAATAAAAGAGCCACAAACGCACCACCTGACATCCCCCAGTCTAGATGTCGCACAGACTCATCAAATTCCACTAACGACTGACTAGCACGCACATATCCGATCAGCATTCCATCATCATTGCTAACCACAGGCAAAGTTACTGATTGCACACGAGGATTCCCTGATTGGATTTGTACTGTATTTACACCAGCAAATGGAAGACTTATAATTAATTGTCCCTGATGAGAAATCGGCTTTCCTTGAATATCAAACCATTCTAATGCTTGATCTTTGGATAAAAGAGCTTGCTGAGGAAAGTCACTTTTAAATTTAATTTGACCATTCTCTGACTCCAGACTACTAGAAGCTCCATGTCCTAACGTAGTGAGTTTTTCAGTCGCCTGTTGACTTAAGCTATGTACAAACAGAAATCGCACAATTACACCAAGCGAAGTTAATATTGCCATCAATACGAGCAGAAAAGACAACAGTAACCGGTAACGAATTTTTGTAAACATAACTAGTCCCGATCTACAGACGCAAGTCGATACCCAACCCCATAAACTGTTTCAATAAATGAGTCTGAACTCCCAGCCGCTCTCAATTTGCGTCGCAAATTAGTAATATGCGTTCTAATCGTATCTTCACCTGACTGCTTGTCAAATTCCCATATCCGATCCATTAGAGCAGTTCGCGTAAATACTTGCGTCGGATTTCGCAACAAATAGTCTAAAATCATGAACTCTTTTGATGTGAGCGAGAGAGGCTGTCCGCTATAACTAACAATTTGACTACCAGAATCAAGACTTAATGCTCCGTAGTGGAAAATTTCGGGCTTTAGATCGGGAGTACGACGTGCCAATGCTCGCATACGAGCTGATAGTTCTTCTAGATCGAATGGCTTAACTAAATAGTCGTCAGCCCCAGCATCTAAGCCTACAACCTTATCAGAAATGCTGTCACGAGCCGTAAGCATCAATATTTGTGATTTACAGCCATTAGAGCGCAATCGCCGACAAAGACTCACTCCGTCCAGCTTCGGCAACATCACATCCAATAGAATTAAGTCATAGACGATTAATTGCGCCCACTCCCAACCTTCTAAACCATCTTGAGCATAGTCGATGCTGTGCTTTTGCGCTCGTAGATCTTCAATTAAAGGTCGAGCAATGCGATCATCATCTTCTACTAGTAAAATTTTCATAGTAAGTCAATTCGTCAAAATTAAACTAATCGAATAAAATCGTGACATATCTACTGTTGTATTGCACAAACTTCAGTAAATCTCTCCCTTTTAATCAAATTTTTCGGATGCTTTTAGG
This sequence comes from Phormidium tenue FACHB-1050, assembly GCF_014696925.1. Taxonomy (GTDB): domain Bacteria; phylum Cyanobacteriota; class Cyanobacteriia; order Pseudanabaenales; family Pseudanabaenaceae; genus Pseudanabaena. The sequence continues at coordinate 86,191 of NZ_JACJQY010000006.1, read as the reverse complement.
AAGGCACGTTTCGCTGCAATCTTGTTCTTGCGATTAGTATAGCGTCTAAAACTTCTGACATCACGATGCCGATTCAACTCCATCGCCAAAGATGGATCTAACTCATACTTCACAATCAGATTCGTTGCAAACGTATGCCTGCCCAGATGCGAATGCAAATCAATCCCCGTCTTCTCAGCCAAATCATCCATCACATGCCAAATTCCCCAACAAGTCAACCTCTTACCCTGACTACGATTAGAGCAAGACACAAACAAAGGACTTTTAACTAAAGTTGGCTCTGGAATCGACATAGCAGCATCACTTGAATTAGTTGTTTAGCCCCGAATGACGATAATCTCTCGCCCTGCGAGGCTGGTGACATTCTCAGTCGTAGTGCGATCGCTTAACGGAGACAGCCCAAAACAGCGATCAAAGATCACCAACTATCCTGTATCAAAACTCAACACTGATAAATATTTATCTAGCTGAGGCAATCCTTCCTTAATTGGATCGGGTCTTCTGTCACTTCATACTTTCAACTCCATCCCTAAAGTTGTCTTGCCATAGCGCAAGCAAATATCCATTCTTCCCGAACCAATTGCATATTCTCTTTCCAAAGTACTACCATTAACCAACCGATACAGAAATGCCATCATCACTAGATGTGGTAAAACTTTTGGATAGTTAGCGCTCCTGAATAATAGCTCACTATGTTGTCGCGGCACTGGTTCCGCACTATGGGGAAAAGCTCTGAAACCCTTTTGATCTCTGAATTTTGACGATTTGACCTTAAAATGGCTAAAACTCTTGCTTGACAAGAGTTTTAGCCGAATAACCCTGTCAGGCGGAACCAGTGCCTTGAGGATACGTTCTATATTTATCATCTATATTTCGCTTTTGCTACACTTCTATATCTTATCCTTTATTTCCCAACAGGTCTATCGACTACTTACTTCAGACCGTATTTTGAAATCATAAATCTTGTAAGATTGGTTAAGATAAATAGGAAGTATTCGCAAGTAGCTAGAGTTAATGGATCGGCAGCGCAGAAAAATATTAGAGTTGGGACTTGGTGGAATGGGGATACTTGGGGGCGCGATCGCTTGTAGTCCTATAAGACTCTCGGAGTCTCAAGATAAGTCAGATAAAAAGATTGTTGTTCCGCCGATGAAACTCAGTGATGCATCACAGGAGAGGATTAAGACTAGTGGACTGAATCCGATCGCGGCTTTACGAGAATTTGATTATGGCAAAGTCTCCCAAGAAAATGGGCGCACAGTGCGTGAGTTTGAACTTACCGCGAAAACGAAGACCGTGAAGTTAGATGCGGCGACTGATTTTATTACTTGGAATGTTAACGATCGCGTACCAGGTCCAACGCTGAGAGCTACCGAAGGCGATCGCGTGCGGATTGCTTTTTCTAATCAAGCTGGACATTCTCACTCATTGCATTTTCATGGTGAACATCCCTCAGAAATGGATGGTATCAAACCAATTCGCAATGGGGCGGCGACTATTTATGAATTTGACGCAAAGCCTTATGGAGTGCATCTGTATCATTGCCATATCGAACCAGTAACACGTCATATTGGTAAAGGTTTATATGGAATGTTTATTGTCGATCCACCAACACCGCGACCTCCTGCTGATGAGATCGTTCTAATCATGGCGGGATATGACACTAATGGTGATGGGCGCAATGAAATGTATGCCTTTAATGGACTACCTCATTTTTATATGCAGCAACCGATCGCAGTGCAACAAAATCAGCTATTACGTTTATATGTCCTTAATATGATTGAGTTTGACCCTGTAGCCACCTTTCATGTCCATGCGAATATGTTTCAGGTTTACCGCACTGGGCGAAGCATGACGCCGACTGAAGAAACCGATGTGATCACAATGGGGACTGCCGAGCGTCATATTTTGGAGTTGAAGTATGGGTTCACTGGCAAATATATGTTTCATCCGCACCAAGATGCGATCGCTGAAGCAGGTTGTATGGGTTTATTTGATGTAGTTGCCTAAAACCAAAGAGTAAAGAAGGCAGAGCTTCGCGCCATCATTACTCTTTGAGACATATTAAATATTTTATTGACAGTTATTTGCAAGTTTATGTTCTAATAAACTTAAGTAACTTATTGCATATTAATTGCATTAAGTAGTTGTTTTTTAGTTGTTTTTTAGTTATTTTTAGTCACCTCTATGTCTTCCATCATATTTTTCGTAAAAAAATTATTTAAAGCATTAATTAAGACCAAAGCATTTATAAAGCTATTTGCACTCTCTTTAGTTGGGGCGATCGCCATTTCAGCTTGCAATAATACACCTCCTACCACAAGTCCAAATCAACCTGTCAACAATGCGACAAGTGTATCTAAGATTGAATCTAAAAACGAGTCTCAGAAAGATGTAATGGGAAGTCATAGCAAAGTAAAAATCAATATCAACGAAGCGATTTTGTCAGAGCTAGATAAGATTGAAGCAAAGTTAGGAATTGCAGGTTTGTCTAATAAGATTCAAGCAGCTCGTCCATATACAAAAACTGAAGACTTGGTATCTAAGAAAGTTGTTACCGCACCCCAGTTTGAACAAATCAAAGACATGGTTGGGATAGAAACTGTGGTACTGACAGGGGAAGCGAAGGATGTTGATTATTTGACTAAGTTGGGCTTGATGAAAGGTCACATGATTGTGGCAAAAGAATTACTTGATCTTCAAAAACCAGAACAAGCTCTTCCGCACATTCAACATCCAGTAGAAGAAATTTATGCTGATGTGGAAGACCAAATTAAAGAGCGTAATGTTAAAGAATTTAAGCAGTCGTTAATGGATTTACAACAATTGGTTAAATCCAAGCCTAATGATCCCAGTCTAACCACTAAGTATCAAGAAGCAATGGCTAATATTGATAACTCGATCGCGGCGATTCCAGAAACTCAACGTCAATCACCTAAGCTTGCGCTGCAAGTGATTAATACGATTCTTGATACCGCAGGTACTGAGTATATGGCAGCGATCTCTAATGATAAGATCAAAGAAATCATTGAATATCAGGACTCACGCGGGTTTACTCTCTATGTTGAGCAATTGTATAAAGGCATCTCGGCAATGATGCAAAAAGATCATCCTGATGCTCATAAACAATTCACAGCAAGTTTAGACAAACTCAAATCCGCTTATCCTAGTGCGATCGCCCCTGAGAAGCCTGTTCTTTCCGTTGCGGATATGTCCGCTCTAATTAAAGGAAATGAACAAGCTGCCGCCAAAGTTTATACAAAATCGTAAAAATTCAAAGCGATGTGCGTTGCACATCGCTTCTTCGTTCTATTAAATACAATCTAAAATCCTATGGACTTCAGTTTAACTCTTCCAACTTTTGTAATTACTTTACGTGAAGGTGTTGAAGCCGCCTTAGTGGTCGGCATTGTTATGGCATATATCAAACGAGCTAAGCGATCGCATCTTAATCGATGGGTATTTGCGGGAATTGGAGCGGGGATTTTGATTAGTGCCATAGTTGGCATCCTATTTAATTGGTTTATGCAGAGCGTTGGTACTAGCAACCCTTCGCTATCGCCGATTCTTGAGCCATTGCTGGAAGGTATTTTTAGTGTTGCCGCGATCGCCATGTTGACATGGATGTTGCTCTGGATGACCAAACAAAGTCGGGCGATGAAAGGGGAAATCGAAGGCTCTTTAGCAAATGTATTAGACAAAGGCAAAAAAGCTGGGTTAGGAATTTTCGGACTGATTTTATTTGCAATTTTGCGTGAAGGCTTTGAGATCGTTTTATTTATTTCGGCAAAATTTCAAGAAGGATTTATGCCAGCCATAGGAGCCGTAAGTGGAATAGCCGCCGCAACATTGATCGCGATCGCATTATTCAAATTTGGTATTCAGATTAATATCCGCGCCTTCTTCAAAATTATGGGCTTCATGCTCTTATCAATTGTCTCAGGCTTAGTAATTTCTGCGCTCGGACATTTTGATACTGCCTTACGGATTCTCTCTCAAAGCGATCGCAAGTCTGAAGCAATTTGTTTTTATTACGAGCATTTTGCCAGAGAACACTCTTGTATTCTTGGCGGAATGGTCTGGAATAGCAGCAAAGTTTTACCTGCCGAGAAATTTCCTGGGGTAATCCTAAGTTCTCTGTTTGGCTATACCGACAAACTCTATTTAGTTCAGGCGATCGCTTACATCTTATTTTTTGTGATCGTTGGGACAATTTATTACCGAAGTCTAGGTAACAGGCTTACCTCCAAATAAATCAGCATTTCTTATAAAAATAGATGAAGCGCAAAATGTGCTCTCCATCGCATGATTTATTTAATTGGTTTTTGAAAGATTAAGTTTTACATGATTTATTGTCCCAACACGCTAGTTCATAGCCTTACACTTTCAGTGCAAGGCTTTAGCTGACAACCTTTAAAGCAGTTACCTTAGTGGTGCAGAAAAGTCTGGAAACCCGCATTATGTCGTAGTCTTAACCTAAGACAAATTTTAATAGCCTTTATTCAAAGCCTTGTAAATAGGCTGTTTCAAGAGGCTATTTTACCTAAATAAAATCTCAAATAAGACCTCAAAAAGTTTTCTGCACCACTAAGAGCAGTTACTATGATTTCCTTGCGTAACTTTAGCGTGAGTAAAACCTGCATTATTATCACAGTCACATTCCTAAAACAGCAAAACTAATAGAGTTTGGATAAACTATCTGATGTTACGTGGAAAGAAATGAAAGTAAAATGGTAGTAATCTAGCGGTAAGGATAGACTAGAAGGGAGAGAAAAAAAAAGAAATGAGAACTAGAAATGAGATGCCCTAGAGGTGAGAGTGAGGATGAAACTCAGATAAAATCTAAATACTAAAATTAGAAATCTGTCAGAGGCAATAGAATCGGGTGATTTGGATATATTTAGACTGGTATATAGCAGTTCCTACACTAATGAGTTACAAGCGAGTAGCTTAAATCCTATTTTAGTATAAGTTTCAATGAGATTAGGTGTACCTCGCTAGACCCCAACTTGCTATAGTTTTATTTCTAACTACATCTAAATTACAGTAGAGATCATCTAAATGAGAGCAGTGAAAGTTAATGATACGGTTGATCGCCAAGCGCATTTATTACTGGATCAACTTATTGATGTGGATATGTATGGTGCAGTACGAGTGATTGTGCTATTTTCAGAACCAATTGAAGAGGTCAAAGCGATTTTGGAAAGGGCTTTTCAGCAAGACTTAAGATTAAGGTTCAACTAAAAATGTCCAGACCGCCTAAAATTGACCGTCAGCGCGAACATCAAGCCAACGAACGAACTTTTCTAGCTTGGCTACGCACTTCTATTTCCCTAATTGGATTTGGATTTGCGATCGCCCGATTTGGTATTTTGGTTAGGCAATTAGAGATTACAGTCACTCCGAAAATACCCCGCCGACATTTCTTTGTTAACTCTGAAAATCTTGGCATAGCATTGGTTGTATTTGGCATTGTGGTAATTGCATCTGCATTGTGGAGCCACGATCACAGTTACTGGCAGATTGAACGTGGTGACTATCGACCTAATCGCTTAATGATTTGGATAACCACAGTGGTGGTAATAGTTTTAGGAATTCTAAGCTTGGCATTCATGCTGTAGACAGATATGACAATATTAAGAAGGAATTGGAGATAAACAGCTTCAGGTCTTTTAGAATTTTGCTTACGCATAGCCAAAAGTTTAATGTTTTTCGCCTCTAGCAGCCAGTCTTCAATCTCATAGTCGTTGTAAGCTTTATCTGCATAGACAGTGCTACCTTCAGATAAAGCAAAATAGAAGACTCTCAAAGCCCCAATATTAGCAAATGAACCCGAAGTTAGAAAAAACTCTACGGGTTTTCCTGTCTCCCGTAATCATCAAATGAATCTTGATACGGTAAAAATATCGTTTCTTACTGACTTGATATCCTCGGTATACATCATCGAAATCATAGAGCTTTGACTTTGGGATACGGAGATTGTCACAAACAGGAAGCTATCAATACTGTAAATAGATGCAATGTTTAGCTGTTTCCATACCTGTCCCAACGTTTCAAATACTGTCAACAGCATTGCTTCAGTTCTATGTAATCTGCGATTGAAACGACTACGACTGAGCATCTTCGGAATATACTTTGGCTCTGACATGGCTTTTCTCGCTTTCTCAAAGTTGCCGCAGTAGTACAGCATTGCAACTATCGCTGTTGTCATAACTTCGCCATCACTCATCTGCTGTTGTTCATCACCCCGATGATTCATTGCTTTGAGGATGTCATAACATAGGCAATAAATCGCTATAATTTCATCATTCATTTTTATGACTGCTACTTGTCTTTTGACTTTTGTAGCAGTTTTTTTGCTTTATCCCTTAGGTCGTAACTTGGGTTAGATTAAACAACTTAGATCTCCCATTTCACCTTGTTAGAAGCATTCATAACGAACCTTCTAGTTACTACTATTTTGGAAGACTAAAAATCTAAGACTAATAAAAATCAAGGCTCCCAAAATTTGTAAAGACGCAATAGGGATACCATATTTAGCGAATTTACTAAAAGAAATTGGTTTGCCATGAATTTCAGAAATCCCTGCACCAACGATATTTGCAGAGGCTCCTACAATAGTTGCATTACCACCTAAAGTTGCCCCAAACATCATGGCGTAGAAAAGCGGTAAAACCTCAGCGGGAAGTTGTCTGTCAAAGCCTGGAATCAGAATCAAGGGTGGCGCTAGATCGACATTTACAAGATATTCCTTCATCATCGGAACCATTGCTACCACAAGGGGAATATTTGGAATAACACTAGAAATCACAGCCATAGCTATCAAAACAACTATCGTTCCTAGCGCAATATTTGTTCCTAAGGCTGATGCCAATAAATTAGAAGCCTGAGAAATTAAACCTGTTTTTTGTAATCCTCCAATCAAAACGAAAGTTGACATAAAAAACAGCAACGTACTCCAATCGACATCTTTTAAAACCTTGTTAATGGGATCAATACCGTTATGGTGAGAAAGAAATAGCGATAAACCTGCACCCATTAGGGCAACTGCCCCAGGGGAGACTGGTGTTGGCAAGGATTCGCCAATCACGAATAGGACTAAAACAAATACAGAAATTACGCCGCCGATAATTAACGTCCTAGGATGATTGATCACAGGTATCTCAATCTGATCGCTAACTTCTATATTCTTTCGCCAGATTGTGCCAAACAAAAATGGCAAAGTACATACAATGATTGCAATAGAGATAAATCCGCCAAAACTTAATCGGGTAAGGTAGTCAGCAAAACTAAGATTGATACCATTGCCGACAATAAATGTTGCAGGATCACCCACTAGTGTTAAGAGTCCCGCACTATTCGATACCATTACCATTAAAATTATTAATGGCACAAAATTTACGCCTATAATTTTTGCCAAAGGTGGAATCATCGGAGCCAAGAGCATTACGGTTGTGGCATTCGGCAGTACTGCACATACAAGCGACGTAATCCCCACGATCGCTAGTAGTAGCCGACTACCTTTACCTTTAGAAATCAGCACGATCTGCACAGCTAAGTAATCAAATACTTTTGTCGGCTCAAATGCTCGCACCATAACCATTACGCCAAATAGCAAACTGATAGTGGCATAACTTTTACTGATATACCTTGTTGCCTCTTCTAAGCTCAGGATTCTAGCAGCGACTAGTAATAGCGCTCCCAAAAAAGCAGCGATCGTTAAATGGACTCTCTCAGTAACAATTAGAATAATTACCACTACAAAGGTCACTCCTGTAAAAATAGCTTGCCAATTGTCCATGAGTAATAATTTTGATTATTGTTATTGAATTGAAGTAGAACTTAGCCTTGAGAGCAATGTAATTGAGATTACACACTTTGATAAGAAGGAACTCTAGCTTAACAAATGCAAAAAAGCAAGGAAAGATGTGATTTTCCTGAATATGTGTGATGCTAGTAGGCGACCTAGTTGAAGTCAGAATGGATTATGTTGATGTTAGTTTCGGATTGCCTGTATCTGGCATAGCTACAGGATACGTGGTCTTATTTCATCGACTAAGGAGTTGTTGGCGAGTATCAATGTTGCCGATTCTAAGCTGTCAGAAATCAATCGGCTCGATCTTGGGCAAGGGCTATACGCAGAATTATCTGGTCTTTCCTATGTAGATGATTTTCTGATGCCTAACTTCTATTTCCATATAACAACGGCGTACAATATCCTGCGTATGGCAGGATTACCAATAGGTAAGCGCGACTTTATGATGCATTTAGTACCTTCTCTGAAGCATCAAAGCTCTTAATCTGACTGTTTAGTCAAACATATGAATCTTTTATCCACATTAATGTTTTTCTCAATCATGCTGACCTTAGCAGCCATGCCGAGTGCAAGCGTTGCGCTTGTAGTATCCAGATCGGCGACCTTTGGGTTCCGCAATGGTGCAGCAGTTGCAGCAGGGATCGTCCTCGGAGATCTGATATTAGTTGCCTTGTCGATTTTCGGTATGAGTAGCCTTGCAGAAACGATGGGTAGTCTTTTCTTCATTGTTCGTTTCATGGCAGGTGCATATCTTATCTGGATAGGGTTCAGTTTGCTATTCTCTAAAGCAAATATGCTGCAAAGTTTGCACGATGATAGACCATCAGCTATTTTCACTAGCTTTGTATCAGGGCTTCTTCTCACTTTTGGAGATATTAAGGCGATCTTTTTCTATGCGAGCCTTTTCCCAACGCTTTTTGACTTGCGTTTACTCTCCATCTTTGATGTCATAATCATCGTCTCCATAACGATTGTTACAGTGGGGGGAGTGAAGTTAACTTATGCATATGCAGCAAAGAAGATTTTATCTCGATGGAATTCTCAGAGAGTTCATTTAGGAACCAGAAAAATCGCTGGTGGCTTATTGATAGGTGCTGGAGCATATGTTATTGTGAAAGCCTAACAAACGACTGCACAAGAAAATCCAAAATTACTTCACCAATTGGATTTTGTCAAAAGATAATTCAGAAAATAGCGATCGCCTTCAGCAAATCCAGCGTTGCAGACAAAGGGATGAATTAGAGAGAAGAAAGAATAGAAGGGTCATGAAGATAGTGAATCAGCAATCGCACAGAATAACGCAGCATATCCAATGACTTGGAATAACAGAAGGTTTTACGGTGCAATCTTGCCAAGTAGTGTCGTAACCGCGAGTTTTCTCCCTCAACTCGCGTCATGTAAGTCTTGCTAATAATCTGAATCTTCATCAGGGATAAAACTAGGATACACAGTCCAACCATCAGTGACATAGAAATAACATTGCCATGCACCAACGATTGCCCATAATCAGGTATGGCAACGATTCGTGTAAAACTGTACCACGATAAGCTTAAGATGTAGATATAGTAATGTTTTCAGAGATTTACTTTTTGCAGCCTTGGTTGTCATACCCGAATTAGTTGCTTTATTTCAGGCAAACGCTCAGTGGATGACAGCATGTAGTGAATGTCAGCCTTACAAGGACCAGCGGTATTAAACCATTTTTGCATGACGACAGCTAACTAACAAAGCAGATACCCCTTCAATATATAACAACGCGCTAAGCAAAGCCCTGAAACCTTGAGACTACGTCAACAAAACTAAGTATAAATACTTATTCACTTAAATTTAATGGCAAATAATTGATGATTATTTGTTCTAAGACTATTCTGAGACAATTTAGTCAATTGTGTTAGGTTTACTAGTATCGTTTACAAAGTTTTACCAATGCGTAGCAATCTAATAGCGGCTTACAAGCAAGGTATGCAGGCTTACGATCAATGTCATCCACAAACTACACGATCTCTATGGGATGCGTTTCGTTCTGAATTGTACGAGTTCTATGCGGAACCTTCGCAAGATGAGGCTTGGGATGTTTTACATTCCTTTGGTCGCTTAACTTGGAAGTTAACGGGTATTCCTCTGTTTTGGTTGGCTAAACCAACGGTGGAGAAACATGGCCACAGATTTGCTGAGTCTGGCTGTATTCGCAGTTCGCGTAATTGTTTGGGTAATTGTTGCCAAAAGAATGCTGATGGCTAAAGGTATTCCCGAAAAGTGTAAAAAGTGTGCGATGCTTTCAGCGGCTCAGGCTCAAGAACTTCATGGTGATTTGGGCGATCGCTGTTGGAACCCTGCGGTTTGCTATAGTCGCCGATCCTATGCCCGTCATCGCGATCGCCGTAATTTGATTCGCTATCGTCAACGTGGTGATTCCGAAACAAATTTAGTTGTGAATGCTGATGAGTTCGCCTCAATTTTTTGGGCGGTGTTAGTGGTTTATCGGCAGTCGGGAACTGATACACCAATTCATGCGATCGCTGTTCAAGTTTGGCAAGGACAAGAAAAGTTCGCAGCGATTTCACCGATTCATTGTGCGGGAATGGTTGCGACACAAGTACATACTTATGTGCAGAAAGTATTGGTTTTGCTGGAGTCAAGTTATGAGATTAAGAAATTTGCTAGCCAAGAACGTCTTGATCCTTGGCTTTGTCCTTTGCGCCCCTGTCCTTGTCATTCCAATTAATTTTCAGTGTGACCATGAAACTTAAACAGCTTGAGTTGGATTTATGGGATGTCATTTCGACCGCAAGACAGACTCCTGAAGATGCGAATTTGCCAATGGTGTTTAAGCTTTTGGATTTGACTCTGGTTGATCTTGATACGCGATCTCAGTTACGAATAGCAGGGGATGCAGTTTGTCAGATTGCAGATTTGTTTTGCGATCGCTCTAATTTTTTATTTGAGGAGTTACATTCTCGTGCGGTAAAGGGTGAGCCGATCATGGCTGATGATGCTTTTGAGCGTTATGTGCGTCAGTCTATGGTGGTCGATTTTGAACAGTTTATTGAGCCTTTGCAGAGTTTACCTAGGAAGATTTCCGAACAAGCAAAAACTGGTAATTCGATTGTTGGCGAAATTGATAAGGAGGTCTTGATTCAAGCTTTAGAACAGGAAAGTTTGCTTAGTTTGGAGGAAAAGTTTGAACGGGCGATTAGTACTGCCCATGCTGAGGATGTATCGAGTTGGATTGAGGCGATCTCGCATTGTATTACCAATAATTCTTCTCCTATGCGTTTGATAGATTTGCAAAAGGCTTTGAAATTGCCAATCGTTGAAACTTGGCTAGGTTTACTTTTGGGTGATTTTAAACTTGAGCAACGAGGACGCTTTTATGATTCAAGGGAGATTTGGATTAGCTAGAATGTATTTCTTCTAATTTCTTGGATTTGCGTTGTGCTTTCACGCACTTAATCGTCTCTGGGTCAGCGTCTTTGCTCCAGACAAGACGATGCCCTTGAAGTTCTGCACAGTATTCTTTTAATTTTTGTTGCCAGCCTTGCCAATGTGAAATATCTTTCATGTTTTCTAGCAATCCCCAACTTTCTTCTTGTTTAGTTAATTTGGCAAATTTTTCATACTGTAGGTAGTCGGGAAGGATATAAGCATCTTTGCAATGAAGTACGGGGGGATTATCGGAGTTGTGATAGTCACGATAACGAACCTGTAAATCTCTCAGGTCAATTTGCATTGAGGCTTGCATTTTTGGGTGGGGATCTTGATCAAAGTCGGGATAAAAAAGATAGCTGATTTTCGGTTTATGAAGATGGAATTTGATCAGCGTGGCTCCATCCATTCTACCAATGGTGCGACTGGCACACCCTTCATAGAGTCTAAGCATAGTATCAAGATGTTCTAAAGCCGAAATGTGAACATAGAGGGCTTGATTATCTAGTCTGCCAATTCTGCTGTTTCGACAACAGGTAGCGATAAATCCTTCCCTACCTAAATTAAATAACATCAGGTCAGCAGTAGTACTTGCGCCTTGATAAGAGCCAAATAGAGATTTGATATCGGTTTGGTATTGTGTTGAAAGTTGGCTTAATTTGAGTCGTTTGTAGGGATTATCAAAATTGCTGAGGGCTAGGAATACCAAAATATCTTGGCGACGCTTATCGGCGATCGCATCCCATTCATCTTGATTTGTGGCACTGACAATCAAGTTAAAGGCGCGGCGCACTGTTCCAAATTCTGTCAGCAACGGCTCAAAGTTTGACAGTTCTTCGCCGACGGGTAGTCTGCCTCGCTCTGTGAAGAAATCCATGAGGGGAGTAAGTAATTCGCGATAGTCTTCAAAACGTTTGGAGACAAGGCGGAGTCTGGGTGTGGTGGCTCTCGAACGAAAACGTGATGCTCTGAAGCTTTGCGCTTGCATGTCGTCACGAAATACAAAATAAATGCCGAGAGCGACAGGCACAGAATCTACGCCTAACACTTGATCGATATAGAGTTTGAGTTCTTCTTGTTCGTAATACTTCTGGAAAGTGTTACGGCTACTCACCACACCATCACTGTAGGCGATTTGTCCTTTGCCCACATCACCGATTAAAACTTGTGCCGAGACAATTAAAACTTTTTGCGTTAATTCCCATGCTTTGATAAGGGCTTCTCGTCTTTCGTTCTGTGATTCGATGACGTTGATGATATAGCCGAGGTTGACGATTTCGGCGCTGACACGATCACATTGTGGTCGATAGTATGGGTCCCAACCATTACTGGTAAAGCCGCGATCGCTAATTCTTTTGATATCTTCACCATGACCACAGCCATAATCAAAGAAGGTTGAGTTTTCTGTAAATAGTCCTGCTTCTAGGGCAAGTCGAACGGGTTTAGATAGATCGGGGCGATGAATTGCTGCTTTATGTCGATCAATTTTGATATCTTCTTTTAGACCTTCAACCCCAGCCTCTCTCCCAGAGGACGAGGGGAGCAAAATGACTTGATGATCTTTCAGTTCAACATTGTATTCCTGTAAACGCTGCCCCCATCCTTTACGAGTGCCGATGGTGTGGGTCTCATTAAATAAGCCGATCGCTTCTTCTTGTTTGGTTAGTTGAGCGAATATCTGATAAAGCGAATAGTCTTGATTTACAAAGGTTTCTTTGCGATGCAGGATTGGCGGATTGGGAGATTGATGATAATCGCGCTGTTGAGTAGTTTGGGTTTGGAGGTCAACTTGAATACTTTGATGCAATGCAGGATGTGGGTCAGTATCAAAGTCTGGATAGAACAGGTAGGAGATTTTCGGTTGTTCGTAGTTGAATTTGATGATGGTGAATTGAGTAGATTTGGAGAGTAATAATCTGGCTTGACGATCGCATTCTTGTAATTGTGGAGATAAAGAGTCGATCACCGAGAAATGGACATAAAACGCGTTGGGTAACTTTTTGCCAATATTACTTTGTTGACACAGGTTAATTATTTGAGTGTGATCACAACCTATAATCATTGTGGGAGCAAACTAATCCAACATATAGTATGTATCCAGAATACTCCCTTGGCAAATATCTAACACTAAAAGATTTTTGTACTTGTACACAGACATATCGCAGATATTATGACAAAATTAATCCCTATCCACAAACCAATATCGAAGAAACCATATTAGCTCTGAAAAATTTACATCAATGGATTATTGATCCAGTCATTGACTATTTTGGGAAGGATAAATTTTGCTTGACCTATGGATTTTGCTCCCCTGACTTAAAAAAGTGGTTATCGAAGAAAGATCCTGTAACAGGGCAAAAAAACGGACGTGTTGCTCCAGAAATCGATCAACACATGGCTCATGAAATTAATAAAAAAGGCAATTACTACTGTTCCCGTTTAGGAGCAGCCTGCGATTTTAAAATCACAAACATTACCAGTAATATAATTGTAGATTGGATTTTGGCGAACCGATTGCCCTTTGATTCGCTATACTTTTATGGCTTAGAGCGATCGCTGCATATTAGCTATGGGTTTCAGCATAAGCGAGATATTCGGGCATTTAATGATCGCGGTGTTCCAACCCAAAAGGGTATTGAGAGTTGGGTTAAACTGGCAAAGCAAACTAAAGAGTAAATATGGTTCAGACTATCAACAGCAATACTTCTAGCGGCACGGAATTAATTTTTGCCCGGCATGAAACGTTTTATCCTCGGTATAGCTGGTTGAAAAAAGGATTTCAGGCAGTCAACGAAAATTCGGGGATTTTCCTAGAAGAAGATGCTCACATTCAGCTAGGGGTAGGCAAAAACATGGCGAAGGCAATTCGCTATTGGTGTGGGGCGTTTAAGTTGATTGAGGACGATCGCGATTGTCAACCATCACAATTTGGGAGGATGTTACTGGATGATGATGGTTATGATCCTTTTTTAGAAGATCCTGCTTCGTTGTGGTTGTTACATTGGCATTTGTTAAAGCAACCATGTAGAGCCACGGCTTGGTATGCTGCCTTTAATGCTTTACGTCAAGCTGAATTTACGTCTGAGGATTTGAAATTAGCATTGGTAAAGTATCGAGATGCTTTGGGAAATCGAACTGTTGAAGCCTCACTAAAAAAAGATGTGACTTGTTTATTGAGAATGTACGTTAAACAGGGCGATGTTATTAGTCTGAACGAAGACAATTTGGATTGTCCTTTCGCAGAGTTAGGCTTGATTCAAAGGGCAGGTGACTCATTACATTACGCATTTCGGATTGGGGCGAAACCAAGTCTCCATGCCGAAATTGTCGTTGCGACTTGTCTAGATTTTGCTGAGTCTCTTAGTAGTGGTCAAAGAACAATCTCCTTATCACGATTGTTATTTGATGAAGGCAGTCCAGGGATGGTGTTTAAACTGTCTGAGAGTGCGCTTTGTGATGCGATCGAGCAAGTAGCAAGGTGGTGTAATGCGATCGCATTATCGGAAAGTGCAGGCTCAATTCAGATGGCATTCACCCAAGCGCCAACCAAAGTCAGTCAAACAATCTTGAATAAATACTACAAACATTAAATGCTTAAGCTGTCAGAATATTTTCATTTAAATCGCCGCTATGCGAGATCGATAAATCTAGAGCGAGATCTTGATAACCCTAATTCAGTAAATGGTTATGTCTTAACCGATCGCTCTTTATATGCGCTCAAACAAATTTTGGTAGATGTGCCTGAATCTGAGCAAACTCAAGCGATTACACTAACAGGGGTATATGGTACGGGGAAATCAGCGTTTGCCCATTTTTTGGCTTGTCTATGTGCTGGCGAAACGGTAGTTAAGCAAGATGCTTTAGCGATCACTCAAAAAGCAATCACAGAAGCGGAATTTCAAAAATTAAATCATAATTTGCCTGAAAAGGGTTGCTTTAGGGCGATCGCTACGGCGCAAAGAGAACCTCTAGCACATACAATTATCCGAGCTTTGGATTATGGCGCAAGTCATTTTTGGAAGAAGAAGAGTAAGCCTGAGATCGCAACTCAGCTTGTAGATCTCGCTGTGGAAGTTAGGGCTGGTCATAAAGTCGATAGTAAAACTGCATTACAGCTAGTGCGAGAAGTAATTGCGACAGCCAAAACTGATGTGCTGTTAATTGTCGATGAGTTGGGCAAGAACTTAGAATACGCATCTCTACATCCAAATGAGGCAGATCTTTATCTTTTGCAGCAATTAGCAGAATTAAAACAAACTAATGGACAGAAGTTTTATCTAATTGGTTTATTACATCAGTCCTTTGCTGACTATGGTGATAGATTAGCTTCATTACAACGTAATGAATGGGCAAAGATTCAAGGGAGGTTTCAAGATATTCCTTTCACTGAATCAGCACGACAAATGACGAGGTTGATTGGACAGGCGATCTCCCGTTCTGGGGATAAATCTAATACTAAAAAATATGACGCGCTTATAGATAGTCAAGCAGAAGAATGGTGCGAAACTTTGCGATCGCAAGTTGATGATATTTCGCCTGAACTATTGGCGGCAGCGTATCCACTACATCCGATAACGGCTTTGGTGTTACCAATTCTTTGCACTCGATACGCCCAGAATGATCGCTCATTATTTACATTCCTAACTAGCTCCGAACCATACGCATTAAGGAGTCATCTAGATGAGTTTTGTCTAGATAAAGATTGTATTCCCACTTTAAAGTTAGATCGTGTCTACGATTATTTTATAGAAGCAGCAGGGATAGGATTAGCGAGCCGTCCACAATTACAAAAATGGGTGGAAATTCAGACTTTAGTGAGTGATGCTAGGAATTCTGATCCAGAGAGTTTGAAATTGCTCAAGACAGTGGGTATCCTCAATCTAGTCACCTCCACAGGCGGACTAAGAGCATCACGAGACTTGGTAATGTGGGCAATGTGTGATCACCCTAACGATCGCACATCACGAACATCAATTAGCCGTTTAATTGATGAATTTCTCAATCAAAAAGGGATTTTGCATCATCGAAAGAAAATTGATGAGTTAAGAATTTGGGAAGGCTCAGATTTTGATGTAGAAAGTGCGATTACTACTTACATTGAGAATGAGAGATCGCCTTTAGCCAAAATATTAGCTGATGTATCTAAGCTTAAGCCTGTAGTTGCTCAACGCCATAGCTATACAACAGGCACAACTCGCTATTTTGAGAGAATCTATCTAGATAACGATGTTAATTGGAATGAATTGTGTTGCTCAAATCATAGTTTTGATGGATTAATTGGTTATTGGGTAGGTGCAGAGCCGCCACAGTCCGTACCAGTCGAGACTGCGGATAAAAAACCTTTGATTGTGGTTAATTCTACTAATCTCAAACTTTTAGAAATATCGGCTTTAGAATATACAGCACTTCAGCAAATCCGTGCTAAGTATCCTGAAATAGAGCGGGATAAAGTGGCTGCTTTGGAAATTCGTCATCGCATGGTGCAAGCAGAAAGACTATTAGATGAGGCTTTAAGTCAGGCTTTTGCAGTCGGACAGCATCAAAATGTCTGTTGGATACAAGGCGATCGCGTTGTGATTAGTCGAGCAATTGACTTTAATTCTAAGCTGTCAGAAGTTTGCGATCGCGTTTATCACAAGGGCATGACTCTCTGGAATGAGTTGATTAACCGCCGTGAACTCAGTTCGCAGATGGTCAGAGCTTTACGGACGCTAATTCAAGCGATGTTAGATCATGGCGATCGTGAAGGATTAGGACTAAGTGGAAATGGTCCCGAAGTAAGTATTTACACCTCGGTATTACAGACAACGGGAATTCATCGAAAAGAAGATGGGCTTTTGGGATTTCATCCACCAAATTATCCCTTGATGAAATCAGTTTGGGAAGCAGTCGAAAATTTCTGCCTAGAATCTTTGGAAAAGCCGCGAACTGTCGATCAGCTTTATGCAATCTTAGATGCGCCGCCCTATGGGGTGAAGCGCGGTGTGATTCCGATTTTGTTGACAGCGGTGTTGTTAGATCACGTTGATGATGTCAGCGTCTATAAAGATGGAACTTTTATCCCAGTATTGGGAAGCGAACATTTTGAATTGTTGGTGAAGCATCCGCAGCGCTTTGCGGTGAAGCATTTTGAAATAGCGGGCTTGAGATCGCAGGTCTTCCGTGAGTTAGAAAATGTATTGCGATCGTCTAGTGCCAAATCGAGCGAGAAAAAGATCCCATCAAACGTTCGCAATGTCACGATGCTATCAGTAGTCAAGCCATTGTTCCAATTTGTAAAGAAGCTGCCTACTTACACCACAAAAACGACGCGCATGAGCACTGAAGCACAAGCAGTTGTCCAAACCCTCCAAAAGGCTCAAGAACCCGATTTACTCCTATTCCAATCTTTGCCTGTTGCTTGTGGACTAGCGGCGATCATTGCGGGTCAGGCTGATGACGGTACAACTGCAAAACAGTTTAAAAGTAAGTTAGTTCAGGTTTTACATGAAGTTCAAACTACTTACGATCGCTTACTTGCCGATTGTCAAAGCCTTTTGCATGAGGCTTTTGGAGTACGGCGAAGTAGTGAAAAGTTGCGGGAAGACTTGCAGGTTAGGGCGAGTTATTTGGTTGAATCTTGTTTGGAAAGGACATTGCGCCGATTTGTTTTGGCGGCTGCCGATGAAACTGCGGACGATCAACGATGGTTGGAGTCTTTGCTGATGATTGTGGTGGACAAGCCTGCGGAATCTTGGACTGATGCAGACATGACTAGTTTTGAACCAAAGCTTAGCGATTTAGCACGTCGCTTTATTAATCTTGAAGCCTTGCAAAAAGGGATGGTCGCCTCAAAAAACAAAGGATTTGATGCTCGTAGAATCACGATCGCTCGTCCTGATGGTCAGGAGGTTCATCGCTTGGTTTGGCTCGATCGCGAAGATAGCGATCGCCTCGAACCACTAGTAGAAAAAATCTTGAATGGAGCGCTCGTGCAAGGTAACGATCGTTTACAACAAGCTTTAATTGCCAAATTGGCTGAGAAAGTCTTGGGAGAGCAACAACTAGAAGATGTCAATCTAATTTCTACAAAGGTATCAAGTCAAAAGAGATCCCCAAAAAGCTCATAGATCGATTAAGCCTAAGCTAATTAGAATTGCATTGTTTACGCAGTCCATTAGCTGATCGGAGACAGCCCCTAGTCGCTTAACTAGGCGTTGTCTATCAATAGATCGGATTTGATTGAGTAAAACTACTGATGGATGGCTCAGTCCCCCTTCAGGTGGCGTGATTAAAACTTCTATGGGATATATCTCAGCATCAAATTGAGATGAGAGGGCAGCAACAATAGTAATCGGACTATGTTGATTAGAAATATTATTTTGGAGAACAAGTGCTGGACGAGTTTTTTGAATTTCTGAGCCAACTATGAGGTCAAAGTTTACTAGGTAAATTTCACCTCTCTTGGGAAATATTACCTGTTGGCGTTTTGCCATGATTCCTCATCAATATTAAACCAGTCTTGGGTAATGCCTAGATCTCTTTCGGCCCATCGGACTGCACCTTGTTTGAGCTTTTCCCTAAGATTTTCTTTTGCTTCGGCATTAATGTAGTACTTTACTGCTTGATCAATAAAATGACTACGATCGCCTTTTGGGGCTATGCGATCGAGTAACTGTAAGGTTTCATTAGGCAGCGTAATATTAATTCGTTGATACATAATTACCAATACTCACTAACTATATGTATCATACTATTAGTGTCTAAAAGTTTTTTCTGATTTATGAGTGATATATCTGGGGGTAACGATAAAAAAATAAAATAAAAAACTATAGCTCAGGCAATTTTAGAGGTAATGGGTGAGACAAATCGCCCAATGACTTCCCAAGAGATTTGTCAATTGATCCTAGAGAGAAATCTCTATCATTTTAATACAAATGATACCCAAGGAATGGTGTATAACGCTCTGTGGAGACATAGCAGCAAAACAAAAGATCATTCATCTCCTAATAAATACTTCTATAAAGATGGCAATAAATGGACTCTATTAGAACAAAATAATTCAAATAATACAGAATCAAATCTACAGATGATTGATTTTGAAGCATCTTTATATGATTACCTATTCGACTTGGAAGATTTAGAAAACAACTAATTATGACTAGACATATTTTAGGCTTATCAGGAGGGAAAGATAGTACAGCATTAGCAATTTTGATGCACAAAGAAGTCCCACAAATGGAGTATTTCTTTTGTGATACAGGCAAAGAACTTCCTGAAACATACGAGTATTTAGAAAGGATCAAGGCACGATTGGGAATCAAAATCGAGTATCTAAATGCTGAAAGAGATTTTGATCATTGGTTGGAAGTATTTAACGGTGTTCTACCATCGCCAAGAGTTAGATGGTGTACCCGCAAGCTTAAAATAGAACCTCTAGAAAAATTTGTAGGGGACGACAAAGCTATTAGTTATATTGGTATAAGAGCAGATGAAAATCGTGAAGGTTATGTATCTGCACAACCAAATATTTATCCGATCTATCCATTTAAAGAAAGAAGCTTAATCAAGGCTGATATTCTTCAGATTCTTGATGAAAGTGGAATTGGATTACCTAGTTACTATGAATGGCGAAGTCGATCAGGCTGTTCTTTTTGTTTTTTTCAGCGTAAATATGAATGGGTAAAACTCGCTGAAAAACATCCTGAAGAATTTGCTCAAGCTGTCGCTTATGAAAGAGATCACAAAGATGGAAGAACGTATACATGGACACAAGGAGAAACATTATTAGAACTTATTGCTCGTAAAAATGAAATCATTGCTGAACACGAAAAAGCTTTAACTAAAGAAAAGAAAATATCCCCACAACTTAGCCTTGCCGAAGTATTAGAATCAGTACTAGACGATGAAGATGACGAAATGCCTTGTTTAGCTTGCCATTTGTAACTAAATCTCTTGAGAGGACAGTTTTATGACCATCGCGATCGCCAAAACCACCAAAAACGCTAAGCCCAGAATCACCTTTACTGACTACCTGACTTACTTTGACGGGTCTGACACGAAATATGAATTAGTTGACGGAGAGCTTGTAGCAATGTCGTTAGGAACTGGTTTGCATGGGGAAACAATTGATCGTACATATCAAGCAATTAATGCCGAGATAAATCGTACTGCTCAACCGTGGATTGTTCGACAAGGACAAATAGGTGTACGTTGTCCTCGTGGCATCGGACTAGATACAGTCAGGATTCCTGATGTGGTGGTGATGCAGAGAAATGATTGGCAAGCTTTGCAGGAGCGTGAAGCTGTGATTGATTTTGATCTATCCGCACCATTACTTGTCATCGAAGTAATCAGCCCTTCCACAAAAAACATTGACTACCGAGCCAAACGTACTGAATATGCAGCCCGTGATATTCCTGAATATTGGATCATCGATCCGCTAGAGGCAAAAGTCACTGTCTTAATTAATTCCGATGGTTGGTATGACATAACTGAGTTCTTTGATAGCGATCGTATCATTTCACCAACTTTCCCAGAACTTGAGCTAACGCCCACATCTTTTTTTCCAATCTAAACCTGTACTAGGAGTACAGCATAATATTTTTCAAAAAATGCACACTTTGAGGTCTTGATTTTATGGCTAGATCAACAATTTATCCATCTTCAGAATGGATCAGTTTCTTAAGAAACTACGGGCCAATTCCCCGTAACGACAATATGTATGATGAGTCAATTCAAAGAGCATTAAAGCGTAAAAAAATTCAGCCGCCTATTTTTGAAACAGCCTACCTTTCTGATATTCTAAAAAATTTTCAATCCGAAAATCCAAAGTCGATCATTTTAACTGGAACTGCTGGAGATGGCAAAACCTACCAATGTAGAGAGATTTGGGAAACATTAGGTGGTTCATCTGAAGAGTGGGATCGTAATGAAAAAGTATATACGTTGATTTGTGCTAGCTATGAATTAGTGATTATCAAAGATCTTAGTAGTTTAACTCCCGAACAGCAAAATGAATATTTACCTCAAATGGCTTTAGCAATTACTAGTGAAATCAGGGAAAAAATTTACTTGATAGCTGCTAATGATGGGCAATTGGTAGAAGCCTGGTCAAGAATCAAAGACAACAAAGATGTTAAAAAGATAGGTCAAGTCATCGAAAATTTGCTTGTAGAAGATAGACAAGAGGAAGAAGGCTATAACATAAAGCTCTATAATCTCAGTCGTCAGAAGGCAGCAGAAATTTTTCCCCGTATCCTTGATGCTGTGTTGAAACATTCAGGATGGGCTTGCGATCGCTGCACCTATCAGCTTGATTGTCCAATTTGGCAAAATAAATCTCGCCTTGAAGGAACAGCGACTAATAGAACTACCCGAGAACGTCTTACTAACTTATTAGAATTGAGCGAACTCAATGAAATGCACTTGCCTGTGCGTCAGTTGCTCTTATTAGTGGCAAATGCGCTACTCGGTCATCCTGAGGCTAGGGAAAAGCTGCTATCTTGCAAAGAAATTCCCTCTATTTGCGAAAAAAGGAAAGCGCCGCTTGCCAGCCTCTATCGCAACATTTTTGGAGAGAATTTGGGCGATCGCAAACGCGAAACTACAGAAGTCTTTAAGGTCTTACGCAGTTTTAGTATCGGTACTGAAACAAGTAACCAGATCGACAATATTTTGATTTTTGGAGCTGATGATCCCGATCTGCGTTCACACTACAATACACTAGTGAGTTCTGATTCTTACTATGGCGCAAGTCTTAGTTACCAGATACAACAAAGTACATATTTAGAAGGTCGCGGAACGGGTAATCGAGAGGATGATTTCCTAAAAGCTCTACAAACTCAGAGACAAAGGTTATTCTTCATGCTACCTAATAACTATCCCATTGACTTAAAACTATGGAACCTCACAGTCTTCCAGTATGCAGGCGAGTATTTAAATGATGTCTGTAAAGTTCTGAAACAGGGAAAGAAGCTTCCTAAATTTATTGTTACCCGCCTAGTGCGGGGTCTTAACCGTATTTTTACGGGTCTACTTGTTAACAATGAAGACGATTTAATTCTTGCAACTTCTGGGAGTTACTCTCAAGCAAAGATTAGTCGGGTGTATGAGAAATCTATATCTGTGGCGAAAGATCGAGGTGAAAGTGTCTCTGTGGAACTCAATGTCAATAGAGTAATCCCTTTTTTAGTTGTTCGCCTCTCACAAGATATTGAACCTGTAAGTTTTAATCTAACGGTAACTCGATATGAGTATCTTAGTAGGGTAGCAGAAGGTGCTCTACCTAGCAGTTTTTCTCAAGAGTGTTATGAAGATGTTCTTGCTTTTAAGACACAGGTACTCAAGCATCTGGCAATTAGAAAAAAAGCTGAGAATGTAGAAGATGTAGAAGAGTCTATGAGTCTTCGTCTTTTGAAAGTTAATAATGATGGTATAGCAAGTCCTCGTACCTTTGAGGTGAATGTCTAATGTTAGAGTCACTACCACGCCCACATATCGAAAAGTCTCAACTCAACATGTGGGTTGATGAATCGATCTGGGGGCATCGACTATATGACGAGCAGACCCCTTGGCTTTGCATTTTGGAAATGTTATGTATTGTTCAATCAGAATCGGTAAGTGGCAAAGCCTTTATTGAAGAGGAAAAAAATAAACTTCAATACTCAATATATTTTCGCCTTCATCTTCGCAATATTTTATTTAATAATCCTCATATTGAAGCAATAACTTCAGAGTTTTTTGACGATGTGGAGCGATGGGAGGCTTGGATAGAGGAAATGTCGAAGAGCGTGGGTGGTATTGACTCTGTCGATTTCAGTTACTTAAAGAGTCGTTTTCCTTCATTCGATACCTTTGCTGAGATTGTAAAGTTTTTTCAAGCAAGTGCCATTGAAGGAGATAGTAACAAACGGTGGAGTTCAAAGTTTGTCTTCCCATATGGACCTGATTGTCTTTACGAAGATTTACGAATCAGTGGCTCGAATAAAACTAATGACCGACGATTTTTTGGCAGAACAGGAGAACTAGCGTATTTAATGCTATGTCGTAGCGGCAGGGGAGCAGAAATCCACTCCTATTTGCAAAAAATGGGTATTATTAGCAGTGAATATGCTACTAGCTATAAAGGATCGAAGTGGAATCAACTCGTTCTTGCTCTTCAACCCGATCAAGATCGTGAAGACAAACGATTGAGTAGTAGTCCTCCCTTTTTGCCTTATGCCTTCCTGCCAGAATATGAATCCTTAGCAGATGATTGGCTCAGCATTTTACGTTGCAACTTACCTGACTACGATGCATTACCCCACATTGTCACGATTACAGGCTTGCACCTTATTATCTATTTGTTAAAGCGTGCAAAATCTGTACTTCAAGATGTCCAAAAGCCGCTCTTTGTCCTTGAAATCGTTGCACCGAAAAAAACAAGCATTCGAGATATGGCGGCAAATGAGTATGAAAAGAATAACAGCCTGCCCAAGCAAGCAATCGAGGAATACATTCTTGGTACAACTAAACTCGAAGAATGGCAACAGTGTCTTGAATCGTTTAACCCCCTTGAAGGGGCAAAAGAGCTTTTAGAAAAACGCTTTGTTTGGACAAAAACCTCAGCAAATTCTCCCGATGAACTATTACTCAATCTTCGAGATGAGGCTGTTTCAAGACATAAACAACACCTCGCCAAATTTCATGGCACATGGTCAAAAGAAATTGGACTTTCCTCAAGACGGAGTAGTAGACGTACAAGGTATGCACCTACAGATGCTCTTTTAAAAACGCTTGTACTTACTTGTGTACCTCGTCGTATGGAATTTCAGGAGTTTCTGGCAAAGCTTTATGAAACATATGGTTTTGTCATTGGTGAAAAGCAGGCACAGAGTTTCATCGACTCAGGTGAAGCCGATCGCGAAGATTTTACGGCAAATGCGCTGAGGTTGGAGCGTCGTCTAGCTAGTATTGGTTTGCTCAAGCGCCTATCAGATGCTTGTGCTTATGTTCAGAACCCATTTGCGGCGGAGGTTTCTTAATGAAGGCAATCGATCTAATTGGACAAGTTGCAGCAGGATTTCTCAAGCGATCTATCAATATAGATGAGGCATCAGAAGGTGTCGCTCGCTATATGCTCGATCGCCTCACTGCCCAACAGGTAGCAGCGGTTTGCCATGCAATTCGGCAAGATACTCAGCTTGTGTGCCTTGTCAAAATTCAAGTGCCGCGATCACTTGTTGGAGATTACGGACTTCCTGAAGCGTTTCTGACAGATGAGAGGACTGTACATCTGCGTCACTCTCCCTGTGAACTTTCTGCACTTCTACTCGCCAATACAAGCGATGACGATCAAGCTCAGTCTCTTGGCGATATCACTTCTTTGGGGGCGCAAGAACTAAAAAGCCAAATTGACCTCTGGATAGACTGTGCAGCTAGAGATTTGCCGATCTCTGAAAACCACCTCAATTACTGGCGTAAGGCGATCGAGGGCTTACAGAAGGTTATTTCGCGAAGTCTAGAACAATTTGCTGAATATGTGGTTGAGACAAGATCGTACATTCAAGCAGAAGGTCTACCTATCCTTGATGCCTTGGGTAGAGCTTTACCTGCACTACACTTGCCATGTGACTCTGGTTACTTTGGTGCAATTCCAGAAACGCAGTTAGGTAAACTTCAACGGTGGGAAAAAGCCTTTCAGGAACTTAAATCAAAACGAGAATGCCTATTGGAAAAGCAGCGACCAAACCGCAAACCAATTGAAGAACAGGAATTGCGAGATGCTTTTGAGAAAGTCAAAGAAGATATTCCCGAAATTGCCCATCCTGCAATTTCAGCTTTCATAAACAGTTCGGCAGGTTGGAATACCGAATCTGAAGCACTAGCAAAGTTTGAGTGGGAAACCAACAGCATTAGCAGTCTTTTTTCTGGTTTGCAAACCCAAAAAACTGATCTTGCCTCACTAACGATTGACTTCTTCAGCGATGAATTTCCTGATGTTTTAACTGACTTAGAGGTACAGTATCTTAACGCCCTCAAGAAACGCAATAAGAAAGAAGCATTAGACGATGATCGAGAATTTTACGAAGCACATCGTCCTCGCCTTGAAGATAATCGTAAGCTAAAGGCTAAATGGGATAAGTTTGTCTACGGACAACCCATTGAATGTAATGATTTCTTGATTGGATTGTTACAGGCTTTCGAGCGGCTCTTCGATCAAGCTGACTCAGATGAAAGTATTAAATCCTTATCAATTTCGACTCAAAAAAGTTCTCGAAAAAGCGGTTGGTTGGAGTTAAATGCTAATATCGGACAGTATTTTTGTACTCGCTATCGTGGTATTGAGAAACTTACAAGTCCATATATTGAATGGGATACTCACTGGTTGTTCAAATACGATGGACTTCTTGAAAGTGAGAAAAAGAAACAGAAAAGCAAGTACAAAGAGAATACTTCTATTGCTAGATCGGCAATAGAAATTAAGTTTTATGTAGAAATGCGGGATAAAGATCGAAACCTTATTGCTAAGACACAACTAATCTGGAAAGGGAACCCCAATGCAATCGGGATGGAGCTTTACAGCGACCTGCTGCGCTTACACGAGAACTCTCCATTCCAAATCTCACAGGTGCAGCGCGAACTCGTTAGTAAGAAAGGCAAGCTTCAAGGCATTTCTCTTTCAGATGTGGGGACGTTATCACCTGGATACAACAGAGATCGCGGTTCATTAATTGGGAAGTATGAGCGCAAGAGCGAACTAGATAAACTTACCGACAAGCTTAAAAAATCAGCTAAGGAAGGAAAACTTCCCCAAGAAGCAGTACAGGAAATACTGGAAGCTTGGGAGCAGTTCAAAGCAATCTACAAACAAGCGATCGCTACTCTCGTCGAACCCACGGGTGAAGGAATTGCTAGCCCGACTCTTATACACCAATGCGAAGCGTATGGTAAATTACTCACACTTTTGCTAATCCATGCCAAAGGTGATAGTAATCGCTTGGAACTCTATCAGACGATTCTACATTTAGGTTGCGTACGTGTTGGTGGGATGCGAAAAGATCGAGGAAAGCCTGCGGCGATCGTTGCACCTTGGCAGCCACTAAGACTGGCTGCTATTGCTGTTAAAACTCGCCAACTCGCAGGATTGCTTAGGCATATCCTTTCAGAATCTGAGGTCAATTTTGGAGACTCTCGTCTATTCTTTGCCGATTTACGGAATGACCTACTCCATCCCCATGCTCCAGAAGTAAGTGTAGGCTATCAAGGTCGAGAGCCAAAAATCCTTGCGGTCTCCGATACAGTCAATGATTATAGCCTTATGGAACCTCCCATCAAAGACGAAACAGACCGTAGTACACATGAAGATCCAACTGATGCTGCGGAAAAGTTATTAAGGTTGATAAATCGCTATGTTGAACTCCTTCCTCATGAAAAGGCTAACTTGAGTGTTGTACTCTATCAAACTGATTCTGTAAAGCTGCCACTAGCAATCGTCAATAAGCTCGGCGATGCTTTGCAAGAAGAAGGCGAAGAAGTTCGCTGTCAAGTTATTTTGCGCCACCGCGATCCAACTAAACTCGCACAGCTTTATGAGCAAATGATCGAAAGTTCTGATGTCGATCCTGATGCTTTCATTGCTAGTGAAGTATCTCAGGATTTTATGGCACGGCTGCGAATTAGTGTCATGCCCAAAAATATTCCACCGGCTAATCCCCAAGACGGGAAATTTGCTGACATCGTTTTCTTACAGGATGCCATCTCGCGACAAGCACGAGTTATTTGGCAACCTACTCCATTTGATGAAACTTCGCCAAACATGCTGACCTATTTCCCTGCCCGATGGTCTCGTAAACGACCTGCTCCGTCTGATGAAATGCGTTCCACCGTCTACCTTACATGCCCTAAACAATTTGATGTTGGGCAGGCTTACCTTGATGCTGTCTACAGTATTATCGAAGGTAAGGACTTGCAAGATAATCAACATTTCCTGCCTGCGCGTCAGATATCTTTTCAAGACGAACAAACAAGAACAATTTTTGACGAAACTCATCGATTGGGTGAATGGGTCGTAAATTACGATGACTTACTCGAACGACGACAATTGGTCAATCAAGGGGTCAAGGTGATTCGTTATCAACAGCATCGCACCGACGAGCGTAATTTCCTTGTCTCTTCTTCTGCTTCGCTAAATCTATTAGAGGTTTTAGTCCGTAAGCGGTTAGAAGCGCTCAACCTTGGCATTGAGAGTAATCGAATTGATAAGCTCGTGCAAAGCTTTATTGATGAGGCAAATACTCTCTCTGGCGACATAGTATTACGGGCTGCTAAGTGTGGCATATTTGCAAGTGAATTGATGGGAGTTGTATTGAGCAAAGCGATCGTCACAGAAGAAATTGGCAAGAAATATCCTATCGGTTGGTATTTTCTTGATGATTACGCTTCATGGCTGGGACAAAAAGAAGGACAAATTGCAGACATTATGGCAATTTCACCCCAGTATATCGATGGTCAGCCCGTGCTGAAGATCGTCATTGCTGAAGCCAAGTATGTTGATATTTCAGGGGTAGCCGATGCTCGTAAGACTTCCCAGAATCAGCTTCGCGATACAGTCTATCGTATTGCTGATGCTCTTTTTATTAGCCCAGGTCGTCTCGATCGCGATCTGTGGCTATCTCGTCTCAGCGATCTCATGCTAGAAGGTATAGAATTTAGTGCTAATACGATGCTGCCCATCGAACAGTGGCGCGAAGGCTTACGTACAGGAACAATTCGTATCGACTTGTCTGGTTATTCTCACGTTTTTGTTTCAGGCATGAATGATAGCAATATTGAAAGCGAAAGGATTTTCATTCAAAAGGTCGATCGCTGTTTTCAGGAAACCTACGATCGCGAGTCTGTGAGAAAACTGGTACTTGCCCATGAGTCTAAACAATCTCTGTTTACAGTGCGTGAGTTGATTGGCGACGATAAGCCTTGGTTAGTTTCTCAACCATTGTTCCCTGCTAATCGAGTGACTTGGGTGCTAGACATCGAATCTACTAGTGCAATGCCCGATAAAATTACAAGTGTTGAGATAGCTCAACATGAAAAAGATATTCCTACTCCAGAGATTAAAAAAGATGTAGGCGATAAGGCGATTCCATCATCGCCATCTCAGAATGAACCGACGGTAAATGTTACTACTGGAAGTCATACATCTGTGTCTGCTACTACGAAAGATGAATCTAACTGGGCTAGTCCCGCACTTGTAGCATGGTGGCAACAGGCACAAACGAGTCATAGCGATGCTGTAGCTGAGCAATGGTTGATTGATACTGCCACTAAGCTTAAAACAGCTCTAATGGGCTACAATTTACAGGCAAAAGTCTTGGGACAAAGACTTACCCCTAATGCTGCAATTGTGCGCCTTAAAGGTACTGACAACCTAGGAATTATAGACATTGAGAAGAAGCGATCGCCTATCTTAACTACTCATGGGCTACAAATCATTAATCTCACAGCTCAACCTGGAGAAATTCAAGTTGCAATCGCTCGTCCCCAACGTCAGACCATCTATCTCGGGGAAGTCTTAGCGCGACGTAAGCTCAACCGCTCAATCGCAAGAGTTAACTTGAGTTTTGTGATCGCAGTTAAAGAACTTGATGGCGAACTGTTGTACCTAAACTTAGGCAGTAACTTTGAAAATCTTCAGCAGCACGCACCTCATACGCTTATTGCTGGCGCAACAGGAAGCGGTAAATCAGTGCTGCTAAGAAACTTGCTCCTAGATATTGCAGCCACAAACTCACCCGATCTCGTCAACATCTACCTAATTGACACTAAATCAGGTGCTGACTACTTCCCCTTTGAAGACCTACCTCATTTTCCTGAAGGTATTATCATCGAGCAAGAACGAGCGATCGCTATTTTCGATCAGATTGTTGAAGAAATGGATCGCCGCTACAAGCAATTCCGAGATCAAAAGGTTAACAGCTTGTCAGCATATAACCTGAAAGTAGAAAAGAAACTGCCTTTTATCTTTCTCGTTCACGATGAGTTCGCTGATTGGATGCTGGTTGAAGAATATAAAAATGCTATCTCTGCTGCTGTACAACGCTTAGGAGTAAAAGCTAGAGCCGCTGGCATTCACCTAATTTTTGCTGCTCAACGTCCTGATAACAGTGTGTTCCCGATGCAATTACGCTCAAATCTTGACAACCGACTTATTCTGAAAGTCGCTGATGAAGGTACATCTGAAATTGCACTTGGACGCAAAGGAGCAGAATATTTGCTAGGTCGAGGGCATCTAGTAGCCCGTCTTTCTAGCGAGCCCGAACTTATCTACGCTCAAGTTCCATTTTTGAGCGATGAAGAATTTCCTATATTAGTAGATATAGTGAGATCATTAGCCAACTTGACCTAATGTGTTTTCTATAAACTATTGAATCAATTGAATTTTTAATTCTTGTCAAAATATTAAGGTGATTAATGAAATGACTTCTTGGGATAGTACTAACGTATCAATCGGAGATATCTTTGACTGGACAAACTTAAACCGTCTTGAGTTGCGACCAGATTTTCAGAGACGTGAGGTATGGAGTCAGGCGGCAAGAGTTATGCTCATAGACTCTATTCTCAAAAACATACCAATCCCAAAATTCTATGCCCGCAGAATGGTAAGAGATAATGCTACTTTCCGAGAAGTCATTGATGGTCAGCAAAGACTTAGAGCAATTCTTGACTTTAAACATGGTGTTTTTGCTCTTACATCTCCCCCTTGTGAAGAGCGCTTTCGTGGAAGGCGATTTGAGGATCTAGAGCAAAGAGATAGAGATCTGTTTGTAAATTACCGACTAGATATGAATGAAATCACATCCGCAACTGATGATGAAGTAAGACAAATCTATTGGCGCATTAACAAATACATGAAGCAGCTTAATAAGCAAGAGCTGAGACGTGCTGACTTCCCAGGCGATTTTCTCAAGATTTCAGAAGATCTTGCACTATCAGATACTCTTGATGAGTTTAAAGTTTTTACACCCGCAAATCGAAGACGCATGGCTGATGTTGAGTTTGTATCTGAACTACTCGCATTAATGATTCGAGAAAGTCCTTTAGATAAAAAAGAGCAGTTAGATGCGGTCTATGAAGAATATATGAACTGGGCAAAGCCTGATAGTGAGGAGGTAATCCAACGATTTAATCAAGTAATTAATGATTGTCAAATAATCTTTGATGGTGATGGACTTCATGGAAAACTTGCTGCTATTGGTCATACAAGGTTTCGGCAAAAATCTGACTTTTATTCATTGTTCGGAGCAATCTACAATCTTCACCGTCAAGGTGGAAGCATTACTGGCAAAGATTTAAAACCACTTCGCACTGATTTATCCATTCTTGACTATCATATTGCCCCATCTTCGGATGTTGTGACTTTACGAGAGTATGCGATTCGCTGTGTCTCAGATGCTAACTCAGCTTCAAGTCGCCGATGGAGAATTGACTTATTAGAAAATATTATCTGTGGCACCTATCTACAAAAACTTTCCAAATCCTCTGAGAAGATATTTTCTAGCATTCTATATGACATTATTTGGGGTGGGCAACTTTGTCCTCCTTCTAATGAAACTTGCCCATTTTCGGGTGTAGAGTTCTCTCCAACTCCAGAGAACTCTATCTTAGCATGGACTGGTAAAAGTAATGTTCTCCAAATGTCAAATGCTCAGTACATTCAAAGAGAAATTTTGGAAGCCATCAAACTTAAAGATGAAGAAGCTAAGCTTGATGGCTGGCTAATTGTAGATCCACTTCATCAATCATCAGATAACCCTAATCAGATATCTATGGAGCTGGATTATGATTGAATTTGAATTCAACAGAGAAGTATATGCTTTGCCAGAGAATATCCTAGGGGAAAATGATTGCACATATACAATTTCTGAGCAGTTAGGGAAAGGGGGGAATGGTATTGTTTTTGAATGTGAAAATGCTGCTACTGGAGAAATATTTGCTTTAAAAATTCTTATAAATCCCAAATACCCTAGATCTCAAAGATTCCAAAGAGAAATTAAAGTAATCAGTTGCTTGAGTCATCCACATATTATTACCTACATTACTCACGGTAATATGAGCGTTATCCGTAAGCACTCTAGTTCTAATCTCAGAAACCTAAATAATCAACAAAAGTGTATTCAACCTTTTGTTGTCATGCGTAAAGCCGACTCTAATTTGCGAGAATTTCTTACAAATAATCTCTCCCAAATACGTTTTGAAGATTATTATGGTCAGTTTGTCGGTCTTACTAGGGCGCTTGAACAACTACACTCAGAAGCTAGAGCAATACATCGCGACATCAAACCTGACAATATCCTAATCAGCGGAGATATCTGGCAGATTTCTGATTTTGGTTTGTGTGCTCAGTTAGAGGGAGAGGAAAAACATTTAACTCGCGCTGATGAGGCTGTAGGCCCTAGATATTGGATGTCACCTGAAGCGGTCTCTAAAGCAATGGGACTAGCAGATGAAATTAACTGCTGCTCTGATCTTTTTCAACTTGCATCAGTTTTTTGGTTTGTTGTGACCCACCGTCCACCTATTGGCATTCTAACAATTGATGATTGGTCTGGTCCACCTTCATTAGGTAAACTTCTCTTAGAAACCCTGCAACATAATTCATCTCGTCGCCCAAGTTCTACCGCTGAATTTCTTAAAAGTTTGGAAGATATAAAATTTGCGTAGGCTTTTAATATTTTCAAGAGTTGAATAAAGTTCTATAACAACACAAAAAGAAACTGACTAAACTACAATAATAAATAGATTAAATTATAATCTAGACCTTGCGAATCTTAAAAGTTCTGCAAAGTAGGTATTTTGGATATAAATAGGGATTGCTGAATAAAGCTAGAATCCAAGACAAATAAGGGTCTTAAGTTTTTTTGAGCCAACCAAGTGCAAGAGTATGGCATTTGGAGGCTCAAAACCCATGTATTTTGGCAAAAATCGTGGGGTAAATTTTGAACCCAACCTCCAAAACCACTATTGTTAGAGCTGTGTGGCATCTAGATTCACTTTGTAGACTTATTCAGCAAGCCCTAAATACTAATGAAGCTGAATTACCCAATTTACCTTGATTATCATTCCACTACTCCATGCGATCGCCGTGTAGCAGATGTCGTACTACACTACATGACTACTGCATTCGGCAATGCTAGCAGCACAGATCACATCTACGGCGATAAAGCCGATCACGCAGTCAAACAAGCCACCAAACAAATCGCCGATTTAGTCGGAGCCGTACCTAGAGAAGTAATTTTTACATCTGGCGCGACCGAAAGTATTAATCTGGTTCTACGAGGATTACCTCAAAAATCACCTAGCTCCCATAAGCTCAAAATTGCTGTATTACCCATAGAACATAAAGCTGTTCTTGATACTTGTGATGCCTTAACTAAAAAGGGACTTGCCGAGATAATCTTTTTAAAAGTCGATCGCCAAGGCAAACTAGACCTTGAAAATTTAGAAACAACTTGCTCTCAAGGAATAGATTTAATTTGTGTGATGGCAGCCAATAACGAGATTGGCACGATTTACCCTCTGCAAGAAATCGGCGCGATCACGCAACAATATGACATTCCCTTTCTTTGCGATGCCACCCAAGCTGTTGGCAAAATCCCCTTTAACTTTCGAGACTGGGGCATTACCTATCTGACACTATCAGGACATAAAATGTATGCTCCTAAAGGCATTGGAGCCTTAATTTTGCGTAAAGGCTATCAGCTAGAACCACTTATCTATGGAGGTGGACAACAAAAAGGGATCAGAGCAGGAACGCTCAACGTCGCAGGAATTGCTGGGCTAGGTGAAGCTTGCCGCTTGCGCCAGCAAGAAATGTCGGAAGACGAACAAGTAATTGCGGCTAAACGCGATCGCCTCCAATATTTATTACTAGAGAGTATTCCTGAACTTGTGATCAATGGCGATCGCCTCAACCGATTGGCGGGAAACTTGCATATTTCTATACCCAATATTCCCAATAAAGCAATCATTGCTAGAATTCACGATCAACTAGCGATCGCGACAGGCTCGGCTTGTGCATCAGGAGTTGAGGCTGCTTCTCATGTTTTGCAAGCCATTAACCTACCCACAAACCTCATTGAAGGAGCCTTACGAATTAGCATTGGCAAATTCACAACCGATGTAGAAATTGATCGTGCGGCAAATATCTTGATTGCAGCAGTGCATAAAACTCAACAAATTATTTTGGGTTAAGCTGCTCACAGATAGGAAAAGCAAAAATTCAAGAATCTTGAAAGGCTTAATTCAAGATTCTTGATTATATTTTTCAAGAGTCTTGACTATTGATTAAAGATTCTATATTATTGCTTTTGAACTTTCATCAAGATCAATAATGGCTATCAAGCTATCTGTCTTCAATATGAAAGGTGGAGTAGGCAAATCTACAACTGCCTATAACCTAGCCGTAGGACTAGTTAAATTTCACCAAAAACGAGTTTTGATTATAGACATTGACTCGCAGGGAAATGCTGGAGCAGCATTAGGCATTGAAATATGGCACCTGCAAAAACAGTTAAAAGATGTTCTTCAGCGTCACGCTAAGTTGTCAGAAATTATTGTTAAAACTAATTCGGGTGTCGATGTAGCTCCATCCAATATTCTCCTTGCCGAAGAAGAGATCCCAATTTCGGGACTGCCAGGTAGAGAGTTGTTACTGAGGAAAGCGATCGCGTCAGTCGAAGCGCAATATGACTTTATCTTGATTGACTGTCCGCCAAACATTGGCGTATTTACAATCAATGCACTCATGGCTGCCGAAGGTGTAATTATTCCCGTAGACATGAGCTACCTGGGTTTACTTGGCATCAAGGGAATCGAACGCGCTCTTTCATTAATACGAGACTCTCTAGAACATCCAATACAGATTGCTGGCGCTCTTGCGACTCGGTTCGATGGACGCAACAACTTGAGCAAAGAAGTTCAGCAATCCTTACATAATCATTTTGGCGATCGCATGTTTAAAGCTGTGATTCCTGAAACGGTGAAATTGCGTGAGGCTCCAAGTCATGGGCTATCTATTTTTGAATACGATGCCAACGGGACAGGAGCAAAAGCATATAGGGAATTAGTTGATGAGGTAATGAAATGGCAGTAAAGAGATCGGCATTAGGCAACAATCCACTAGCGCAAGGTATCTTTAGTAAGACCGAACCTGAAGAAGAATCTTTAATCAAGAATCAAGAATCAATAACCATCAATCAAGAATCATCATTCTTGATTGATGGTGAAAAAGAAAAAATTAATCTCAGACTGTCACTCGAATTAAATGACTGGCTTGATAATTTGCTGAAACAAGGTAAACGAAAGCACGGGCAGAAGATTGCTAAGGAAGTATGGGTTCAAGCTGCGCTCGAATTATTTCGGGCAATGCCCATCAACTGGGAGGAAATCCAGACTGAAGAAGAACTACGTTCAACCCTATTGAAACTTGAATCAAGAATCAAGCTTCAAGATAATCAATAGTTTCTTTTGTAATTGTGTTGCAGGTTCTTTGCACTCACAAGACAATTCAATTATTATATTGATCGCTTACGATTTACTTCGAGCAAATCTTACTTTTTAAGCAAGCAGAGACAATTCGCTTCAGCTATACTCCCTCCTCAGAGCAAAATTAGGCACTTACATAGGCGGGAACTCACCTTGGAAAAGATTGTTCTGGGGACTAATCGTGTGTTTACTTTTTGAGTGGTAAAGGATTAGCCATTCCTAGATTTAGACAACTAGAAATCTTATTTCAAGAATAATTAATCAAGATTCTTGAAACAAGATTGTTAGTTCTAGCTTGAAAATTTGCTCAAAAAGGAACAACTTAAAGATTGAAAATAATTTATGCAATAAGGTCGGACTGAAGTTGCAATCAAATTATTTTGAGTATTAAAAACGTGATGTGCAACTAAGAAATAGAAAAAAAACTCACAGCCGAGAGTGTTAGAAAATAGGACTAACGCCATTAGCGGTGAGCATCATGTTTTCTATAGAATATTTTATCATTGCCGTCTTTTGCAAAATTGATGAACTACTCAAAGAAATAACGGTAGAGCATCGGGTCAGAGCGAAGGGGTTTGAGCCAGCTTTAAGTGACAGTGAAGTGTTAACGATGGAAATCGTGGCTGAGTATCAAGGTATTGAGACTGACGTAGGGATCTGGAAATATTTTCGTAAGCATTGGAGGGATTGGTTTCCCGCCTTAAAAAGTCGCACTACCTTTGTCCGACAAGCCGCCAATCTGTGGCAGTACAAAGCGATGCTGCAACAAAAACTAGCTGAACAGTTAGGTGCTTTAGATGATGACGTACATCTAATTGATGGAGTACCAATACCTCTGTGTTATCTCTGTCGTGCATCCCGTTGTCGCTGCTTTGAAGATATTGCTAACTATGGCTACTGTGCATCTAAGAACATGCATTACTATGGCTTTCATGGTCATGTTCTCGTTAGTGGTAGCGGTGTAATTACGCAGTTTGCTCTTACTCCTGCTAATGGCGATGAACGTGAAACTCTCTGGGATCTTGTCTCAAACATTCAGGGGGTTCTGATTGGGGACAAAGGGTATCTCAGTCAACCCCTCAAGCAAGATTTACAGACATTTGCCATTGATTTACAAACGGCTCTGCGCTCAAATATGCATGATTCTCGTCCTCGTTGGTGGGTACGCTTGATTGTCAAGGTGCGTCGATTGATTGAAACTGTCATTGGTCAGTTAGTTGGACGTTTTCACCTTGCTAAGGTTTGGGCTAGGGACATTTGGCACCTTTCTAGTCGCCTTAATCGGAAAATCCTTGCTGGGGTACGACAACGATTCCTTCATTTAAGGGACATAAGGGTAGATTTACATCTCAAACAGTCTGGTCGATGGCTTATTTCAAGCCAATCTGGTTTTAACGATAGTAAAAAAACGTACGTTTTTTTGGTACAACTCCTTATGTGCCTCTGAGTTTGATTTTAGGTAGTTCTGAGCTACTTTTTTGTGCCAAAAAACTCATCTACAAAATCACAGTACCAAACTCGTCTTATGGGTTGAGTTTCGTGGTACAGACTTTTAACGGATGATTATCAAAGTCATGCCAGAGATGAGATTGCGGACTTATGTCCCTTAAATGAAGGAATCGTTGTCGTATCCCTTGCTCATACTATTTGTTTTTGGCTCAACCGACATTCTCTTCATCCTTTACAGTTTGAAGACTTGGTTGATTCTTAATTCTTTGTTGCACATCGCGTATTAAAAGCTTAAATCCATTGAAATCCTATATTCAAGAATATTCAAACTTGAATCTTGATTCAAGTTTAAATATTCTTGACAGTAACAATTCTACTTTTAGATATCGAAAGTCTTACATAATGCAAGATTAGCCAACATTTTAGTAACCCAAAATAATTAGTAGCTAGCCTCACAATATCTTTAATAAGCTCATACAGGAAATATATCAAGAATATTCAATCATCAATCAAGATTCTTGAAAAAAGACTAAACAACTAGTTTAATAATTTGTCAAAGCATGACACACGAATGAGCGGAGAAAATTGCACTGGGCGCAGCACTCCTTACATAATCACTCTGGCGATCGCATGTTTAAAGCCGTGATTCCTGAAACGGTGAAATTGCGTGAGGCTCCCAGTCATGGAATTTCTATTTTTGAATACGATTCCAACGGAATAGGAGCAAAAGCGTATAGGGAATTAATGGCACTAAAGAGATCGATATTAGGCAACAACCGTCTAGCTCAAGGTATCTTTAGTAAGACCGAACCCGAAGAAGAATCTTTAATCAAGAATCAAGAACCATCAATCAAGAATGATGATTCTTGATTGATGGTAAAAAAGAAAAATTAATCTCAGACTGTCACTTGAATTAATTGACTGGCTTGATAATTTGCTGAAACAAGGTAAATGAAAGCACGGGCAGAAGATTGCTAAGGAAGTATGGGTTCAAGCATTGGGCACTGGTCAGCTAATGTGGGATGGGTTATGAAACGTCCATTTCATAACGATAAAAAAGACGCAAATACGTCGATCACGATATAGCTACCCAGTTGATCGGCATTGGTCGAATTATTTCGACCAATGCCGATCAACTGGGAGGAAATCCAGTCGAAGGAAGAACTATCTTCAACTATCTTGAATCTCGAATCTTGAATCAAGCTTTAGACTGCAAGCAAATCTTACTTTTTTAGGCAAGCAGAGAAAATTAGCTTCAGCAGATAGTCATTACTAGATATGTACAACTAGAAATCTTATTTCAAGAATCATTAATCAAGATTCTTGAAATAAGATTTCTCACTGGAATCTTGATAATTTGCTTAAGAAGATCTAAAATAAAGATGAAAAGAAATTGTGCAATAAGTACGGACTCAAGCTGTACTCAAATTATTCTGAGCAATGATGATCATGGATTATCTACGTTCGCTATTTCTGCACCTTAACAGGAGGTAGCTATAGAGAGCAAAGGTTTGTTGGGATATTGGTAAAGACAGACTAGTGGACTGTTTCATCTAAATTAATGCAATAGAAAACTTGGTAAAGTCAGTCTTGACAACTTTTTGACAGATCGCCTAGTGGACTGTTTTATCTAAAATAGTCCACTAGGAAACGTTAGCCATAGTTTGGTTACATCGCCTCAGAAGTGATATCACCAGACTTAATCAAAGTATGGGAATATCACCGAGAGCAAAATCCTATAAGAAATAAATCTTGTCACCATCCAGAGAGCACTCACCCGATTACGGGATAGTTTCTCAAAACCGCACCGCACCACGATTCCTGTATCTACACCCATTAGGGAGTAGAGTTTGTCTGCCGATCGCGCTCTAGCCTTTCCAGTTCGGCTTGCAAGCTAGCAATTTCCGATGCAGATTTACTCCTACGCAAAATAGGCGTTTCTAGTAAGGCTTTCAGATAGCCAATCCTGCTTCCAATAGCCGAGATAGTCTCAGATTTTGGTGGTTCATAGGGGCGCAAACAGTCAGCATTGGCTGTACGGGTAGATGGATTTTGAGAGATTGCGACCTTAGAATTTTCAGCTTTCGGCTGACTTAGCCTGCCATGTGTCTCGATCCACATCAGATCGCTAGTTTTTGGCGGCGACTTTGGCAAGTCCGTTGCGACCTGAAAATCAACATTGGCAAATTTTGGCAATTCTTGCCCTCGCAGGGGCGTTTCAGAGCACGCTAACGCTTTATATAGGGCTTTTTCTGTAACAGTCCTTTCTGTCTGGGTTTCAGCTTGTTCGTTCGGGGGGGCGATCGCTATGGGGGATGGGGCGGAATTGTTTATATTTGGACTGTTACGCGATTCGGTAAACTCTGGATGCCATAGCTGTTTGTTTTCGTATAGGGTTTCGACTGATACTTTGGCGGCTTTGGCGATCGCTTGTGCCATGCCTCGGATGGTTTCTGGCATTTCTCCTGTTTTATTTAGTTCGTTTGCGGTTGTTCGGATGCGCTCGAGCCTTTCTGCATGTTTCTGAGCTTTTTTGTTTTCTATATCTTCACTTTCCTCGTTTGTTTGTTCTTCCTTTTTACTTCCCCAGGGGAAATGATGCTTCATACACCATTTGGCGATGTCTTTGGCTTTTTGTTCTAGTCTTTTGATGTCTCCGCAAAATTTAATAAATCCTACGGCGGCTTTTGCTGTTTTGGTGATGTATTCGGCGATCGCTTCGTCTTCTTCACAGCCTAGGAAGACGCGGGCATATTTGCCCATTAGATATAACAGTTGGTTAGATTGTCCCTGTCCTGTCCATCCTGCTTCGATTTGTTTTTCTAGGTCTTCTCGCCATTGGATCGTTTTGCGGTTGTCTTTGGGTGGTTGATAGTTGGCTTTGGCTTCGGCGATCGCCTGTTTTAGTAGGTCGATGTCTTGATGCTCTTGTACGGTCAGCCATGTTTCGACAAATTGATTTAAATCCCGTCCAACGATCTGGAGATCGTTGTTGAGTTGGTAACTGCCTGTTTGCAGTGGTAGTCGATGTCCGTTGTATTCTGAGTCGTATTTTTTGGTGTTGGGGAAGCTTTCGATTACTCCTGCGGCGATTTCGCAGTTGTTTTTTTGCAGGCTGGATTTGATCGCGCAGGCGATGCCGAAGCTGGGTACTTCTTGCCAGAGGGGGTAGTAGATATGCAGTCCTTCGCTATGCGAACTCTGCACGATTAGCGGTCTGACCAATCCTATTTCTTCTAGGGCTTGGAGTACGGTTTTAAATTTCTCGTGGTTGGTGTTGGGGTGGTAGGGGCTGCCTTTGTCGATGTCGATGAGGGCATATTCGGTTTGGTTGCCGAATCTTACGCCGATTAGGGTTTCTGGGTCGGTCCAATAGTCGTATAGTCGCCTTCCTGTGATGGGATAGTGCGTTTCGGTTTTCCATTCGGGTTTGCTCGTCCTATCTACATTTTTGGCATAGATAAAGTTCCACGAATATGGGAAAAAGCTGGTAAAGGTTTGCGCTGCTAATTCTGTTGTGGTTAGTGATTTGGGTTCTATGCCTTTGGTCGTAAATTTTGGATCAGAAATATTGCAAATATGATCTTTTTGCGAGGTCATGCTTGTTGACCTCCTGTTTGCTTGTCACGGGCGATCGCTTTCTCGATCTGCTGTGACAAGTCTCGCAAATTTAATGTCATCTAGATTGTCCTGATTGTAAGGGTTGTAGGGGCTTCAATCAGGAAATGAGCAGATTTTTTTTGTTTATTTCAACGCTTCAATTATAGTTTTTTGCTGAATTTTAAAAATTCGCATAAAAAACTGTTGCTAAACTTATATCTTGCGTTAAGATATAGTGAAGCGCTGAACAAAATTGCCTCGTCAAAGCAACATCTGTCCATTTCCGGATATTCAATTTAAAAACCTTCGGGTCATCAAAGAGCTAGTGGCTGGAATCACTGGCTTTTTTGGTGTTGAAGGGAAAAACTAGTTTAGTAATCTCCTATAGATAAAAAGCGTCACATTAATAATACACACTAAGCATACAGCGATCGCAGAAAATCTGTTGCATTAAATTTCAGAATTTTATTGTAGTTGGGGTCGATCCCGAGTCAGGATTGCCATAATGTCATCTGCGGTAATATTTTTGAACAAGGAGTACTTTCAGTATCCATGCCATTCTGGTTTTTACCACTTTACTGATTGCAATGACTTCATAGTGTTTAAGATAAGTTAAGAATTTCACTACCGTTAGAGGCTGAGCTAACAAAGACATTGATGCATCATCATGAATAATGTGTA
The DNA here is from genome assembly GCF_014696925.1 of Phormidium tenue FACHB-1050. GTDB lineage: Bacteria > Cyanobacteriota > Cyanobacteriia > Pseudanabaenales > Pseudanabaenaceae > Pseudanabaena. Next base: position 45,717 of record NZ_JACJQY010000006.1, on the reverse strand, counting down.
GCCATAGCAATCTAAGAAGCACTGCAACTGGTGCAATTGTTATTGATGACAGGCGATCGCTAAACCGTAAGTTCTTCACAAAAAATAAGAGACGGTGCGATGCGCCGCTTTTACTTTTGTAGTAATAATTTTGCTAACTCAGAAAAACCAGCAAACTCAGAAGCATGGGTAACGTATTGGGGTAAATGCAGGATCTTGTCTTGATAGTGAAGCACATTTGCAACGCCGACCGAGATGGGAAATTTTACAGGATTAAACATAGCCTCGTCATTAGGGCTATCGCCAACAGTTAGCACTTTCTGTGAATTGAGTTCAGGAAAATGATTTTTGAGTACTATCTCTAAGCCAGTTGCTTTATCTTGGTGCGGTGGTTTGATATGACATTGGACATTGCTGTACGTGAAACTCCAACCCATTTGCTGACATTGTGAAGAGATTACTTGAATATCATCAGTCGATAAATCATTGACATCAAAAGTCCAATCAGTAATACGGAATTGATTATCAGTGGAAGTCTGAAGATGAGGAAATTTCTGCTTAATGTGATGGAAAGCATTTTCCAGTAGAATGCGATGTCTAGATAGGTTAGGAATCGAAGAGAGCAAATTTTGATGACCATTTGGCTGTAAAAACAAACCACCATTTTCCGCGATCGCCCCTGCAACAGGTAAATAATTTACCAAAGCACTGACCCAACCCGCTGAGCGACCAGTCACCAATAGGACTTTAATTCCTGCCGATTGTAAATTGAGAAGGGTCGAGATGAAATCGGAAGAGAATTTTCCATTGTGTGTAAGAGTACCATCAACATCGGAAGCAATTAAACGGATGTCGGACAAATCAGCTTGATTGAGATTGAGCAGGGTCATACAGAAGAAATGAAACTAAAACCAGAATACAGCTAACGAGAGACTATTGGAAAATCTAGCGATTCGCTGGTGAAGACAAAACTACCATCAACGAAGTATTGACAATTCTAGAATCTGTACAAACAATATTCTCAATCATCAATCCAGAAAAATTGATAGAATGTAATCTCTAGATTATCGATTTTCCAAATCTGTTGTATTCAATCCTAAGCACTTAAAGAGGAACCAATGAGAAACAGTATCCAGTCCAAGATTGACGCAGGCTATACCTACGATGAACTACTAAGCGAAGGACTAGCCAGCTTCGATGACATAGCCCGCTATGAATCACAGTATTCCCTGTATGACGAAGATGCAGAACCAAAGCCAAAAAAGGCAAAAGTAAAACCGAAAACACAAGAAACTAAACCAAATAAAGAAGCAGAAATTGACTTTGAATTCTAGCGAGAAATGACAATATGGAATTTAGACAGATTGACCTGAAGACAGGGCAAGAGTTACCCTTGCCTCCGAAAACTATTGAGCATAGCTACCTCGAACTGAAGATCGGGAAAGACATTGTTGAGCCAAGTAAACTTGCCGTTGGCAAGATGTACGACGGCATCACTGAGCGAGACATAGAGCGACTGCAAGAGCAAGGGCTGTATCTAATTCTTGCTAATGGGAGAACTGCTTATTTTGGCGATCGCGCCATCGCCGAAAAAGTAAGCCAAGAAATCTTCACCAATCATAGCGATGCCGTCGCCTATGGCAGTTTGCCCGTCTCCGAAGCCAAGACCTCAATATTCAAAGAGCAAGCCAGAATCCTCGTCATCGATGATGAAACCCTGAATAAAAATCTAGATACAGGAACCTACCAAGCCGACTGGGGAAAGCAAACTATTACCCTGAGCAATGGCATCACCATCAGCGACAAAGCGATGGGACTCATTGCCAGCAAACTCGGCGACTGCTATAGCCTGATCTCTCCAGACCTAGCAACCCAACTGCAAGCCGAACTAAACCGTCCATTTCAATATCGAGCCGCCGTACCTGAATGGCAGGGTATGATCAAAGGCACATGTCGAGCTAGCTTGTTCTGCCAAGCCCTAGCAGTCGATGGAATTATCGCCAAATCGAGCATCAAAGGCGACAACAAAACCACCAGCACAGGCCTCCACGAAGTCAGCCTATTCTGGTCAAGAAAAGAAGATGCCAGATTCACCGAACAAAAACTAGGAACTCAAGCTCTCGTTTTCTTCCCCGAAGGAGTGCAAGCAGATGTACTACCAAAGCTGAAAATCAAAGCCGAACGACTCGCCGAAGCCCAATCCGATCCGCGCAAGGTAGCCCAACTGTATATCGAACGCCATGAAAAGCGCCAACAGCAGAGACAAGAGGCGGAATTAGATCGCGCTAACATTACACAAATTATAGAGCCAGAACTGGCTCTGGAACTGGGATTAAGCCAACAAGAAAACACAACAGCCAATGAAATTGACCGAGAGACAGTAGCCTCACCTAACGAAGAATACCAAGATTGGCTGTATGACATCCTCAAAACTGATCTAATTGAAGGCGGTCATTGCCAGATCTTAGAAATGGAAGACATCGCCAAACGCTTGCGAGAATTCCTACAAAGCGAATGGCAAGAAGTAGCCACAGGCGGCGTTTACGTCCCTAGTGGCATCGCTCAACCCCACAACCAACTGCAAGAAGGCGAAGTCAGTTTTACAGGACTACCCGATGGGGCCGAAGTTGCCATCTATCGCAGTCCCGTCGCCAATGCTGCCAACTTTGACGTATTCACAAATAACCTCACAGTTCTGCGTGAACTAGATCCCGAAGCCTATCGGCAGAAAGGAGTCTGCTACATCAACCCCAACGACGCAAAACGACTGGTGATCGACTTTGACGGCGATCGCGTGGGGATCATTCCCAGTCAACTAACACCCGAACAACAAGCCAGTTCCCAGAAAATCATTGAGCAGTATCCGACCCTCATCCAAGAAATCATTGACAAGAATCTGCCAGAGAATAAACCAATTCAAGTCGAAAAGGAAAAGAAGATTCCCCGCGATGCTGCCAATGGATTTGCCACCCTAGCCAGTGCTGCGGTGAATGCTGCCGATAACCCCACAGGAAGAGTCGCGAATCTAGGCATGAGGCTAGAAGCCTTGCGATGGGAAACCCAATATATCCCAGAATCTGAAAGCAGCGAATACTTGCAGGACATAGGCAAACACTTCCAAAAGCTACTTGCCGAAGACAAAGATCCTAAGAAACCCTTTCGCATTCTCAATGACGCATGGCGCGACCAAATTACCGAGATTAGTCAAATCGCCAGTACCATCCCCAATCTACCCGAACCAGAAAAAGCAGATGCTGTAGCCCAAGGTTTAGCCAAAACCGAGAGACTGTTGTGGAATCTAGAAAGCCTCGCAGCCGTGAACTTACAACGCGCTGTCGATACTCCCAAAAGTGCCAGAAAAGTCAATGAAGATGAATTTCAATTCTGTCAAAAAGTCGCCAAATACAAACAGGTGGAGTGGATTAAAGACAAAGACAATAGCTATGCCTATATCAGTGCTGAAGGCATCAACACCAATACTCAAGACCCCGTAGGCTGGATGGTGGAACAAGCCAACCAGATCTACAAAGAACATAGTTTGATTGGCGATCGCAACTACAATCGCTTTGACCATATCTTCCCCAAAGACAGCCATACCACCGCAGATAGCGAATGGGCAAAGGGGATCGCCACGCACTACAACAAGCTTATCTCCGAAGCCGCCGCCAGTCGTAGTCGTCTAGAGCATGAAGAAGGCATCGCCCTCACCGCAACCTCGGCAAAAGGCAACAAAATCGAAATCGTCAGCGTGATAAGCACCGACCCTGATGGCGAGTCGCCAATTTGGGAGATGACAAGGAAAGGAGAAACCGTCGATATCCAGATGGCAAAGAATAAGGACTGGAAGACCGAAAAACAATATCCCTACAAAGCCGTTGCCCTAATCGATCGCGATAAAATCGACGTGGGATTAATCTCCCCAGCCACCATCGCCGCCTATGGTAAAACCATCGAAAAGGACAAAATCTTCGGCAACCTGAAACTAGAATTCCAACTGGGAATCTCCAAAAATGATGTTGACGACAAATTTGCCGCCGCTGAGAAATATCTAGAAACCCAACGCGATGCAATTCCAGAAACCGAACGAGAGCGACGTGCCGCCGCTCTCTGGCATAACAACAACCGCGCGATCGCAGGCAAGATGTTTACGGAAGTTGTAGCCAAGCGACTGCAAGAACTACAGGTAGCAAAAATCAAAATAATTGGCTTGCAGTATGAAACTAACGAACTCAAAGATAAACAATGGCAACCCCATGAAGCCCTAAATTGCAGGATGACAATCGAAACCAATCCCCAAAGTCCCATCTATGACAAGAGAGTAATTCAAGTACAGACAGGCGACCAATGGCAAAATATGGGCGTTGTCCACAATGACGCAGCCTATATGCCCATTGGTAGTCAGTTCATCGCAAATATCCATATTTCCGCCAGTAAGAAAGACGCAGACTTAGAGATCGATAGAAGTACGTTCAAACTGCCTGAAATATGGCACGGACTATCATCAGAGCGAATCAAAGAAGCCGTTAACCTCGATGTCATTGCGCCGCAATTAAAAGAGGCGATCGCCAAAGCCTCGGCAAACCAACCGACCATGACTGAATTTGTGGAAAGGCTTGCTGATGAGAACGTGGGACTAAAAGCGCAAGTGCAGACAGGAGGAAGGATTAATGGGATTACCTATCTCTACGAAGGTCAGGCAATCAAAGCAAGTTTAATTGAAATGTCTTGGAAGAATCTCGCCGCTATGGGGGTAAAGTACGATCCAGAGCGAGATCGAGAAGCACTTACTACACCCACTACTACAGTCCAGACTGAAACTAATACTCAATCTGAAAGCCTCATGGAGATGCAGAAAAGCAGCACTCATGCAAATCCCCTCGAAAAGATAGAATCACAACTGGGGGAATCAGTGCGTAGTCATTTTGATTCAGAACAGCCAGTAAAAATCACAGGAAAACCCGTCAAGATGGTTTATCCCCTCAAGATGCATGGAGAAGTCAATCCCTTGCCAGTCAACACCTGTATTGAAGCCATGCGTGGACATGGCAGATGTCACACGACGCGGAGATATGAACCCTATGCCGCCTATGGATTTAAAGAAGGCGACATAGCGATCGCGATCGCAGGAGAGCAGAAAGTCGCTTTTCAGGTGGGTAAACAGTACAAAATCACCCCAGAAATGCTGAATGATGCAGCCTATCAACAACAATGGTCGCAGATGGAAAAACATAGCGCCAAGGAACTGAACACATTTCAAGGACATAGCAACACATGGGGAATGCACTTTCAGCCACTGGGAGACTATGTAAATGGAAAAATCATGCCATTTCCGACAGAGCCTATCAAAGCTGATAACACCATCGTTGCCGATATTCAGCAACTAATGGAATGGAGCCGAATAGCAGAATATTTGGGCAAGAGTGAGAAATATATAGACCGAATTCAAGAGCTGATAGCAGGCGAGAGCATCACCGAAAAAGCACAGCAAGCAATGCACAAGGATCATCACACATTAAGCCAGCACGTCGCCTCGCAATGGCGGGAAATCTTGGCAATCAAAAGCGACTATGTAGAATCACAAGATGGCAAACTTGTATTTGAGCGTAAGGGCAACGAAGGTAAATATCGAGCCACATGGGAACAGGACACCGATACATTGACATTGGATGCCAAAGTCTTGAACCAAGGTAAATTCCAGTATTCGCCACTTCTGGTACAGCAGGGATTAGAGATCGTGCACAGCCAAGTAACCGTGAGAGATGCCAAAAATTGCGATCGCGCTCTTCAGTTAATCGCAGAGAGTCAAAAGGAATATCAGGAGTCCCGATAACACAGATATTATGCCCAGATTCATTGTTTATGTAGAAACAGTAAGAGCGCTTACGCTTAAAGTCCGCGACCAATGACGTAGTAGGAATAACTACCGTGAAAATAGCAATAGGCGCGATGACAGGCAAGACACAGGTGCAGGTATATCGTTCGAGAGCCAGATGTCTGAAGACCACAAAACAGCAAATAGATCTTGCCAAATCGATGCAAGCCAAAGTAACAGATTTTGGCAATGGCACAAAACTCCTGACCTTCAGAGATGGCACAAAGCGGACAATCCAAACCAAGGATTTACTCCTAGATGCAGTACAAGAAAGTGTCCAGGAATTAGGAGAATACCTCGCTCAACATCCAGACCAAATCTCAAAAGTAGATCCGAGCATCTTGGAAATGTTGACCTATGCCGAGTATTTCGTCAAAGCCGCCATGAACGAATACACCACAGATCCGCAACATTGCCGCGAAGTTGCGACAAGTCATTTGGAAACCCTGTCCGAAGACTATCCCCAGATCTTCTCTAAAAAAAATGCAGCAAGAGAATTGAACTAAACATCAGTCTAGCTATCTCGCTTAAATTCGAGTGAATTGACAGAGATCTGACTTACCAAGTCCCACACAAGTATTGAAGAAAATCAACAAATTATTAGGAAAAACTATGAAGCCACCATCAATTTTCAAGATTGCAGTCGAAGCTCTTGTGACTGTGAGTCTGATTGCATTACTGGGATTATTGACCGCACTAACCTATGCCCTACTATCATTTCTAGGGGCTGAACCCACGGCTCAATCACTGCTAACTTCTCAGATAGAAACACCTGAAGTCACAGTCAGGCATCTAACAGCTACGAACCCATTACTTCCAGATACAACAGTATCTTTGCCATCAGCAAAAGCAGCACCAAAACTGAAAGCTACGGTAAAGGAAGTAAAGACTGAAATCATTGCCGAAGTCGCTACCAAGCCACTCACGAAAATGACTGTTCAAGAACTAAGACCCCTAGCCAAAGAACGCAGAATCCCTAACTGGCGAAAACTGAAGAAGAAAGAATTGCTCTTCTACCTAACCGCCTAGTTTCAAATAGCAATCTTGTCAATGTAGATATCTATCAAAAAGAAATCTACATTGACAAGCAAGAAGAACGCTAGCGCGTAAAGTCCGTGAGCGATTGTCAACCAAAAATTAAAATCAGGAGACTAAAAACATGGCTCGTCAACTAAGATTCGATACCCCTGAAGAACTTGCCGATAAAATCATTGATAAGCTGAGTCAAGCAGAACTGCATGTAACCACCAGAGCCTTGATTGTCCATATCAACGCGCAAATCCCAGTCAAGGAACTGGAAAAGACAGTAGCAGCCAGCAATGCAGTAGTTGAAACCAGCCGCAGACCCAAAGCTCGTAAACCACAAGTTAGCACAGACAAGATGTGGCTGTATCAAGCAAAGAAGGGATGGGCTTTGGCGAATATCAACCTGCCAATTGAGAAAGTGATTCAACGCTTGCAGAATCATTATGGCTGCAAGATTCTGGCAACCAAAGAAGGCAAGATCAACTTTCTGCCATCAAAGCCCACCACCATTGACGAACTGCAAAAGAATGGATTTGTCGTGTATCGCCAAGACCTGAACAAGAAAGCAGCCTAGTCCATCAACACCTAATAACCAAAAGCGACTAGATCCAAATCGTTGGATCTAGTCGCTAAATTACTTTGAGAACAAAAATAAATGCTAACGATCGCCAAGACCAACCTCGCCACAGGAGAGATCGTCGATAACGAGATCCAATTTCGGGACACCCTCCTTGAAGTCCTGCATCCAGACATTAACCTCAGCATTGGCAACATTTCCAGCTACTTACAAAAGATCGCCAAAGCCGAAACCATCGCCAAAACCAGCAAATCCGCCAGCAAGCGCAGCACCGCCGCTAAAAGCATTGCACCCCTAAAGAAACAAGCGATCGCCGCCCTAACGAAAGGACTAGGCAAATACCAACTAGCAGGAGCATCGGGAGCGAGAAAACATGGAGACTTCTTCTTCAGTCAAGGACTCAACCCCTTTGCCACCTATTTCCCCAACTCTATGGGACAAATCAACTACGGCTCCATCCTCATGACCGAATGCCTGAAAATCTATAGCATCGAACGAGTAAACATCCTGATCGTCCAAGACAAAGAGCATCGCACTGATGACTGTCACGGTAAAATCAGCCATGAATTTCTCAACCAACTGCGCCAAAGCCAAGACTTTGTGATCCCAGCCAACACCCCTTTCCAGTTTCGAGCAGGAATTGCCCATCAATGGGTTGCCAAAGGAACCTTACAACTCAGCCTAAACTGTCCCGCAGGAATTGACTTAATCCTGCCTCTATCATGTTTCAAAGGACACAAGCCCAAACTAGGTATCCACAAACTCGCCAATCTGAAACTTGGAATCGTTAACTTTGCCCAAAAACGTAGAGTCAAGACCTCCTACACCGTCTGGCAATGGTTTAGTCAACAAGCGATCGCCCAAGATGTCTTGCCAACTACTAAACTCAAAGCCGAAACCCTCGTCGCCGCCCAATCAAACATTCAACAACTCTGCCAACTGATCCAAACCGAACAGTGGGTGAAAACAGATGAACCTGAAGAAGAACGCGAAGAAGAAGCCGACGGCAAAATCCTCGCGGAGATCCTCAAACACGACATTCACGGACAACTGCTAGAACATCCCTATGTAGTACGAAAGATTGAAGACTTAGTAAGAAGAAGGTGGTTAACCCTAGCCACCAGTGGCGGTATTAACTTCTCTAGCTTCATGGCGCAGCCCTATCCCGAACTAGGAGAACTAGAAATGTGCATCCCTGAAATGCCCGAAGGCGAATATGTCGGCTTCCGCTATCCCATCCGCGATCGCAATGACTTACAGATTTGGACAAACAAACACATCAAAGGACTCAACCAACAGGGAACCATGTATGTCAACCCAGATATCGCCCGTGACTATTGCGGCATGGACTTTGATGGTGATACTTTCTGCGTGAAATCAGTTCAGAAACTACCAGAAATCGCCAAAGAAATCCGTCAACACCACATCAAGCCCACCACCTACAAACCCGACAAAGTGCCAGTGCAAGGCACATTAGCCGAAGTCGCTCTCAGATCTACTGAAAACCAAATTGGACTGATTACCTATTACCTAGCCACCGCATGGGCAACAGGCAACCATCAGTACATTGCGGGCTTAGCCCAAGAAGTCCAAGTCGCTGTAGATCGGCTCAAATCCGATCTTAGCCACGACCAAGCCTTTCTCGATGAAGTGGGCAAAAGCCTACCAAAACTAGATTGGCTAATTGACCGCAAGCGTCAAGGAGTCTATGGCAGCTACTACGACGCTAAACAAAGATGCAAAATGCCTGCTAGACCAATGGAAGTAAATGGTGAATATAACGACGCAATTTCTTTATTGATTCAATCTGTAAATGAGATCTGGCAACCCGTAGATTTACACGAACGTACCCTACTCGAATTCCGCGAACTATTTATCAAACCGAGTGAAACCCTCTACAAAAGAGCGATCGCCCGTCGTGATGAATATACCAGCAAGATTAGGGAAGCGATGAAACTATCAAGCGATCGGGAATCCCGCAAGAAAATCTTGAGAGCAGCAGTGCAGTGGGCAAAAGGACTAGGCGAGAAACTACGCAACAAAAGCGAGCAGACAGCGCAAACCTGTGCCGCCGCCATGTGGCAAGCCAGTCACAACGGCGATCATGGCACGGCAAGCGTTGTCTTCAATATGTTCCTGCCCGAAATCTGCGATCGCCTCCATGACAATCAACTGATGCGCTTACAAATAGTAGGCGCACAGTATGGAGAACTTGCCTCAACCAAATGGACAGGAAATGGAGAACACGCCTGTATTCCCATCCTTGTATCACAACGCCAAGCAGATGGCAGATATCAAATAGAAGTCATCCGTAAAAGCAGGAAAAAGCCATACCTACTGGGACTAGTCGCCAAAGACTCCGCCAAAGTATTAGTTGGAGAATACACAGCTTCGCTGAAAACACATCAAAAGACCATAGTTTGTGAACTGGTCGCTGCATAAAAGCAATACATCCTTAGGCTATAGGTCAAGGATGTATTGCTTTTATCTTTACGTAAAGTCGTCTAATCAGAAGAGCAAGGTAATGCGTCATGAGCGATGGATTATACCTTTCGGGCAACGTGAAAAGCTGATATGTAATAGAGCGTCAGGTAATCACGATCATCTTGATGAAGCATCCGATATAGCACTTCTCTCAAATTTGTAAATAGATTATTTCTAGTAGTCTCTTCCAGCGCAATATATGGCGATAAGGTACTCAATAGCAAGAGATAGTCATCAAGGCTGTATTGAACTTCGTTAACCATAGATTCATAAGATAAATCTTCAAAATATCCTGAGCTTAGAATATCTTGGCTAAACTTCTGGAAATGATCTTGATGTGTAAGCTGATCTTCATATCTAGCATAGATAGGAACAGAAGGGGCAAGGGTCTGATAAACTCTATCAACAATTTGGTAAGTTGTATAATCTAGTTGAGGAGGTGTATTCCATAACAAAACCAAATATCCATCCGCCTTTAGAGCTTCAAAGGACTTGAAGTAAGAGATCGCAGGATCGATCCAATGCCAAGATGTCGCTGCTAATACTGCATCAAATTCATTCTTTGCTATTTCCCATTCCTCAAAGAAAGTATTAACAATTTTCACTTGCGGATATGCCGCACAGTTTTGTCTAGCTAGTTGGAATGCTTCTAAATTTGGCTCTAGACTGAGCAAAGAGAATCCTAATTCAGCAAAAGAAACTGTAGCGATCGCAGGTCCGCAACCAATCTCAAGAATATTTGATTTGGGGGGCAATCGTGTCAGTTCAATAACGCGAGAAATAAGTTCAAGAGCATATCGGGGTCTCACCCGATTATAAGCATCAGCCACCGAACTATACCAAGTTCGCTTGGAATCTATGCCTTTTCCAACATAATCTTTAGTTACTTCTGCCCAACTTTTATGATTAGGATTTGCGAGAATATCTTCTTGGAACGAATTGGGCAAATTAGTCATAAAATCCACTTGGCGGTTAGTAACGATCTTATGGGGTCAGCTTACCATCTGTGAGAACAACAATGAATTATGACTAATGTATTTTTGGCTAGCGCTTGTTCGCAAGAACAAAAACTAGTGAAAAAGCCAAAAATGTACCAACCAATATTTGAGATTACGCCAGAAATTGAGCAGCATTTTGATAGCCCCCTGCGAGTAAAAGCCGAAGCAACCGTCGAGGCGATCGCCCTAAGTAAATCAATATCATCAGCAACAGCAGAACAACTGGTAGAACTCGCCAAAGCGTCAGGATGGGGAACACTCACCGATATCTGGGTGAAAACGAATCATCAAGGCAACACATGGCAGTATCGATGTCATGAAAAACTGAGCCAACTATTGACCCAAGCCGAAATCCAAGCCGCCAAATCCGCAACGGCAACCGCCTACCAAACCAGCTTTGAAGTAATCCGCGCCATGTGGGATATTCTCAGCGATATCGGCTTTACAGGAGGAGCGATCATCGAACCAGCGTGCAACACCCTAGCATTTATGGGATGTCAGCCCACGTTGATGCGAGAGCGATCGCAATGGGTCAGCATAGAAATAGACCCAATCTTTGCCCAAATCGCGAGATTGCTATATCCAGAAGCCCTGATTTACGCACAGGGATTTGAGACAGTGAGCCTAAGTGACAACAGTTTTGACCTAGCGATCGGCAATGTTCCCTTTGGCAATTACAAACTCTACGATCCGCGCTACGCCCACCTGAACCTAAGCATCCATAATTACTTTCTAGCCAAATGTACAGATTTAGTGAGGGAAAATGGGTTGATAGCCATGATTACCAGTTGTTTCACCCTTGATGCAGCCAATACCAGTTTTCGGAAATATCTAGCGAGTAAATTAGAGCTAGTGACTGCCATTAGATTGCCAGACATCGCTTTTAAGAGATTTGCCAACACCGAAGTAGTTGCCGATATCCTTATTTTCCGCAAACTCACAGAAACAGAACAGAGAGCCACGAATCAAAGAAATTATAAATATCCTGATTGGGTAAAGACAGCACCATCAGGCAAACACACAGTTAATCAAGAGCCAATCATGATTAACCAATGGTTTGTAGAGTCAGCCTAGCGGCTGAGCTAGAGAGTAACCACACCAAAACTACCGAGCGAGTCAATCCTATTAAGGATTGACTCGCTTTTTTAATTGAGAACAAACCCATGTCTATAACCCCATTCAAATTCCGCAATATTCTCGGCGAACTAACTGTCTCAAAACTATACGGCGGAGAGCATTTAGGCGTAACTGCCCCAGCAAACTTTGACTTGAGAGCAGAGATAAGCAAGATTGGGAAAGCGATCGCTAAATTCTATGAACCAGCAGTAACTGAAACCAAAATAATCCAGATTCCACCACAGTTACAAAAAGTTCTACCCAATGCATTCTGCGAACATGAAGGACAAATCTATCGTCGCACCGACTATCAGCTAGAACTAGTCGCAAAACAACAACAACGCATTCGTGCCGCTATGTCTGTCGCCAAGATCCTCGACCTAGTGCTGAGAATGCAGCAGTACGAAGACGAAAAAGAACTAGCCAAACTGCGCCAAATTCTCAATCAAAAATATGATGAGTTCGCAATTAGATTCGGACATTTCACCAGCAAAGAGAACCTCAGCATCTTCCAAGAAGACCCCAACTACTATCGATTGAGAGCATTAGAGATTGACCGAGGCAAAGGCAAAAGCCCCGCCAAAGCCCCCATCTTCCATCAAAGGACAGTCAGAGCAACCCCAAGATATCGTGCCGATAACGCCAAAGATGCTCTAGCCCAATGCCTAGATGCCAAAAGCTATATCGACCTGGACTGGATCGCCAATCTGATCGACAAAAGCATTAGCCATGTCATCACTGAATTAGAAGGCGACATCTTCTACAACGGCACAATCCCACCCACAACAGTGAATGAAACCACTAATGCCGAATGGATAACCAGAGAAGAATTCATCAGTGGCAACGTCGTCAACCGATTCAACAAAATCATCGCATGGCAAGAAAGCGGAGTCCCCAACTGGCTGAACATCGACAAGTACTATCAAACGATCAGCAGCAACCAACCAGTGCCTTGTTTACCCGAAACCCCAGACGTAGACATCAAAGTACGCTGCGCCGTCAAACTCGGCATCAACGTCAATGGCATGACCACCAACGAGCTAAACCTACTATTGCACAACACGATCCGCGTCAAACTCGGAACGACATGGCTCCCCGAAGATGTCATCAAAGAATTCAGCGAACAACTGCTTAGCCATGCAGGAACCAGCACCGTCAAATTCCATCCCGACCCAGTCAACATTTGGGTAATCAAAGGCGACAGCAAACTGACAACCTCACCCCAAAACAAAACCGAATGGGGAACCCCTAACCACACTGCCCTTGAATTGATAGAACACGCGCTCAACCAAAAAGACCCCAAGATCTATGACCATATCCAAGACAAGCATGGCAATGTCATCAGCATTCTGAATGTGGAAGCCACCACCGCTTCGCGGACAATGCAAGACAAAATCCAAACCGCTTTCAAAGCATGGATTTGGAGTGATGGCGATCGCGCTGAGCAACTCTGTCTGTACTACAACCAATACCACAACCTCTACCGCGATACCGTGTATGACGGCTCGCACCTAACATTCCCAAATATGGCTCCCGACTTCGAGATGCGGAGCCACCAGCGCAACTTTGTGCGTCGAGTCGAACGACAAAGAGCATCATTTGCCGCCCATCGGGTGGGATATGGCAAAACCGCCACGATGATCGCCGCAGGCATGGAACTAAAACGCAAAGGCATGGCTCACAAAGTCATGCATGTAACCATGAAATCAATCCTGCCAGGATATAGCAAAGAATTTCGACGACTGTATCCCGAAGCCAAAATTCTCGTGCCGAATGCTCAAGACTTTGCCAAAGATCGCCGTCGTGTCCTACTGAGCCAAATTGCCACCCATAACTACGATGCAATCATTCTCACCTATGAACAATTCTTCAACCTGCAAATTAGCGAATCAACCGAACTGATGTTTCTCGAAGAGCAAATGTCCGCAATTATCTCCATCTGTGAAGCCACCAACAAAGAAGAATCCAAACAAGTCTTCCGCAACTTAGAAGCCATGCGAAAGAAAATCTCCTTGCGAATCCAAGAAATCGAAACTAGCGATCGCAAAGACCGCGTGATTTACTTCGAGCAACTGGGTATTGATGCGCTTTTCCTAGATGAAGTACAGCAAATCAAACGACTGCAAATTCTGACCACCCAGCACAATGTTGCAGGTATTCCCACAGGTTATAGCCAACGCGCCCATGACTCCTTCATGAAAGTGCGATACCTACTCACCAATGGTAAAAGAGTCATCTTTGCCACAGGCACACCATTGAGCAACACCATGGCGGAAATGGACGTGTGGATGCGCTATCTGCAACTAGACCTGCTGCAACAGCAAGGACTAACTCACTTCGACAGCTTCTGCTCAAGATTCTGTGAAACCAGCACCGCCTTAGAAATCAGTCCCACAGGCAAACTGAAATCGAAAACCCGCCTCCGCGAATTCGTTAACATGCCCGAACTGATGGCGATGTGGTGTCAAGTCACCGATATCCAGACCGCAGCCCTTGCCGAAGTCAAGACCCCGAAACCCCATTACCATGTGATGTCCTGCAAACCATCACCAGAGCAAATCGTCTATATGGACAAACTCTGCGATCGCGCTGAGGCTGTCGCAAAACGTAAAGTCAAACCTGAAATTGACAACATGTTAAAAATTACAGGCGATGGAGCCAAAGCTTGTATGCATACCAAATTGGTATCGCCTCAAGCAAGCGAATGGATTAACAACAAACTCTTAGCCTGTGCTTGGAATGTGTGGCAAATTTGGACAATCACCGCGATCGCCAAAGGCACTCAAGCAATCTTTTGCGATCGCAATGCACCCAAAAAAGACAGGTGGAATAGCTATTGCTATATCCGCGACACCTTAGTGATGCTGGGCATACCCGCTGACCAGATTGCCTTTATCCATGATTACGACACGGATACTAGGAAAGCCAAACTGTTTGAAGCCATCAACGAAGGCAAAATTAGGATTGTCTTTGGCTCGACATCAAAATTGGGAACAGGTGTGAACATGCAAAGCAAACTGATTGCCTTGCACCATATCGATTGTCCGTGGCGACCATCGGATCTCGAGCAACGCGAAGGCAGAGGAGTGCGTCAGGGTAACGAATGGAGCGATGTCTTCATCTTCCGTTATGTCACTGAAGGTAGAAATAACCAAGCAGGATTTGACTCGTTTCTATGGCAAGCGATTGAGAACAAGCAACGGATGATTTCGCAGGTGATGTCGGGCGATCGCACTCATCGCACCATCGAAGACATTGATGAGACTGTTCTTAATGCTGCCCAAATGAAAGCGATCGCTTCGGGAGATCCATTAATCATGGAACGCGCCACCCTCGAAGCCGAATTGCAAGGACTAGGAATGCAATTGCAAGCCTATAACGATATGCAATTTAGGGACAAATCCAAGATTCAGTACCTCACTGACATGGTAAATACCAACCATCCCACCAGCATTCAGCGCATTCAATCAGACCTAGCCATAGTCGCCCAAGCAAACCTGAAACAATTCATCAGCGATCGCGGCGTGATGCTAGACAAAGCCGTGCTAATCGATCATCACATTACCGAACAAGTGCAAAGGCTCAAAGAAAGCTACCGATTGTCCCAAATCCAAATCGGACAATTTGCAGGGCTGAACGTATTTCTGAGCAGATTTGGCTCAGAGGTTAATGGGTATATTGGCATGAGCGTTAGTTCTGGCTATGAATTTAATGCAGAGTGCCAGCAACCCTTTAGTTCACTGTTGCATGTGGTGAGAAATGCGATCGCCGCCAAGCTAACCACAGCCCAAGAAAATCTGGAAAGAGACAGACAAGAACTGCCAATTCTCCAGAATCGAGTCAGTCAAACCTTTGAGCAAGCTCAGGAATACGAGCAGAAATCAAATCGGTTAGGATTCCTGAAGGAGATGTTTGATGCGATCGCCCATGAATCTCCTGTAGACGATAGCATAGCTGACAACTGTGCAGAAGGAGAAGAGTTGGAAGAATCTAGAGAAATCTTCTGGGAAAGAGACTCCAGTGCCGCTCCACTAGAGCCACCATCAGCAGCGATCGTGGAAGTATTGAGGCAGAGACATTTTGAGGATTGGGTATCAGGTGACGCTGATAACTGGCTTGAAGAACTCGCGCAGCTTTTGGGCGATTTCGATCTGCCTGTGAATGGCGATCAGTTTTTGGCGGTTCCAGAATCGAATTGTGAATTCAGACCATTGTCTGAATTCACAATTCTAGAAGGAGGAGGTAAACAACTTGTGATTCCGCATAAGAATGTAAACGAACAGATAGAACAACTTTGGTTGTTCTAAAACTGTTAAATGCTTAATAGATGTTTTGGGGAGCTACTTTAGTAAAAAAAACTAAAATGATTGGCAAATATTTAAACTCTAAAGTGTTAGATATCTAAAGTATTTATCACTAAAGACTTTGAGACGCTTATCATGTTTGATCTTTCCGAAATATCTATTGAGTAATCATCCTCTCTTCTTCGATATTCTGCCAATAAGCAGCGCTTTGTTCACGAGATGAGATCTCATATTCTGCCCACTCTCTTACTCTGCGAAGTGGATGTGTAAGAAATTCACGAGCAATTTCAATTTCCCTGTGATTGTGATCGACCATATCTCCTACATATACTTGCATATTATGCCCTCCAATACAAAATTTTTGAAATGTCTCTTCATCATTATCAAATTCTGACAAAACAAACTCGGTAAGTTCTGGCAAAACTAACTCTCCATTTTGATCAATGTAAGGAAGCTCAAGTTGTCTTGCAATTTGTCTTGCCCCAGGCACTCCTACAGAACGAAGCCAATTCTTCATAGCTTCAAGAGGTAAAGAACGAATTAGATAGCGATATTTCTCAACCGCAAAATTCCATCTATAGTTTTCGTCAAGGATTGTTTCACCAACTCTCATCACTACTAGTTCAGGGAAAGAGTTTGATATCTCAATTAGGACTGATTGAGCCTCATCTTTTAAAGTCAATTTTTCTACAACTAAAGCAAGACATGCAATCTTAATTACTCTATCAGTATCAATACGACTCATGTAGAGTAAGATTTTTTTCCATGTGTAAGTTTCTGCAAGAGCATTTTTAGTAACACTATCGAGAATATTCCAAATTGTATTTTGGATTTCTTGATCTTCCAACACATTTTGCTGAGACACATTATTAAAGTTAGATAATCGAGTATCTACAAAATCCATAGCAATTTTGGCAATAACTCTGTTATTAGCATCCAGTGCTTTTTCCAGTCTCTGAAGCACTTCCTGAAACTGTTCGATCTTTAGAGGGTTTTGCCATGTGCCACGAGCAAACACCCCAAGTAACTCAGATGATAATTTGCCTTGATCTACAAGTCTCAAGGCTCTATCAAGAGAATGCGTAAGTTCGCCGCCCGCAGTAAATAAATCATAGGCTAGTTTAGGATGAAGAACCTCAAGAGCGTCAATCTTATTATTTATAGTTGATATATATTCAGGATGATTTATCATCAGACTAACAATATACTGACTAACCAAACTGCTTGCTTTACCTACTTTTTCTAGCTCATCCAAAAGAATATTAAGGCAGTTTGCTTGTGTGTCATATTCACCCATAGCAATACCTAGATCCCAAGCGCCACGAGCTTGAGGTGAGCAAAGCCAATTAATCTCAGGTTTAAGAAGTTCAGTATCTTCGCAAAGTTTTTTTGCAATATCTAAGACTCTCTCACGCCAAACCTCTTGATTATTTTGAAAGGAGTGATGCCAAGAAGTCTTCCCTATAATATCAATGATCTGACCATGTAAATCTTGCGGGACAATCAAGGAAAGCCATTTCTGAATTTCTTGTGGAAGAGTAGAACTAGTATCCAAATTAATATTATCAGATTGATTTACTTCTTCTTTTCTCGCAAAATCAATATGGACTATCTTGCTAGCACCATAGTCAAACGTATAATGTAGAAGATCTTCAAGTTGACTCTTGAGTAGTACTAGAAAGTCTTGAGGGATTTGACCTGCTGAAAAAACCTCCTTAGCCCTCTCTATGTGACCATTTAAAATTATAGTGCGAATATTAGCAATCGCTATGTTCATAGCTCCATTACGCAAGCGGATATCATCACTCTTAGAACTCTCAATCAACAGATCTAAAGTTAGTTTCGTACATGCTCTAATTTCGTCTTCTGTTGCAGGCTGCCACTCTTCAGGAGGGATGCGGCCAGCTATTAATAAGTTCCCTACGATGCGATGTCCTTCCATCGAGAAGGATTTATTTATAGCATCATGAATAAGTTCTAGAGCTAAATCACCTTTAGTCTCGAAAAGTTTTTTACGCAAAACCTCTAGTCTTTTTGCAAAAGAGATTGGTGTACCTGAGAAAAAAATACAGAAAAGATTTTTCCAAACGTTACTAGAGTTATTAGCTAAGTTATGTTCAGTTTCAGCTAATGCTAGATTCCAAAGAATTGTCTCTGACAAATTAAAAAACTCATCAAATCTTGACATTTTCTCTGCTAACCAAACGAGAGAACGCCTTGTTCCAGAATAGCTGCCTTGAATTTGTAGCAAATCTTCCACTGAGGCAGTAGACATCAAATCAGCTAATTTTAGCAAATACTTTTCTGGATTTGCCTCTGACAAAATAACAAACCGATTGACTGTATCAATATCACTTAAGTCAGACGGTTTAAGTTTTGAAGCCCAACCCCGAAAAAATTCGCCAACGACTCTTCTAACCTCCTCAGAAGCGCTCATAGAAACTCTTTGAAGAAAAGACTCTAATATTTGATCGGGTATTTTTTCTAGAAAACTAGATGGATCGGGTTCAATCCAGTAACGCCAAGCATTTTCAAAAGCTGCTTTGGCAATAATTTCTGGAGTTATATAAAGATATCGTCCAGCGAAGCTAATGAAACCTGGTGTATCTTTGAGTCTATTGGCTACTCCAGTCACCTTGATTCTTTCGATACCAACAATCTGGCATAGACAATCTAATTCCTGCTTTACATCTTCACGAAAGCCCACTTTACGCAATAGAGAGATTGCATTTATAATACGGCTCTCTTCATCATTTAATCGCTCTTTAAGATAGTCTTTTATGTTTGGCAATATAGGCTGAAAACCTCTTCCAGTAGCGATTTCATTGTCTCGATTGCATAAATCAGCAGCTAATCGAACAAAACCTTTCGATAACTCTACATATGCACGAAGTCTATCGGGCAAAACAGAAGGGAAATTTCGCTCAAGAATTTCTTCGACAATATCTTCGGGAATTCTTTGCAGCCAAGGCTCTTCTGCCCCAGTTGAAGGACGTTCTCCTG
Source organism: Phormidium tenue FACHB-1050 (assembly GCF_014696925.1). GTDB lineage: Bacteria > Cyanobacteriota > Cyanobacteriia > Pseudanabaenales > Pseudanabaenaceae > Pseudanabaena. The sequence goes on along the minus strand of NZ_JACJQY010000006.1, from coordinate 26,358 downwards.
AATTGTCAATGGAAATCATCCTAACTCTATCAGTGTATCCTCGAAGAATATCAATTAGTTCCATTCTTGTTTTTGGCAAACACTCATCAGCTACTAAGATAGCCCTAAGAGAATCACTATTTACTAAATTACGTGCAATTTCTTTTGCTGAAATATCCGTTGTGTAAACAACTAGGTTCCCTAACACTGAAATGTCTAGCAATGCTTCATAGACAAATCTAGTTTTGCCAACACCTGCTTCACCTTGAATTGAAATATTAACGCTTCTACACCGCTTGTCAAAAAATACATGTTCCAATATTCTCCGCTTTATAGGATTCCATGCCAGTACTTCTGAATATCTAGAAGTTACACTTGTGATACTCTGCCCCCAAGATTTAAGATGCAAGAAATTACCTAGATTAGGTCTAAAAAATTTAATAATAATGGCTGGAAAACTATTAGCCCACACTGCTAAATGTGATGCTGTAAGCACAACTGGTAAAGGGGCAGAATTATTAATCAGGCTAATTTCTTCCTGAAGGATATCTTGCCAATCCTTCCTTTTCGTTGCTGGCATATCATCACAGATACAGAAATAGTAGCGGTAGCCTGCCTGAAGTAGTTGATGGACATAGGCAATATCTTTACGCTTAGTGCTGATTTTTCGGATCTCGTTACGCAAGTCAGTGTCACTTACATCGGCATATCCCATAGCTTTATATTGCCAACAAGTTGGAGTTGACGGAGAGTCTATAAATGTAGATGACATGGCTTGCTTAACTTCGGTATCCACTCCTTGATCGCCAATATTTGTCCGTAAGTTAGTTGATATTAATGTTTGAGATATCCCCCCCGTAAATGCTTCAGTTCTAATTAAAGCATCAACAAACTCGGTGAAACGATCACCTCCAGGCGTTCTTAATGAAATAATATCTCGCGCATTAACAGTCCACATAAAATATATATTGAATAATATTTTTAATATTATACCTTGTCCACATCAATACCTGTAGTTCTTTTAGAGACATGGTTTAAGAAGAAAACTTATGCGGATCTTTGCCTTAAGACCTTTTGATGCAACTTCACCGAAAATTGAGTTTTACTCTAAACTTTAATTGTGTTAGACAAACAATCTTTTCTGTTTTATTTTGTCTTTCTTTCAGCCTGAATTTAAGCCCTATAGCTTGTAAAGCTTGTCAAAATTCCTTAGCAGGAGTTTTATTGAAAATTAATTTGAGGAAAAGGATTGAACCAATGAGCTTGAAATACAATCTGTCGGATTTACCAACTGGAAGTGAATCAAGGCAGAGCCATGTAGAATTTATTCGCGTGAATCTAGAGCTACTGCTAGCAGTAGCATGGCACGGCTATGAGAACGAAGGCAGAGGAGCGATCGTCATCGATGTCAGTAAATCGAAAGAATCGCAAATCGGTCTCAGTCCCTATCAAAAATGGCTGAACTCCGAAAGCTATGGTTGCTACCTGAGCCAAGCTACAGCAGATCGCATCGCCACCGAATCAGGACAGCCAAACCCATTTCAAAAGGATGAGAAGAGACAGATTAGGGAATATAAGCCAGACAATCAGGTAGTAGTCTGCTTTATCCGCACCGATGGCGGATTTAGTTCCTATGTAATCGCTCATCCATTCTTGACTGCGAAACAAGCCTATGAAGCTAATAAAGCTAGACTACAAGCCGAGTTTGCCGTAGACAAACCCAACTAACCCCAACTCCAATATTCAACCTTCAAAAGCCTCCCGATGTAGATCGGGAGGCTAATTTGTTATGGAGTCAAATATGACTGCAAAAAGATACAAAAGCATCCTGTGCGGAATATTGCTACTAGCGATCGCTATCCATCCAGAACAGCATCACGTAGAAGAAAAGCATCCAAAAATCGTCCATATCCAAACCCGTCGCCAGCGCAAATATTGGCGAAAGAAGCAGAAGAGTATCAGTGCTTAGAAGCAAATAGCTGTTAGCGATTAGCCAAAAGCTATTTGCTATTTGTGAGGTTCAAAAATATGACAACAAATCAATTTGGTGAATCTTTTAATCTCGCAAAGATTGAATCAGAAATCCAAAAAACAAAAAAGCTAATCGCTTCTCTACAATCCAAACTCGACAAGAATATCGGAAAGAAGAAGACCTCTATCGACCTACAAATAGCTAAAAATCATTTGCAGATACTATTACGCGATTGTGAAATAGCAAAAAATGTGAAGCCAATTATCAAGGAGCAAAGCTTGAATGAAAAACATCAAAGGCAACATCCATCAAATCAAAACCATGCTGAAGATTTGCAGCAAATATCATTGGGAATTGAAAAAGATTATTAGCTCTCGGAGCAAAGAAGGCTCTTACCTATTTGTAGGAGATATTCGAGCAGAATTCAAATGCCATCACGATCGACCAACTCACGCCAAATTTGACCCATCATTGACAATTCGCAGTGACGGAACGGTAGATCTCAACGAAAACCTGTTTAAAGATTCTCCCTATACACAAGAGATCAAGAAACTGCTAGAAGCAGCCCATGTGAGTACCGAACCAACCAGAAAACTAGGGACGGGAATCAAGTAAACAAAGGTCAAATAGAGTCATCCCAAGCCCCAAAACAACCGCTACCGAATTCACTACTACCAAACAATCGCCTAGCAAACTGCAAAAGGCGATCGCTCATCAGAATCTAAATTAGAGGATAAACGCCATGAACACAGCAGCGATGATCGCGACCCAGCAAGCATTGATCGACAAAGGAGCCGAATACTTAGGCGACCTAATCGCATGGTCAATCAATGCCGAGACCAGACTAAGCGAAGCCACGTTGAAACGAGCCGCCGAGCAAGTTAACCTCGACTTCAGCTACCTCCCCGAAAGCCCCAACAAACTAAGTGCATTCAAAAATGCGAGAACAAAAGCCCAGACCCAGCTGAGCAACCACAATCTATTAATCCGTCAAATCTCTAATAACGGCGTACTAGTCTATGGATTTGTCCTAGAGAACAAGAACGAGAAAGACAAAAAGCTGCGCTATTACCAACTCGCATCTTATAGCTTCGATAAAAGCAACGAAACCACCAATTGGAATCGAGAAGATTGGAGCCAAGAAAATGAATCGCTGATTGACATCGCCAGAACTACCTTCGACAAATGGTACAGATGGAGCCAAGAAATCACCAGCAAAGAAATCCGTGCCATGCTAACGGAGTTTGTCAAAAAAGCAGGAGTGCCATTTCGAGAACGAGGCGGAACATACTTTGTTGCTCGTAGTTATCGATTAGAACTAACCGCCTTCCGCGAACTACTACCCCTGATTCACAAAGAAAACAACATCCGCTGGATGCCGATCGCAGGCATAGGCGACATGGACATCATCGCGAGGCAATCCTTAGAAAAAGAAGTGCAATCGATGTCCAGTTACCTAGACGAACTGCTAGATCCTCAAAAAGTATCAGAGACAAAAGGCAGCACCCTGAAAAATCAACTCAAAGTATATCGGGAAGTAGAAGACAAAACCAAAATGCTATCCGAGCTATTGCAATTTCGCTCCGATGCACTGACCGATAAACTTGCCCAACTGCGCCAACGTTGCCTGAACGTACTGGACGAAATCGCGACCACAGCAGTTGAAAGTTCAGAAGAGCAGCCCAACCAAGCAGAAGAAATTATTTCTGAACTAGAAGAAATCAACCTAGCAGAAACAACAGAAGAAAGCCCAGACAACCTATTTGACCTCGGCTTCTAGCGAAGGATCGTGGGAGTAGCCAACGCGCTACTCCCCATTCAATATCAAAGATTAAGAGGAACTCAACAATGATGACAACCGAAATCGCCCAGACAAATGGACATATCACAGCATTGACCGTAACTAATAACTCTCCATCGGAGAAATTGCAGCAACTGCGAGAGCAATTGAAAACTGTATACCTAGACCGCAGCGAAGCGATCGACCTGATCTTGGTAGGACTGCTATCAAAAATGCATGTTTTCTTAGGAGGCAAACCAGGAACAGGCAAAACCGAACTCGCGAAAGCAGTCTCTGATGCAATCACAGGAACCACCTTCTTTCATTACCTGATGACCAAAACTACTGTTGCTGAAGAAGTATTGGGAGCACCTGACCTCGCCGAACTGCAAAAAGGCAAATTCGTGCGCGACACTGAAGCCATGTTACCCGAAGCCCACCTAGCCCTAATGGACGAAATTGGCAAAGCCAATAGCATTGTCCGCAACTCCGCATTAGGACTGATGAACGAACGGGAATTCCTAAACGGTAAAACCAAACTCCAGTCACCATTAATCACCATGATTGGCTGCTCCAACGAACTCCTAGATGGAGAAGAAGATGGAGCATTCTGGGATCGGCTGAGCTTGCGATACATGGTCGATTATCTAGGCGATGAAGACCTGAGAACATTGCTACTCCGCAAGACAGGCAACATTGCCGCACCGCAGATCACCACCATGTTGAACCTAGCCGAACTAGAGCAAATCCAAACTGCTGTGAAAAACGTACCATTTCATGCCCCAGTGATCGACTCTCTAATCGATTTGCAACGGGAACTGAAGAAAGAGAACTTCATCGTCAGTACCAGAAAATACGTGCAGATTGTCACCATCCTCAAAGCCTATGCTTATTTACAAGAAGAACCCGAAGTCAGCGAAGACAGCTTTGAAATTCTTAACCATGTGATCTGGAATCATCCTAGAGAACAAGCGTTGATCAGAAAAATCGTCGCCAAAGTTGGCAACCCCGTGAATATCCAAGCCCAAGAAATCCTCGCCGCCATCACCGAAAAGCTATCAGACTTGGGCAACTGTCCAGTTTATGGCACCAAGAAACAGCAAGACGATTGGGCAACTGAAGGCTCTGGAGTATTGTCCGATATGCGAAACATGATCGACAGACTGCAAAACTTGATTGCTCAGCACCCAAACAGGGCAAAGAAAGCACAACAAGCGATCGCCGAAATCGAAGCCAAGAAGAAACCATTACTAGCGAAAGTCAGCGAAATCATGTACGGCGCATAGAAACAACCAACAGAGAGCAGATTACCTGCTCTCTCATCTTTCTCAACTTAATAGAGAATCAAAATGCAAGAACCCTTAGTGTATGTGATCCCGAAATGGACAGAGTTATGTGTCAATGACTTTAAAGAGAAATCATCAAGACTAAGTGAAGTCATCGAAGAAGGCGAAAGCAAAGTCTACAACTTTGAAACCTTTGTCAGCGAAACCTATCATCGCCTGTACGATCGCCAACCCAATCGACTCGAAGACAGCGCCATCAAACCTGAAAACAAAATCTGGATCGCCATCCATCAACAGATGAGCGAACTAGAAGTATTTCAGCAATTTAGCAACCGCCTGAATGGAGATGAATTTCTTGCAGGTATTGGCACAACCGCCCTATGTATCGCGATTGTCGAAATGCTGCCCGAACCAACCGAACCACTAGAAGACCCAGAAGTAATCAGAAATCAGCTTCGGGGTATTTTTGAAGCATTGCAAGGACAAACACCCAATGCTGGGCTGATGCTAAAAATTCAACAGTTAAAACAAAAAGGACTAGAAGCGCGACTAGCAAGTGAAGCTTATGCTGATTCCATTAGCAATGCCGAAATCGAAACCGCACTGCTAATTGGCATAGCCAAAGCCGAAGCAGAAATGCAAGCGATCGCCGAAAGCATAGAAGCCTTTAGCGGAGGTAGCGATTACAGCCAAGAAACCCAACTCAAAATCGCCGATAAAATCCATCTCGCCCAGCGCCTTCAAGCATCGCCAAAACTGCAAGCGATCGCTGAACTCGCAGGCAAGAAAATCGCGATCGCCGCCAAAATGCAACGTAGCAAAGTCAAAGAAGGACGCACCGAAATCATCGGTGTAACCACAGGCAACGACCTAACGCGCCTACTGCCCTGCGAACTAGTAAAGCTTACCCAACCCGCACTATTTCCCATATTCGCCCAAGGCTATATCGAGCGATCGCTATTACAACGAGAACTAATCAGCCGCGAACCACTAGCCAGAGGACCAATCATCATTTGTCTAGATTCAAGTGGGTCAATGGCAGGGCAAGCAGAAATCTGGAGCAAAGCGATCACCCTCGCCCTATTGAGTATCGCCGTCAGTCAAAAGCGCCATTGTCGCATCTTACACTTTACAGACATAGTGGAGCGGATCGACGACTTCTCGGGAGAAATCCCCGATACCAATAGCGTGATTGACTGCATCGAAAAGTTCTACAACGGCGGCAGTACTTGTTTTACAGCCGCCCTCACGGGAGCATTAGCATCGATCCAACAACACGAACAAACCAAAAAAGCAGACGTGGTATTAATCACCGACGGACTAGACATTCCATCATCTAATTTTATGGAGCAATGGCAAGCAGACAGGAAAAAGTATGAATTTAGTTGCTACGGCATCTTGATTACCAGTGGAAACCTCCACAACAATGAAAGTACGATCAGCAAACTATGCGATCGCTATGTGGAAATAGAAGATCTCACAGACGACAGTGAAGTGTCCGACTGTCTATACAGCATCTAAAAAAAACATTTGTAGCCAGAAAAGGCGGCGCATCGCGCCGCCTTTTCTGGCTTTTCCTCTAGCGAGGCTCGCAAGGAAAAATTCCAAGTATTTACCAAACCCACTTACTCAAAAGGAGAAATATCTATGACCTACTCATTTCAGCAAGCAACCAAAGAAAACATCAAACTCCGCATGGCACTGTACGGTCCCCCAGGCTGCGGCAAAACCTACACCGCCCTACAACTAGCATCAATATTGGGCAAGAAAATTGGACTGATCGACACCGAATATGGTTCAAGCCGTAAATATGCCAACCTGTTCAACTTTAAAGTTCTTGAACTAACCAAATTTGGACCCAGCCAATATTACAACGCCATTGAAAGCGCCGAAGAATCAGGATTTGATTACCTAATCATCGACTCCCTATCCCACGCATGGTACGCCGAACTAGACGCAGTGGGCAGTGACGTGAGGAACTGGGCAAGAATCCGCCCGATCGAACGCCAACTATGGGACAAAATCATCAGTTCGAGTTGCCACATCATTGTCACGATGCGGTCAAAGATTGAGTACGACTACAGCACGACTGAAGTTGGCGGTAAGCAGAAAATTACTGGTGTCCGCAAGATTGGTACAGCACCTATCCAAAAGGAAGGCAGCGAATTTGAAATGGACATCTGTGGCTTACTAGATGACCAGAATACCCTGACAATCTCCAAGAGTAGATGTCCCGAAATTAGTAACGGTATTTTCCCAAAACCAGGCAAGAAATTTGCCGAAATGATTCAAACATGGCTGAGTGATGAAACCCCAGTTAACAGAAATGCCTTTATCCCGATCATCAATGTACCTGTAAATCCTGTCGTACAGGAGCCACAAAAACAGTCCGAACTAGCCGCAGTCGTCAGCAGCAACGGTCATATCCCCCAGATGGCTAGTACCAACGGTCATATCGCTACAGTCATTGAAACCAAGCCAACTACCAATACCCAAACCCATCACAGCAAACCCGACAACCCAGCCAAAGCCGCCTTCAAAGCATTATTGGCAATCACCCAGCAACATATCAGCAAAGTGATTGAAACCAGCATTGACCTATATGGAGCCGATGAAAGCGGATTGAAACCCAAATTCAACAGTGAAAATATGACCGCTGAGCAAATCAAAGCAGTGTGCGAAGCACTGATGCGAGAATGGCTAGGTCTTAAAGGATACCCCGCCGAACTAGCCCAAAACCTAATTGATATATCGACATCGCGGCATCCAGGACAATACGCCGAGATCGCTAAAGACATCGCTAACCAACTGGAATTCTAGCAAGAACCAGTTTAGCTCCCAATAAGCAACAAAACCGATGATTACCTTACAATCATTGGTTTTGTTGCTTATTGCTATAAAGGAAAGAGTTTAGGCATTGTAAAAATAGACTAGACAAAGTTTTATTTATCCTTAGCTATTTATCCTCACTCTCACTGTACAGGGGATTTTAGCTAACCATTATCAGATACTGCAAATCAAGCGATTTACAACACTGAGATATTTAACGATTAATGCAAAATCGTCTATTTATTGTTCTTCTGTCTTAAATAAGTAGGGCAATTGTTGATGTATTCAGTTTATTTCGCCTGTCTTACATTTCAGATAGCCAAGCATTGATTTTAGCGATGAGTTCTTGGGTGGTTTGTCCTCCTGTGAATGGGCGTATTGGGATTGACTCTGTTAGGCTTTGGCAGAGTTGATTGATCGCCTCATTAGCACTTTTGCCATAAAGGGCGATCGCAAATTTCTCGACACCAAGAACGCGCCTGAGGTTAATTAGTTCGCGCTTTAGGTTGGAGACTCGGTTAATTTCTGGAATCTCGCGCCCTAACGAGTCAAAGATTTTGATGGCGATTTCTTCGGCGATGATATTAAGATCGCTTTCTTGTTCGATATCTCTGACATCGACGACTACACAGCGTATTTCAGGGTGTTTGGTAGTGCGATCAATCTCTTTTTGAACTGCATCACGGTCTATAAACTGATTTTCTAAATAACTTAAATCAAATATCTCCGTAAATGCTTCACGATGCCATGACTCGTAAAAATCTTTATAATTCATCAATTCTGAGCATCGCCATAGAAAATGATACGCAAGACAATCAGCTTCAGTAGATCTATCTTCGGTTTGATTCCAAATCCATTTAGAAACTTCGCCAACTATTGCTTCAACTAATGATGGTTTAGTTGTTTTCGGTATACAGTAATTTATCAAATAAGGATTGATGTGAAACCATTGATAAAATGGGCTGCTATCTCTAATCTCATCATCTCTAATTGAATCAATAAGTATGATAATTTCTTTAGGATTCGCAAAATCAATTTTAATTAGTGATTCGATAACTTTATCTATTTGATGATTAGACTCAGTTGGGTTAGATATATATCTTGTGTAAACATCCACGCAATCAATTTGACCAAGTAGTTGCTCAATTTCATTAATTACATATCCCAAAATTTCAACTATTTCATCTTCATCGATACTATCGAGTGAAAATTTTATACATCCAGTAGATGGAACTATGCCACAACAGGATAAATTATATTCAAGAAACGATTGAATATCATCATAATCTTCTATTTCTACAGCTTTTAATAATAGCTTCTTGATGTAATCTAACTCATCTTTGACTCTTGTATGATTGGAGTATATTAAAGCTCGTTTCGCATATTCTTGAATAGGGTATAAGAATCTTATCCAATTTTGAGTTTCACTGTCAAAGCATCCAAATGCATACTGACACAATTGCCACATGACATTATTTATATTCTCCTCAGAACAATCTATGTACTCTGCCATTAATCTTGCTGCTAAAGCTATAGACTGATAGCCATAAAAATATTTTCCAAACTGAACAAAACAGTAATTGTTTTCTTCAAATTCAGCCAATTCATCAATTAACTTGTCCTTCTCTTTACTCTCTTTAGAATCTATTCCAATCCAAAACAATGCAATCTCTAACCATTTTGATTCAAAAATTTGATAACAGCCAGAAATCACATTATTAGGTTTGTTTTCGAGAAAAAAGCTGTGTTTGTTGATCGCTAAAGCTGCAAAATATTCTTGAAAAGTGGCATGAAAGAAAGAATAAACTTCTTCATCTAGAGCATGGCGATCAATTAGAGCATGGCGATCAATCAAACTTAGCCAGCCCACATTACAAGCAAGATTGAATAGATCGCTACTGCCCATTGCCTTAACTGCAAAACTGCGCGATAGGCGAAAACCTGCATCACTATCAATAGCCGCGATCGACAATTTACCTAAAGCCTGATGTAAATCTTCTCGTAAAGAATCTTGAGTTCTGAGATCCACATCAACACTATTAGGCTTCCATTCATAAAAATAACGAACGAATAGCTCATACAGTCCTGCCTTAGTCTCTGGTAGATCTCTATTAGGATTGCGATAAAAAGCCTGACATAACAAAGCCAACCGTAAAGGATGCGTGACCATATACCTAATGCGATCGCGATTAGGTTCATTTAGCTTTTCCTGTAAGATGGATGCACTTTCTGGACATTCAGCAAAGCTAAACCATTGATTAATAAATGAGTCCACCTGCTCAGACGATAGATCTCCCATTTTGAACGTGTCGAAATTTGGCAACCTATTGATATGAGCTTCCCAAACATTCAATCGACAAGTCATCACTACTCGCGATTGTCCGATAACTTCCTTGATCTCTCGATTAATTCTATCTAAAGCCTCTGCCGATGACTTGGCTTGCATTTCGTCTAAAGCATCTAATAGTAACCAAATCTTTCCAGCTTGGAATTGTTGAAATAGAGACTCTTTTTGTTCTTCAGTGGCTTCTCGCTCATTCAGCGCGTGGGGCAACCAAACATCATTGATGTAAGTTTTGAGCGATCGCCCCTGTAAATCTGCCAAACCAATAAAAATTGGTAAATGTTGGCTATCTTTTAATTTTTCAGCAATTGTCACCAAAAAAGTTGTTTTCCCAGCACCTGCTTCCCCAGCGATCGCAATATGTTTGTTCTCACGCTGCCAATTAAGAAGATCTTCCAAAAACTGAGCATGAGGATAAATTATATTTTCTGTTTTTCCATTAGCCTGTTTGTCATCGCCCTCAACAGATTGATCATCCTTCTTTTCTACAGTTTCAATAAGATCAAGCGGCATATAAACATTATTTTCTGCCCCCAGTCCTGTCGCCTGTCTTCTCAATTCCTTAGCATCTCGTTGTTTATCCAACACATCCCCACAAATCGACAGCCAATCTATAAAATCACTCTCTGTCTCAGTTGAAGGATTGTCAATCTCATTTTCAGGCTTTAGACCCACAGCTTTCATAAGTTTAATCAGCGTATTGCGATTGACTGGCTTACCACCTAAAAACCTTTGAACAGTCTTAACTCCTAGATTGGAAACACCAGCCAGATCCTCATATGTCCATCCAGTTTTATATGGATCGTTGGGACATTCCAATTCAGCCATCCGTAGCATAACCTGTTGAACAATCTCAGAAGATACTTTGATGCCCATAGCCTGATTTGTGTTAGTCATTAGCTTGTTAATTACCATACCAGTTACAAGCCCAAGCTTACGCAACCCAACAAGATTTTAAAAGGTCAGAAAAGGTCACTAACTACTGACCTTTTTTGCACTGGTATGAACCAAATATTCTAGCTAATCTGCAAGTGTTCAAATCACCTCATTACAACAATGAACACCCACAAACAAATCCAACAAATCGCCGCCAATGATGATCGCCTAACATCAAAAGTTAACTTCATCCCCATCTGCAAAGCAAAAGACCTTAATCACCTCCAACGCCGACAACAGCAACGCGCCATTAGTAACGAAATGATGCAAATAGCGATCGCCTATGGTCAAAAGCGCTTTGATCATCATGGTGCAACGGTTTATACACTTAGCGATCGCCTACTCAAACATAGCCCCTATGCTAAGTTTACCAATTCGCTTAGAGGCTTACAAGTCATCTGCTTTCAAACCCTAAATAGCTATCAAATTCTTACTACATATTGGAACTTTACCACCAAGCGCCGCGTAAGAATCTAAGTATTCGTCAATGCTTTGTTAAAATGTGATTAACTCAGATTTTTGCCTCATCCTCCATTACCTGACTAATACCATCTCCTGCGTCTATAACAGAATGAACAGCTTTCACAAATAGTCCGCAGTCCTACCCATTTAATGAACCTCGAAAAGGTGATTGAATTCGGTAGAAACTACTATGTACTGTTCGATAAATTGCTTTCAAGATAGAAAAATGGCTAGTCCAGCCTATCTTTACCTGTTGAGTACCAAGATTTTTTGAAGATACGCTATCGCGTAGAAGTCCATGACCTGATTCCTAAATGGAAGGAAAAACTCATGTGTAATTCAACTAATCTCGTAGTCCTCTCTGGTTATGTCGGTAATGTATCTGAATTGCGTCAAACCAAAACCAGCGGCAAAGATGTACTAGACTTCAGCCTCGCCGTACAACCTAAGCCTCGCCGCGACAAAGATGGTAATTGGATCGACCAAGAACCGCTTTGGGTAAAAGTAGTTTGCTGGAATGGAACTGCGGAATATGCCGAAGAGCGAGCAGAATCTGGACGCTTTGTCGAAGTTACGGGAGTTCTGACGCAGCCTGAAGAATACAAGTCCAAGAAAGACAAGAAGCATCATGCGCGGACAGTAATTCATGCCCAATCTCTGAACTTCATTGATGTTGTGAGAAAGTCTGCCGAAGACGAAGAGTATGAAGAATCGCCCATTTACGATGATGACTTCTAGTTGAAAAAGCAGAGAGCAATATTGATAGATATCTATCAATATTGCTCTCTGCTTTTTTTAGTCGCTATCGCTCAAGGCTCTTGCCCAGCTAAGAAAAAGAGAAAGTAACAATGATTTACACTCACAAAGGCTATCAATGCTTGCTATCAAATCGAACCACCAATCAAGGAAATGAATGGGTAGCTCAAGCCAAGAAATATTCGATCAGCATTGAGCAGAAAGTATTTGTCCAATGGCTTGGGACAAAATTGATTACTAGTTTTGACAAGGAACAGACTAAACAACACTTTGCTGAGATGGTGGAATTATTCTTGCAAGAACATGCGGATATCTTCCCACTATATCCCCGCCCAGAATTGCCCGAAGCAACAATTGAAGCAATTCTAGACGAGCGAGTGTACCTGACTGTAAGCAATAGCGGTAGATATCACACCGCCAAGTTTCGAGTATTTGCACAAGAACATCTACGAGTATTCCCAGCCCGCATCCCAATTCCAGTTGGCATCAAGTCTAACGCGAAGCCAAGGTACAGAAAACTTGCCGCCTGATCGAGTAAACTAACAGCAAAATCCTCAACTATGAGGATTTTGCTGTTAGTTTAATTCAATTAATGCTTATTAAAAGCGGCTAGCGCCAGTGCTAACGAAGATAGCCATAATTCCATTAGCAAAAAAGCCATGCCCAATCCAGTAACCGATCTAGATAAAGACAGACTAAAGCTGTGCATTGAAATATTGCCAGAAGCAGACTCGACAACCGAGAGAATGGTGATCATCTCCATTTGCCGAGAGCAGGGAATGCCATTGATTCGGACTATAAGACTAACTGAACTAATACCAATTCCATTACCACTAGCAGAGATCGTTCAAGCCTATGCTGCCAGCGAGTTAGCAAGTCAAGAGCCGATCGCAACAGTTGAAGAAGAAAAGCCAGAACCGATCGCCATCACCAAGAGATCTTTAGTATCCTCAAAACCAGAACAGATGACCTTACTATGAGCGAAACAGCAATGAACTATAACATCAAGATTGAAGGACAGACAATTCCCGTACCACCTGAAATCGGGAGTAGTGATGAACAAATTAGGGCAACTCTCAGCCTATATTTTGAAGGAATCAAGAACTCGAAAATTGAAAGAACCGTGCAAGCCAACGGCGATGTCCTCGTGGATGTCTGCAAACTCGCAGGCACAAAAGGCACAGTATGAGCGAGACAGCGATCGCCAGTTTGATGAAAGTACCCGAAGAAATCAACCCCTTGCTAGAAATACTTTGGGAGATTGAACAGTACCAACAGCAAGGGTCTCAATTAATTGAGCTAAGCGCAATCGGGATAGAAGACTTTAGCGAAGTAACCACCCAATCGCAAACACAAAGTCTGTCTATCCAGAGGACATTAGACAACCTGAAAAGAGCTAGCCCAATCGCCGCACCGATGACAATCCGAGGATTCTGAGATGGACAAAACTAAATTCGAGTGGCTAGCAGCACGCACCGCCGATAAAGCCGTGGAGTACCTCGAAGCAATCCAGCAAAGGGCGACAATGCTGCAACTGTATCAGTATTACTACCCTGATGAATATCAGCAATCCAAGGCTAGTGTTAAAGTTACTAGCCTTGAAACCTATAGTGAGAAAGAGTTGGAATTTCTGACCTTATTAGGTGAGCAATTCTTCCCATTGCCATTATTGCTAGCAGAATCAGAACGTATCTCCTATATACCCGTAGAGCCACTTGGCACTTCATGGTATTACGATAACTTTGAAGAATTAGGTGCAACCGAGAAATTCTTGATGAGCCTAATTCATGGATTAGATGGTGATACATGGAATGACATTGAGGGAGAACTGGAACAGGACTTGCCCCCTGTCGCGAGTTATATCAATTACCCCAAATTAAGTCAGGAAGCCCAAAAGGTAAGAGGAATGATCGCCCTGTTACCTACAGCCATAGATATGCTAACCCAGTCCACAGGCAATCTATGGCTGGACATCTCCTATGAAAATGACATTGTAGATGCTCATTGGACAGTAGAAGTAATAGATACGCTGAGAGAAGCTTATACAGAAGCGCAAACAATTATGCAAAAGTATCGAGAATTTATCGAATGGTTAGATAAAGACTCGGCAAATTGTATCAAGGTGGTCAGGCTTTGGAACAGATGCAAAGAGACGAATCCAGAAATACACAACCACTATCTTGTGGCATGAGGAAGAATAAATGCTAACCCTAGATCTACTCCAAGATGCCCTAAAGCCCGATGGTTATCCATTAATCGAAGCAGAGGCAAAACTCCTGTTTTTGAAAGGAGGACATTACTGCTTTCAATATCGACAGGGAGAGCGAGAAACCTATAAGTTTCTATCCCCCGACACAGTAAGAGCCGCCTTTCAGCACGAACGCATCGACACAGGCTGGATACCCAACGGAGTAAAACGCATGGGAATCTGCCGTCAAGGACAATGGTATGTACAGTTTATACCACCCGCAAAATCGACATTCACTTTCACCAACATAGATAGCAGTGGAGAGCCAATCTCCCTAACCATTCCCATGATGGGAATAGTGTTTATGCTATGTGGTGACACTTGCTATATCTGGGCAACCAAGCGAAAAACCTTTGCCGCCGAAGCACCCATTTACCATGTGCCATTACCAAACATCTATGGAGATGGCAGGATCTGTATGGGAACTGAGAATAACTTAAGCAACTATACAGAAGGGATCGAGCGACTAGCGAAAGCATGGGAGATGTTCGTGACAGCACCGTTCAACAATCATCTCATGAACGGCAAATCCACTACCCATCCAGAAGACATCCGCGAAAAACTGATCCAATTGCAGAACAGCAACCACTACCCCATCAACGATCTCGTCCAATGTGGCAGTTCTGTGCAGGTAGCAATCAATATGGTAATCAACCGATGAAATTACTAGAACATGTCCAAAAGCACGTAGCCACAATAAATCCCGCATCACCACCGACAACGATCGCCTACAACAATCCCCCATTAATTCAGCACATCATCGCCACCAGTCAAAGCCTACCCGAAATCGCCGCAACCTCAATGTATGAGTATGTCTATGGCAGCAACGGCACATTTGTGAGAGCCAAGAGACAAGGATTAGAAGCGATCGCGCCAGTATCTTATTACAAAGCTAAAGGACTAAGAGCAATATCCGCATCCGTGCAGATGACCTATCCAGCAGTTCCCCTATTTCTGGTAGAGCAAATGCTCGAAGCCTCACGCATTGCTTGCGATGCCAACAATCACCCCGTAGAGATCGTATTTCACCTATATTTTGAAAATGGAAATTGGCAGCTCGCAATTCCAGATCAAGAACAAACAGCCACATCCTGCAAGCCCTTGGACAATAGTGCGAACAGCAGTTACAGCAAAGCCATCATCGAAATCCATTCCCATCATGGCATGAGAGCCTATTTCTCAGACACAGATAATCGAGATGAGACAGGATTTCGGATCTATGGAGTACTAGGCGAAATCTTCTCCAACCCACAGATTAGGATGCGAGTAGGGATGTACGGACATTTCTACGAAACCCCAACCACAGGAATCTTAGAGTTACCAGCACAACTAACAGATTGCTTAGTGGAGGATTGGTAATGTCAAACCTATCATTACCCTTTACCGAAGCCGTTCCAATTCTGCTACCAGCCTATGAAGAACTAGACCTAATTCTCATCGGCTGTGGCGGCACAGGCGGATGGTTAGCCGTGAACTTGCCACGCATCGCCTATTTACAAAAACAGGTCGGGAAAAAGGTATCAGTTACTTTCATCGATCCAGATCTAGTAGAAGCAACCAATATTCCGCGCCAAAACTTTATTCCCAGTGACCTCAGCTTACCCAAAGCATCTGTTCTCGCCGCCAGATATGGACTGCAATGGGGCATCGAAATTAGTGCTATTACCTCATCCTTTAGAGCAGACATGGCAACATCGCGATGGAAACACCTGACAATTTGTATTGGAGCCGTGGACAATCCCGAAGCCAGAGCAGAAATAGCCAAAGTTTTAGAAAATGGAAAAACAACATTCTGGTTAGACTGTGGCAATCACTACGAATCTGGGCAAGTACTCCTCGGCTCTAAAGATACAGTGGAAAGTATGAAAGGAGCCTTTCATGTCCCCACATTTTGTACGGCTCTGCCATCACCAGTCCTACAACATCCAGATTTACTGGTGAAGCAAGAGTCAATGCAGCAAGTACTATCCTGTGAAGAATCAGCGATCGCCAATGCTCAGTCGATGTCGATCAATCACCGCATAGCCGATGAAGCATTGGACATGCTCCTACGCTTACTAAGCGGAACCCTGACCCGTTTTGCTACCTATGTAAATTGCAAACATGGCAATGCATGGTCTAGATTCAACACCCCTGAGGAAGTAGCAGCATTGATTGGCAAGCCAAAACAATACATGAAAGCTAAGCCTCAACAATAAAACAAGCAGTCCGAGCTAATCCGATAAAAAAGAGCAGCGCGGACTGCTTATCTCTTTCCTGATCGAGCCAATCTAGTCGAAACAAGGAATTTCATCTAACCAAGGAATACTGCATAGCTTCAGAACAACATCAGCACTAGCATATTGCACAATTACATCCCAGTTCTCGCAAGCAATGATACGATGGCGGTTGGATTTGAAACTTAGAGGAGGTCTGATAACTCTTACTGATACAGGAATTCGTTTTTTACGAGCCGCCACAATCACTTGACTAGTGCAGGGGAAGCAAATATCACAAAGGATGGGATAGTGAGGATCTAAACAGAGAAAATCAATAATTTCGATCACAATATCCTGACTGATACTAACGATTAAAGAATCCTCATCAGCGAATAAATCCCGTACAAGATTAGCTGAATGAGGTGCAACCCCACCTAGAAGTTGAACATTGTTAAACTTAACGACTTCGTTAATAGCCGTAGCGACGAAAGCTTGAGCATCAGCACGATGTTGCTTGAGAAACCGAGCCGTGACATTGATATCGATAGGTTTAGAAAGATGAGAGTCAAGAAAAGTAGTAAAAGGTTTGAGTTGCCTTTGCTTAATGGCAAACCGATCGTGATAATACTTATAAAAAATTCGCGGAAAGTTTTCACGCAGAAAATCAAATCGTTGCTCTTTTTGAGCAACGAAAATATCGGTCAATGTACCCATATAGGACTCCGTCATAAAATTTCTAAACAAGGATTGCCCCACCTCAAACCTTAGAGATGATATATCTCCCTAAAATGACTGATTTTTATATGATAGCTTTCCGTGAAAACATCTGGGTTACTCGATAATTCTGAAATTACGGGATGACCTGAGAGCAAGTCAAGAATAATTTTGAATTGAATATGACTTGGAAGTTGAAAAACAAGACTGATAGCTGTTTTTTGAGCTTGTACAGAGGGTGATAAGGGGAAATATCCGATGTGAGTAAATGGCGTAGATAAGTGACTGTAGCAATCAGCCTAGTCCAAATCGCAAACTTGCCGTTTCTTGCGATCGCCCCCTCACAATCATTTGTTATAAGGGGGGGGCGATCGCAAGAAACGGGTTGAGTAACCGCCACCTGTTGCCGAGATGCCGAGCGTCTTTCGAGAATCGCCTGCAACTGATGCCAAGCATCAGCATCAAGCCAACAAACATTAATCATTCCCTGATCGCCATGAATGCGCTTAGAACAGATTTTGACACCAAGCTGATTGCAGAGAATCCGAAAAATCCAAATATTGGTAGCATCTTGGGGGACATTGAAGCCCAAGTACCTTTTGATATCCGTAGCAAACTGCCGACAAAGACTACCTAAATCCTCCAGATCTGCATCAGTGTATTGAACATCAGGATTGAGTAACTCCTTCAAACCTAAACCCGATCTGATATAGCGCCCCAATTCATGACAAGGCTGATCTGGCAGGAAAATACCCATGCCAAACTTCGCTTGACGAGTAAACGCACGAACATCGGATTCAATGACAAGATCCGATTGAAACAAAGCTTCCAATTTAAGAATCTCCGATCGGCGTTGCCCATCGCGATCGTATTCCACCAATTCAGGAGAAACTTGATCGAGACAATAAAACTTGGCGATCGCAGTTTTTTCTAGATCCAATAAATCTTGATACGACTGAGACTCATTTGAGATTAACTTTTTTTGTTCAGAGGGAGATAGGATTTTTGCCCTAGAGACAGCTTGGTAACGCTCTTGCCTCGTCTGAGCTAGAGCCTCCTTGATCGACTTGCCAGAATCATCATTACCGATCATCACGACCGTAACCTGATTGCCCTCAAACACAAGGCGTTCGAGCAAATAGTCTCGCAAAGCCCACATCGCCGCATTGGTTCTCGCCTCAACACTTGCCCAAAGGTCAATGTGAGGATTGTCTAGAGAAGCATGATCCACGATAGGTAGTAACGAATCCCCTAAGCCCGCACGAATAAGACTAACCTCGCGATCCCAGCGATTCCTGAGCGTATTTTTGAGATGAATCGGAGAAGAAGAACGGTCTATTTTGCAGAAATTAATCCCACGTTCGGCACACCAAACAGTGCGGGGAACATTATCCCTAACCCGCGACAAAGCTTGACTCGCATCCGCATCTGTGACCGTACCATAGAACAACCCATAGACCTTATGAAAGCGCTTGACCTCAATGGAAACACCCGTACTCATCGAAGGCGTGGCAATAATCACATCGTAGTTGAACACCCGCTTATTAATATTGCTCATAAAATCCGTTTCATGGCGACCGCCACTGGTATCAGAATTGAAAAGCAAAACTCTTATCTTGGGACGAATCGCCCTAATTTTCTCAACCAGCTTAGCGATCGCCTTACTACTAGACTTGCTATCTGTAGCCACAAAAACACGATGACCCTTAGTGACATCCGCCAGCAACTCCTGAATAATCGGCACATCGTTATTTGCAACAATGAACCTTGCAGGATAGCCTTCAGTTTGGTACTCATTCTTAATCAAAAAGACATCAGAACCATCACCACGCAAAGCTTGGAGATAGTTCAAGCTAATATCGGAGAGATCGGCATCGGCAACAATTACCCGTCTGGCGACTTTTACCAAAATATGTAAACGAGCAAGCAGAGCCGAGCGTTTGCCATCCTTATTACAGGTTGAACCTGAAATCAAATGTCTGAGTACTTGCTCTACCTCATCAATGACGAGATCGCAATCAACAAATTGACGGGGATCGAAAGCAAGTAAGCTATCGACGCAGGCTCCAACACGAGCAGAATAAGCAGAATCCGTAATAAACTGTCCATCAGCCATATCGAGATCGCCTTTGAAATCTGCATTCATTACCTTACATAGATTGCGAACCAAACTGACACGATGACCGAGCAAAGCCAACTTATCTGTGCCCGCAACGATCGCTGCAATTGCCTTAGTCTTGCCAGTCCCTTTAGCCGATTGCAGCGCCACAATCCCAGTTTTAGGAATGTAATCGGGGATTTCATATCGATCCAATTGAAACATCACGTTCATAGATAAACTCTTAAACGGCTTGAATGTAAGTTGGCAATCTTGTTGATGTTCCCAAGTGTAGGTATTGAGGGAGATAGCAGCTAAGTAAACCTGATGAAAAGCATCAATACCGCGCTCAACAATGAAATCATCAACCCCAGTTTTATCAGTACCTTCTAGCAAAGGCAGCTCAAGTACCTTAACGAGACAATCAGCATCTGCAAATAGCTTGCCCGTCTTGACCGTAGCAAGAAAAACATCATGCTTAGTTTTTTCCTTAGTTTCAGCATCAAAGCAGAAACAGACCTGACGCTTAGGAATAGCAAACTTAGCTAGATAGGGTTGCAGAGCCAACTTGCCATCTGCCCCCTGTATCCGCCCCATCGTAATCCCACTTAAAGCGATCGCCACATAACCCTGAGATAATAAGCAGCAAGCCTTTTTCATACCCTCACAGATGAAAATAGGAATTTCAGGATGGGCAGCTACCCAAGACCAAAAATTAACAGAATCAGGTAAAGCCGAGAAATCAACCTCCAGACCATAGCGATCGGCGACCTTTTGCCAAATTGAATTAGGAACTAAAGCAAACCCACCGACCTGACCGCGTTTAGCAGGATTCTCATACTTACGGGGTTTACCCTTTTTCTGATCGATCAGAGGATTGCTAAGCTTGACTTGGAATACTTCAGACTTGCCGAGAATGGGATTCCAAGAATGAATGAGCGCTCCAAATAGCTCGGGACGTTGTTGTTTCCCAGATTGCCAGACAGTACGCCACTTAGCAGGATTCCAATTCAGAGCCTCATGAATGGGGTAGTTGACTTCACCACCACTTTCAATAATTTCATCTGCTATAATTTCTACATTAGCAGTAAAAAGTTCGGGCGAGATCGCACTGCCATCAATCCATTCACGGTAAACTAAATCAGAGAAAGAATGTAGATCTAAAGTTGTTGATTTCATCTTTAATATTAAGTAAAATAACTATAGTTTTGTTAAAAAATGCTCAGTTTAACGTTTTGCGAGATAAGAAATCGGATCGACCGCAACACCCGATAGGGGGATAATTTCAAAATGTAGATGAGGACCCGTACTGTTACCTGTAGTACCGACAGCACCAATCACTTGGGACTGATTGACTACAGATCCTTGTTGAGCATAGATATCGCTGAGATGAGCATAACGAGTAAGGAAACCGTCGTGATGACGGATATCGATCATATTGCCATAGCCACTATCATCCCAACCCGCAAACTCAACCACACCAGAGGCAACTGCCCAGACAGGAGTACCAACAGGCGCGGCAATATCAATACCTTTATGGACTCTACCCCAACGCCAGCCGAAACCAGAAGAAATCGTTCCTTCAGTGGGCCAAATCATCATCGGTGAATTATCAGGAGAAGATGAATTGTCAGGAGGAGTAGGTATGCTTAAAGAAGCTCTAGCTGGTGGATTGACTGGTGCTTCCTGAAACTTGCTCGAGGCAGCTACCTGTTTATGACGATTGAGCCAACTATCAAGGTTTTCCACATCTCTAGTCAATTGAAACAGTTCTACTGTAGTCATACGAGCCTCTGATTGAGGGAGTATCGCTAGCTCGGCAGGGATATTATCTGCTTGAAAATGAAATCTCGATGACCAACTTTTAGCAGTCAGGATTGGTGGCACAGTATTTGCGCTGTTTAGAGCAGGAAGAGAGCTATCAATCTGTTGAAGCCTTTGACGGAGGAGATCTCGCTTGAGAGTGAGATCCTGTATGGTTTTTTCTTCTCGGTGCGTGAGTAGACTTTTGACATCTCCAGGGATGACCAGAGGTTGCTCAATGCTGAGATCATCTGGAGTCAGCAGCCCTGAAGCCTTGGCGATCTCATCCTGTGGTACTTGATATAAGCTTGCCACCTGACTGAGAGTGTCGTTAGGATGGACTTTGTAGATAATGCTATCAACAGGAGGAATGACAAGTTGAGTGCCTATCGTCAACGCAGTCCCAGCACTGAGACCATTAGAAGTAGCGATCGCCGCCGCATCAACCTGATACATCTGAGTTAGGCTATACAGAGTATCTCCTGTTTGGACTTGGTGTAATTTAGCACCAACATTTGGAGAGACTTTCAGACTAATATCCGATGTTGCTAACAGATTGGAAATTGTCTCAGCTTTTACAGGAGATAATGCACCAAAACCATATCCAGTAAGAATTCCAGTAATTCCTACAGATCTAAAAACACAGTCTAAAAATGTTGTGTTTTGCACAAATGTTTTTATAAAATGTGAGATCATAATAGCGCCGATAGATCCTGTCTAAATTTGCATCTATTGTTATTTCTGACAAAATTAATTTAGTAAAGCATAGTAGAAAAAATTATTTTTGGGAATACTTTTACCAAATTCTACCCTTTTATATATATTTTCGACATATAGATATCGTCAAACATCACAAAACGCACTTGAATATTGAGGGCTAGTCAATGAAAAAGCAAAAAGCAGACAAGAAGAAAAGTCCAAAGGTGAAGACTCCTAGAGTTATGCCCGATGTATCTGAGTATATTAGGCTGTACAAAGAATCAAACTACCCAATTCGAGACATAGCAAAACACTATCAGGTATCGGTTTCGACGGTATATAACGCGATGGTCGCGTCAGGGTTTAGTGAATTTAGACCCAAACATGCGCGCATGAGCCATACAAGGATGTCAAAAGAAGAACAGGCGATCGCCCTATACCAAACAGGAGTGACAAGGACAGCCGTAGTCCAGAAGCTCAATATCTCAGCTAAGACCCTCAACCAAGTCCTAGAAAAGCATGGCATTCCCATCCGCCGAGGGATCGATTTAGTCACCTCAGCCAATCGCGCCGCCCAGTATCACAAAGCCTATAACGATCACCACTTAACCCTAAGAGAAACCGCAGAACTATTTGGAGTATCCCATCCAATTATCCTGCGAGAACTAAAGCGCAATGGCTACCCAATTAGGCAAAGCGTAGACTCCAAAAATCGTCCCACCTTTAAGCTAAAACACAAGCTGGGAGGCATCGCAGGCTTACCCACACCAAAACTAACACCCAAACAAAAAGAGCGTCGTCAGATCTTGATGCGAATCAGGCAGAGACGTGAAGATAACCAAAAGCTCAAGCGCCTTAAGAACTACAACCGTGCCAAAGAATATTGGCAACTGATAAATGAAGGCGGGTTAGACTTTGAGGAAGTGGGTAAGCTATTTGACCTGTCAGGTAAAACCATAGAACGGGTCATTGTCCAAGCAGGAATCGACATTTCCGAAGTAGCACGCAGAGCAAAAGCCGCCGCTTTCAAAGAAGAACAAGCGATCGCCCAGAAATATTGGGAGCTATATAGCAAACCAATGAGCCTAGACGAAGTGGGCGCAGTCTTTGGACTGAGCGATTCCACGGTTAGAGCCGTGTTAATTAGACATGGATATGAAATCAGGAAGCGAGGCAGGATTGAGAACAGCGATCGCAACCAGATGAAACCAAGGCAGCCGAAACCCAAAAAAAATAAGCAGCAAGCCATCATCCCAGCCGAAAATATGGAAGCAACTGGAAAAGCATTAGATCTGCTAATTTCAAATACAAAGGTTAAGTAATCTGCATTATGAATAGCTTTTGCTGTAAATGTTACTTGTTTACAAAAACATATTAATCAGATTATTGAATATAGTGTTTTTTTCGATTAATGATATGCGTAACCAAAATCAACGCTGATCTTCATATACCCTCTGGGTTTCAGCACCATACCCAGAGAGGTCACTAACATTTAGGGTATCTCTATATTATTGACAATAGTAACGATAAATCAAGGGTTTCAACCTTGCATTATTGAGAATAAAGCTATTTTTAGAGAGGCTCTTTAGTTGGTAAAAAAACACTATAACCAATTCATTGGATATAGTGTTTTTTCGATTAATGATCGGCGCAACAAAATCAACGCCGATCTTCATATACTCTCTGGCTTTCAGGCAAAACCCAGAGAGCGCACAAACCTTTAGTAACGTACTTACCATTGAGAATAATCAAAGCATCCTTAAGGTTTTGCTGGTCTTGCAGACAGGTCTTCAAAATGTCCCGATTCCATTCCACGAGATTCTTGGCAAGTTTGCCATCATCACTAGCTAACCAGTCCAAATCCTTTGTAGTCTGGGGATTGAGACTAGGTTGAGGAGATACAACCTTGGCGATCGCCAATCCCGAAATCAGACCCGCAGCTAAGCCAATCATCAACATCCCCGCACAGAAACCAATGAAGGGTAAGCTAATCGCCCGCCAATAACCTTGGGATTCCTGATGCTGTTTGTTTTTGATGATATTCGCGATCGCCTGACTAATTGCCACCTCCTGCTCCTTAACCGCAGTCTCACGCAGAGTTGCTAGAAAGTCGCGAAACTTTTGGATACCAACATCAAAGCCTTTGGCTAAGGCACTTTGGAGCAGGTTGGGCGCAGTAGCAACCGTAGCCGCCACTTGAGCATTGGACAGAAAAATCGCAATGTAAGGATCGTTCTGGGGAATGCCAGACTTAGCCACAATCTCGTAAATTTTGGCTTTGACAGTCGGATCGTAGTCATGGATGGCAATATCTAGATAGGTTTTGGGTTGAGGATCGCTATTCATACTAGGATTTTGCTTCTTTTTTCTGGACGTTTTGAGGCAAGAGATTGGTGGACTCAAAGGCTTTGTAAGCATCTCTGAGGAAGGTTTTGATTTGATTCCTGCCAATGATGCCAAATTCGGAGTAGTTAGAAGCCTCATCAAAAGTTAGGCGTTTAGCATTGATTTCAATGCGCCTACCATCTCCCAATTTTGGAAAATCAATCACGGCTACACCATATTCGGCGATCGCCTTCTGGATTGCTTCATGCTCATGGAAATAGCCCCATTCATCACAGCGACCCCAGTTTTTGATAAACACATGGGTGATGTAGCCTTGGTAATGTTCCAGAGACTCAATGAATAGCTCGATTGAGTCACTTTCACCATCACTGACGAACCACTTGATGAAAGACACGCCATGCTCTTTGCCCAAGTCTAGTAAACCTTTGGTGTTAATCCATTGCGATACCGCGCGATGAGCTTGAGCGGGTAAATTGACCACGACAGTTTTCTTGAGCGCATAGTCAAAAATAGAATCAGGGACATCTGCCATTTTTTCATTTTCGGAGAAAAAAGCCGCCTTGCTGTCCTTGTAAATGTTGAGGACAGTGGGATTGCTACGATCCGCTTCAATGCCAGCTAACGGGATGGCACGATCCTTAAGGTATTGGAGCATGGTACGAGCAACCCAACTTTTGCCCACCCCACCTTTTTCACCATCGATCAGGTTAATAATTGCCATAAGGTTACCTCCTAGTAACGATTGTAGTGTTTCAAGATTTTCTGTTGTGCTAAGTAGTCATCATCGTCGTCATCGTCTACAGGGACAGACTTGGGGACGATACTTTTGGGCTTGCTAGACTCAGCCTGATTAGTCTGTTTTAAGTCTGAATTTATTCTGGTAGTTGTAGGTTGAATGTCTTTGGTCAAGCCGATAACATTCTGATTAATAGGCGGTGAACTAGGATAATCATCCGAAAACTTTGCGGGTTCTGACGGCAAAATTGACAGCGCAGGAGCACCCAAGGCTTTTGCGGCTTTAGTCGCATCACGTTTGGCTTTTGCTGCCGCCTTTTTATTTTCCACATCGATCTTCTGTAAATACTTTCGTACTGTCTCACCAGAGATAGCAATGTGTAGTTCGTTTGTCAGTTTGTTGCTGACTTCTTCAAAGGTATATCCCAAAGCGATTAAAGATCTAATCCCACTTTCCAAGGTTCGGATGATATCGAGTTTGGTTTTGGGGTTGGTTTTCTTCTGGGGTTCATTGACCCATCGCTCTGATAAAGCTACCAATTTATCCGTATCTAAGTCCGCTAACGATGAGCGGGAGGGAACTTCAATCATTGATTTAAATGCTGTTTGGGTGGACTTATTTCCCTAAACTGTTGCCAAAAACTTCCCTAACATAGAAATCTTTGACCCAGATTAATTTTTATACTGGTTCGATCACCTCCCAGTTTATTGCTTTTTTCAATCATAACCATTGCGAAAGAATATTAGTTTGCTTTGCTTGATGAGATTTTTACAATTTGTTAACAACCGCGTGATTCCTATCAATGTCTGAAATCTAAGAATTCCGCTTACCAAAATAGTATCAAGTCAATTCTTATCTTGGATACTTTTTATACTTAGAAAGTGATTTATATGTCTTAAGTATTATATTTTGAGTTGCAAATCTATACCAGTTGAGTGACAATCATGTGTAATTTGTTTCCCATAACCGTACCTTTTATTGTTCCAAAATCGTCCCAATGTTGTCCCAAAATCGTGCGGATCGATGCGGATCTGCAACGATTTTCCGTGCTTTGAGGTATGTCTAAAACAGCTCGCAAGCTATGTTGCTCGTCGGACAAGAAATCGCGCTATCGCTTGATTTTTGTTCGACGGCAACATTACGCTTGCCAAAGGGGAGTACCCCCTTTGGAA
>NZ_JACJQY010000059.1 GCF_014696925.1 Phormidium tenue FACHB-1050 | reverse complement strand
CAAGTTTTGCTTAGGACATAAAACCCAAGAATCGAGTGGCGGCGCGAAGCGCCGCCACTCGATTCTTGGGTTTTGGTTTGTACTAGCTAACTCTTTTTTTGCTATAAAGCAATTCTTGAATAGGTTCTTAAATGCGAGGAATAAACCCAATATCCTCATCTTAAAAATAATTAAACCCAAAAGCACAAGTATCGGCGTTTTGCGCCGATACTTGTGCTTTTGGGTTTGGTTTTAAAAGTACAAAATGGCACAGCAATTTTGTACTTTTAAAACCGTTAATAATTTTATCATTCTCGATTTTTTTATAACAATGGTCGTAATATCGAGGGATAGAATAACTTAGCTAATTTGTGCTTTGAAAATCTTTGCTAAGCTTTGTTTTTAATTCATAAAAGTGTCAGTATATTTTTGCGAATTGGTATAAAAGGGGTAAGATAAAAGATAATTACTGACTTTTATGTGTATTTTTTGGGTTACACAATATTATGTCTACCAATACAAATAGCTCTAACGCATATAACTTGAGTTCCACAAGTGAACAAAGGTTTATCTCGTTGCTAGCTTCTGTGCCTGTAGGAATTTATCGTACTGATGCTCTTGGTAACTGCTGCTATGTGAACGATCGCTGGTGTCAGATTGCGGGGCTAACGACCACAGAAGCAGAAGGCTTTGGTTGGATCAATGGTCTTTATCCTAGCGATCGCGAATTTGTGACGATGGAGTGGAATAAGGCTATCCAAGAAAATCGTCCCTTCCAACTAGAGTATCGATTTCAAAATAAAGCAGGGGAAATCACTTGGGTTTACGGTCAAGCAGTAGCGGAATGTGATCAGTCTGGCGAAATTATTGGTTATATCGGTACGATTACAGATATTAGCGATCGCAAAGCCACTGAACAAGCTTTGCAATTACAGCGAGACTTTAATCAACTGATTGCGGAAATCAGCAGCCGATTTGTTGATATTAGTCCCGAGCAGTTAGATGCTGAGATTGATCGCTCTTTGCAACTAATGGCGGAAGCAACCAACTCAGACACTAGCTATTTGATCAAATTTTCTCTCACAGAGCACCCTGTCTCGTTGCTTTCCGATGGCACTGTGAGTATGACCCATGAATGGGCTAAGCCAGAATATCCTCGACAAATCACACTGGTACAAAATGTTCCTTTATCAGCGTTTCCTTGGGCTAATGCCAAATTACTTCGACGAGAAATTGTGAATATGCCTAGGGTTGCCGATGCTCCCATTGAGGCGGCGATCGACAAAGAAAATTGGCAACGATTCAGCATTGTGTCCGCTCTAGTGGTTCCTATGATTCAAAAATCTGTTGTCACAGGAACTCTAGGATTTGCCTCCTTTAGTAAGGAGGTAATTTGGGGCGAAGAAATAATTAGGTTATTGCAAGTAATGGCGCAAACCATTGCCAATGCTCAACAACGCGCCCAAGATGAGCAGCAACTATACGAGAGTGAAGAGCGTTTACGTCTGGCGCTTCGGGCTGCCAATCAAGGGCTTTATGATCTCAACTTACAGACTGGAGAAGTGATCACCAGTTTTGAATATGCCACAATGCTGGGATATGACCCCACAACTTTTCAGGAAACTAATGCTAAATGGATTGAACGGTTGCATCCTGACGATCGCGAACAAACTGCTAAGGTCTATCAAGACTATGTAGCGGGAATTTTGCCAGAATACAAAGTGGAATTTCGCCAACTTACCTGCGATGGGGAATGGAAATGGATTCTCTCTCTAGGGCGCATTGTCTCTTGGGATGATCAGGGCAATCCCTTGAGAATGATGGGAACGCATACGGATATTAGCGATCGCAAACAAGCTGAAGCCGAAAGATTAATTGCTGAGCAAGTTAGCCAAGAGCTAAGCCTGTTAGAAAACATTTTTGACACCCTTCTGGCAGGCTATTGGGATTGGGATCTGCAAACTAACGAAGAATATCTCAGCCCCAAGTTCAAAAAAATGTTTGGCTATGAAGATGATGAGTTACCCAATTCTCCTGAGACTTGGCAACACTTGATCTTTGATGAAGATTTGGCAAAGGTTCTCGATTGTTTTGAGCGACATGTCCAAACCCACGGCGAAGTTCCATTTTGCAATGAGGTCAGATATCGGCACAAAGATGGCTCTACGGTTTGGGTGATTTGCTCAGGGCAAGTGATTACATGGGATGAAAATAATCAACCTCTGCGAATGATTGGCTGTCATGTTGATATCAGCGATCGCAAGCAATCCGAAGAAAAAATTCGCAAGAGTGATGCTCACCTCAAAACTGCACAGCGCATTGGGAAACTAGGCAGTTGGGAGTTTGATCCCTATAGCGAACAGATTATTTGGTCTGATGAGGTCTTTCACATCTTTGGTCGTGATCCAGCAATGGGAATGCCTAGCTTTGCAGAGGTTCAGGAGCAGATACATCCCGATGATCGAGAACATCATCAGCAAGTGCTCCAAACAGCGGCTGCCACTGTCCAACCCTACGACCTTGAAATTCGATTCTATCGCTGTGATGGCTCATTAGGTTACTTCCAAGCAAGAGGAGAACCAATTGTCTCTACGGTGACAGGTCAATTAACACATCTGATCGGTACGGTTCTGGATATTACTGATCGCAAACAAGCGGAAGTAGAATTGCAAACTCTCTCCGATCGCCTAACTTTAGCCTTAAAATCTGGGGCGATCGCGATCTGGGATTGGAACGTTCCTGACAATATCTTGGTCTGGGATGACCGCATGTATGAACTTTATGGCATTACCTCCACGCAGTTCACAAGTGTCTATGAGGCTTGGGTAAGTAGCTTACATCCAGACGATCGCGCTAGCGGCGAATCAGCAATTCAACAAGCCTTGGCAGGAACAAAGGATTACGATCTCGAATTTCGGGTGATTCATCCCGATGGCACGATTCGCTTCCTCAAAGCCTATGCCTTGGTTCAGCGTGATCCTCAGGGCAACCCGTTGCGGATGATCGGCATTAACCTTGATATCACCGATCGCAAACAAGCTGAAGCTAAACTCATGCACATAACAATGCAGTTAGCTGCCTCTAACCGTGAACTAGAGGCTTTTGCCTACTCTGTCTCCCATGATTTGCGATCGCCTTTACGAGCGATCGATGGCTTTAGTAAAGCTCTACTGGAAGACTATGGCGACAAATTTGATGATGAGGGAAAAAACTACTTTGATCGAATTCGCGTTAATGTGTCGCGGATGGGGATGCTGATCGAGGATTTGTTGCGTCTATCGCGGGTATCTCGCTCAGAGATGCAATACGCCAAAGTTAACCTCAGTGCGTTAGTTACTGAGCAGTTAGCAGAACTGCAAACAACGGAACCAGAAAGACAAGTAGAATGCGTAATTGCCCCCAATGTATCTGTCCAAGCGGATATAACCCTAATGCGGATGGTGATCAGTAACTTAATCCAAAACGCTTGGAAATTTACCAGTCATCATCCCAGTGCGCGAATTGAATTTGGGGTCAACCCCTCAGAAAGTGAACAGGATGGGAGATCTACCTATTTTGTCCGTGACGATGGAGCGGGATTTGATATGAATTATGCCAATATGCTGTTTGGCGTTTTCCAACGGCTACATAACACCAATGAGTTTGTCGGAACGGGAATTGGACTTGCCACTGTGCAGAGGATTATTCATCGGCATGGTGGGCGAGTATGGGCTGAGGGAGCAGTCGAGAAAGGAGCAACAGTTTATTTCACCATACCTGAAATATCCTCTCTAAAAACGTAGGATGGGCGGTGCTTTGCACTGACTATCCTAAATCTAAAATCTTGTCTTCATAGGAATAGGAAATATTAAACAATGACTCTGCCCCCAATCATTCTTGTCGAAGATAACCCTGACGATGAGCGGTTAACCATTCGAGCCTTGCGCCGTGGCAATATTGCTAATGAAATTCTCGTGGCTCGTAATGGGGAAGAAGCTTTGATCATGGTGTTGAATGCTGATCCACTTCCCAGTGTCGTCTTGCTAGATCTCAAACTCCCGAAAGTGGATGGACTGGAAGTACTAAGGCAGATTCGTGCTAATGAACGTACGCATTTATTGCCTGTAGTGGTACTCACTTCCTCCAGTGAAGAGAGAGATATTGTTGATAGCTATAACTTGGGGGCAAATAGCTATGTTCGCAAGCCTGTGGAAATTGAGAAGTTCACAGAGGCTGTGCGTCAACTAGGGCTGTATTGGGCTGTAATTAATGAAGTATTACCCAAAGGTAGATAGGCCATGAATGACAACACCCTAAACCTAAAAGTACTAAATATTGAAGATTCAGAAGATGATGCCTTTTTAGTGCAACGAGAGCTACGTCGTTCTGGAGTGAATATCATTTGGGAACGGGTAGAAACGTTAGAAGCTTTGCGTGAAGCTTTAGAGAAGCAAACTTGGGATGTGATTATTTCTGATTATAATTTACCTAAATTTAATGCTTACGATGCCCTCCAAATCGTTAAGCATCGATACCCAAATCTTCCTTTTATAGTGGTTTCTGGCACAATTGGTGAGACGGCTGCGGTCGAACTAATGAAAGCAGGCGCTCAAGATTATCTGATGAAAGGAAGTCTCACTCGACTATCTGAAGTGGTACGGCGAGAAGTGCGAGATGCAGAAATTCGGGCGGAGCGTCAACGATCGCAACTTGAGCTAGATCTCGTCAAAGAACGTCTGCAACTAGCGGTTGAGGGGTCGGGTATCGGACTATGGGATTGGGCTATTCAGACTGGTGAGGTAATTATTAATGAGCGATTGGCTCAAATTTTTGGCTATACCCTTGAGGAATTAGAACAATCAGGGACGAAGACTTGGTGGGAATTGAACCATTCCGAAGATTTGCAGAAAGCTAAACTAGCTATGGAAAGGCACTTTCAAAAAAAGACTCCAGCTTATGAATGTGAACTACGAAAGCATCATAAGTCTAGGGCATGGATTTGGGTATTGTCACGGGGGAAGGTGGTGGAATGGGATCAAGAAGGCAAACCGCTACGCATGGCAGGGACGATCTTAGATATTAGCGATCGCAAACAAGCAGAATTGCGGTTGGAGATGCAAAACTCAATCTTGGAACGCATTGCGAAGGGCGAGACTTTGCCAGATATTCTTGATGCTTTAGTCCGCGCAACGGAAGAACAAATTGAAGGCGGGATTTGTTCTATCTTACTTTGTGATCCCGAAGGTAAGCTGCATCTTGGGGCAGCCCCTAATTTGCCAGATGCTTATAATCAAGCGATCGAAGGCATGTCAATTGGTGAAAAGGCTGGCTCCTGTGGCACAGCCGCCTTTCGCAAAGAGCCTGTGATTGTGTCCGATCTTGCCACCGATCCACTTTGGCAAGATTTTAAGGAATTAGCTTTAACCCATGGATTAAAATCTTGCTGGTCATTTCCAGCGCTCGCCAGCGATGGAAATGTGCTAGCTACCTTTGCCGTCTATCATCGCGATATTCATCATCCACGGTCGC
Organism: Phormidium tenue FACHB-1050; assembly: GCF_014696925.1. Classification (GTDB taxonomy): domain Bacteria; phylum Cyanobacteriota; class Cyanobacteriia; order Pseudanabaenales; family Pseudanabaenaceae; genus Pseudanabaena. The sequence goes on along the minus strand of NZ_JACJQY010000059.1, from coordinate 23,500 downwards.
AAGAGCTTGAAGCGATCAACCTTGCTGCTAATATTGTCAAAATTGCGATCGAGCGTGAACGCTCTACCCAAGCCCTAGAACAGTTAAATCGAGAATTGGAAGATCGTGTAGAACAACGCACTCAGGCTTTGCAACAGAGTGAAGCTCGGTTGCAAGAAGCACAACAAATTGCCCATCTTGGTAGTTGGGAACTAGATGTCATTACCAACAAAGTTACTTGGTCAGAGGAAATTTTCAAAATTCTTGCCCTTGATTCCTATAGTCCTCCACCAACCTATGAGCAGTTTTTTCAGTTTTTTGCCCCCCACGAGCAAGAACATTTAAAACTACTACATGAACGCGCAATTAAAGATCGACAATCCTTTACCATTGATGCGGAAATTATCTGTGCTGATGGTTCCATTGGCTATGTTTTTATTAAGACTGAGCCAATCTGGAATTCGACAGGAAAAGTGACGCGACTGTTGGGTATTGCGATGGATATTAGCGATCGCTACGCGATGCAGGAAGCTCTCCAACGTAGTGAAGAACGCACTCGCGCTACCCTGTTAGCTTTGCCAGACCTCGTGTTTCGAGTCGATCGGGCAGGTAAATATGTAGATTTTATGGTGTCGCCTCAAGGTGAAAATCTCGTTGATCCTCAGCAAATCATTGGTCAAAGCATTTATGAAACTTTGCCGATGTTCGCTTCAGGAATTTATGCAGAACGCAAATATGCAGCTTTGCAACAAGCTCTTGCTACTCAGACTGTCCAAATTTATGAACAGCAGATTCAGGTAGAAGGTAAATATTTTTACGAAGAGGTGCGTGTTTCTCCCTGCGGTAATGACGAAGTAGTTTTTTTTGTACGAGACATTAGCGATCGCAAACAGGCGGAGGCGCAACTACAACAAACCAATCAAGAGTTGGCTCGTGCGACGCGACTTAAGGATGAATTTCTGGCGAATATGAGCCATGAACTTCGTACTCCTCTCAACGCGATTTTGGGAATGGCGGAAGGGCTACAAGAGCAAGTATTCGGTAAGATTGGCGATCGTCAACTCAAAGCATTACAAACCATCGAGTCCAGTGCTACTCATCTATTAGAACTGATTAATGACATCTTGGATGTTTCCAAAATTGTATCTGGACAAATCCAACTGGATTGCGCTCCTACTGCAATTAGCCAACTCTGTCAATCCAGTCTGGCTTTTATTAAGCAGCAGGCGATGCAAAAACGTATCCAGATCCTCACCAAATTTCCCCACAATCTGCCAGATTTATTAGTGGATGAACGCCGCATCCGACAGGTCTTAATTAATCTTCTAAACAATGCTGTTAAATTCACGCCAGAGGGAGGAAATATTAACCTAGAAGTTAGCCGTCTTCAGGTGATTTCTGCTTCTCCAGATCAAACCAGCGAGGAGGTAAGGGAATATGTCCGCATCGCGATAGTTGACACAGGTATTGGTATTGCCGCAGAAAATATCCAGAAACTATTTAAGCCTTTTGTGCAGATCGACAGCGCGTTAAATCGTCAATATGCAGGTACAGGTTTAGGACTTGCCCTAGTGAAACAGATCGTCGAACTACATGGTGGCAAGGTGGGGATAAGCAGTGAACTAGGTGTAGGTAGTTGCTTTTCCATTGAGTTACCCTGTGTTCCTAATACTACCTCTGACGCTGAAACGATTGTCAGCAATCAAACAACCGAGATATCCAGTTTGGAGTTCCCCAAGATCAGCAAATCGGCTCCGCTGATCTTGATCGCTGAAGATAACGAGGCTAACATCATGACAATTTCTAGTTATCTCATGGCAAAAGGTTATCGGATTGTGCTAGCTAAAAATGGAGAAGAGGCTATTTCGATCGCATCATCAGCAAAACCTGATTTAATTTTGATGGATATTCAAATGCCAGTCATGGATGGCTTAGAAGCTACCAAACAGATCCGCAAAATCCCTATGTTAATTAATGTTCCGATTATTGCGTTGACGGCTCTAGCCATGACAGGAGATAGCGATCGCTGCCTAGACGCAGGAGCTAATGAATATTTGGCTAAACCTGTTAAGCTAAAGCAACTGGCGGCTACTATCCATCAACTTTTAGTGACTTAAGAAGATAGGCAATGAATTTAGCATCTGTTTTAATCATTGATGACGAAGCTGATAATTTTGACGTGATTGAAACTATCTTGGGCGACCGAGATTACCAGTTGCATTATGCTGCTAGCGGTCAAGATGCGATCGCCTATCTCGACACATTTCAGCCCGATCTAATTTTGCTAGATGTGATGATGCCAGTTATGGACGGCATTGAGGTTTGTGAACGGATTAAGGCTTTACCCGAATGGCAGGCTGTGCCAATTATTATGGTTACTGCGCTTAACTCTAAGGAAGACCTAGCAAGGTGTATGAATGCGGGAGCCGATGACTTCATCAGTAAGCCCCTAAACTCTTTGGAGTTTCGAGCAAGGGTAAGCTCCATGTTACGTATTAAAGAGCAACATGATCGGTTAGAACGCACTAATGCTCTGATCCATGCCCAACTTGAAGCCAGCCTAGAGGGTATTATTGCGGTCGATGAACAGGGGCGACTAGTCGCATACAACCAAAAAATATGTGAAATATGTGACCTCAACGCTATTACCTCCGAGTCAACCTATCAAGATTTACCTCTTTTACCGCTACTGCAAGCGGCTGATTTCCCCCACGCAATTACCCAAATCTTAGAAGAGACCTACGACGAGCCAGATCAAGTTATTCATGGTGAGGTGGTCATCAATGCCCTCACCTACGAGTACTTTAGTAGTTCTGTTACTTCTCCCAGTGGTCGATTTTGGGGATTTGTCTGGCGATTTCGGGATATTACCGATCGCAAGCAATATGAAACTAATCTCCAAAAATCCAAAGAAGTTGCGGAGGCAGCCTTGCGGGTTAAGTCAGATTTCTTAGCGATGATGAGTCATGAAATCCGTACCCCGATCAATGGAGTCTTGGGCATGACCGAGCTATTAGCGACGACTTCCCTCGATTCAGAACAAAATAAGTTTGTTCAATCCATTCAAACGAGCGGGGAAATCCTGTTAACCGTTATCAATGATATTCTCGACTTCTCCAAACTTGAGTCTGAAAAACTTTTACTAGAGCATCTACCAATTGATGTGCATGGAATCATTGCCGACACCTGTGCGCTCATGAGTCAGCAAGCTGAATCCAAAGGAATTGGACTAGATTACCAGATTGATCCGCAAACACCTGCCTATATTCTTGGTGATCCCATCAGGTTACGGCAAATCCTGCTGAATTTGGCAAATAATGCGGTCAAATTCACCCATAAAGGCGCAGTAAGACTTGCTGTATCTGTATCTCCAGAGACTTCTTTACAGACTGAGAATCAAGTAGGACTACTTTTTGAAGTACAGGACTCAGGTATCGGACTTTCCTCAGACCAATTACAAAAACTATTTCAACCTTTTACCCAAGCCTCGATCGCTACGGCGCGTCAGTATGGTGGCACAGGTTTGGGGTTAGTGATTTGTCAAAAACTTGTACAGATGATGGGGGGCAAGATTTGGGCAGAAAGTTCTCTAGCCAATGGTTCTAGCTTTTTCTTTGTGTTGCCAGTCTCAGTTACTAATGAGCCTCCTCAATCCATGATTCCTTTGGAAAGGAGAAGCGTATTGCGCCATGCTAAGTCCCTTAGTACTGACCTAGCAACTCAACTACCACTGCATATTTTGGTTGCCGAGGATAATTTGATCAACCAAGAAATGGTTTTAGCTATGCTTAGTAAAATGGGCTATACACCTTTAATTGTCAATGATGGGATTGAAGCTCTAGAAGCGATTAAAAGTAATACATTTAATATTGTGTTCTTAGATGTGCAGATGCCAAGGTTAAATGGACTGGAAACTGCCACTTGTATTGTGGAGGACTGGGCAAAACTATCCAATAATCCATCTCGTCCGATTCTAATTGCGATGACTACTAGTGCAATGCAAGGCGATCGCGAAATGTGTTTAGCCGCAGGGATGGACGACTATATCAGTAAGCCCGTCTCCTTTGATACTTTACAAAGAATCATTGAGCGTTGGGGGAATCTTCCTAAAGGAATTGAAGTTCAGCAGGATACGATACACTTAAATACTGACTTTGATGATCATGCACTTCAGGAAATTGAGAAGGTTTCCTTGACTTTGCCGAAACGAATGATCAACATATTCTTATACGAAGAATGTCCAGTCCTCTTAGCAAAGCTGCGTCAAGCTATCTTCGACCAAGATGCTTCGCAAATAGAATATGTAGCGCATACCCTAAAGGGAAGTAGCGTAATGCTTGGTGCTAAAGCTTTTTCTGAAATTTGTTTTGGATTGGAAGTTGCGGGACGAAATCATCAATTAGAGGACAGCGATCGCTTAATGACCGAGATTGATCAAAGTTTTCCTTTAGTTGTTGCTTATCTGGAGGATTACCTTACTAAAAATTCTTCCTAGGATAGTTAGTAAAAAGAACAGTCCATCCTACTACCTTAAATGGTTTCCAAAGTAAAATAATGATCAATACAAAGACAAACATATCCTCGATTTTAGTTGTGGATGACGAGCCGAATAACTTTGATGTGATTGAGGCTCTCTTAAGCGAATATGACTATGAATTACATTATGCGGCTAATGGTAAAAGTGCGATCGCTAGTCTTACTGCCTTTCAGCCCGATCTAATTTTGCTAGATGTGATGATGCCAGAGATGGATGGCATCGAGGTCTGTAAATGGATTAAGGCTAGCGAGTTATGGCAAACTGTGCCGATCATTATGGTGACCGCCTTAAGCTCTAAGACTGATATGGCTAACTGCCTCAATGCGGGAGCCGATGATTTTATTAGTAAGCCGATCAATAGTATTGAACTGCGAGCGCGGGTGCATTCAATGCTGAGAATCAAGCAACAATATGACAATATCCAAACTCTATCCCATATCCAAGCCAACACGATTAATATTCTGGAAAGTACTCTCAATGAACTACGCGGTACATTAGCTTCAAGAATGTCCCATGAGTTAAATACACCCCTCAATGGCATCATCGGCACGATCTCCATGCTGAAAGAAGATATCGAAAGTATGGATATTGCCGAAATCCACGAAATGCTAGGTTGGGCTGATGAATCCGCAAGACGTTTAGAGAGTTTAACCAAAAAGTTTTTGATCTACTTAGAACTTGAAGTTTCCCCTAGTCGGCAAGAGTCATTTAAAGTAGCGCATACTAAATTCTCTAGGGATATGATTGAATCTTCGCTAAAATCCTATGTTAAAGATTTTAAACGTAGTGATGATCTCCAATTTGACCTTGAGGAAGCAGAGATTGCCCTATCAGATCGCTACCTTTTGACGATCCTCCATGAGTTAGTCGATAATGCAGTGAAGTTTTCCACCGCAGGTAAGATGATTGAAATTAGTAGTCAAGTGGCAGAAAACATGTTTAATTTGTCAGTAAAGGATTTAGGTCGGGGCATGACTAACGAGCAAATTAATCGCATTGATGCTTTTGTACAGTTTGAGCGTAAAACCTATGAGCAGCAAGGCATTGGTTTGGGCTTAAGAGTTGTCAAAAAAATCGTTGAACTTGCTGGTGGCAATTTTTCTATTACTAGCATTTATCAACAGGAATCAACAGTGCATATTTCATTACCTCTCTACCCAAGGTCATAGCCTTGCGCCTTCCTGAAAACACCCTTCATAAACTTATGTTTACTTTTGCTGATCCGTTTGCCCAGCTATCTCTAACGTCCATCATCACTCTTGATCCTCCTCTTGTTGAGCCTGAGACGAAGGTGATAGAAACGATCGCGAAAATGCATAGGGAGAAAGCACACTATCTGCTAGTGGTAGAAAGGGATTGTTTGTTAGGTATTTTCACTCAGCAAGATGTCGTCAGACTGATAGTCCAACAACAGCCCCTGCATAATTTAATGATTAGGGAAGTGATGACTTCTCCCGTAGTTACCTTACAAGAGTCAGCTTTTACCGATGTGTTGGCGGTGATTAATTTATTGCAAAAAGATCAAATTAGTCAGTTGCCGATTGTTGATGAAGGCGATCGCCTTGTGGGTGTAGTAACTTCCGAAAGTGTGCAACAATATGAAGCCCGCCAACATGCAATCTCCGACTGTTTGCAGTTAATGCAAGAGCTAACCTCATTTAAAATTGGACTTGACCAAGCGGCGCTCGTGGCAATTACCGATGTTAAAGGCATAATTACCTATGTCAATGATCAGTTTTGCGAGGTTTCGGGTTACTCGCGTGCCGAACTGATGGGAAAGACCCATCGCCTTATTAAATCTAGCCATCATCCCCCAGACTTTTTCCAAGATCTGTGGCAAACAATTTCTCAGGGTCAGGTTTGGAGAGGAGAAATTTGCAATCGTGCTAAGAATGGCAGTCTTTATTGGGTTGATAGTACGATCGTTCCTTTTACCGACAGTCAGGGTCGAGCGCAGCATTATCTGGCGGTTCGGGTTGACATCACAGCCCGTAAGCTTGCCGAAGCCGCTTTAAAATCAAGTGAAAACCGTTTCCGACGGGTGTTTGACGCGAACATTGTTGGGATGATGTTTACCGACTTTAGCGGTCAAATTACCGACGCGAATGATCGCTTTTTGGAACTGCTTGGCTACAGTCACGAAGACTTGAGCGCCAAGCGGATTAATTTGGAAACTATTACTCCTGCTGAATATCTGCCAAGCGATCTTCATGCGCTTCAACATCTAAAACTTAGTCGCGTAATTGCACCTTGGGAAAAAGTCTACTATCACAAGGATGGACATCTAGTCCATGTGTTGATTGGGGTGGCGATGCTCTCGGAGGAGGATTGCGTTTGTGTGGTGGTGGATATTAGCGATCGCAAACAAGCCGAAGAGATGATTCGTCAACAGGTATCACGAGAAACACTTCTACGGGAAATCACCCAACGGATTCGTCAATCTCTTGATATCCGCACTGTCTTTAGTACGGCTTGTAAGGAAATTCGTTCTGTAATTCAGGCTGATCGAGTCGGTATTTTTAAGTTTTATCCAGATTCTGGTTTCAGTGATGGCGAATTTGTCGCTGAGTCAGTGGGAGAAGGTTTTGTCTCCGCCATGGCAATTCCTATTCATGATCATTGCTTTGGCGAAAAATATGCCCCCCTTTACCTTCAGGGGCGCTATGCCGCCATGTCAGACATTTATCAATTGCAGGATCAATGTCATACGGATGTTCTCGCACGGTTTCAGGTGAGGGCAAATCTAGTGATGCCCCTATTTTATGGTGAGCAGCTTTGGGGACTGCTTTGTGTCCATCAATGTAGTTCATCGCGATGTTGGCATCCATCCGAAATTAATTTCATCCAGCAAATATCTGTGCAATTGGGAATCTCTCTGCAACAAACAAGTTTATATGAACAGGTACAAATAGAGTTGCGGATTCGTAAGCAAGCAGAACTGGAACTACAACAAAAAGCGGAACAGGCAAAATTATTGCAAACAATCACTCAACGGATTCGATCCACGCTGAATCTAGATGCAATCCTCAAGACCACTGTGGAAGAAGTTCATCGGGTATTAAATTCAGATCGAGTATTAGTTTATCGAGTTTTCCCAGACAAAACAGGTGCGGTGATTGCTGAATCTGCCTCACCTCAATGGAAGTCAACTTTAGAAAGAAGTTTTCCTGAGGAGGTTTTTCCACAAGCTAATTACGATCTCTATGTCCAAGGTCGAATATTTGCTCTCAGCGATCGCGAAGCTGAGCCTCTGGAGTTGTTACCCTGCTTAGCTGATTTTCTAGCTGACTTGCAGGTTCGAGCGAAACTCGTTGTGCCAATTATTCAAAATGAGGCTCTCTGGGGATTGCTGATAGCCCATCAATGCGATCGCCCACGCTATTGGCAGACATGGGAGAGTAATCTCCTCCAACAAATTTCTAATCAGTTAGCGATCGCCATTCAACAAGCGGATTTATTTGAACAGTTACAAAACGAACTTAGCGATCGGCAACAAACCCAGCAACACCTCACCGAAATCAACCAACGACTAGCAGAGTCAAATGAAGAATTGGCGCGAGCCACCCGACTCAAAGATGAATTTTTGGCTAACATGAGTCATGAACTCCGCACCCCTCTTAATGCCATTCTAGGGATGACAGAGGGAATGCAAGAGCAAGTTTTTGGTAAGACCTCTAGTGCTCAAATCAAGGCTCTCCAAACGATTGAGCGTAGTGGTTCTCATCTATTAGAACTGATTAACGACATTCTGGATGTCGCCAAAATCGAATCAGGACAGATTGATCTAGAATACTCCACTGTCTCTGTGGAATCTCTCTGTCAATCTAGTCTTACCTTTATTAGACAGCAAGCTCTTAAAAAGTCGATCCAACTAAAAAACAAACTTTCACCGAACTTACCTGAATTAAATGTTGATGAACGGCGCATTCGTCAAGTCTTAATTAACTTACTCAATAATGCTGTCAAATTTACGCCAGAGGGAGGAAACATTACCTTAGAGGTTAGCTATCAGCCCCTGTCTGCTACTCCAGAAATTCTTAGTTCTGCTCCTGTAGATAATCTACTGCAATCAGACTTAAGTGGATATATTCACATTGCCATAAGTGACACAGGTATCGGCATCGCCCCAGAAAATATCAGTAAGCTATTTCAACCCTTTGTCCAAATTGATAGCGCCCTCAATCGTCAATATCAAGGAACAGGTTTGGGGCTGGCGCTAGTAAAACGGATTGTAGAAATGCATGGCGGTAAGGTGATGTTATCGAGTGTATTGGGTTCGGGAAGTTGCTTTACCGTAATCCTTCCCTGTGCTGAGTTAGCATCACCATCTGTAGCGGTAGCTATCGATTGTCCAGCCGACGATCTGAGTTGTGAATCAGTTCAGAGCCAGCAAACTACTCCTGTGATCTTGCTAGTCGAAGACAACGAAGCCAATATCATTACAATATCTAGCTACTTAACTGCCAAGGGCTATCTGATTGTTTTAGCAAATAATGGAGAGGAGGCGATCGCTTTAGCTCAGTCGGCAAACCCTGATTTAATTTTAATGGATATTCAAATGCCAGTGATGGATGGATTAGAAGCCACCAAACAGATGCGCCAAATCCCTAGTCTCGATCATGTTCCGATCATTGCCATCACTGCTCTAGCCATGGACAATGATGTAGAGCGTTGTCTTGCCGCAGGGGCAAATGATTATTTAAGTAAACCTATTAAGTTGAGGCAATTAACAAAAATTATTCAACAATTTTTAACTCCCGATTCTTATAGCTCTGTACGCACCAACCAAGAAAGTTTTTGAAAGTGTTGCAAATCAACACTTTCAAAAACTTTCTGATGGTGCGTTTGATCGGTAATTGCTGTAAATCTCAACTTTTAGCTTTTATATAAATTTAATTAACTATGAAAAAACCTTCTATTTTGGTTGTGGACGATGAACCTGATAACTTTGATGTGATTGAGACGCTGTTAAGTACCAGCGATGACTTTGAGCAGGAAAACCAAGACTATAATTTGCATTACGCGGCGAATGGTAAAGATGCGATCGCATCTTTAGAAATATTTCAGCCCGATCTAATTTTGCTAGATGTGATGATGCCTGATATGGATGGCATTGAGGTCTGTCGGCGTATTAAAGCGATGTCCCAATGGAGCGCAGTGCCAATTATTGTGGTGACGGCTCTAACTACCAAAAAAGACCTTGCTCAATGTTTGTTTGCGGGAGCTGATGACTTTATTAGTAAACCTGTCAATCGGTTAGAGTTAACCGCAAGAGTGCGATCGATGATCCGCATTCACCAGCAATATCAACAATTAGCAAATTTCAATACTCATTTAGAGGCGATGGTGCAGAGTCGTACCGCCCAATTGCAAAGTATGCTTTTGGAGGATACTCTCACGAAGTTACCGAGTCGGACATTCTTAGTTCAAGAACTCAAAAAGAGGTTACAAGCGGGAGAATCTTCTCTGGCTCTAGTTTATATCGACTGTGATCAGTTTAAACTGGTGAACGGCTCCTTTGGTCATGCGGTTGGTAATCAATTACTGATAGCGATCGCCCAACGTTTACAAAAGCATCTGCGTCCCCATGACCTATTAGCAAGAATGGGTGGCGATGAGTTTTGTTTTCTATTACAGGGAATTGAAGAAGAAATATCCCTTGAGCCATTTCTGCAAGAAATCCTCCAAAGCTTTACTCAACCCTTCACTGTGGCAAATTGCGAAATCTTTATCACTGTTTGCATGGGAATTGCGCTGGGCAAATATAGCGATCATAAACCTGAAGAACTTTTGCAAGATGCAGATACGGCGATGTATCAAGCCAAATTACGTGGCAAAGACAGTCATCAAATCTTTGATCGTCAAATGCATCTAGCTATGTACAATCGTCTGATTTTAGAGAACGATCTGCAACGAGCGTTAGAACAACAGGAGTTTATTCTTTTTTATCAACCAATCATCGATTTGCAAAGTCAAAAACTAGTAGGATTTGAAGCCTTAGTAAGGTGGCGACATCCTGAGCGGGGGATGGTTTCACCAGCAGAATTTATTCCTTCTATGGAGATGACGGGGTTAATCGTACCTGTGGGGATGTTGGTATTTAAGCAAGCTTGTGAGCAACTTTATGCATGGCAGCAGCAAGGCTGGACAGAGCTAACCATGAGTGTCAATCTTTCAGTGCGTCAGTTTTCTTGCACGACGTTACTTGCTGATATTGATCACATCATTGCGGAAACCCAAGCTAATCCTGCCCATATCAAATTAGAAATTACCGAAAGCGCGATTATGGACAATGCCGAATCAGCGATCGCCATCACCAAAGAATTGCGATCGCGGCAAATTCAAATCAGCATTGATGATTTTGGAACGGGGTATTCTTCTCTTGGTTATCTGCATCGTTTCCCTGTTGATAACCTCAAAATTGATCGCTCTTTTGTGAGCCAAATTCAAACTGAAAATCGCAACTATCATGTCGTTGATACGATCATTGCTCTTAGTAATCAGCTTGGCTTAGCCGTAATTGCGGAAGGAATTGAGACTAAGGAGCAGCTTGAATGGTTGCAAAAAGTTGGCTGTCAGTATGGACAGGGCTACTTATTCAATAGACCTTTACCTGCTTCAGAAGTCGAGAAAGTTTATTTGCAATCCTAAAAAAGCAAAACAAAGAAATGTAGGGGCAATTCATGAATTGCCCCTACATTTCTTTGTTTTGCATAATCCTCAAAAATAGGGACGTGCAAAGCACGCCTTTCTTTTTAGGTATTAGCTAAGTAACTGCTTAGCGCGATCGCAAATCGCCTCAGCATTCATGCCATTAAAATCAAACAATTGACCTGCCGAAGCCGTGGTTTCGCCGCGCTTCCATGAGAAAATATCGCGCTTGCTATTGCTACGGAGCATTACTGGCTCAAGGAGTGCCGATGCACCACCAACGACACCAATCAAAGCATCACCACCAAAGAAAGCCTCAAAATCAGCATCACTTAGGAACTTGCCATCTGGCTCAGAGCAAGTATCCCAAGCTACATCAGTCGGACGATAAAGGCGACGAGGGCTAACAACTGAGACAATTTTGGAGCCGATCCCTTGTTCCGCGAGCTTTTGGGCAGCTTCGTAAACAGGAAGCAACATCATGTCACCGATGACAGCAAAAACAACTTTCTTATCACCTGCAATTTCTTGCAAAGCGATCGCGCCATCTTCTAGAGCCTGTCTGGTTTGCTCAAAGGTAGTACGGATTGGCAAAGGAGATTTACTTGCTGTAATCACCACACCCTTATTTACTGCCTTCAAAGCCCAGTCATAGCAAACCTGAATGCTATTGGCATCAAGCGGAAACAGTGGGAACACGTTGCCATTTCGCATCATTGCCGCAAAATAACCTTCGATTTCAGGACGTTGGTGTGTCCAGCCATTACGTCCTTGCTCTAAAGCTCCTGCGGTGAACAGACATACCGTTGCAGGCGTGGGACGACGCAACTCAGCCATCGCTTGAGTGACGGTCTGCCAAATGGGAAGTCCATTAATCGCAAAGGATTCATAGGAACACCAGAGAGTACGGCTACCCATCAGCGCTAAGCCGACTGCCAAACCTGCACAGGCATCTTCACTCAGAGGTTCATATACCTGTCCACCAGGTTCTTGATTATAGAGAGCGTCAGTGGTGGGGTGATTGATTTTCAGAGCTTGGTTAATATTGGCAATTCCTGAAGCTTCGTTACCATCAGCATTGGTGACGATATAGCGCTTGTCGGTTTGTCCGACATAACCAACTAAGCGTCCCATAGCGGTAGTCGAGATCTTGGCTTCGCCAGCCGCATATTCTTCGAGAGGCAAAGTTCCCAAATCCGTTAATGCTAGGACTGATTCTGTAACCGCAGTTTTAGAAGAAGAACCGCCACCAGCCCATTCCAAATTGGTGCGAACGGTTTGCCATGCTTCAGGATTGAGCGCACGGGATTTTAAGCCAGCAACCACATCGGCATTGTCGAGGGTATGGTGAGCATAGAGATTATGGGATTTTGCACCGCGTGCATGAACTCCTGCTCCCTTAAGTTGCTTGATGATAAATACAGTCAGCTTCCCACCAAAGGCAAGTTTCGCCGCTTTATCCACACCAACGAGAACTGCTTCTGTAAAAGCAAGACGTTGTTTGAAAGAGAAGGCAGTACTATCAACATAAGCCCCTTCTTGATTTTGATCATCAAAATCCTTGGCATCAACTAAAATCACTTCATCAAAGCCATTCCCTTTCCAAAAAGCAATCATTTCGGCATTGGTCTTTGTCGAAACCATGCTGTGATGTTCTTGGCTAAACCCATTCCAAACTAGAATCGGAATGAAATTGGTGACTTCAGGATAGGCAACATGAAAATGGGCGATCGAGCTAATTGGATAGGGTTCACCCATCCCGCCATCGCCCATCGTTACTGGGAAAAGCTTATCGCGGTGTAACAGCGCCGCTGCCATCGCAAAATGCTGTCCCTGTCCAAGGGGCCCCGCAGGAGCTAAAATTCCGGGGATAAAGCCCGACAAGTGACCAAGCAAGCCATGCTTTTCACGATATCTTTCGCGCATTTGGCTTACAGTGCTGATGCCCATATCCTCAAGGGAGCGATCCAGAAACATGGCGCTGTAATATCCTGGGGCATGATGTCCCACTTCTGTGGGCATATTCTTATGACCGAGCATATAAAAGGCTGCTACTGCTTCGGCGCTACTAGCAAATCCGCCAGGATGACCTGATGCTTTGCTGGCTGTGACTTGTAAGGTGAGATAGCGCAGAGCGTCGGCTGCTAGTAAAGTTTGAAACACCGCAGCGCGATCGCTTGGATCAGTGACACCAGATTTGTCAGGGCTAAGAACGGGTATACGTCCTAGCTCGTCGAACCCCTCCAACGGTTCGCCAAAGTACTGAATGCCTTCACAAAAGGCGGGAGTGGCTGCGTTTGTGGTTTCAGGGGTTGCGACCATAGATTTTTTTTGACCTTGGGTTTGTCCAAACTAGAGGTTTAACTATGTAATGAATAGAAATTAAGAAATATTTAAATTTTCTCTAATAGCCATTTTAGTACAGTCCTGTTGACAAATCAAAACAAGTTGTAGACAGGATTTCGCCTATCCTGATCCAGTCTCAGGGCTATCTCGATAGAAGTTCCATTTATATGAAATAAACCAAAAAAATGAAAGCGGCGCGAAGCGCCGCTTTCATTTTTTGTAGTGCAATAAAAAGCACCTTACCCAAAAATGGATAAGATGCTTTGACATTTTTCTGGAGAAATTTTAAAAGTTAGAGACCGCATTGGCGAGGAATAAAATTGCGATCGTGCTCACAAAAAACTTACAGGAAAAAATTATCAGTTGAAAAATGGTCATTGTGTTAAGGCAGCTAGAGTGTGGAGAGAGCATTGGCTAAAACTAAAACAGCGATCGAGCCAGCGTAAAACTTAAAGATAAATCCGCCAAAATGAAATACTGACATCGCTTTGCTCCTCACTTCCTTAACTCTTGATGTAATTAGTATCAGGTCTTTCTCTAAGTTATGACGTGATGTAAGCCTTGATAGTTGCGTAATTGTACTCACTAAACATGTGTGATCGCGATCGCTATAGCAATATAAAACCCAAAAGATGAGTGGCGGCGCTTCGCGACGCCACTCATCTTTTGGTACTAAAACGAGCTATATCTTTCCTCCGCAAAAGGTTCGCCGCGATGGTGATAGCCATTGCGTTCCCAGAAACCTAGTTGCATTTTGTCGAGAAACTCAAGCCCATTCAGCCATTTTGCACTTTTCCAAGCATAGAGATGGGGGACTACTAGGCGCATGGGCCCACCATTGTCAATGGGTAACGGCTGATCAAAGAGTGTATGCGCGAAGAAATTCTCTTCTCGCACAAAATCTTCCATTGCAATATTTGTCGTATAGCCACCGTAGCAATGTTCCATTAAATGTACGGCTTGAGGATCAACTTCGATATATTTTAAGAAGTCTGTCACTTTGACTCCTTTCCATTGCACATCGAGTTTTGACCATGTAGTGACACAGTGGAAGTCGGCTGTAAATTCTGTTTGTGGCATAGCCATAAAGTCTTCCCATGTAAAGGTTTTCTCGGTGGCGAGTCCCCATACACGTAGTTGCCAATCTTGAGGCTTGATTTTTGGGGTGTCTCCATAGGTCATAATGGGAAAACCATTAGTTAATCTTTGACCTTTGGGAACACGGGCTGGATCTGGCGATCGCGATTGAAACAAACTTCCAAACATAGAAAATTTCTACTCTATATCAACTTTAAATATTATCGCTGTTTTTAGAGAGTAAGTAGCTACGCATAAATTACCTAGAAAGGGTTACTGAGTCAGTAACCCTTTCTAGGTTTTGGCATACCCTACTTGTAAAAATGCTAACCTTAAACAAAGTTCTGTTTGGTTTACGAGCATGTCCTTGACAGGGTTACCAAATATTTTGCACGACATTCAGGCACGTACTAGTTGGCAGCAACGCTGTCAATATTTGCTGATTGTCGAAAAATGGGCTGATATTGTCGGTGAATCGGTAGCTAAACAAACTTGCCCAATTGGGGTATATCAAAAAGCGTTACAAGTGGCTGTGTCTAGTTCAGTTTGGTCACAGGCTCTGACCTTTGAAAGAGTAAGGATTTTGGCGAAAATAAATGCTCTATTTGTTGGTTCAGGAAATTTAGCGATCGCCGATATTCATTTCTCAACTGCAAAATGGGCGACCCAACAGCAAACCTTAAAAGAGCGCAAAGTGGTCACTGAAGATCATCCTAGTTACTTACCACCTGCGATCGCCAATGAGTCATCCCCTCGCCAACTCAAGCCAAATCTTAAAATTAAATTAGAAACCCCTAAAGCACCTGAAACAGCCAGTGAAGCATTCCAGCGTTGGCAAAATGTGATGAAGTTAAGAACTAATCAAATGCCCCAATGTCCAAGATGCGATCGCCCCGCCTTAAAGGGCGAAATATCTCGTTGGCAAATGTGCCGAGTCTGTGCGATCGAGTATTTATTTAAGTGAAGTAGTGAGAGTAGCTCATTACTTTACCTTTGTTTCAAGACAAACAAGGGGTTTAAGCCCCTTATGATCTCCCAATTATTTTTGCGTTATGTCAAATCTTGAATCTCTCCATGCTTGCAACCCTAACTTTATTATCTGCTTACAAAAAGAAGATCATTACTACATCGATTTATCTGGGGCAAGGGGAGAAGATGTGGTGAAGCGAATGCGAAGAGCGATCGCTTTATCTCCTAACAAACCAACCTATCAATTATTTTCAGGAAGTTTAGGTAGTGGGAAATCAACGGAACTGCTGCGTTTAAAATCTGAGCTTGAGCAGCAAGGCTTTGCCGTAATTTATTGTATGGCTGATCAGTATCTCCAAATTACTGATGTGGGCTTAACTGAGCTTTGGCTCGTGATGTTGAAGCTGATTTTGCGACAGCTAGAAAACAAAGGCGATTCATTATCCCTAGCTTATTTACCCAATGCGATCGCTGAAATCGAAAAATGGATGAAAATGCTTCCATCGGTAGGCTCTAACTATGTGCAACGGTTACAAAAAATTTTGCAAGCGTTGCAAGATAGTGAGCAGAATCGCCGACAGTTACACCATCACTTGGAAACACGTCTTCCCAATTTGCTAATTGTGGCGATCGAAGAAGTAACAGGACTCGCTGTTGATCGGCTTAAACAAACTGGAAAAAAAGGGCTAGTGTTTTTGGTCGATAACCTTGATCGTCTATCGATAGAGCAGGTCGAGAGCATTTTTGGCAAAGGTGGTAAATATTTACGGCAATTTCAATGTCATACGATTTACTGTTTGCCATTGCTCGCGATCGTCCATCCTGATGAGCAGTTTCAGCTAAGATTTCAACAATATTTGAAGGGAACTGTCCCCATTGTCTTGTCAAATCTACAGCTATGCGATCGCGATGGAGTAGTTAATTCTGAAACTCTAAATCTACTACGCCAAGTTGTTTTAGCGAGAATGATGCCAAATATTTCCCCTGAGCAGCGATTAGAGGAAATTACTAACTGCTTTGATCATCTGGAAACTCTTGATCAGCTATGTTTAGCAAGTTATGGTCATCTGCCCTATTTACTATCACTGTTACAGGGTTGTTTGCAATCACAAGATCCGCCGATTGATTTGGAAACTGTCAACCACATTTTGGAGAGCGATCGCCTCACTCGTTTATCAACTATCAGAGTTCGCGATCGGCAAGCTTTGCAGAAATACCTGACTAACGATCACGTTATCTCTTCCGAAGCACTAAATTTGTGTCGCCGCCGATTACTGTTTGAAAATCATGATGATCAGGGCTATTGGTTTAGCAGTCCTTTTGCTACTAAAAATCAAGGGAATTAGCACCGCTAATTCCCTTGATAATCCTTTAATACCAACACACAAAATGGCTACGCCATTTTGTGTGTTTATAGCTATAGCCACCTGTATCAGGACTCAAATAGTGTGAGGCGGCGCGAAGCGCCGCCTCACACTATTTGGGTTTTATGTCCTAACAAGAATGGCGACAGCTATAAAACCCAAACCCAAACCCGTAAGGTTGCGCCCCGCAGGGGCGCAACCTTACGGGTTTGGAATTTATAATCTAGGCGGCAACCAGTTGTTCTGATTCTTTGATGAGACGTTCAAAGGTTGCCCGCATCTTCAGACCAACGATAATTTGCAATAGCCCAGTACCATTGTTAGACCCTGGATAATCAGGATGCTTGAGCAGCAACTGAGTTAATTCGCCGTAGAACTTGGTATTAATGCAACTGAGATGATTTTCGATATAGACCATCTCTTCAAGGCGATCGAATTGTCCATCAATCTCCAAGACGCTTGCAGGTTGACCAAGCCAGCTATCGGGTCCCGAAAATAGTTTGATGCCTGGATAAGAGCAAGTCAGCTTTGTACCGCAGGGAATCCAAGAAATTGTTGAACCTTCATCAAATAAGTAAGCTGGCTCAATTCCCTCAACACCACTGCGTTGCACTAATCGCACCCGCAATACTTTTCGCTCTGTATCATTAGCAATCAGATTTGTGGGTAGGATTTGAATGATCACATCAGCATGGGCTTTTTGAGGATCAATATATGCTTCAAAGTCGGGTCTACGGGATTCGATCGCTTGCATGACATCCGCAAGGGTATGACCACGCTCCGCCATATCGCGTTGAATTTTCCAAGCAATCTTAACTTCATCACTGAGATCAAGATAAATACTGAAATCGAGTAGCCCACGTACACGCTCATCATAAATTGGATGTAATCCTTCGATCACAATCACTTTATTTGGCTCAACCAACTCGGGAGGATCGAGTAACCCTGTCTCGTGGTTGTAAATCGGTTTCATGATCGATTTACCTTCCTTGAGGGCTTTGACTTGCTCATACATCAAGTCAAAATTATTCGCACGCGGATCTAGTGCAGTAATTCCAGTTTCTTTCCGTTGCTTGCGATCTAGGCTGTGATAGTCATCTAGACAAATCACGGTCATAAATTCTTCGCCAAACAGATCATTTAATCTGCGTAAAAATGTAGATTTCCCACAGCCAGAGTCTCCTGCAACTCCGATCACCACAACTCGTTTGGGTTTACTGCTCATAATTCTGAACCGATCCTTATAAAATTTGATTAAATTGTATTTATTATTACTTCTTTCCCAAGATCAAATCTACCAAAACAGTGATACCCATATTTGCTTTTGATTTAACTTTAATAATTGCTGTTGTTTGTGAATTTAATATAAAAATAAACCACAAATTATAAAGTGTAGAGTCTTTGGAAAATATAGCGATCGCCACTAGGGCGTAGCCGTAAAATAAGGAATCAGATTTTTGGTAGCGCAATGCAGTCGCGCTACCAAAAATCGGTTCCCCTAATTAAATTGCAGAACCATTATGCATGTCATAAACTCAAAATTTAAGTTGCCAGATTCGCGAAAATTGATCAATTTTGGGAAATACTTTCTATTTTCCTTGCTGCTTTTATTAGGCTTGCATTTCGTAGCTTACGCAAATAATCCTGAAGTTATAATTCAGCCTGAATGGACTGCTAATTTAGAATCGAATACTCAACTCATTACGACTGGTGAACAGTTATTTGTAATTGAGAACCAGAAGTTCAATGGAGAGCAAAGAGATTATTCGTCAACTTTATTTGCGATTAATACTGCATCAGGAAAAGTGCAATGGCAGCAGAAATTACCACCCTATCAGACTCTTGGTAGCCGCCAGTTAATTTTAGAGAATGGAACTATCTATGCTAGTCATGACAATGGCGTTGTGGGATTTGATCCTGCAACTGGTTCTCCCAAAATATCTTTTAAATATGCAGAAGAAATGAGTGGCGGTACTCGTGATCGCTTGATGGGCATACATCAGGATATTGCCGTATATGGTGATTCTATTCCAATTGACAAAGGTGTATCTTGGCGTTCAGACTATCAAACAAAAGTATTTGGCATCACTAAAGATAAAACGCTCTGGTCATATCAGCTTCCTAAAACTAATGGGTTGATTGGTATTCAGGCAATTAAACCAGTGGTACAGAATGGAATTCTATTGTTACCTTCCTTTCACGACACAACCGCAGGTCGGCTTGAACAATTTACGGTGATGGATGTTGTTTCAGGCAAAGTTTTGTGGACGTGGGAAGCGCCTCAAGATCCTAATGGTTTATGGGATGCTGATGTTTTTGGAGATACGATCTATACTTCGGTCTTTGGACATACTAAGACGCAGCCATCGGGACGCATCCGTGCGATCGCTCTTCAAACTGGTAAAGAGAAATGGTCGTATGTGATCACTGGCAAAGTCAGAGCTGTTAGCGATCGCGAAGTCTTGGTCTGGGAACCTAAGCGAAACTCTCAGGGTAATTTTGTGGTTTTAGACAAGGAGACAGGGCGATTCTTACGCAGATTTACAGTGACTCGTGAATATGATAACGAGCCTCAACAGTTAACTTGGGTAGATGGTCGGGTTTATATAGAAGATATGGAAATCAAAAATGTGACTTATGGCTTTTACGGTTCGGCTGACAACAATAGTTGGATCAGTGCCTTTGACGATAAAACTGGCAAATTAGTCTGGCGGACTCCCACTTTGATGAATAGTCATATTTACTATCCACCTGTGGTGAGTGCTGTAGCCGATAAACCTGAGAAGAAACGTTTGATTTTTGCTAGCAATTTTCTGAGAACAGAAGGTAATAGTAGAGTTCAATCTTTTAGTATTCCTTAAAATCCCAAAAAGATTTGGGGCGCTTTGCTCTCCAACTCTCTGCTTACAAAAAAGGCATCGCTTTGCGATGCCTTTTTTGTTTAAACCTTGCTGCGGAGAATATCGCGACTGATCGCATTTTGGAAATCTTCTACATGAGATGTGTTTTGTGGTAGCCATACATCTCCTGTAGCGATGTCCCTTGGAGGCAAAACATCATAAATAGGCTCTTGCAAAAAATAAGTGTCCTTTAGCTGCACTAACCACGCTTCCTGTCCTTGGTCTTGTACCCTTGATTGAATGTCAATGAGGCTCGTGGGTGCAATGTCCAAATGGTGATCCAGTTCAAAATCTACTGCCAAGTTATTGCGATCGCAGGGAAATATCGAAGCGATCGTCGCTAGTCCTTGAATTGCACAAGCAGGGAAAGTCTCAGTATCGAAACCAAACTCATCCATAAGTTGCCGACAGATATGTGCCGATTCAGGATTATCGGGATAGCCAAGGGAATGAATCAAGACTCTACTTTCAATAGAAGTTTTGAGAAATTCAGGCGGATTGAAAATAACTAGGGTGGTGTATACCCTCGCTAAATAACAAACTGCCTCTTCAGGGCATAGAGAAATGGCTACGGTTATCTTTGCTCGATCAAGCATGATGCAGAAATGCAAGTACTTTTGATGTTTAAGCTGACAGCATACAACGATTGTTGAGTTTGTGCTTTGCTGCAAATGACTTAATCTTGCGCCAAAATCGCTAATTTAGGGCAAAGACTGGCTATTTTGCTTAACCTTAAATTTCAGCAATAAAATCGTTGTACTGGCTGACTAATTCCTTGACGGAAAGTTCAAAAAGTTGTTGCCCATGTTCGATGGTGGCGAGGGCAGGATTTGATCCCATGCGTCCATCGGGGTAGCGTTTGCGAAATTCTTCAGGACTATAAATGCGACTATCTTTATTGACTGATGCGCTCAGTGGGGCGTTTTTAATTGCGTCGGGATAGAGATACATCGTCACCGCAATTTCGCTGGGCGTAGCGTGATAGCCTTCTTGATTGCCATAAAGCTCTTTGACTAGTTTATAAATTTCACCACTTGCCCACCAGTTACCGAGCCGACAGCGAACGTCGGGCAGTTCGTTATAAATCTCAGTAAAGGCGGTTTTGAGAACGGCAATATTGCCACCATGCCCATTCAGAAAAAAGAAGCGTTTGAATCCATGCTTGGCAAGCGATCGCACCACATCATGAATTACTAAGGTCAGCGTAGAAGGCTTGAGGCTAATCGTCCCTGCAAATCCTGTGTGATGCTCTGCCATGCCCAGAGTTAACGTTGAAGTCACTAGAGCATCAGCTTCTTCGCCAACGGCACGGGCGATCGCTTCGGCACAAATAAAATCCGTGCCAATTAATCCCGTGGGACCATGCTGCTCAGTGGAACCGATGGGAATAATCACTGCTGGCGATCGCTGCAAGTAGGCTTCAACTTCTTGCCATGTGGATAAATGTAGGAGCATAGAATTTATTTAGAAAACTAGTAGAAAACTGGGCAAGGCTTACTTTACGCTAACAGAGATTTCAGGCGATCGGGTTTGTATTAACTTTGACTTACTCGGAAATGCTTTAACAACATACTTATGAATGTATAGAGCCAAGCGTTAACATATTAGTAAATAGTGAATTCTTAGTCATGTTTTCAAGCAATCTTAAACCTACGCAAATTCTGTCTCCTCAAGAATTAAGCGTTTTAAATGCCAAGTCAAATCTAAAAGGAACCTTGCAACTAATAGGACATTTAGCCGTGATGGTAGGTAGTGGCTATCTCTGGGGTGCAAGTATGGGAAATCTGAGCGATCGCTGGTTTATTGCTCTACCTGCATTAGTGCTTTACGGGTTTAGCTTTGCTATTATGTTTGCTCCATTGCATGAGGCATCCCATCGCACCGTTTTTACGAATAATCTAGCCAATGATGTCCTTTGTTGGTTCGCAGGACTTTTATCTTTTTATAACAGCACCTTCTATCGGCTCTATCACAAGTGGCATCATCGCTATACCCAAATTCTTGATAAAGATCCTGAATTAAGCGATCGCAAGCCAACCAATCTCAAGGAATATATCATCGAAATTAGCGGGATTACTTGGTGGATCGGCAAGTTTAAGAGACATTTCCTTACAGCGATCGGCAACTTAGAAAATTGTCCATTTATTCCCGAAAGCTCTCGTGCAGAAGTGATTCGTTCAAACCGTTTGCAGCTATTGGTTTATGCGGTAGCGATCGCTATTTCTGTGTATTTCCAACAGCCTTGGTTTATCACTTACTGGATGCTACCCCTCGCAATCGGTCAGCCATTTTTGCGATTCCTGCTCTTAGCCGAGCATACCGATCGCCCCAATACCGACAATATGCTCGCCAATACCCGTACCACCCTTACCCTTGCGCCCTTGCGATTCCTGATTTGGAATATCTCCTACCATGCCGAACATCATCTCTATGCTTCCATTCCCTTCCATCAATTAGGCGCAGCCCATTCAAAATTAAATTCTCATTTTGAATGTGTCGAAAATGGCTACTTCAACGTCCATCGCCAAATCATTGCTAATTTTGACGCGAAGACTGAGAATTCAGTAGCATGAAGAATATTTTTACGATTAAGAACTTTCAGCTTCAGTGCGGTGCAGTTTTGCCACAAGCACAATTGGTGTATCAGACCTATGGCGAACTAAATAGCGATCGCTCGAATGTAATTCTTTATCCTACATCCTACGGAGCGCAACATCCTGATATTGAGTGGCTAGTGCGACCTGATGGCATTCTCGATCCGACCAAATGGTTCGTGATTATCATCAATATGTTTGGGAACGGTCTATCGAGTTCGCCTAGCAATTGTGTAGAATGTGGCTTAGCTGAGCAAGGCTTCTGGTTTACGCATCTAGATAATGTCACGGCTCAAGAGCAATTGTTGCGTGAAGTCTTGGGGATTGAACGCTTAGCCCTTGTTTACGGTTGGTCGATGGGCGCTCAGCAAGCCTATCACTGGGGTGCATTGTATAGCGATCGCGTGGAACTCATCGCCGCCATTTGCGGCACGGCGAAAACCACCGATCACAATCGCATCTTCTTAGAAAGTTTGCGCTATTCCCTAACTGGCGATCCAACTTGGAATGGAACTAGTTTTGATGGTATTCCCGATCTCGGTTTTCGCACATTTGCCAGAATTTACGCCAGTTGGGCAGCATCCCAAGCCTTTTATCGCGAAGGTTTGTACTATCAATTTGGTTACGAATCTCTCGAAGATTATCTCCTACGTGGTTGGGAAGCAGGCTATCGCAAGCGCGATCCGCGAAATTTGATGGCGATGCTTGATACTTGGCTCAGGTGCGATGTCAGTGATAATCCCATTTATCAAAAAGATTATGAACTTGCCATGCGATCAATCCAAGCGAAAACCCTAGTCATGCCCAGTACTACGGACTTGTATTTCACCACCGAAGATTGCGATCGCGAAGCTTCTCTAATTCCCCATAGTGCCTATCTTCCTATTCCATCAATCTGGGGACATCGTGCTGGCAATCCCTACCAAAATCCTGTAGATGAGCAGTTCATTTGTCAAGCAGTTGGGGAATTGCTAAGTCGCTAAGGAATGAAAAATAAATAACTTATGCATTTCAGTTATTTTGAGGAATAGCTCTATAATTCCATTTAGGAAGATATTCATCAAAAATGATAGGTAGATTTTC
>NZ_JACJQY010000058.1 GCF_014696925.1 Phormidium tenue FACHB-1050 | reverse complement strand
TCCTTGTTAGACTTGGATTCTACTTCGATTAAATCTCATCCTAGATTTCCAGACCTTTGTTCATACGGTGCTATTGCTTACTAATTTTGTCCGAAGTATTGCTCTAGATAAAACCCCAAAAAAAGGGAGGGTGGCGCGAAGCGCCACCCTCCCTTTTTTTGGGTTGTCACAAATCAAGATTTTGTGTAAGAATTCTGAGATGTTTTGTGCTTGTGAGAAAGGGATCGAGAATTATGCGTTTAGGACAATTGCTAGCATTGGCAGGGTATCAAAATTCTCAGCCTGAACTAGATGGGCTAGAAATAAAGCGTGTAATTACAGATTCAAGGGCTTGTCAAGAGGGGGACTTGTTTATTGGCATGACAGGAACTCAAGTGGATGGCGGCAAGTTTGCGCCACAGGCGATCGCACAGGGAGCGATCGCAGCCATCATTTCCCATACAGCTTTTGATAATTTATCTGAACAAGATCAAGTCAAAGCGATCGCCGTTGATGATGTGGTAGTAGCTTGCAGCAAAATTGCGACTTCGTTCTATGACTATCCTGCTAAAAAGCTAAAACTAGTAGGCGTAACAGGCACAAATGGCAAAACGACAACCACGCACCTGATCGAGTTTTTATTGCAAACTCAATATGCAGTAGCGTTGTTTGGCACACTTTATACCCGTTGGGCTGGCTATTCCAAGACTGCAAACCATACCACCCCCTTTGCCGTAGACTTACAGGCGCAACTTGCCGAGGCGATCGCCGCAGGTTGTGACATGGGCTTGATGGAGGTTAGCTCCCATGCTCTAGACCAACGGCGTGTGTTGGGTTGCCCCTTTGAGGTCGCAGTATTTACCAACTTGACCCAAGATCATTTGGACTATCACAAAAATCTAGAAGACTATTTTCAGGCGAAGGCTTTGTTATTTAGTGACACCTATTTGCAAGGTCGAGCCATTATTAATTTTGATGATCCCTTCGGTCAGCGTTTGGCGCAAATGATTACAGACAGACCGATCTGGACCTATAGTATTAGCAATTCTCAAGCCGATTTTTATACTGAGAACTTGACCTATTTGCCCAATGGCGCGACGGGAACCTTGCACACACCACAAGGCGCGATCGCTTTTCAATCACCCCTAGTTGGTCGCTTTAATGTCGAGAATATCTTGGCAGCGATCGCCACGGCTCTACACATGGGGCTAAGTTTGACAGAATTAGTCAGCCGTTTACCCGAATTTAAGAGCGTCCCCGGGCGTGTGGAAAGAGTACAGGTCAGCGACGATCAAGATGTCACCGTGGTCGTGGACTATGCCCATACTCCTGATAGCCTAGAAAACCTGCTCAAGGCGATGCGTCCCTTTACACAGCGCGAATTAATTTGTGTATTCGGTTGTGGTGGCGATCGCGATCGCACTAAGCGACCATTAATGGGTGGGATTGCAGCCAGACTCGCCGATCGCGTTTATGTAACCTCCGACAATCCCCGTACTGAAGATCCCCAAAGAATCCTTGATGATGTCGTAGTTGGTGTGAATGCGAATATCGGCGATAAACCGATGACTGTCGAAGGCGATCGGCATAAATGTATCCAAACAGCTATTTATGAGGCTCAGTCAGGCGATACGATTCTGATTGCAGGTAAGGGGCATGAAGACTATCAAATTATTGGGCGGGAAAAAATTCATTTTGATGATCGTGAAGAGGCTCAATCTGCTCTCATCCAACGCCAAAACTTGATCCGCTAATCAGTTTCCAACCTTTGGATATTTAAAGAGAGCTATATTTTTAAGATTTGGAGGGTAGTGAGAGTGCGCCCCTTCAGGGCACACTCTCACTACCCATATTGGATTCTATATTAGCCAAAAACTGAGCAAATAATGGGCGAATGCTAGGCAAATCCTAGGCAAAAACACGTAAGGAGGATCGGTTATGATGCAAAAGGAAGTATATTCAGAACCAAGCCAAGTTTATCAACTCCAAGTTCATTTGCATTAGTGTTTACTGATACTTTTTTTAGAGGAGTTTGCCAATGAGTATATGGTTATTCGCAAAATAAAAAATAGCCCCTGTAAGGTTTTTGAGTCTTTATTTGTGCCATCAGCAAAAAATAAAGCTCACTAGTTTCTCAACTCAAAGTTTTTTGGCATCAAAATTTTAGGAAGAAGTAGCTCCATGGGTTCGCAAATCGCCCCCAAACCTAAGTTGCTAGTTATCGATGATGAACCCGATAACTTAGATTTGCTATTTCGGACTTTTTATCGAGATTATGAAGTTTTACGTGCGAATAGTGGCTTAGAAGCACTGGAATTACTGGATCGCGAAGGAGAAGTTGCGGTAATTATCTCCGATCAAAGAATGCCGATCATGAGTGGAACTGAATTTTTGAGCCAAATGGCGGTTAAATATCCAGATACGATGCGGATTATTTTGACGGGCTATACCGATGTTGAGGATTTAGTTGAAGCAATTAATACTTGCAAGGTATTCAAATATGTCACCAAACCTTGGGATGAATTAGAACTTAAAAATGTAGTACGTCAAGCCATTGATACGCATAATGTTTTGCGAAATCGTACTGCTGATTTACGCCGCACTCTGCGACAACAATCACTCCTGAATGCGATCGCCTCATCAGCCGATAGTGCCGCTCCATATCGGGAAATTATTGCCACAATCGCCGAATCGATCGCACGTAATTTTGATGTTTCAGGCAGCATTTTACGGCTATTTGAGAACAGGCTACTTTCAGAAGATTATTTTGCCTATTGCAGTCTACCAATTGCCGAGTTACCCCAATTAGCGAAAGCCCTCACCTTGCGATCGCAGATTGTGGCAATTAATGATATTGATAGCGATCAGCGTATTTCGGAAGCTGATAAATCTATTTATGCCAAAGCGAATATTAAATCAGTTCTATTTGTTCCCCTTGAAGTCCAAAAAGAATGCTTAGCAATGTTAGCTCTATATCATTGCGACAACCCGCATTTATGGAGTAACGATGAATTAGACTTAATTGAATTAGCCGCCGATCAAGCTGCGATCGTCAGTTCCCGTGCCAGAGCCTACGATCGCATTCAAGAGCTTGCCAAAAGAGAATCTCTCCTCAATACGATTACCAGTACCATTCGCTCTAGCCTCGATCCTCAAAAGATTTTTGCATCAATTACCCAGCAATTAGGACAAGCCCTAAACTCTGAAAGTTGTGCTTTGTCTCTATGGACGGAAGAAGATAGCTATTTGCGTTGCGTGGGGCTACATTTGCTTGACCCTGATGAGATAATCCAAGACAGGGTAAACCCTGACGAAACTGCTCTGCCGCAATCCATTGCCAATATCTCGGCTAATCCCGTCTTTCAAGCCTTGATTGAATCAAAGCAGCCCGTCGCTATTTCTGATTTGCACGAAAATCCAGAATGGAATATTGCCGATTTGCCACTACGCTCCATAGCCCGATCGCTTCTAATCGTCCCCTTGCTGTCAGAAGGTAAGATTATTGGGAGTATTTCCATGCGTCAAAATAAACTGCCTCGTCATTGGCAACCTGAAGAGGTATCCTTAGTCCAAGCGGTGGCCGCGCAAGCCGCGATCGCTGTCCAACAAGCTCATCTCTTTCAAAAAACTCGTCAACAAGCACAGCAACTGCTTGCCCTCGATCATCAAAAAACTGAATTCTTTCAAAATCTTTCCCATGAATTCCGTACCCCCCTCACCCTCACCATTGGTCCCTTAGAAGCAGCGATCGAGAAATCTCAACCACTGCCTCTCGAACAGTCGGTAATTGCTTTACGCAACTGTCGCCGTTTGCTGCGTCTAGTTAACCAATTGCTTGACATTCAAAGGCTTGACGCAGGTAAAATGCAGGCTTGTTTTCGCCCTTGCAATCTCGTCGAATTTACCAGTCAAACCATTGATGCTTTTCGCCCCTATTGCGATCGCAAAAATATCCATCTGTTTAGTGAGTTTAGCGAATGCCCAGAAATCTATCTGGACTTAGAGAAATTCGATAAAGTTCTCTATAACTTACTGTCTAATGCGATGAAGTTCACGCCAAGTAATGGCAGTGTTACGGTCAGCATTTCCGCCGATGTAGATGGTCAGCATTGTATTCTTAGTGTCCATGATACGGGTATTGGCATTCGTCAAGATCAAATTCCATTTCTATTTGATCGCTTTCGTCAAGCTGAAGGTTCCGTTAATCGCAGCTATGAAGGCAGTGGTTTAGGGCTAGCTCTAGTTAAAGAATTGGTCAATCTGCATGGTGGTAATATTTCCGTCACCTCAGACTATGGTCATGGGACAACTTTTGCTCTGATGATTCCCACTGGTAGAAGGCATTTACCCCCCGACCAAGTTACCAACTTACCTGCGGATTTACAAATATCTAGAGCTTCAGTGGAACTTGCGGATTTAGAAACTGACCTCAGTTTAGAAGAAGATATATTCATGCAGGATAGTGAGCATGAAGAAATTTCCTATACTCCTACAGGTAAAATTTTAATCGTTGATGATAATCGCGACCTGCGCGGATATTTACGGCGCGTTCTCAATCAAGCTGGCTATAGTGTAATTTCTGCACACAATGGTGCTCATGGCTATACCGAAGCTCAAGAACACCGCCCTGATTTGATCGTGACGGATTTAATGATGCCGCAAGTCTCTGGTTTAGACTTAATTGCGATGATTCGTCAAGATCAGCAATTGGCAGGTACGCCGATGATTTTGCTGACGGCTAAAGCTAATGAAGAGACTCGCATCGAAGGAACAGAAATGGGCGCTGATGCCTATTTAGCTAAGCCTTTTAACGATCGCGAATTGTTGGCAGAAGTTCGGAATTTACTCGCTCTCAAAACCAATGAGCGGCGTGTGGCTCAACTCAATCTCTATCTCACTGAATCAGTTCTCAAGCGTTTTCTTCCTCCGAGTCTTGTTTCCAAAGCCGCCACAGGTGAACTCAGTCTGGATTTGCGTCCTGAGCCAAGAATGATCACAGTTCTCTTTACAGATATTGTCGGCTTTACTTCCCTTGCCAATACCCTGCGATCGCGTCGTGTTGCTGAGTTGCTCAATCAATACCTAGGAGCAATGACAGAAGCGATTTTTGCCAATGGTGGCACGGTTGATAAGTTTATGGGTGACGGCATTATGGCTCTGTTTGGTGCGCCTGAGGATTGCAGTCCCAATGAGCAGGTGCGCCGTGCTGTCCAAACTGCAAAACATATGCAGCGATCGCTAGCTCAACTCAATGAGCAATGGGCGGCTCAGGGCATTCCCACAGTGAGGTTTCGCTGTGGTATTCATCAAGGTACGGCTGTGGTGGGGATGTTTGGCAGTGCGGAGCGATCGGACTACACAGCGATCGGACCTACGGTAAATATTGCTGCACGTATCCAATCGGCGGCGGAACCTGATTGCATTCTTGTATCTGCGACGGTTGCGGATTATCTGAATGATGAGGAGCTTCGCAAGCGTGAACCTCTTAAGCTGAAAGGTGTTGATGAGACTGTACTCACCTTTTTTGTGGATAGTTAACAAACAATGTGATATTACAATCCATTTCCGATCGCAAAGAATGCTGACCAGTAATTAGGATGATTATAATTTGGTGATTTGATCAAGGCAACTTGCGCTCGGCGTAATGCTTCTGTAACCGTGACATCACCTTTTTGAAGTTCACCATAAAAAGCAGTCATGAGTGCTTGTGTGCCTGCGTCATCAACTTTCCAGAGGGATGCGATCGCTACTCTTGCTCCTGCGGACTGCATTTGATAGCCTAATCCTAAGATCTCGATACCAGTGCCTAATTTGCTGCCAATTCCCGATTGACAAGCGCTGAGGATCACTAAATCCACATTACTCAGTGACCAATCTTGAATCTCTCTGATTGTCGCTTTTTCACCATTACCAAAAAGAATAAAGGAATCTTCAGGAGTTCCCACTGATAGCTCACCGTGGGTAGCGAGATGCAAAATCGTATGGGAATTAGCTTTGGTTTCGGTGATTTGTTTGCTAAAGGATGTCTCTGTGAGGGTAGTAGTATTTGGAAAAAGACTGGCAATTTTTTGGACTTCGGTGATGGTGGCGGGTAAGCCATCGAATCCTGCACGGGTTTTATCCCCTAATTTGCCACCAAAAGCACCCGCAAAGATGCGTGGTTTCGCTAGTGGTTTCGGCGCAAAGGAGGTGAGGGATTCGGCGGTGATATTGTTGACACGATACTTTTCGGCTAGCCATTGTTTGCCATCATGCAGAGCCGACAGGGGAATATAGCGTAGTTGCCCATCGGGAGCATAGATAATCGTATCGATTTTTAGCTCTTGCAATTCTGCTTCAAAGGGTTGAATCAGCAATTTATAGAGCTTTTGGGCAGATTCTTTAATATCTTCGGAGCCAGCATCACGTAGCTCGCTAAGGAAGTCAATTATTTCTTGGTTGAGTTGTTCGCGTTTGACGTTGATAGTGCGGCGTAGGGGAGGAGTTTTGGCATTAATGATGATCAGTTCAAGGCGATCGTCAAGAATTAAAGGATAGAGCAGGACTGCATTGGGTATTTGAGAAAGAACATCTTTTTGGAGTTTGCGATAGCTGGCGAGGTTGAGATTTTGTTGTTCTTCAACACGGCGCAGTTCAGTTATGAGCTTCTTGATTTCGGGGCTATCGAGGAAGGCGTTAAATTGTTTGTTTTGGTCGCGTTCTGCTTGGACAAGTTGGGCAAGGCGTTGTTCTTCTGTTTGGTTTAGTTTGCCTTCACGATCTTTTTGTTGGAGTTGGTTGAGTTCACTGGCAAGGGCGATGATGTTTTGTTCGGGACGTTGCAGATCGACTCCTTGGGAGGTTTGGTTGTTGCCGCGCACAGTTTTGAGATAGTCGCTAAGTTCTTGGACTTTGAGGAGGTCGAGGACTTGTTGGGCTTCGAGAATACGGTCTTGTTTGAGTAGGAGGTCGGCAAGGTTGCGATAGGTCTTTTCGACTGTGGCTAAATAGGATTTTTGGATGTCTTTATCGAGTTTACGCACATCCTGACGGATTGCTTCTATAGCGTTGACGGATTGCTTGTAAAAAAGAATCGCGAGTTCGGGTTGATTGAGATTTTTAAAAGCTACAGCCAAATTATTCAGCGAAATTCCCTCACCACTACGGTCTTTGATTTCCCGCGCGATCGCTAATCTTTGCTGTTGGAACTCGATCGCTTTATCATATTTGCCGAGGTTATAGTAAGCGATTCCCAGATTTCCCAGCGAAATTCCCTCACCGAGACGGTCTTTGATTTCCCGCGCGATCGCTAAGAATTGTAGATGGAACTCGATCGCTTTGTCATATTTGCCGAGGGAATAGTAAGCGTTCCCCAGATTTCCCAGCGAAATTCCCTCACCGAGACGGTCTTTGATTTCCCGCGCGATCGCTAAGAATTGCAGATGGAACTCGATCGCTTTGTCATATTTGCCGAGGGAATAGTAAGCGGCTCCCAGATTTCCCAGCGCATTTCCCTCACCGCTACGGTCTTTGATCTCCCGCGCGATTGCTAATCTTTGCAGATGGAACTCGATCGCTTTGTCATATTTGCCGAGGGAATAGTAAGCGGCTCCCAGATTCCCTAGCGCATTTCCCTCACCGCTACGGTCTTTGATTTCTCGTGCGATCGCTAAGTGTTGCAGATGGAACTCGATCGCTTTGTCATATTTGCCGAGGGCATCATAAGCGAGTCCCAGATTTCCCAGCGATGCTCCTTCACCGAGACGGTCTTTGATTTCCCTTGCGATCACTAATCTTTGCAGTTGGAACTCGATCGCTTTGTCATATTTACCGAGGGAATAGTAAGCGAGTCCCAGATTTCCCAGCGACTGCCCCTCACCGAGACGGTCTTTGATTTCCCGTGCGATCGCTAAGCTTTGTAGTTGGAACTTGATCGCTTTGTCATATTTGCCAAGATTGCTGTAAGCGAGTCCCAGATTTCCTAGAGATCTCACCTCAAGTCTCTGATCTTTGATTTCCCTAGCAATTTTTAAAGACTGCTGCAAATTATCAATCGCTTTTTGATACTGATCGAGAGCGTTATAGTTAACACCGATGTTATTAAGCGCAAGCCCCTGTCCCCTCAAGTTATCAGTTTTCTTGAAATCCTCTAACGCTGCCTGACAAGCCAATAATCCCTCTTGAAACTTTTGAGCATTCAAGTTGTCGCGACATGACTTTAAGACTCGATCTTCTTCTGTCTTGCGCTCCTCTGCTGTCTGCGCCTGCACCGAACCACTAACAAGGAAAAAGTAAAAAGGCAAAAGGAAAAAGTGGACAAATCTTGATGGTTTTTGGTGACTCTGCATACCAGACCCTGATGCTCTGTAAAGTCAATATATCACTAAGTTTTCTTGCTATTTCATCTCCCCGATTTTTTAACCAGTCCTCAGATCTCCGACTTTTTCTTTGCCTTTATCAATTAGCTGTACTAGTCACACAAAAAAGTCGGAGATCTATCTCTGCAAGAAACCATGAGCCTCGTAGGGGCGGGTTTTGCAAATAGATCTTGCATTTAGCACAGAATTATCGACTAAACCCGTCCCTACAAACCATTTACTCAGATCATCACAATCATCAAACTGTAATACGATCGCCCGAACCCCACAATGCAGTCACAATTTATCGTCAAGAGCCAAGAGAGTCAAGCATTTGCATTTCTGCGAGGAGTTTAAGAATTGTGGCACAAATGCTTGACCTCCATAGGTTATTGATGTTGATAGCGATCACAAAAACACGCTTACAAACGATCTCGCTCATTAGGTTCGGGGTAAAGACATAGTGAGTGTGTTGAAACCTTTCAAATTTCATCGGGATTCACACCAATTGATCGCAGATATGTCTCCAGTTTCTCTTTTTGTTGCCGTTCTTGCAGCTTTTCCTGACGCTCTTGCAGCTTTTCCTGACGCTCTTGCAGCGCTATCTCCTCAGCTTTCACTGCTCTCTCATCCCCAGTCAGCAACAAATTACCATCAGTATCCCACCAACGCAACCAAGGGATAGGAATCTCTTCAGTACCCAACAAAATGCCCAATTCCACCCCTAAAGGAGAAACGAGATAATGCCCGCGATCGTTTGCTTGCATCAATTGATAACGACCTTCCAAAAGGTGATATACCTCTACAGCAGACTTTCTAACCTCATAAATTGCATAGAAAGGAATACGAATCGCTTGCTCATAAACCCAGAATTTTCCCGCTTTTTTTGACTCACTCGGCGGTGACGCATCCCTCTCTTCCGAGCCATTTCCCGAAACAAACTCAATCGCAATCAATGGCGCAACAATTTCTTTCCACATTACATAGAAACGACGATATTCTCCATTTAAAAAAGGCTCCACATTCGGCACATAAAACCAGTCAGGCGCTTCTGCTCCTTTTTCTGGCTCAGTTAAGTTCCAGTAAATACCACTATCTTGACCAATGCAATAACGTCCATCAGGATGCAATTTCTGTAAGACTGGTTCAATGGAACTAGTTAAAACGATGCTTTGAGGATGTTCCTGAAAATTCTTCACGAAATTACCGTCTGAATCTGGTAGTTGCGTATGGTCGGGTAAGCTGTTGAGATTAGTTGTGACCACAAATGGAGTTGTAGGAGCATTGGGCTTAATCAGTTCCTGTGTAGTTTCCATAGTAGCTCCGAGAGATACATTAGGCTTTACTTTAACATGATATTCCCCAGACTTTTCAGGAAGCGATCGCTATCATCAAACGGTAAGGCGATCGCCCAAATCCTAAACGCAGCCGAGAGGGTAAAGCATTTGCGTACAGAGATTTTCTGAAGTGTGAGGCAGCGCGAAGCGCCGCCTCACACTATTTGGGTTTTGATTTGTCCTGATACAGGTGGCTATAGCTATAATTACAAACTAAAACCCATAAAGCTGCGCCCTTGCGGGGCATAACTTTATAGGTTTTGGTAATTTATTTTGCACAAGTACTTACAGCGCTTTGCGCTTAATTAAACCCCAGACAAATTTTGGGAAGCGTTGCGGAGCAACGCTTCCCAAAATTTGTCTGTACTACTCAAAGCCTCAATAGGCTGTAATATAACAAAAAAAAGATTTAGCTAGTACAAACCAAAACCCAAGAATCGAGTGGCGGCGCTTCGCGCCGCCACTCGATTCTTGGGTTTTATGTCCTAAGCAAAACTTGCTTTGCTATATTATTCCAAAGCAAAAACAAATAGAAAGGGTGCATTTGCGCCCCTTCTATTTTAGGAAATAGTGATCAGATCGCCAGACAGGCGTTTGAAGGCGAGACGCTCGTTTTCAATATCGACAAAGATAGTGTCGCCATCGGTATAATCACCACGTAGGATACCTTTTGCAATTTGGGTTTCCAGTTGACGCTGGATGATCCGCTTCAGTGGACGCGCTCCATAAACTGGATCGTAGCCAACTTCCGCAATGAAATCTAGTGCAGCATCGGCAATTTTCAACGTCATGCGGCGATCTCCTAAACGTTGTTCTAAACGTTGAACTTGTAGCTTCACAATACGGCGGAGTTCATCACGGCGGAGAGCATGGAAGATCACAATTTCATCAATGCGGTTCAGGAACTCTGGACGGAAGCTCGATCGCATAGATTCCATCACCCGATCGCGCATTTCTTCATATTTAGAGTCATCGCCAGCAATATCAAGAATAAACTGCGAACCGACGTTACTGGTCATGATGATAATCGAGTTCTTGAAGTCAACGGTGCGACCTTGGGAATCGGTAACGCGACCATCATCAAGGATTTGCAGCATGATGTTAAATACATCGGGATGTGCTTTCTCGATTTCATCAAAGAGAATTACGGCATAGGGACGACGACGCACTGCCTCGGTTAATTGTCCGCCTTCTTCATAGCCGACATACCCAGGAGGTGCGCCCACCAAGCGGGATACGCTATGTTTCTCCATATATTCCGACATATCGATCCGCACCATCGAGTCTTCAGTATCAAAGAGATAGGCAGCGAGCGCTTTAGCTAATTCAGTTTTACCAACACCCGTAGGACCTAAAAAGATAAAGCTAGCGATCGGGCGATTAGGATCGGCAAGTCCTGCACGGGAACGTTGAATGGCATCTGCGATCGCAGTGACGGCTTCTTCTTGACCAACAACGCGATCGTGTAGCACATCTTCCAATTGCAAGAGCTTCTCTTTCTCAGATTCCACTAGCTTACTGATCGGAATGCCTGACCATTTCGAGATAATCTCCGCAATGTCTTCTTCTGTAACCTCTTGACGCAATAGCGATCGCCCTGATGTTTTCGCTTCTTCGAGATTTACCTCAGCAACCTCTAGTTGACGTTGCAAGTCGGTAAGCTTGCCGTACTTCAGTTCCGCAGCTTTGTTTAAGTCATAATCTCGCTCAGCTTGCTGAACTTCTACATTTACATGCTCAATACTTTCCTTCAACTTGCGAATATTATCGATGACACTTTTTTCAGCTTCCCATTGTGCTTTGAGAGTGGTTTGTTCTTCCTTCAAGTCGCCTAGTTCTTTGTTCAGTTTTTCCAGACGATCTAGAGATTCGCGATCAGTTTCTTTTTTGAGTGAGAGGCATTCCATTTCAAGCTGAATCACCTTGCGATTAATTTCATCAAGGGCTTCAGGTTGAGAGGTGATTTCCATTTTTAACTTTGCCGCCGCTTCATCGACGAGATCGATCGCTTTGTCTGGCAAGAAACGATCGCTAATGTATCGATTAGAAAGAGTTGCGGCTGCTACTAGTGCAGTATCAGAGATTTTTACTCCATGATGTAGCTCATAGCGATCGCGTAAACCACGCAAAATCGAGATTGTATCTTCGACATTCGGTTGATCAATATAAACCTGCTGGAAGCGGCGCTCAAGGGCGGCATCTTTCTCAATATATTTACGATATTCGTCTAGGGTTGTCGCACCAATACAACGCAATTCACCTCGCGCCAGCATTGGCTTCAGTAAGTTACCTGCATCCATTGCTCCCTGTGTGGCTCCTGCACCAACAACGGTATGAATCTCATCAATAAAGAGAATGAATTGACCGCTTGATTCCGTAACTTCCTTCAAAACTGCTTTTAGTCTTTCTTCAAATTCACCACGATATTTTGCACCTGCGATCAGTCCACCCATATCGAGAGCGATTAGCTTACGACCTTGCAGCGATTCTGGCACGTCACCACTGAGAATGCGTTGTGCCAAACCTTCGGCGATCGCCGTTTTACCCACACCTGGTTCACCAATAAGAACAGGATTATTTTTAGTACGACGTGACAAAATCTGGATCGTGCGACGGATTTCATCATCACGTCCGATTACAGGATCAAGTTTGCCCTCACGCGCTAACTCAGTCAGATCGCGACCATATTTGGTCAAGGCTTCATATTTATTTTCGGGAGTTTGGTCGGTCACTTTTTGGTTGCCTCTTACTTGCTGAATCACATTACGGAGCTTTGCCTCATCGAGTCCCATTTCCTGATAGAGAGGTTTGCCGAAGCGATCGTCTTTGCAGTAGGGCAAGAGGATATGTTCAATCGAGATAAAATCATCGCCAAAACTTTTGCGTTCCTTTTCAGCACGATCAAACAATACTTCTAAATTTTTGCCCAAATATACAGAGCTATTAGAACTTGATACTTTGGGCTGACGGTTAATAAATTCATCGGTGCGATCGCGCAATTTTTGAATATTGATTCCCGCTTTACTCAAGATACTAGCCGCTAGCCCTTCTTCTTCTAGCAGAGCCTTGAGTAAATGTTCGGGTTCAATTTGCTGCTGCTGAGCCGCTTTCACCACATCGGGTGTCCTTGCGATCGCTGCCCATGCTTTTTCGGTAAATTGATTGGGATTGGTTGGTTGCATCGCCAGTTACCTCCTGTAGTTTCAACGTCTGTGAATATCTTAGAGCGTAAGGCTTTTAAACGGGATCGGTTCTACCTCGCTAAAGGGTGCGTGTTTCCGTACATTGGTATTACATTTACCTTTTACAGTACGTCAGCTAAGGCGACTTTTGTTCTAAGCATATGTGCGATCGCTTGATTGCTTGCTGACAGGTTCATGAGTATGGCGATCGCTTATTCATTTCATGGATAAAATCGCTTCTTACTTGTTGATAGGTTTATGAGCTTGGAGATCGCATCTTCATCAATAGCTATAATAAAAACATCGCGTTTGAATTAATAATTTAGTCAATCAGAGTAAATTTATGACTGCAACACTTGTCAAACCGTCATTACTAATTCATGAGATTTGCGTTGAGAAATTTGGCAATCTCAATCTTTTTAAGTTTTAGCGATCGCCTACAGGATCGGATGGAGTTGCTTCTAGAGAAAAGAAAAGTAGAACTGCTTTCTGTTGAAGAGATTCCTGAGTTAGAAACTATTGGGGAGCTAGATCGGATTTTTACTTATATTAATGCCATGCTTGCTTCTCAAAATGTCAATTCCTGATAAAACATGGCAATGCATAGCCAGATTAGAATAGATCTTTAACTGTATTGAACTTTTAAGTTAAGATATAAATCAAGTTGTTCATAATTACTATTAATGTCTACAAACAAACTACTCGAAGACATAAAAACAGCACTTAAAAAAAGCGATAAAGCTTTAATTAGCCAATCAATTCTAAAACTAATTAAAAAAGAACCAGAAAGATGGATAGCGTTACTACATATATCAGATGTTATACCTAATCCTACGGAAATAAATGCTTTTGACGAAACTATCAGACTTTTAATCTTGGCATTACTAGATATACAACATGATGATGATTTTACGAATATTCATCTCATTAAAGAATTATTACCACTTAGTCAATTTCATACTGTTTTTTCAACAATAAGGAATAAACTTGAGAATCTTCCTGTGTGGGAAAAGCCAATAATTGCACTTATTCAAAGGTTTGGGGCTTTTATACAAGATCAAGAAGATTTAATTTATATGGAGGCAGATAACGCTACTAACGAAAAAACATATAAGTTTTTAAATGCAACATTAAGTGACAATTTCCCGAATAGGCTGGGAGGTAGTAATACAAACCTACTATCAATTTATGAAGACATATGTGAGAGTTTTCAGTTAGTACTTTCATATTGTGCATACAAATACAAAAACAAGTTATATGGCAATATTGAGTTACTAATCTCACCTTATGATAATACTAATTTTAATGATTTACTTGTTCTTTCGGGTGTTTGGAGAATATACAAATCTTTATGGGAAGAGATTAAATATTCGAGATGGACATACGATATATTAACAAAGGAAGATAAGAGTATTATCTATAGACCTCAAGATATAGAAGATTATATACGTTTTAAAGTAGCTGGAATTAGAAAACAAGAAATTGATTGGGAAATTGGTTGTTTTGCCAATCTATCTAATAGTTTTAGCTCTATCAAAACACAAAAAGAAATCATAAAAAAATTAGCCAAATCTATAAATATTCCTCTATTTAATTCTGAATGGGATGGAAAAATTAATGGAGAATTATTCCAAAAATCTTTAAATCAGAATTGGGATTCTATTTTGGAGAAAAGGTTATTAAATGAATATCATTACAACGATATTCTAAATGATGTTGTTCTAGGAAAGTCGCCTAAAATCATAAAATGGGAAATTTATTGGAAAATAATATCGGCATTAAAATTATTGTCAAAAATTTTTAAAGTTGCTTTTTTGTGTCAATTGGACAAAGAAGTAAGTGATAATATTTTAAGAAAAGCAATTTTTATCAATAAGAATAAGCTATGTAATTTCCTATCTACAAATATTGGTATTAGCCTTAAAGAAAGTGAGATTTGTATTGAAATTTTAACTTTTGATTCAAAATTATCTCATCTTGAAATTTGGGATACTCCACTAATTGAGGCTGGTAATAATAGAATATTATTTATACCTAGTATTATTAAGAATGGAAGCCCTTACCGTGCTGCTGAAAATATTTGTGCTACATGGAATGAACATATTGTTGATAAAAAAGGTTATCTTTTTGAAGATGAAATTATACAGTTCTTAAATTCAATTCCAACAATTGATGTGCATGGAAACCTAAAGTTTAAGAATAAATACAACAATGATTTGGAATGTGATATTGTTGCTAGGTGGGAGGGGTATCTAATTTTTATAGAAGTAAAATGTACGAAAGCAATCTTTAGCCCTTCAGATGTTTTTCGAGCGCGAAAGCGTATAGATAAAGCAATTGATCAGTTAAATATACGCAGGGATGCTTGTTTAGAAAATTGGGAAGTATTCAGAAAATCTGCTTCCAAACTAGAATTACCTGTAAAACCTTTATCTGCTGATAAAATAATTCTTATTGCTGTTACTAATGTATTAGAATTCACAGGCTGGAAAACTCGTGATGTAATTGTAACAGATGAGTTTTGCTTGAGACGCTTTTTTGATGAGGCTGATGTTGAAGCCTATTTAGGGGAAGAGCGAATTGGTACAATAGGTAAAATCAGAGAGAAAGAATTACCGACAGTAGCAGAATTTTTGACATACTTAGAAGATCCACCTCAAGTTAAAAATGTAAGAAAACACTTAAAATTTGATCCTATATTTCTTCCAACTATTAATGATACCGATCCAAAGATTGCAATGTTTAGTATGTCTTATGTTCCACCAAATGATTTAGATATAGTTCCTACTTCTTCATAAACTTAGGTCTTTTTAAATTTTTGCGCTTGGAATATTGCGGTGTGGTTGTGGTAGTTTGAATGATGAGGTGATCGCTGTTTGATTGATTTTTAGAGGGGCGATCGCTTTTTGGTGCTTTTAATAAAGGGGCGATCGCATAATCTGAAAATATATACTTGTGAAGTAAGCAATAAAAATGAGAATCCAATGGCATATAGTAACTTCACGCTGAGGCAAGTTGAAAAAGACTTTCATTTGCAAATTGAAGAAAAAATTGATTTGTTTGCCCATGTCACAGCCATAGCCCCTAGTGACAACATTAAAAAAATCCTCGCCGAAAATATACCCCTTGCCCTTGCTATTAATACCGAAAAAGGGCGATCAGAATTTCTGATTGCTCCCACCTTGTTAGAGCTAAGACGGCAGTCTCCAATACCTATTAGTCTATTCTCTGGCACAGAATTTAGCATTAGTCCCGAACAAGGACTTACAGGTTATTGCGATTATCTAATTAGCCTATCTAAACAACAACTCAGGATTAGCGCCCCAGTAGTTGCGATCGTTGAAGCCAAAAACGAGGATATTAAATCAGGACTTGGACAATGTATTGCGGAAATGGTCGCGGCTCAATTGTTCAATGAACTAGAAAACAATGATATTGATACCGTTTATGGCATCGTCACAACTGGAGAAATCTGGAAATTTCTGCAAATAACGGAGCAAATTGTAGAGATCGATCTTACGGACTACTACATCACAGACATTGGCAAGATTCTTGGTGTTCTCCTAAATTTTGTTTCCATAAAAACAATTTAAAAATGCTCTCAACTACTTTTAGCTTAGTAATCTTAAAATAAGGAGATCGCTATTTTGTAATTTGAATGGTGGGGCGATCGCCTTATTTTAATTTTTTATGAATGGGCGATCGCTGTTTATGGGATGAATAGGCGATCGCTGTTTGATAGCAATTATTAATCCTATTTTCTTAAATGTTAAACTTTAGATATTTAAAACAACTCTAACAACCAAAATGAACATATCTAATGACATTATTGCCGATACATCCTCTATGCCTACAAGGCAAGTAACGGAAATAAAGAATCAACTAAGTGAAGCAATTAAACAGCTATCTCCAGAAAGATTAAAAGTACTTGCAGACTTTGCAGCATTCTTGGCAAATGCCGAAAGTGAAGCCGCAACCCAAGAATTATTATCAATTTCAGGATTATTAGAGCGAGTTAAACAGAATCAAGCAACACCTAAAAGCCAATATATAAATTGGAGAACGGTGCGTTCTGATGTATGAAATTTTACTCCATCCTGATGCTCAAAAATTTTATGCTAAGGCAGATAAGGCTCTAGCTAAAAAAATTGCTCGATGTTTACAACAGCTAGAGCAAGATCCGCGATCGCATCCCAACATCAAAGCGCTCAAGGGCGAATATTCAAATTTATATCGGTATCGCATTGGCGATTATAGAATTATTTATTCAGTCGAAGATGAAATAGTGCAAGTGTTTGTTGTGGCGATCGCTCACCGTAGTAAGGCTTATGAAATATAGTGTTTATATAGCAGTTTATGGAATGAATAGGTGATCGCCTTATTTTAATTTTTTATGAATGGGCGATCGCTGTTTATGAGATGGATAGGCGATCGCTGGTTGGTTGATGTCTAAGAAGCCGTAATAGCTAAAACAGCCAATATGGTTATAATAGCTAACAACAGTTTTAGGAGTTGTAAACATGAAAACGTTAGGTGCATCAGAGGCTAAAAACCGCTTTGGCGAACTATTAGACCTAGCTCGTAGAGAACCAGTGCAAATAGCCAAAAAAGGGCGTAGTGTCGCCATTATGATGTCAATTGAAGAATTTGAAAGATTTTTAGATTTAGAAAATCAATTTTTGGCTCTAAAAGCAGAGCAAGCCAGACAAGAAGGTTTTATAGGCATTACAGAGAGTGAGGCTTTATTATCAGAGATTCTAAATGCTTAAGATTAACCTGTCTCGACAAGCCGCTAAACGCTTAAAAAATTTACCAGAAAAGCACGCCAAACAAGTTGCAACCAAAATTACCGAATTAATCTCAAATCCTTATCCTCAAGATTCTCTAAAGTTGAAAGGTTATCCCTATCACAGAGCTGATATTGGGGAATATCGGATAGTTTATTATGTGGAAGATCAAACACTAGAAATCTTATTAATTGAGAAACGGAATGATGATGAAGTCTACAAACAACTAAAAAGAATGATATAGAATCTATGAGACAAAGAATCCCATCATGCAGAAATCGCAGTTTATGGGATGGATACGCGATCTCTGATTGGTTGATTTTTAGAGGGGCGATCGCTGTTTGTGAGGATGAATAGGCGATCGCGTTGTACTTTCGGGTGGATGATTTTAATACCAAAAGAGACCGCACATTGTGCGGTCTCTTTTGGTATTGATTATGATTTAACGGAAGCGCGATCGCCAAATTCTTTGGTATTCATTATCATTCAAACCACCTATTGTATTCAAATTATTAGCTTGAATGGATTGATTAAGCGCAGCAATACGTTCTCCTGTCGCAGGGTGGGAACTTAAGAAACTGGGACCGCCACCGCCACCAGAGCTAGCTAGTTTTTGCATAAAAGCTGGCATCGCTCTCGCAGCAAAACCTGATCTCGTAATATTGAGCAAGCCTCGGCGATCAGCATCAAATTCAGCTTCACGGCTATTTGGTAAACGCAAGGCGAGATTAACCCCAATCCCAACTAAACGATCATC
Source organism: Phormidium tenue FACHB-1050 (assembly GCF_014696925.1). Taxonomy (GTDB): domain Bacteria; phylum Cyanobacteriota; class Cyanobacteriia; order Pseudanabaenales; family Pseudanabaenaceae; genus Pseudanabaena. The sequence goes on along the minus strand of NZ_JACJQY010000058.1, from coordinate 11,053 downwards.
ACCAACACCCGCAATTGTGGCAATCCCTTGAGCGATCGCCATTTGTTTCATTTGCTCTAGGGAATGGCGACCTGAGATATGTCCCATTTCATGACCGATAACACTGGCTAGCTGAGCCACATTATCAGAAGCGGCGATCGTACCCGTATTAATGTAAACAAACCCACCCATAGTCGCGAAGGCATTGAGATTACTATCATCAACAACGCGAAAAGTATAGGGAATATTCGGGCGATCGCTAGTGGGTACTAAAATTTGTCCGAGGCGACTCACCAAGGCATTAGCCGCAGGATCACGACTGATTCGCACCTCTTGTTGAATTTGCTGATCAATCTGTTGACCTAGGGAAACTTCCTCATTGTCGCCAATGCTAGAAAGCTGAATGATTTGAATAGCTGATGGCAACACGCGAAACAAGTCAGATAGGTCAAAGGCTTTAACCGCAAAAGGATTAAGAGTGACTGCCAACAATAAAGACATCAATAAGGCGATCGCAAATTTCCAGTAATGCTGAAGTCTGTTAACCATTGATGCGATAACTTTCTGACTAATTAAATTTGACATCTTAGCGATCGATATTTTCATATTTACAATTACCTCAAGCTTTACTGGTCTAATGTTTATCTACTGTGAACAAAATTTAGGCTAGATCCCCACTAGAGCCACCATCACAAAAATTAGAGCGCTGATTTAACAATAACGATATGCAGTAAGAATTGCTATTGTCACTATTTTATTGAATAACATTGACGAAAAACCTATAGAAAAAGTTGCGAAAAATTAATCTCCATAGAAAGAGGATGGTGGCGCGAAGCGCCGCCATCCTCTTTCTATGTTTTATTTCTTTCGTTGGACGGATATATTTTTGGTGATTTCTACTATAATTAAATATAGAAAATGAATAATTTTCACTATTACTCACTATTTTTATTTTTGTGAGGCAACCTGTGTTTCTCTCCGCCCCCAAACCTGAACAACTTGATCGCCAAGTTGCCAATAATTCCATTCCCATCGACCTATTCAAAGCGATCGCTGATCTTAAAAAAGACCTAAATGCCGTAATTTTGGCGCATTATTATCAAGATCCCGATCTCCAAGATATTGCCGATTATATCGGTGACTCCCTCGGACTATCACAAGCCGCCGCTAATTGCCAAGCAGATGTGATTGTGTTTCTGGGCGTACATTTCATGGCTGAAACTGCCAAAATCTTGAACCCTCAGAAATTGGTATTACTGCCTGATCTTGATGCTGGTTGCTCCCTTGCCGATAGTTGTCCCCCCGATCGCTTTGCTCAGTTTAAAGCGGAACATCCCGATCATTTGGTAATTTCCTACATAAATTGCTCCGCCGAAATCAAAGCCCTCAGCGATATTATCTGTACTAGCGCTAATGCGGTAGCGATCGTTAATCAAATCCCCAAAGATCAGCCAATTATTTTTGCACCCGATCGCAACCTTGGACGCTATGTGATCGAGCAAACTGGACGTGAGATGTTGTTATGGGATGGGGCTTGCATGGTTCATGAAATTTTTTCTGAACGTAAATTAGTGCAACTCAAACTAAGTTACCCCAGTGCGGAAATCATTGCCCATCCTGAATGTGAAGCCAATGTATTACGACATGCGGATTTTATCGGCTCGACAACGGGCTTATTAAAATATGTCCAACAGAGCGATCCCCAAGAATTTATCGTGGTTACAGAATCAGGTGTCATTCATCAAATGCAAAAAGCCACACCATTCAAAAAATTTATTCCTGCTCCCCCCAACAGCAATTGTGCTTGCAACGAATGTCCCTATATGCGTCTGAATACTTTAGAGAAAGTTTATCTAACTATGAAAAACCGTTCTCCTGAAATAGTCCTCAATGAAAAAATTCGGCAAGCAGCCCTGAAACCCATGCAAAGGATGCTAGAAATGTCTGTTTAGAAAAAAGAATTGGCGCTTTGCGCCAATTCTTTTTTATTTGTAGAGAGTTATATTTTCTTTGATCGCAAACTGTTTATATTGTCGATGATTGATCATTAAGTCATCTAAGAGTTTCTGCACTAGGTTCCAGTCAGCAAACCCATACTTAGTTTCAGTAATAATTTGTTGACGGAGAGTTCTAATTTTCTCAAGATTTGCTTGTGTCATATTTTCATCTCTTTGTCCCAATGCTTTTAAATCTACAGCTAGTGATATCTAAAGTTTGGTATCACAGGATTCAAAGAACGAGATAAATATGGGGATCATGATATAAAAAACAAAAAAATAGAGTTGACGCAAAGCGCCGCCTCTATTTTTGTAAAACTAATATTCCCATCATGCCATTGGCGATCGCGTAGTGCTTTGCTTGATTAAAACCTGCGGCTTTAGCTAGTTTGACCTGCTCCGAACCAATCGGAAATCTTGCCAAACTTGGCGCAATATAAGCATATTCATCAGTCATCTCAAAGCGATCAGCTAGTGGCACAACCACCCGATCCAAATAAAAATCTTGAAAGCTTTGCATCAAGCGATCGCTAGGACGATGAAAATCTAAAACCGCTACCTTTGATCCATTTTGCAAAACACGATGTAGCTCAGATAGACATTGAGGAATACTCGCCACATTTCGCAAACCATAGGCTAAGGTGGCTCCATTAAAACTATTGTCCTCGAAGGGTAGATGCAAAACATTACCCTGTTGCCATGTCAGACATTTTTGAATTTTGGAAGAGTAGTTTTTGGCTTTATCGGCCGCGATCGCTAATAGTTCTTTAGAAAAGTCCACACCTATTACCTGACCAGTAGGCGCAACTTTCTGAGCAACTAGAGCCGTCATATCGCCCGATCCACAGCAAAGATCCAACCATTTTTCACCCTGTTGTGGTTCACACCAACGCAAAGCCATTTTTTTCCAAATCCGATGCTGACCTAAGCTGAGAAGATCATTAAAGCGATCGTAAACTGGCGCAATGCGATCGAAAATCTGTTGAATATCAGTTTCCGAGGGTTGAGACATGGTGTTACCTAAAATCTAATACTTAGCCGTGATGTATGTAAGTGCAACGCCCATATACACCATTGCTAAGCATAATCGCTGAAGAGATCAATAGGCATGAGTTTTATCATCATGCAACAATGTAATACTAGTACTACTAGATATTGGCATTAGAATATTTGCCTTAACTATGCAAAAACTTTGGTCTAGTAAAAGCAAGCGATCACAGCCATTGCCTCCAGAAGATGAAGATACATCTTCTCCAGAAACAGAGATCTTAGAGCCAGAAGAGACTACTACTACTACTTCTGCGGAGGATCGTTTGAAATATTTCTCAAAGCTGCTAAAGACACCTTGGCAAAGGCAAGTTTCTTGGTCTTGGTTATTTTTGCTTTGTGGAGTAGGCGGAGTTGTCTTAACCACCATATTTGGATTGCAATATCTCACAGCTCCTGAAGCAACACCTGATAGTAACCTTGCTTGTAAATCCAAAATCAGCGGAGAATGGCAAACCCCCTTTGGTAAGTTAACTTTGCGAGAAGAAAGTGAAAATCTAGTTTCAGGGAAATATGAGTATGCCAATTTTGAACGCGGCAAAATTACGGGTGAGTTAACAGGTAGATTGAGCAATAACGTCATTACCTTCGACTGGACGGAAACTCCTAAACAGCAACCAAAACAACAGGGGAAAGGAATTCTGGTCTTCGGGGAAGGCTGCAAAGAATTTTATGGCAGCTATGGCACTGGTGAAAGCACCAACAATTTTGGCAATTGGCAAGGGCTGCGATTTACAAAATAATCTTTATCTAAATTCAGGTGGGTGGTGCAGCTTTGTGCTATCCACCACATAATCTGTATTTTTGCTATGACTAACTCTCCTTATCTTCTGCTTGTCGAAACTAGCGTCATTATTGACACTGATCCCCATACTTGGCAGGCGATCGCAAAATTAGGTGAATGTCTTTTGCCAGAAGTTGTGGCTCTCGAAATTAAGAATATTGCTAATGGCAAAGCTGAGGGTAACGAGGCGGTCGCCAAACAATTTCAAAATTTGGCAGGACTAAAGTGGCAAATTACAGATCTAACAGCCAAACATGCTGACTTAGTAGTTAGGACTACCCAAAATCTAAGTCGTAAGGCAAAATTAATGATTAAAGTTGCTCAAAGTGCAGTGGGAGTCGCTAATGCTTATCCACAAAAATGTGTGGTTTTAATTTCCGATGAAATATCGTTACGCGATCGCATTGCCAAGCTAGAACACAAAAATCTCTGTGCTATTCCCTCTGCGATCGCTCGCCAATGGTCTAGAACTAATCAAGCCCCACCGATTGTGCATCAGTCGATCGAATATTTACAAAAACAAATATCTCAACCAATTAATCAATCCTTACATCAAACCGATACTATAGGTTTAACTACTTCTAGTTCAGGAGTCACCACTGAACCAAAGATAAAAGTTAGTCAGGAAAATCCACCCCAAAAATCAAACTATAGACAACTTGCGATAAGTCTTGTGAAATTTGGTCTGACAACAACATTTTTAGCTACGATTTTATTGTTTGGATGGCGGCTAGCTCAGCCCCAACAATTTCAACAGTTCTGGAAAAAAACTGGTTTGCCACCTTTACCGCAAATATTGGTTCAACCCACTCCACCCAAGAAAAATTGACAAATTTATTCCCTCATGACATTTCCAAAAAAAGACACTGTTGACACATAGGGACGCAAAATATGGATATGGGCGATACTAAAACCGAATCCTTTGAATTAATCGAAAAATTAAATGAGATTGGCATTGCCCTCTCTGCTGAAAAAAATACGCCCAAATTGCTAGAGATGATTTTAAGAGGGGCAAAAACAATCTTAAATGCGGATGGGGGAACATTATATTTAGCAACTGAGGACAAAAGATCCCTTAAGTTTGAAATTATCATGAATGACTCCCTCGGCATTATGATGGGAGCCAATCTAGGAGAGGCGATTCCCTTTGATCCTTTGCCCCTCTATGATGAATTTGGGAATCCGAATAATACAATGGTGGCGGCTCACGCAGCTATACACAAAAAGACGATTAATATACCTGATGCCTATATTGCTGAAGGGTTTGACTTTGCAGGAACTAGAGCCTTTGACACAAAAATGGGCTACCAATCTCAGTCATTTTTAACGCTGCCGATGCTCAATCACGAAAATGAGTTGATTGGGGTGCTGCAACTTATTAACGCCAAAAGTATTGTTGACAATCAGATCATTGAGTTTTCTAAGGTAGCCCAACGCATCGGGGAATCCTTAGCATCTCAAGCCGCGATCGCTTTAACTAATAACAAACTAATCGGTCAATTTCGCGAACTCTTTGAGTCATTTATTAATCTTATGTCTGAGGCGATCGATAAAAAGTCGCCCTATAACGGCGCTCACTGCCGCCGCGTTCCCACATTGACGATGATGATTGCGGATGCTGCTTGTCAAGCTGATTATGGCATTTTTAAGGATTTTAGCTTGGATGAGGATGAACGCTATGAACTAAAGATTGCGGGACTGCTCCATGATTGCGGTAAAGTCACAACTCCTGTACATGTAATTGATAAAGCGACAAAATTAGAAACAATTTTTGATCGCATTCACCTCATCAATACTCGCTTTGAAGTGCTAAAACGCGATGCTGAGATTAGTTTTCTCCATCAAAAAATGGCAGCGATCGAGTCGGGTCATCTCAGTATTATTCCTGAACTAGAAGATGCATTTCAGCAGAAACTTGCCCAATATTCTAGTGATCAAGATTTTCTCCGCATTTGTAATATTGGTGGTGAATTTATGCGCGATGAATATAAAGAGCGCCTGCAAATAATTGCCACTTATCGCTGGACTGATCCCCAAGGTGTCGAAACAAATTTCTTGACGGAAAATGAAGTATACAACCTGAATATTTCTAGGGGAACTCTTACGGCGGAAGAGCGCAAAATTATTAATGATCACATCGTAGTCACGATTGAAATGCTGGAGCAGCTACCCTATCCCCGCAATCTCCGTCGCGTGCCAGAATATGCTGGTGGTCACCATGAGCGCATGGATGGCAAAGGCTATCCAAAGGGGTTAACTCGTGAACAAATGTCTTTGCCTGCGAGAATGATGGGAATTGCAGATATTTTTGAAGCTCTCAGTGCGAAGGATCGACCCTACAAGCAAGGCAAAACCCTGACAGAATGCTTGCAAATTCTCGGTAACATGAAAATCAACGGTCATATCGATCCCGATCTCTTCGATTTATTTGTTAGCGAAAAAGTCTATATGCGCTATGCCAATGAATATCTTGATCCCGATCAGATCGATGAAGTCGATGAAAATAAAATTCCAGGTTATACGCCACCCTTTGCTTACTTTTTTGAGACCTAGGTGATTTTCTAAAACAAGTGGCGGCGCAAAACGCCGCCATTTGCTAACACAAATCCAGTAAGGTATTGAGATTCAAAAAATGGCAATGCCATTTTTTTGAATTGGTATCATGGGAAAACCGCTATAAGATGTTCTGTGTTTTGCAGATTATTTCCACAAAAAATTGATTTTGTACCTATTTATGTTCGCTCAGTTTCGCTCTCAATATCCTCAAGGTCGTATCCAGACAGAGATGCTACCAAAAATAGATGGTCTTCATGCTTTTAGAGCGATCGTTTCTGAAGGAGATGCGATCATGGGTACGGCTACGGCTGTCGATAGTGATCTTGAAATTGCTGAAGATCGGGCGGTAAAACGGGCGCTCGCGATCGCAGGGCTAGCCTTTGATAATGGATTTGATAATAACTATGGCAACTATGGAGGGCGATCGCCGATGCTCACCCAAGTATCACGAGAGACATCTACGATCAACTCATTACCATCGGCAAACTTTAATACGTTAGGTAGTTTGGGAGCTAGCAATCTCTCTACTAGTGATTCGCATCCCGTGACCCATACTACACAAACCATTCATGCAGAATCAGCCATAGACTACACCAGTGAGTATGGAGGCAATGAGCATCTACCCGAACCCGATGTAACTTTATCTTCGGTATCTCGTACAACTGATGCACCAATGAGCAAGCCATCATCGCCTCAAATCTCGCCTGAGCCTGTGGATTTATCAGACGCAATTTCTAAAATTGATGTGGAGATGGAGCGTCTAAGTTGGACAAAAACGCAGGGACGTGATTATTTGGTAAGGACTTTTGATAAAAAGTCTCGTCAGCAATTAACTAATGACGAGTTGTTACAATTTCTCAGTCATTTAAAATCGCTACCAACTCCCCATCGACAGGTAGCAAATGACGATTTCTTCTAAAATTAGCTATTAAAAATCGCTATAAAAACTTGCTCAATGAGTTTTTGTAAATCCAAGGCATCTGTGAATGAAATCTCTCAACTTTAAAGAAGAACTTAGTCTCCTGATCCGCGCTAAATGTCCGATTATTTATGTCGTGACATGGGAAGAAGAGCGTGCTGAAAAGGCGATCGCCCAAGTTGCTCAGGAATGTGGACCACCGCGCCAAACCCTTTATTATGATCTGGTGCGTGGTTTTGAGCATAATCAGGAAGGCAAAAACAATTTGCTGCAAGCTTTGCAAATTGTCGAGAATAGCGATCGCAAAACAGCCACTATTTATATATTTCGCGATTTGCATCGGCGCTTGGCTTCGCAGCGACTGGATGAGATTTTAGTACGCCAACTTCGCAATCTCTATCGCAGTTTCCGCAATTCCCGTAAGACTTTGATTTTGTTGAGTCCTTTACTAGAGATGCCATCGGAACTCGAAGAACAGGTATCGGTACTCTATTTCCCATTGCCTGAAACTATGGAAATTCGCAACATTATTGAGCAGATGATTCCGCCTGATCAGTTGCGAATGGAAGGGAATAGCCTTGAACAACTGATCAAAGCTTGTATGGGCATGACCCGCGATCGCATCTGTCACACGCTCTCTAAGTCCATAGTACAGAAGCATTTTCTGAATGAATCAGATATTGATCGGGTTTTAGTTGAGAAGCAAAAACGGATTCGTCAAACTGAATTTTTAGAATTTTTTACGCCCAATGAAACCCTCGATAGTATTGGGGGATTAGATAATTTTAAGCTGTGGCTGATGCAGCGTCAGCAAGCCTTTTCCGATGAAGCCAGAGCTTTTGGATTGCCAAATCCACGGGGGGTTTTGCTGTTGGGTATTCAAGGTACAGGGAAAAGTCTCTGTGCCAAGGCGATCGCCAATCTTTGGCGGCTCCCGTTGCTAAGATTGGATGTTGGGCGCTTGTTTGGTAGCCTTGTGGGTCAGTCTGAGAGCCGTACTCGTCAAACAATTCAGCTAGCGGAAGCCCTTGCACCTTGCATTCTCTGGATTGATGAGATTGACAAGGCTTTTGGTGGTATTTCCAATAGTATGGGCGATTCGGGAACTAGTCAGCGCGTATTAGGAACGTTACTCACATGGATGCAGGAGAAATCGAGTCCTGTATTTGTAGTTGCCACGGCGAATAATATTCACGCATTGCCCCCTGAACTATTACGCAAAGGGCGATTTGATGAACTGTTCTTTATTAATCTGCCTACCTATGAAGAGCGCAAAGAAATCTTCTTGCTCCATTTGAAGCGTTTTCGACCAATGGAATTACGCAGTTTTGATATCGATCAAATGGCATCCATTTCTAAGGAGTTTAGTGGTGCGGAAATCGAACAGGCGATCGTCGAAGGCATGTATCGCGCTTTCCATGAACAACGGGATGTGAGTACTGAAGATATTTTAGGAGCGATTAAGGAAACCTATCCCTTGGCTAGTACTGCGAGGGAGCAGATTAGCTTTATGCAAGCATGGGCGACCCAAGGTAGGGCAAGAAGTGCTTCGCGTGGTGAAGTAATTGATATCACAAGTGATAAATTAAGCGATATTAGTGTAGTTGACAAGGCAACTAAAGCCTTAGCCGAGAAGTCAAGAGGTAAGCATCGTCCTTTACCTTTGCCCCCTTTGCCACAAATTAAATCTAGCTCTGACTCATGACATCCCCACCTGCGCCATCCTTTGATAATCCCGATTTGCCTCAGTTGCAGGCGATCAAGGCGCATTTGGATTTAGTGCTGCTGTCTTTAGAAGCATTAACGGGGCTTGGCTCCGATGAAATGCTTGCCGTTGCCGAAAAATTGGGCTTAGAAGAGATTTTAAGCGATCGCATTACGTTGTGGCGCTTACGTCAGGCTAGCCCATTACGCAAGGGCAAGGGGCGCAAGAAACTGGATGTGGATGAGGCAAGAGCGATGACTTTAATCAGTTGCACTTTGGCGGCTCAGCAACAATTTGCAATTCGTAATGCTGTCGCCCAGTTAGAAAAATCTACGGCTCTCAAGCGTGCGCCCCACCGTGAACCAATTCTGGGTGATTATCTCGATCGCTTTAATAGTTTGTATCAAGAGCGGATGGCTGAGGAGGAGCAGGCGAAACCCGATGAGATCCAACGCTTAGCTTTAAAACTATTAATTGATTTATTGTTTTATAGCTCCCAAATCGGATCGCGTCGTTTGTGGGTGGCGCTATTTGAGCGATCGCATTAAAGCAACCAAGCGAGGTACAAAGGTTGGGAAACAAACCCGTACTTCACTAGACTGAATAAACGCTATATAGTGATATTCAAGTTACAAAGATTAATTTTTTAAGATACTGGAGAAGTATTCATGACCATTTCGATGTATCAGGTTGCCGTTCCTTCCCTAGTGCGATCGCTAAATAATTTAGTTGCCATTCTTGATAAGGCTGCTGCTCACGCTGAAGCCAAAAAAATTGACCCTTCGGTACTAGTTGCTAGCCGTTTGTATCCTGATATGTTCCCTCTGAGCCGCCAAGTGCAGATTGCCTCGGATATTGCTAGGCGTGGTGTGGCGAGATTGGCAGGAACAGAAGCTCCAGCATTAGAGGATAAGGAAACTACTTTTGTGGAACTATGCGATCGCTTGCGGAATGTGGTTGCTTTCATCGAGACTTTTACACCTGAACAGATTGATGGTTCGGAAGAGAAGGTAATCAATTTACCTATCGGGAAGGAGACGATGACTTTTGCGGGACAGGACTATTTGCTGTTCTTCATTTTGCCTAATGTCTATTTCCATGTGACGACTGCCTATGACATTCTTAGACATTGTGGTGTGGAGTTAGGTAAGCTCGATTTCTTGGGCGCTCCTCGGTAATTATTTTCCCAAACGCACCAAACCTCTTGGCTGTGACAGATCGCTTATCCTTGCGGTTTAGGGATTGTTGGTGAATATTGGAGATTTAGGGCAAAGCATTCCCAAATGGAGGGAATCTATGAAATCATAAGTTTCTGCGGGAATGCTTTGCCCCTATGGGAGATTTGGTGTGAGGCGATCGCTTTCCCAATTTAATGGATTATCGGTAATGTATTGTCGAATTTTCTGTAAGGTGCGATCGTCTCGAATTATCTGTTCATAATAATTACGTTGCCAGATTAACATACTAGAATTTTGGTTGATGCGCTTGATTTTGCGGGTTGAGATAGATTTGAAATTTTGAATGATTGCCCCTAAAGAATTCGATTTTGTCCCTTGCAAATTTAGTTCTTGATTTGCGGAATTCGGTTGTGGTTCTTGTTTGGCAATAATAATGATTCCATGTAAATGATTGGGCATCAGCACAAATTCATCGAGTTCTACATTTGGGAAATGCTGCGGAATCCTTTGCCATAGTGAAACAATAAGTTGACCAATTGGATTTAATTGAATCTTGCCATCAATAACTTCACCAAATAAACACAATCTTTGATGAGTGCAAATGGTAATAAAGTAAGCACCTGCTCTCGTGTAATCATATCCATGAAGACGAATAGAACGGCGATGATGAATTTCAGGATTGTACGACATAATCCGAATTCCAACTGTAGATACTGTCTTGAGAATCAAAAAGTCAAGAGGGAATTTGGACAAAATTTGGGTCGAAAGAACGCTGAGACTTGAGAACACCAAAGACCTGTCGCAATAGCTTGTGCATGACCGCCCCAATGACAGACATTTTGGACTTACCCTTAGCCGTAAGGCGAGCGCAGAAAGAGGCAATCGGCG
>NZ_JACJQY010000057.1 GCF_014696925.1 Phormidium tenue FACHB-1050 | reverse complement strand
GAAAATCTACCTATCATTTTTGATGAATATCTTCCTAAATGGAATTATAGAGCTATTCCTCAAAATAACTGAAATGCATAAGTTATTTATTTTTCATTCCTAAGTGATAGATACATGACTAATTAATTATTCAGCTAGCAACCTCAAAACAGCCAGAGAAGTCATAAAATCTACAATTTCATCGATAAACTAATCCGTTTTAATGATTCATTTATTTCTAAAACGCGCACTTTTACTACCTGTCCGACCTTAACTATTTGCTTCGGATCGCTGACAAAGCGATCGGCTAATTGCGAAATATGAACTAATCCATCTTGATGCACACCAATATCAACGAAGGCTCCAAAGTTTGCCACATTGGTAATAATGCCTTCTATCTCCATGCCAATTTGCAGATCGGAGATTTTCTGGATAGCATCGTTGAAGGTAGCGTATTTGAACTCGGCACGAGGATCTCTTCCTGGTTTTTCTAGTTCTCGCAGGATATCCCGCAAAGTCGGTTCGCCGATCGCATCGGTTACATACTGCTTTAGGTTGACCGTTTTCAGTTTATCGGCTGCCTGTGAGATGTCTGAGAGAGCGACATTTAGGTCTCGAGCGATCGCTTCTACGACTTTATAACTTTCGGGATGCACGGCGGTATTGTCTAGAGGATGATCGCCACCACGAATCCGTAAAAATCCTGCCGCTTGTTCAAAGGCTTTTGCGCCTAATTTGGGTACTTTCAACAAATGACGGCGATCGCGAAAAGCACCATTTTGATTACGATAGGTGATGATGTTATTGGCAACACTAGCACTCAGTCCTGACACAAAAGTAAGCAATTCTTTGGAAGCTGTGTTCAGGTCTACGCCGACAAAGTTAACGCAACTCTCAACAGTTTCTTCCAACTTCTTTTTCAATAATTTTTGATCTACGTCATGCTGATACTGTCCCACACCAATTGATTTTGGATCGATTTTTACAAGTTCGGCAAGTGGATCTTGTAGTCGTCTGCCAATGCTGATTGCGCCCCTTACGGTTAAATCTAAATCGGGAAATTCGGCGATCGCTACATTACTCGCCGAATAAATTGAAGCGCCTGATTCGTTAACCATTACTTTGATTGGTGGTTTCTCTAATCCTTGAATAACTTCCATTACAAAGCTATCAGTTTCTCGTCCTGCCGTACCATTGCCGATCGCGATTAGTTGAATCTGATACTTCTCAATCAAAGTTCTCAATGTACGGGCTGCTTGTTCTCTTTGAGTAATTGCTTGATGGGGAAAGATGGTTTGATATTCTAGAAATTTGCCTGTCTCACTAATTACCGCAGACTTGCAGCCTGTCCGAAATCCTGGGTCGATCGCGAGAGTCGGTTTCATGCCTGCGGGAGCAGCTAGTAGTAAATCTCGTAAGTTGGCTTCAAAGGTTTTGATTGACTCGACCTCGGCCCATGCTTTCATTTCGGCGATTACCGAGGCGATCGCGGAGGTTTTCATCAGGCGGTTAAAGGTATCTTTGAGCATATCTTGATAAAAAGTTTTGATGGCTGGGGTTTTAGCCTGAATTTGCTGCGAATTTAGGTAGGTTAATACGTGGTCTTCGTCAAAATCTAGGGTGAGAGTGAGGATTTCTTCAGTTTCACCGCGCAATATGGCTAAGAGATTATGGGCGGCGATCGCTTTTACTTTTGCTTGATAGTCGCGGTACATCTCAAACTTGGTTGTGCCAATTGGATGCGCTGCCTTGATTTTTGAGAAAAATACTCCTGTCTGGATCAGGTAGTTTCTGATGTAAGCACGATATTCTGAATTCTCAGCGACTTCCTCAGCAAGAATATCTGATGCACCCTTAAGAGCTTCTTCGACCGTTTTCACTTGTTCAGATAAATATTTGGCGGCTTCTTGAGGCAATGAGGCTGTATTAATGTTAGGACGATTGAGTGCTTTGATGGCTTCAGCAAGTGGTTCTAGTCCTTTTTCTCTAGCGATCGCCGCTTTAGTTCTTCGCTTGGGGCGATAGGGCAGATATAGGTCTTCTAGTTCTGTCTTTTGCAAACACGATTCTATTTTAGCTTGCAGAACATCCGTAAGCTTGCCTTGCTCGGAGATTGCCTGAATGATTACGGCTTGGCGATCGCGTAGCTCAGTCAGATATGTATAACGATCTTGCAGATCTCTTAATTGAATCTCGTTCATTTCCCCTGTGCGCTCTTTACGATAACGGGCAACGAAGGGGAGGGTTGCACCTTCTGCAAATAGCTCTAGGGCATTTTTGACTTGTTCGGGGTGAAGCGAAAGTTCTTGGGCAATAAGTTGTTCAAGGTTCTGCATTAATCGTTTCAACTTTCACTAGGCTTCTTGCTAACTTTACCAGATGTGCGATCGCCTCGTAATCTTTGATAAGCTAGATTAAACTCTAAATTTTTAGATCTCATCACACAGCTAAAGATCTTAGGTTTGCTACTGCCTGTATTCTTGTTTAAACAATCATGATGAACACTCCAACTTTATCAAGAGAGCAAACTGCTACAGCAGCAATTGAGAAATCCAGATCACTATCTGAAAATCGAGTCTTGCTACATGGAGTGAGCTGGGAAACTTTTGAACGCTTGCTTGCAGATGTTGGCGATCGACGCACTAAATTATTTCACTACATTAAGGGTACTTTAGAGATTATGTCACCGCTTTCACTGCACGAAGGTAGCGATCGATTTATTGAAGCTTTATTGTGTGAATATGACCATAAGTTTGCCGCTGCAATACCATAAACTTGCCGCTACTGAGTTTGAAATACTGATTTCACCGTTGGGTTCTTCTAGATTCGTTTCCCCAGATGGAACCATAAATTTGCCGAAAGTATTGAATTACAAGCATAAGCTTGCCGAAAATCGTAAACTCTTGAAGCTATCAAAAGCCTTGACCAGCTTGGCGTTATCTTCCTACTAAGTCTGGATTTGCCTCTCTTTGCTGATTTTACCACTCCAGTCACAGACAAATTTTGCCTGTGACTGGGCTAAATGCTTTAAGGAGACTGGATTTAGCGGATATCTACAACCGAAACGCAGACTGGCTATGTATTAGAGTCCCTTGCTCTAGAGGTTGATACCATAAGTTTGCCGCATCGGCAAACTTATGGTCATAATCACATATTGCCTTGGAATTGATATCTAATTCCTAATTTGTCACAGAAGCATCTTAGAGCAAATAATCATCAATTATTTGCCATTAAATTTATACGAATAAGTATTTATACTTAGTTATTAACGTGATTTCAAGCTTTGAGGACTTTGCTTGGTGCGTTGCGATATATTGAAGGGGTATCTGCCCGTTAGTTAGTTGTCGTTATGCAAAAATGGTTTAATACCGCTGGTCCTTGTAAGCCTGACATTCACTATATGTTGTCAGCTACAGAGCGCTTGCCTGAAATTAAACAACTAATTGCTCAGGAAAACTATTTTGTGATCCATGCGCCAAGGCAGGTGGGTAAGACTACAGCGATGTTGGCACTTGCTCAGGAATTAACGGCGAGCGGTAAATATACGTCGGTGATGCTATCCCTAGAAGTTGGAGCTGTGTTTTCTCACGATCCTGAGTTGGCAGAGAGAGCTATATTAGATGAGTGGCAGGATGCGATTAGATTTTATTTGCCACCAGAGTTACAGCCAAGTCATGGAATTTTAGGAGAATCAGGTCGTCAAATCGGTGCTTTTTTGGCAGCATGGTCACAGGAATCACCACGTCCTTTAGCAGTGTTTCTTGATGAAATTGATGCACTGAGTGATGAGACTTTAGTTTCAGTGCTGCGACAAATTCGATCGGGTTTTCCGCGTCGTCCACAGGGATTTCCGCAGTCAGTTGCCCTAGTGGGTATGCGTGATGTGCGGGATTATAAATACGCATCAGGGGGAAGCGATCGCCTGAATACCTCTAGCCCTTTTAATATCAAAGTGCGCTCTTTTACGTTGAGTAATTTCACCCTTGAGGATGTGACAAATCTTTATCAACAGCATACAGAAGCCACAGGACAAATATTTACACCAGAAGCGGTCGATTTAGCTTTTCATTTGACACAGGGGCAGCCTTGGTTAGTGAATGCGATCGCTAAGGAAATTGTGGAATATATTACGAAAGATCCTGCAATTCTCATTACTGCTGAGTTAGTGAATCAAGCTAAGGAAATACTAATTAAGAGACAAGATACGCATCTGGATAGCCTTGCGGAAAGACTAAGAGAAGATCGAGTCAGAGCCATAATTCAACCAATTTTATCGGGATTAGAGCTAGGAGATACTCCCGATGACGATCGGCGCTATTTGTTGGATTTAGGTTTAGTGGTGCGGAGTCAGGAAGGTGGATTAAAGATTGCTAATCCTATTTATCAAGAAGTGATTCCCAGAGTTTTATCTCAAGGTGTGCAAGATAGTCTGCCAATGATTCAACCGAGCTGGCTGAATGCTGATGGGAGTCTCAATGTCCAAGTTCTTCTTGATGCTTTTCTAGTTTTCTGGCGACAACATGGGGAGCCTTTATTTAAGAGTGCAAATTATCCAGAGATAGCGCCACATCTGGTGATGATGGCATTTTTGCATCGGGTTGTTAACGGTGGTGGCACATTGGAGAGAGAATATGCGATCGGTTCAGGGAGAATGGATATTTGTTTGCGCTATGGCAAACAAACTTTGGCGATGGAGTTGAAGGTATGGGCTGATAAAAAGCCCGATCCCTTTGAGGAAGGTTTGCCACAGTTGGATAAATATTTGTCGGGGTTGAGTTTGGATACAGGATGGTTGGTGATTTTTGATCGCCGTTCTGGGTTGCCGCCGCTTAGCGATCGCACGACTACTGAGAATGTGATCAGTCCCGCAGGGCGAGAAATAATTGTAATTCGAGGCTAGAGACTAATTGCTATGTCAATACCAGAGCCAATTTTAGTTGTTTACAGTGAACCACCCAAAGCGATCGCCGCTACGGATTTACGCCAGTCACGAGTTGATGAATTTTTAGCATCGAGGTCTTTGCAGCCCAAGAGCCATAAAGCATATCAAGCGGATTTGCTGACATTTATGAATTGGTGCGACTTGGCTTGGGTGGATGTGAGTCGCCGCAAAGTGACACAGTTTAAAACTTTTTTGCTAAAGGAACGTGAGTTAGCATTGAGTTCGGTGAATCGGGTATTGCGGACGCTGAAATCGTTTTATAGATGGATGTTGCTTTCAGAATATGTGGTTGC
This sequence comes from Phormidium tenue FACHB-1050, assembly GCF_014696925.1. Taxonomy (GTDB): domain Bacteria; phylum Cyanobacteriota; class Cyanobacteriia; order Pseudanabaenales; family Pseudanabaenaceae; genus Pseudanabaena. The sequence goes on along the minus strand of NZ_JACJQY010000057.1, from coordinate 25,797 downwards.
CGATCCGACTATTGGCATTCAGCAAGAGCGATTGCCCGATCCTGTGGCTAAGGATTTGGAAGATGAGGAGGTGTTGCGGATTTATGAGGCGATCTCGTTAGGTAAGGTGATGTTGCGCGATCGGGCTTTATTTTCGGTGTTGTTGCATGGGTTGAGGGCGGAGGAGGTTTGTCGTCTGAATGTTGAGGATTATGTGAATGGGGAATTGGTGATTAAGGAAGCGAAGTGGGATAGTAAGGGGGAAGTTCCTTTGACGAAGTTGGGGATTCAGGATTTGGATGCTTATTTGGGTTGGAGAAAGGAGCAGGAAGAGGAGATGTCACCTGATAGTGCTTTGTTTGTGTCTTGCTCTAATCGTAGTCAGGGCAAACGGTTGACCTATTGGGGAATTCGTTATGTGATAGATGATTTGGCGGAGAAGACGGGGATTGATTTGCATTCTCATCGGGGTAGACACACGTTTGCGACGAATTTGATTGTGAAGTATGAGTTAGATCCATCTTTGGCGATGGAGTTGACTCGGCATCGGGATGTGCGAAGTTTTAGGCGTTATACCAATCGAAAGAATAAGATTGCAGCGAAACGGGCTTTCTTGAAGGCGGCGGAAAGGTTGGATTAATTGAGATGTCCATATATTCTCTAGTTATCTCATGTACAGACGATTAGCTTATGCTTTAGTTGCAAATGATGTTGAATATAGGCGATCAATTTCATAGCTGATATAGGTTTGACCATTTTCCCAAGTTAGTTTATTGATTTTGATGTCGGCATGAGCAAACCAATTCTCATCAACTAGTGGAATAGGAACATCAATGGGAATTAGGCGATAATCTTGTTTCTGAGCTTGATGTTTTGCCCCTTTGATAAGTTGTTGGGGATATTGTGATGGCGGGAGTTTGAGAATACTATTGATCTCGCAGGGCATACCCATTATTGTGTCCAAATTTTTGTAACATGCATCCAACATACATTGCTTAGCGCTGTATGCAAAGTTAAGCTGTTGCCTTTAAATCTTTTAAGCTTAATTCTCTTTGAGCAAATGCTTAGAGAGAATTGAGCTTAAAAGATTTCGTTCAACATATTTTGCTGCTGCTTCAGCGAAGCCAGAGAATTAGCCAGAATCTCGCCACTGGCGGCAACCGCAGGCAAGCCGATACCAGGGAAAGTGGAATCACCACAACAATACAAATTTGATAATGGAGTATTAGCATTTGGAAATATCCCCTGTCCTGCCGCGATCGCTGGTCCATAGCTGCCGCGATCTCTTCTCAGGAATCTTGCATGGGTTAGGGGTGTTCCAATCAAGGTAACTTCACACCGAGTTCTCACATCGGGAATATAACGCTCTATCCCTTGCCATAGAATTTCAGCCCGTTCTTGTTTTAATTGTTCATAAGCCTCAGATTTACGATCTAAGCCTGACCATAACTCAAAGGGTTCCGTTGCAGGTGTATAAGCATGAATTGTATGCTTGCCTATGGGCGAGAGGGATGGGTCTAAGACCGAAGGCATGGATACGGCAACAACATTTTGTGGAGCTGCCACTCCGACTTCCCAATCGTTTACAACTAGCCAGTGACAGGGCAAATCTTTGGGTAAATCCGATGCTTCTATGCCTAGATGTAAATGCATAAAGCTAGGACAAGCGGGGATGTCTTGCCGCTCTTTATGTAATTGGTGCAGTTTTTTAGGCGATCGCTCGGTTAGTGGTAGTAACTTCAAGGTATCCCAAATCGATGCTCCTGAAACTACGGCTCGACGAGCTTGGATTGTTTCACTGTTGGCTAACCTGACTCCAACTGCTTTTTCTCCATCGAGGATAATTTCCTGTACATGGGTATTGAGCCGTAATTCTCCTCCATACTTTTGCTTTCCCCTTACCAACGCATCGACGACGACTCCGACTCCACCTTTGGGGTAGTCAAGTTGGACATCAGGGCGATACCAATCGGCAAACATAAAGGCAATTTCTGCGGTGAGCGTACCATTGGCGGGTAGTCCTGACAGCACGAAGCAGAGCAAATTCATCCAGTTTAAGACAAATGGATCGCTCACTTCTGCTTCTAGGATTTTGGAAAAGGGTTGAGTCAGCATTGAGAGTTGTGGTAAATCTCTCAATATTTTCCAGAGGTATTTACCTGCTGACAATGCTACTTGCCAGTCATTCCGTAAGGCAATCGGCGGTAAGGCGGTGGCGGCTCTCCCCAATGGCAACATGACTGTTTGTAATCTTTGCCATTCCTGTATTGCTTGCTTGTTACCTAGTTTGGTCAAGATTTCGATAAACGACTTGTTCCCAACGGCGGCAAAGAATTGACCTTCGGGCATGGCACATCCCCATCCATCGTAGGTTAGCCAATCAATTTTCTCTTCTAAAGCATCAAGTACATGAGCTAGGGGATTTGTTGATGGTCGTACAGACATTCCTGAAAACAGCGATGGTCCTGAGTCGAAGTTATAACCTTGACGACTAAAGCTATGGGCGGCTCCCCCTGCAATGCTATGGCTTTCACAAATAAGGACTTTGTGTCCATATTTCGCTAGCAGCCCTGCACAGCATAGCCCACCGATGCCGCTGCCTATTACTACTATGTCTGTTTCTTGATTCATGGTTTCGATTGGTTAATTAAGGCTTTATTGCTTGGGCTATCTGAAGGTTTATGACTATTCTGGTATGGCAGAGATCGCTTATTCAAATATTCTCTTTCACAAAAAAACATTATTCAGATTCTGAATTGTTAGTAAATAGCGAAGCCGAAATTGCAAAACCAAAGCAAAAAGCTGGCAAAAAAGCCGCCGCAAAGTAGATAATTACTATAAATAATACCGAATTTAGACTATTATGCCGAGTTGAGAATAGTCTATACAGCGTCACAAAGTTAGAACTAAGAATAAAGTAGAACAATATCCTTGAAATTAACCCTAAATCTTTAACGTATTTATAGCCAAAGCATACATAGCTCAGAAATAAGATCACACATGCCTATCGATATTAATGGGTCTAATATAGCTCTAGTACCTGAACTGTCTATATACCCTCCCATACTGATTAATAATAGATATTGATCAATTTGAAATAAGTATAATTGAGTGCAGAAGATGAGCGAAATGAGCAACATTGATAACTTTGGCGAACTCTCTTTGTTTCGATTAAAATCGAGACTGGCAATCCAGCCAAAGCCTAAACCCAAGAATCCAGCTGGCAAAGCAATAAAAAGTCTGGGTGTGAGGTAGTATAAAAAATCTTCCATTTAGAATTAGCCAAAAAAGAGTGTGTGATACAAATTGGTAGGATTCGATTATGATCAATTAAGAAATACATTCCAATTTACTATTTATGCCGATCGAGACTTGGTTCCCATTAGCGATTTATTACGAAGAGTTAGTAGATGCACCTCAATATCAAAAATTGCTAGTTGAAACAGTATTGCAATTAGAGAAACAGAGTGAGCAAAAGATTTTAGAACGTGATGGTAATCCAGAAATGGCTTGGACTGGCGATTTGCATGGGGTTGAACAAATCCATTCCGATCCGCGTTTTGCTTGGATAGTAGAACAAGTGGAGGCTCATACATTAATCTATTTGCAAGAAATCGGGGTGGATGTAACTAAATTACAGCTATTTATTCAGCGTGCTTGGCCCATTGTCTCTCGACCAGGACAATCTGTTGGCGATCATTGTCACAATACTGCTCATATTAGTGCTGTTTTTTATATCTCAGTGCCAGATTCAGAAGAAGATGCTGGTAGTTTGGTCTTTTTTGATGATGTGCGGGTAAATGAAGTTAGCCCTGGTTTGGGCAGTGAGAATACCGATATTGTCGATCAGGATAATTTTCTGAATCAGCTTCAAGTAGTCTATGAACCAGTCGCAGGTAGATTATTGTTGTTTCCGGCTAAGCAAAGACATGGTGTAACTATGAATGAAACTGATGATGTGCGAGTGTCGTTATCGTTTGATATTGTGATCACAGCAAGCGATCGCATTAAAGGCGTATATGAGTTTTTAGCACCTGCACCGCAGCAATGGCGGGCTTTTAGCCAATGAATCTGACTAATCGAGTGATGTTCTTTTTGCAAACTTAATCCCAAATAGCATGGTTAATCGCGATCGGGTATGACAACAATCCGTACAATTTTGTAGGATGTAGATTCTCGGCTATGGGTTGAGTTTAAAATGACAGTTGGCGATATTTGAGCGCCTCTCTGGGTTGCCGATATTATGATCGCACGACGACTGAGAATGTCATTAGTCCTGCTGGTCGAGAAATCATCGTTATTCGGGGATAGATAGCCTAATTGATACTTCGATACATTTTCTAGAGCCAACTTGCACTAATTGTTACACTTAAAATCTTATGACAGCAGAGCTTTGGCATCATGATAGGGTTGATACGAACGGCATAAAATTGCACTACGTTACCGAGGGTAAAGGTACGCTGATGTTGATGTTGCATGGATTTCCAGAATTCTGGTACTCTTGGCGACATCAAATCCCTGAATTTGCGAAAGATCATAAAGTTGTTGCTGTCGATCTGCGCGGTTATAACGATAGTGATAAGCCTCAATCTCTATCTGCTTATGTGATGTCCGAGTTTGTGGAAGATATTAGAGGAGTAATCAAAGGCTTAGGCTATGAGAGTTGTATTCTGGTTGGTCATGATTGGGGAGGAGCGATCGCATGGTCTTTTGCCTATGCCTATCCTGAACTAGTGAGCCGTTTGATTGTGATGAATTTGCCGCATCCTGCGAAGTTTGCGGCAGGACTAAAGACCCCACAGCAGATGCTCAAGAGTTGGTATATTGCATTTTTTCAAATTCCATTTTTGCCTGAGTTCTTGATTCAGTTAGATGATTATCGACTCATTGAGGAGGCTTTTCGAGGGATAGCGATCAATCAGAGTGCTTTTGCTCTTACAGATGCGGATATAGAAGAGTATAAAAATGCTTTTGCTAAACGGGGGGCTTTGACAGGCGCGATTAATTACTATCGCAATCTACCTACCTATTTGTCCCAAAAGAAAGTGTGGGGTATTCTCAAAATTCCGACCCTGATGATTTGGGGTGAGGAGGATCGATATTTAGGTAAGGAATTAACCTATGGTACGGATGAGTATGTGCAGGATTTGCGGATTCGCTATATTCCTAATTGCAGTCATTGGGTGCAGCAGGAACAATCGCTGTTGGTTAATCAAATGATGCGTGAGTTTTTGGATGAGGAGTGAAGGTAATTCTATCTTGCAGTGCAAAGTATTACAAAAAGAACCAAGAGAAATCAGATGGTCTAATTGATGGCGAATTGATGGCGAAGATTATACAATTGATGCTTATTGCTGTAGCCAGATTGCGCCATGCCACGGAAACAATTCGTAGACATTATTGCCACGATTCAACAAGCGCTTGAAACGCAAACCGTTGACAATTTAAAAAAGTTTTGTGCGCTGTTGTCTTCCAATCACAAATTAACTCGCAAAGCTGAGCTTGTAGCTGCAATTTTGCCGCAACTTGAGGGAGTAAAGCTCCAGACAATTTGGCGGCAGCTAGACGAATTGCAGAAAGCCGCAGTTGCTGAAGTTGTCCATTCATCGGGAAATGATTACCGTGCAGACGCATTTGTAGCTAAATATGGGCAGAATCCCAATTTTGGTAAAGGCGATCGCTATAGTTATGCATATCAGCCATCGCTATTGAGCTTATTTTTCTATCAAGGCTTGATGCCATCGGATCTCAAGCAAACCCTAAAAGCCTTTGTCCCCAAACCTAAAGCAACCCGTTTAACCGAAGTCAGGGATACAATTCCTGACACATTTCTGGTGCGTCAACAAAAGTATTGGAATGATCAAGAGTATGAAGTGCCTTTGACAGTATGTGAAATGGAGCAGGTAGCTCAAAAAGATTTGCTGTCGGTTTTGCGCTTGATTCAATCGGGCAAAGTGTCTGTCAGTGATAAAACATCTTTACCCAGTAGCACTACGGTGAAAGCGATCGCGACAATTTTATTGGGTGGTGATTTTTATGATGATCAACAACGCAAAGTGGAGGCACAGTATACTTACACATCACCTGAAGATGATATTGGCGGTATCAAAGCCTTTGCATGGAAAGCCTTGTTGCAGGTGGGAAATATGGCGGAACTTGCTGGTAAAAAGCTGGTTCTGACTAAAGCTGGACTAAAGGCTCTGCAAGACCCACCAGCGAAAACTTTACAAACATTATGGAAGCGCTGGTTAAAAAATACAACCTTTGATGAATTTCGGCGCATTGATGAGATCAAGGGGCAAACTGGTAAAGGCGCAAGGGGAATGACGGCAGTAGCAGGGCGGCGTGAAGTGATTGCTAACGCTTTGAGTGAATGTCCCATTGGTAAATGGATACAGTTCAGTGCTTTTAGCAAATACATGGTAGCTACTGGACAGTTGTTTGAAGTCACCCGCGATCCTTACAATCTCTACATCTGTGAATTTGGATATGGGAATTTAGGATATGACGGTAGCCATGATTGGCATATCCTGCAAGAGCGATATATGCGCTGTCTCTTGTTTGAATATGCTGCGACCCTTGGTTTGATTGATGTTGGCTATGTTGATCCAGGGATGAATTGGCGTGATTTTGGCGATCTCTGGGGGACTGACGATCTCAATTTTCTCAGTCGTTATGATGGCTTGATTTATTTTCGGTTAAACGCCTTGGGGTCTTACTGTTTAGGCTTGACCGATCAATATCAACCCACAGCGATCGCGAATAGTCAAATTTTGCGGATATTACCAAATCTAGAAATTGTGGCTTCAGGCTCTGGGTTGAATATTTCTGATGCTTTAGTTCTCGATCTTTATGCTCAAAGGATTGCTGATACAATCTGGCGGTTAGACTCGGATAGGCTTTTAACAGCGATCGAGGATGGACATCAGATTGCGGAGTTAAAACAAGTTCTGGAGCAGAACAGTAGCGAACCTTTACCTGAATCTGTGCAGGAGTTTCTGAGCAATGCTTCACACAAGGCAACTAGTTTGAGAGATTTGGGAGAAGCGAAGTTGATTGAATGTACTAGTTCGCATTTAGCTACGTTGATTGCCAATGATCCGCTTACTAAGAAATACTGCCAGCTTGTGGGTAATCGTGCTTTAGTGGTTTTAGCGATTAATGCAGGGAAATTTCGCAAAGCTCTGCGTCAAATCGGTTATGCTTTACCGCCAGTGAGGTAATCAAATATGGTCAAAATTAGTAAATCTTCAAAATGATCCAAGGGTTCAGGCTCTGGATATTCCTACAGGAATGGATACGGAGGAGATGTGGCAAACCTTTGAGATTATTGCGGCGGAGATTCCTGAAGGGGAAAGTGTTATTTTTGATATTACTCACGGGTTGAGATCGCTACCTTTTCTGGTGTTTTTACTTGCGGCTTATTTCAAGGCGGCGAAGAATGTGTCGATTGAGGCGATTTACTATGGAGCTTTGGAGTTAAAAACGGAAGGAATTGCGCCTGTGATTGATTTGTCGGAATTTATTTCGATGATTGATTGGATTACGGCGACTACAAGGTTTACGGAGATGGGGAATGGTCAGGCTTTGGTGGATCTATTGAGGAATGAGATACCGACTGGTGGAGAATTGCGCGATCGCCCTGATTGGTCAGATTTGAGTGTGTCTTTAGAAAATGCAGCTAGTGCTATTGAAACGATTTCTTTGGCGCTGAGTATTACGAGACCGATTGAGGTGATGGCTTCGGCGGCAAAGTTGGAGGCAACGCTAAGACGCAGTGCGGATGCTTTTGGGCAGAGGGCAAGACCTTTTCAGTTGTTGAGCGATCGCGTTGTGGCGGAATATGGGCAGTTTGCGTTAGAGCGTCCTATGCAGAAGGATGCAATTCGTCAAAATCTGGAAATCCAGAGGGAGACGGTTGAGTGGTACATTGAGCGCAATTATATTGTGCAGGCTTTGACGCTAGCGAGGGAGTGGCTGGTGTCGTTGGTTGCCTACTGGTTTGAGTTGGATATTTTGGACTATAGGGGAGGTCGTGAACTGATAGAGGATGCGCTAAATCGTTTGAGACATAAGTTTTATGGGCGGGGACGGAGATTTGTGTCAAAGGAAAGTTTCTATTTTGATGAGTTGGCTGATCTTCCTAATGCTAGGGCGATCGCGACTTTATGGAAGGAGTTGGCTAATTTGCGGAATGATCTGGCGCATTGTGGGATGAATAAGCAGCCGATGGTGGCTACGAATATCCGAGAAAAGGCGATGGGGATTGGGCGATCGCTGATTGATATTGAAAAGTCTTTATTGGGTTAATTACGGATTTCAAAAATGTGGAATCATTTAGTTATGGTGGCTTGACTGTTAGCTTTTACATAATTTAATGTTATGAAGCTAGACAAAATCTTGATTTTGCAGTTATAGTTTTGTCAGTTACCTCCATAGGTGGCAAGAACCTTGAAAACCGCATTATTACGTTAACCTCTGGAGGTCGCGCTCTCCATAAGGATTTCCGCCTTTACAGTTGTAGTCTTATTGCGAATTTAGCAAGCTTATTGACTATGTAAATGACCTATGGAGATCGACCCTATTAAAAGCTTTACTGTGTAAGCCTCAAAAATGTGAGGGGTTTCACGCCTAACACCCCGCAAGGGGACGGAAACTATACAATCAATCCACCATCAACTGAAGCTACTCGTTGGCAGCCTGTTTCACGCCTAACACCCCGCAAGGGGACGGAAACGTGATTCTTCCAATACGGAAGAATCACCAGCCAAGAGAGCATAGGTAACATAACGGTTTCACGCCTAACACCCCGCAAGGGGACGGAAACTGAATACTAAGCTCAAGCCTACATTTAAACAAGCTTTTGTTTCACGCCTAACACCCCGCAAGGGGACGGAAACACTATTTTGTTCATACTAATGAAAAGATAAACAACGTTTCATACCCATTTCCCCGCAAGGGGACGGAAACGTAAGAGAAAGGTCGAAGAATGAAGGTCGAAGAATGAAAAAAGAAAGAAAAAACATAGAAGTACTGCAATCATGTAAAATCGAACTCTTAATTTCATTCTTCCGCCTTCATTCTTCCGCCTTTCCATATATGTTTGACCTACGCGATCGCACCAAAAGCTTTGCATTGAGAATTGTGAAATTATATACATCACTGCCCTAAAGCACCGAAGCCCAAGTATTAGGAAAACAAGTACTGAGAAGTGGAACATCAGTTGGGGCGCATTATCGAGAAGCAACCCGTGCGCGATCCAATGCGGAATACATCAGTAAAATTGAAGTTGGACTGCAAGAGCTAGAAGAAAGTATTTACTGGCTAGAGCTATTAGCTGAAGCTGAGATTATCAAAGCATCTAACTTAGCTAATCTCATTCAAGAAGCGGAAGAACTGATTGCGATTTTTGTGACTTTGGTGAAAAAGGCGAAAAATAAAGACGGAAGAACGAAGGTCGAAGAGTGAAGAAAAGATGAAGAGCAAGAAAATATAGAAACGCTAGAATTGTCGGGATCGCGTAAAACTATATTCTTAAATTTCATTCTTCATTCTTCGATCTTCCGCCTTTTTTTTCCTCTTCGACCTTCCGTCTTCCGCCTTTATCCCTCCCCTCTGATGCAGAATTTTAGTGATAAATTCCTGAGTCCAGAAAACTTTCAGCTTGCATGGGAACGGGTTGCAGCAAAAAATGGATGCGCGGGTGTCGATCGCGAAAGTGTGGCTCATTTTGCTAAAAATTCTGAAGCTTATCTAAGCCAAATGAGGCGATCGCTAGCTTCTGGTTATTATCACCCGATGCCATTGCGGCAGTTATTCATTCCTAAAAAAGCTGGCGGATGGCGAGAGTTAGGCGTACCAACTGTGCGCGATCGCATTGTGCAACATGCATTGTTAAATATTCTGCATCCATTACTAGAGCCGCAGATAAAGACGGAAGATCGAAGGTCGAAGAGTGAAGGAAAGATTAGAGGACGAAAAAGGTAAAAACGAGCAAATTACGACAATACCAAGACGAAGTTCTTCATTTTCCTTCTTCCCTCTTCCGCCTTTCTCCCTTTAGTATTTGGCAATATTCAGCTAACCACTTCAGCGATTTCTGCTTGTTTGGATGCAAAAATTCCTGTGATTTTTTTGACGCAGATGGGCGAATATAAAGGACAGCTATGGAATTCGGAGTTTTGCGATCTAGTTTCTGAGGAGGCGCAGTGGCAAAAGCGTTTGGATGTTGCTTTTCAATTAGAGACGGCTAGGGCGATCGTCTGGGGTAAGTTGGTGAACTCGAAGCAGTTGTTGTTGAGGCTAAATCGTAAGCGGCTGTTGGAGGATGTGGCGACTGCGATCGCGGGGATTACGTCCGATATTGAGTCTGTGGAGACGGCTGAAACTTTGGAAAGTTTGCGAGGTTATGAGGGGATTGCGGCAAATCGTTATTTTGCGGCTTTAGGGCTATTGATTACCAATGAGGGTTTTAGTTTGACGGGTAGAACTCGCCGTCCGCCTAAAGATCCTATTAATTCGTTACTGAGTTTTGGTTATACGTTGCTTTATAACAATGTGTTGAGCTTGATTTTGGCGGAGGGGTTAAATCCTTATTTGGGAAATTTGCATCGTAGCGATCGTAAGGAGACGCATTTGGCTTTTGATCTGATGGAGGAGTTTAGATCGCCTGTGGTTGATACGTTAGTAATGAATTTGATTAACAAAAAAATTCTGAAACCTACTGATTTTACCTATCCAGACAAGGATGGTGGCATTTACTTGGCTGATAATGCAAGGCGAGTATTTCTCAAACATTTTGAGGAGCGCATCTCTTTAAAAATCGCTTATGCTGACCTCAAAGAAAAAATTTCCTATCGACGGGTGATCCAGCATCAAATCTGGCGGTATCGGTCGGCTTTGCTGGGCGAAGCACCCTATGAGGCGTTTCGCAGGAATGACTAAATGCTAGTTTTGGTAGTCTACGATATTGCTGATGATAAGCGCCGTCTCAAGTTATCAAATTTTCTTGAGGGGCATGGGCGGCGTGTGCAAGAAAGTGTGTTTGAGTGTTTTATAAGTTTAGATGACATGAAAAAACTGCACGTTAAAATCAAAAAACGGGTAAAGCCTGAGGTTGATAATGTGCGGTTATACTGGATACCGTCGGATGCGTTGCCTAAGTCTCTGACTATCGGCAGCAATCCACCAGCACCTCCGCCTAGTTTTTACATAATTTAATATTATTAAACTAGACAAAATCTTGATTTTGCAGTTATATTTTTTGGAATCACCTCCATAGGTGGCAAGAACCTTGAAAACCGCATTATTACGTTGACCTCTGGAGGTCGCGCTCTCCATAAGGGTTTCCGCTTTTATGTTTGTAGTCTTATTGCGAATTTAGCAAGCTTATTGACTATGTAAATGACCTATGGAGATCGACCCTATTAAAAGCTTTACTGTGTAAGCCTCAAAAATGTGAGGGGTTTCACACCCATTACCCCGCAAGGGGACGGAAACTTGATATTGTTTTCCGATGCCAATTGGGCACGAAGTTGAGGTTTCACACCCATTACCCCGCAAGGGGACGGAAACCCTCCAAGCATGAGAACGCAGCCTGCCAAACAAAACTGAAGTTTCACACCCATTACCCCGCAAGGGGACGGAAACCCTTTCGCATCAGTGATGCGCGTGTCCCGAATTGATTGCAGTTTCACACACATTACCCCGCAAGGGGACGGAAACTTTACTGAGCCCGTTTGTGACATCGTGGGGTACACATGTTTCACACCCATTACCCCGCAAGGGGACGGAAACTTTCAAATCAGGATTGGCTGCAGTAGTGCAAAAATGCCATGTTTCACACCCATTACCCCGCAAGGGGACGGAAACGCAGAAGCAGAAACATCACCAAATTGCAACGCTAGAGCAGTTGTTTCACACCCATTACCCCGCAAGGGGACGGAAACTTTGTTTACTTATATCTCCTGCACTTATTGCTTTGCGTTTCACACCCATTACCCCGCAAGGGGACGGAAACCCAGAAAGTACCTAGATAGTTAACACTAGAGTTGTTGATGTTTCACACCCATTACCCCGCAAGGGGACGGAAACGTAAGAGAAAGGTCGAAGAATGAAGATCGAAGAATGAAAAAAGAAAGAAAAAACATAGAAGTACTGCAATCATGTAAAATCGAACTCTTAATTTCATTCTTCAGCCTTCATTCTTCCGCCTTTCTAACTATGTTTGACCTACGCGATCGCACCGTAGGGGCAAAGCATTCCCGCCGCAATTTACCAATTTGCAGATAACCTCAAATCGGGAATGCTTTGCCCTAAACCTCCGACATTCGCCGACAAATTCTTAACCGCAGTCCTAATTTGTTGGTGAATCGCATCAAGGGTTTAGCATTTGCGAATAAAAATAGGAGTAACAATTTAGAGGGATTGGCACAAATGCTAAACCCCTACAAATCAATATTGGTATAGGTTATAGCGATTTTTTAATCTTTGTTTTTTGTCCTGTACTAAAAGCTAGAGCTATTGGTTGAAGAAGAAAAAACGGAAGGTGAAGGCGGAAGAGTGGAGAAAAGATGAAGATTAGGGAAAATATTGAAACGCTAAAATTGTGGCGATCGCGTAAAATTACATTCTTAAATTTCATTCTTCATTCTTCGATCTTCCGCCTTTATTTTCCCGTCTTTATTTCAACTATTTCTAAAAACCTTGACGCAGAAACAATCTGTGTACTTTGCAAATCAGAAACCTCATCAAAATCGCGATCGCCAGTAACTAAATAATCCGCATTAGAAGCGATCGCGCATTCCAAAAACTTTGCATCCTTGGGATCTCTAGGAAAATCAAAAGAGGTACTCACATCAATAATTTTTACAGCCTCATCAATTAGATTTAGCCAATGAGATCTCACATTATCAATAGCTTTGAACTTCGGTCTGCCTAAAACTTGTTTATACTCCGCCAAAATCGCAGGACTTACAACCCAGTCAAATATTTCAGGACGATCAACAACATATAAAACAGCTTTCTCAGGATTGCGATCGCGCAAAACAGCAGAAACTATAACATTGGTATCAATTACAACCTTCATTCGCCTCTCCGATACGCCGCAATCTCAGCAGCAATATCTTCTTCAGTAATCTCGCTTACACCCGCTAAAGCTTGAGTCTCACGAAACAATTCTCTAAATTTTTGACCTAGAGACTTTTGTTTCTTGTAATTTAAAAAATCCACAAAATCTATAACCGAGCTAAGCTCATCAGGAGCAAGCACATCTAACTTTTGAATTAAGCGATCGCGCAACATACTATCGGTAGTCATGGCTCATGCTCCTCATTAACATATAACAACTATACAAAAAATTTCTAGATCAGCGATCGTCTAAAACTACATTCTTAATTCTCTTTCTTCCTTCTTCGACCTTCCACCTTCATTCTTTCGTCTGATGCGTTGCCTAAGTTTCTGACTGTCGGCAGCAATCCACCAGCACCGCCGCCTAGTTTTTACATAATTTAATATTATTAAACTAGACAAAAACTTGATTTTGCATTTATAGTTTTGTCAGTTACCTCCATAGGTGGCATGTACCTTGAAAACCGCATTATTACGTTGACCTCTGGAGGTCGCGCTCTCCATAAGGATTTCCGCCTTTACAGTTGTAGTCTTATTGCGAATTTAGCAAGCTTATTGACTATGTAAATGACCTATGGAGATCGACCCTATTAAAAGCTTTACTGTGTAAGCCTCAAAAATGTGAGGACTTTCACCCCAAACACCCCGCAAGGGGACGGAAACACTTGTTCGCCACGTTCAAAAGTTCCGTTTTCGTAGTCGGCTTTCACCCCAAACACCCCGCAAGGGGACGGAAACTATCAAACACTTTCAAATCAACGTTTTCACCGATCTGAGTTGCTTTCACCCCAAACACCCCGCAAGGGGACGGAAACGGAAGGGAAAGATTGAAGAATGAAGAAAGACGAAGTGGAAGAAAAATATAACAATGCTAAAGTTGTTGCGAGCGCGTAAAATCATTTTCTTGATTTTCATTCTTCGACCTTCGATCTTCCGTCTTTCCCCTAATGCTTGACCTACGCAATCGCACCAAAAGCGATCAAAAAGCAGTATCAGTAGGTAAAAAGCCAGTAAATCCACTGGAGGATAATTTTCATTTTTATTGGATACTGTCTGATGCTTTGCCAAAGGCTTTAGCGATCGCGCTGGTGCGTTGCCAAAGCCTCCACCAAATGTTTACATTATTTAGGTTGACTTTTTTGTTTTTAGCCTTTAGTGTGATTTGTATCGTCAAATCGACGCATCCCCCTCGAACCTTGAAAACCGCATAATCTCGTTGAGGTGTGTCGATGATATACCTAGCAAGGGTTCCAAGATGTCCGTTTTCTTGAAAACCTGTCAATAAGGTGTTCTTATTGAGACTAAAATGAGGTGTGTCGATTGACCCCTTTGAAATGTTTGCTAGGTATGGCTTAAAAATTGCAAGTGTTTCATACCCATTTCCCCGCAAGGGGACGGAAACATCATAAGCTTCTTCTCTTTCTGATTTAGCAAAATCTAATACTCCGTTTCATACCCATTTCCCCGCAAGGGGACGGAAACTGGTTAGAATGAATTTACACAAAGAAACGTGAACGCCTCCTGTTTCATACCCATTTCCCCGCAAGGGGACGGAAACTAAGCGCACCAATTACCGAGGCAAGAATCACAGGAATAGGTTTCATACCCATTTCCCCGCAAGGGGACGGAAACCTGAGATTTCTACGAGCAAACCCACTTCGTTTCACAAAGGTTGGTTTCATACCCATTTCCCCGCAAGGGGACGGAAACAGCCTTTATCTTGCAGTAAGTCAAAAATTTGCATGACGTTTCATACCCATTTCCCCGCAAGGGGACGGAAACTCCCAGTCTTTGCTAGCTTCAAAAGAGAGGATAGCGTAAGAGTTTCATACCCATTTCCCCGCAAGGGGACGGAAACAATATTATAATGGCCAAGCATGAAAAAATTACAATCACATGTAGTTTCATACCCATTTCCCCGCAAGGGGACGGAAACTTGACGAACCTTTTGTTCGCTGTTGCTTTCAAGTGCAGCCCGGTTTCATACCCATTTCCCCGCAAGGGGACGGAAACACTTACTACTAACCAAGTAGCCAGCGCTTTAGAAGTCAGTTTCATACCCATTTCCCCGCAAGGGGACGGAAACCTTACAGGAGCAATTGTTGGAGCAACGGTGTTGTTCGGAGCAATGTTTCATACCCATTTCCCCGCAAGGGGACGGAAACGGAAGGGAAAGAGAGAAGACTGAAGATCGAAGAGGGAAAGAAAGACGAAGCACAAAAAAACATAGAAATGCTAAAAATTATCGTGATCGCGTAAAATTACAATCTTAAATTTCATTCTTCGATCTTCCGCCTTTTACTTCCCCCACTTCACAAACCCAAAATATAATCCATGATCAATAAACAAACCGATCCCATCAGAGAAAATCGAATTGACTATGAAATAGTAGTCGATGCCTACGACGAATCAGAAAGAGCAATGGGTTGGTACTACTACCTCCAAGACAAAATCACTTTCCCATTTCTTGCCAAATGGAAAAAGAAAACTAGAAAAACAGGTGCGATAGCCGAAAAAGAAGTTGAAGTGTTAAGCATGGCTTCAGAAGAAGATTGTGAAAGCAATATGTATGTCGAAGTAGCCTACATTGGCGAAAGCGATGACACCTTTACCGCAAAACTATCAGATATCGAAGCCATAAACCCAGATCCAGACACCGAAGAAGCGTTAGCAGACTGGCAATATTGGATAGACATGAATTATGGATTTTAGCTCTAGCAATGCAGAAGCGATTTTAAATTTTTGGCGACTTGAGAACAGTTAACAGGAGAATCCACCAAGGCACACGCAGATCAGGAATGGATTTAGCTCTGGTTTTAAGACGAGGTAAACCTTGCGCCAATAAAAATCTGAGGGAACGTAAAGAAACAGGACGATGCTCATACTCATCAACTATTCCATAACGTGCCGCTAATTCCGCCACAATCTGAACTATCCCAGTTCGCTTCATCAGGGCTGAATCATTATATAGAGCAGCAATTACCCTACCGACAAACAAAGGAGTTTCCCAATTGAATTTATCAGCGATCGCCGCCACACCAAGATTACTATCATTATTCTCAAGATTGTCGGCAGCCAACTGATGAAACTGCTCAGTCCCAACAATCCCCGGCCAGAGTGAAATCGAAGCAACATTAAACGGCTTTAGTTCGACAGCCATATCGGATGCAAGGCGATCGCAAGCAGATTTACCAGTACCATAGGCAACACCAAAGATAGGAGCTAACCCACCCCAAGAAGAAATCGTCACAATCAAACCTTGTTTGCGTTGAGTCATCATCTTCGCAGCAAAATGACTTGCTACATAGTGACTTCGCAAACCAACTTGATTGCAAGCATCCCAAAGACTCAGATCTGCTTCCCAAAATGGTTTACCGTTAGAAGAGATTAGCGATCGCACGCCACCATAGGCATTATTCACCAAGAGATCCAATTGTCCATTTTGTTCGCGATCAATTTGCTCAAATAGAGATTTAATTTGCTCATCATCACTGTGATCAACGGGAACTGCTATACAAATTCCACCCACTTTTTCTATGGCGGTTTTGGTTTCT
Source organism: Phormidium tenue FACHB-1050 (assembly GCF_014696925.1). Classification (GTDB taxonomy): domain Bacteria; phylum Cyanobacteriota; class Cyanobacteriia; order Pseudanabaenales; family Pseudanabaenaceae; genus Pseudanabaena. The sequence continues at coordinate 9,136 of NZ_JACJQY010000057.1, read as the reverse complement.
AGTAAACTACCGGAAATAGAATCTATAGAATTTGTCTGATTCACACTGCGCCCCGTGATATAAACCAACGCACCTGATTCACCCAAACCAATAGCAATACCTTTGCCAATTCCCCGTGAAGCCCCTGTTACCAAGGCAACTTTCCCTTTTAAATTTCCTGCCATGATAAACCATCTCCATTTTGCGAACCACTTTCCAATTATCGCTTACTGATGAACTAGCGATCGGCATGACCAGTCTCTCGTATTGTTTGATTTTCCCTCTCTCATCTTCAACAATAGATATAAAATATGCTGAATCTTCCCTATGAAATATTTCCAGAGATTAGTTGAGAAGATTATGCTTATAAAATTTGTGTTACATAAAACATTCTAGTCAGGAAAGTTAACAAATAATTGTCCGACAAAAGTAATGATTAGCAAAAAAAGTAGCCCCACGCCAAACTTTACAAAACGTTATTTGAAACATGGAAAGACTAAAAATCACCCTCACCAACACCGATTATCGCCAATGCGTGGCTCTATGCCTAAAAGGTAATAGTCATGCATCAACCATCAATCGCGCACAAGTATTACTTGCCCTGCATGACGGTGTTGATATCTCAGAAGTAATGCGAGTGCTGCGGGTTAAAAGAACCCGTCTCTGGAGGTTGCGGAAGCAATATCTGCAAGGTGGCTTAAATGATGCCTTAGCAGATCGGCGGCGACGATCGTGATGTTTCAAATACAGCCTAAATCGACAGTGCGTATGCTGTTCGGTTATTGACGAGAAAAGAACTATCAATCAGAATGCTTTTCAAAAGTAGAGGTGCAAAGGTAATCAGATCGCTTTGTTGCCTATGGCTTTTGTGCATCTATTTCTCATATCTCACATTTTTCTAGATAGCAACTATGAAAACCTATCCAATTAATTCTCTGAGAGTTCCCTATAGTCCCCACCGCAGTAACTTCCTCAGCCAAATCCAAAATCTTCAGATAGCCACATTGACGGCTTCAATTGTGGGAATCGTCATGACCTTTGCTTGCTCTAAAGGGATGTATCTCACGGCTTTACTAGCCTTGATTGGTTTGCTGATAGCCTTCCCAAAGGTATTGCTGATGCTCTATGGCAAATTCGAGCAATTGATTCGGCAATCCAAGTACAGTCCCGTTTTATTACTGGGTATCGCCATTGGTTTTGTGATTGGTTTACTGCTAATTCTCACAGTGGAGCCAGCTCAAGCCCAGTTTTTCAATAGGACTCAGACATGGATGACAGGGGCAATTCCTGGGATTGATACAGGACTAGTTGCCCTGATTTTCAATGTGTTGCGAGCCTTGTTTGTAATCTATCTAGGTATTGGACTGGTAAAGGTGATTCAATCAGCCAGAAACGACGATGATTGGCAACAAATGGCGAGAACGCCGTTGATTCTAGTAGTTACGGTGACGATGGGCGACATTTTGGCAGGCATTATCACGGGTGCAGCCTAACACTATGGCAGAAGAGTACAAATTCCGTAAGGTCAATGCCATTTTGGGGGCAAGTCCGAAGATTGGACCTTTTCCCACCGAGCTAATTATTCCTTGGGCGATTATCAGCTTTACCCTATTCATGATTTGCTACGTAGTTCTAAATATGCCTTGGTTGTGGGTATTGCTGATTGTGGCTTGGGGTGATGCAACATGGTGGATCTTGACAGGTTCCAAACCCTATCGGTTTTTATCAAAATTTATCCCTGTGCCGCGATGGACGCGAGGCGTTTATCAGTATAGGGGAATGCGTAAGCAGGAGGTAAGAAAGTATGCAGAGCGTTAATCAAAAACGATATAAGCACTTTGAAAAAGAGCTTGCTGTGGAATGCCTGCTCAAGTTTGAGTTACGCGGTCGCGCCGTTAGTTGTTTTGTCCTTAAGCAAGGTCAATCGTCGCTAGAGTCATTACAGTTTGTATTTGGCTGGGAGTCGAAGGGAATTCATACGACGCTATCAACAGAGCAGGAAGAATCATTATTTGAGGCGATTCAGTCTGGATTGAAAGATATTCCTGACGGCGAAAAGCTGACGGTGCATTTTGGTTCGGTTAGTTCCGACAGCGATCGCCAACAGCAACTCCAAGAACTCTATGAACAAGCGGATACGCCGCAACTCAAGTTTCTGGTTATGGGTGAAAAGCAAAGGGTGCAGGAATTAGCCAAATCAGGACTACGCAAACCAAAATTCCTGAGACTCTATGCCACCTATACCCTGCGTGGTTCCACGGCTGAAGGCAATGATGTTCTGGAAAAAGCACTGGCTTGGATACAGAGGCTATCGCAGCAATTGATGGGTCAGGAAAAGGAAATCGAGCAGGAACGACATGAGATTGCTTTTGCTAAAGCTTTTACCGATGGTTTCTTGAACTGGGAACAGATTCTAGTTAATCGCATGGGTTTAGACCTGCGACCCTTGACCGAGCAGGAACTATGGGAGCATCTCTGGCGGCAATTCAATAACAGCAATCCTCCTGCGATTCCGCAATTGTTGGTTATGTCAGAGCGGGGTGTGGAAGAGCGAGTCAATACCCAAGTGCATTTGAAAACGTTACTACTAGAGCGACCCGACTCAATTCCCTTTGCTGACAATGGCTTCGTTCACCTCAAGGGTGAATATATTGGTGTACTCACCTTCATGGATAAACCAGGCGGCTGGGTATCTAAGGGTAAGCAGATGCGCTATCTCTGGGAGGCGATCGCCCGTGACTCGGTAGCAAATACGGAAGTGTTTTGTCAGTTCACGAGAGCCAATGAAACGATTGTCAAAGCGAATATGCAACGGGTTACCAAGCAGAGCATTGTCTCGCAAGAGCAATCCGCTTCCTTGAATAACATCAACGTCAATGCGTCACTGAAACAGCAAAAAGCAGTTAAGGCACAGGAAGCACTATATGAAGGAGCCATGCCAATTAACGTAGCCGTAGCAATCTTAATTCGCCGCCCTAACTTGATTGCCCTTGATGATGCCTGTCGCTATTTTTGCAGTTGCTTCCAACGTCCCGCTTGGGTCGAACGCGAAACTGAATATGCATGGCTGATGTGGAAGCAAACCCTACCTGTGACCGTAGGAAATCTACTGACTCAACCATTCCCCCGTCGCCATGTTTATCTATCCGATGAAGCGGTTGCCTTTACAGGTTGTGTGATGCCCAGATCTGTCGATGAGACTGGTTTTGAACTGATTACCGAAGAAGGCGGGATGCCTTTATATATCGACGTGCGTAAGCATCGCAATATTGGTATTTTTGCAACCACCCGTGCGGGTAAGTCGGTATTAGTATCGGCGTTTTTGTCTCAAGCCCTATGCCACGAACAGCAAATTGTGGCTTTAGACTTCCCAAAACCTGATGGCACAAGTACGTTTACGGACTATACCCATTTCATCGGTGAACTGGGAGCCTATTTCGACATTAGCAAAGAGTCCTCAAACTTACTGGAACTTCCAGATCTGCGAGCCTTTGACCATGAACAAGCAGATGAACGACTGCGGGATTTCAAGTCTTTTGTAGAATCGGCACTGATGACGATGGTGTTCGGGGCAAGTCAGCACGATTTATCCTCATCGGAAAGGCAACTGCGGCAATTGATTCGAGCTTTGTTAGTGCCTGTGGTCAATGCCTTTTTTGACGATCCGCAAATTAAAGCCAGATACGATCAGGCGATCGCTGATGGATTCGGGACAGAAGCATGGAGCAATATGCCCACGCTGTCGGACTTTCTCGATTACTTTTTGACGGAGGGCAAAGCGGATATTACCTCCGATGTTGCCGATAGCGAACAGATCGATCAGGCGACAAATCAAATTGTGATTCAGCTTCGATTCTGGCTTAACTCTAGGATTGGTCGTGCCATTTCCCGTCCATCGACTTTTCGTAGTGATGCCAGACTATTGGTGTTTGCCCTGCGTAATCTATCGGAAGCTGAGGATGCCGCGATTTTAGCTTTATCGGCATATTCCGCCGCCCTGAGGCGTGCCTTATCATCCCCAGCCAGCATACTGTTTATTGATGAAGCGCCAATTCTATTTGAATATCCCACCATTTCGGAAATGGTGGCAAGGCTCTGTGCCAATGGAGCCAAGGCGGGCATCAAGGTAATTATTTCCGCCCAAGACCCTGACACAATCGCCAGATCTCCCTCGGCTCCGAAAATCCTCCAAAACCTATCAACCAGATTGATTGGTCGCATCCAACCCTCGGCAGTGGATAGCTTTGTTAGCATTCTCAAATATCCCAGAGAGGTGATTGCCCAGAATGCAGAGGAGCGTTTCTTTCCGAAACGTGAGGCGATCTATTCGCAATGGCTGCTAGATGATGCGGGAATTTATACATTCGTGCGCTTTTTCCCTAGCTATATCCAACTGGGCGTTGTGGCAAACAATCCCGATGAGCAGGAAGCGCGTACCGCTTACATGCTGGCGATGGCAGATCCCTACAAAGGTTTAGCCGCATTCTCGCGAGAGATGGCAAGTGCTTTGAGGGATGGGCGCAAGTTGAAACTGCCCGAATTGGCTGCTTAATTCTTCATCTCTAGAAACTTATTACACCGCCATGAACAAACTAAAAACCCGTCAGATTTCAGTGATCAGCCTCGCAACCTGTTCGCTCTTGATCCTGAGTCCCCACCCTGCGGATGCTCAAGTGCCATTACCACCCGAACTCACAGGATTAATCCAACAGGTCAATCAACTGATTACCTCGATTAATTCTGGCGATTTCTTAAAAGCTCAAATGGACAAGATATTGGGGCAGTACTTACCACAGGTACAAGCCGCCGTTACTCAGTCAATCGGGCAACTGGGATTACCAGATCCCAGTAAAGCCGAAGCCACAGTCCTCGCTCAGATTGAGGGAGCTTTTAACAATGCGGGGCTAAATGGCACATTGATCAATCAAGGTGTGGTCACCTCGGCAATTACGAATACCTCTATCCAAAATGTATTGGGAGAAGAGGGGCAAGCAAGGTTGAAGAAAACCCTTGAAGATATGCTCGTCAATGCTCAGAACGTTGGACAGCTATCTTTGAATACAGCGACAGGTGCAGAAACTAGCACCGCGATCGCTGATGTCTCCCAACAGATCGCGGCAAACTCGGTCACCTTTGCTCAGAACTCATTGTCCCGTTCCCAACAGGTGGATGGATTGTCGCAGCAGGCGCAAGCCGCCATATCAACACAGGATGTCCTCAAGATTGTGGCACAACAGAATGCGGGTAATTCGGCAATCCTTGCCAATATTGCTTCCCAGTTTGGTAACAATGCTAGTCAGGTCGGTAATGTCGCTAATCAACTGGGGTTGCTATCGGAGCAGAACTCACAGGTAGCCGAACAGAATAGCCAACGCGCTCAGATTGACGCTCAACAATTAGCGCTGCAAGTGCAACAAACCCAACAGGGAGCCACATCACTGCTCAATCTTGACCAGATTAACGCCTCACTCAAAGGCGATCGCCAAGATCGTCTGATGGAGCGTAACTCAACCGTGCAACAACGGATGCCCTATACCTTTCTAAGATAGCGAGATGACCTATGCTGATTGCTCAAGCGATTGTCAACAATTCAGAAGAGGTATCGCTAGCGGTTCAAGGCTCATGGCAGAACACTTGGGAACTTGCCTTCAATGGCACTCTCTACCAAGCACTCACCAATCTGGGTTTAATCATTGCCGTGGCTTCGCTGTTGCTATGGATCATCCAATTCACTAAAAACCTGATTGATGACCAGAGCTATAGGCAGTTTGGCGAATTAATCTGGCCAGTAATTGTGATTGTCCTACTCACCAATGGTGGTCAAAACCTGATCGGACTCACCAATGGGATGCGGACAGTGATTAACAATGCCAATAACTCAGTTTTAGGCGCAATTACCTCCACCGCCCAATTGGAGAAAACTCTATCAGCCCTAGCTGATTTCTCGGTCGCCCAAGAGCAAATTATTGCTTACCGTCAGCAATGCAATGGGCTCACCAAGAATGAGGAGATGCAGGTCTGCTTACAAGAGGTGAATACCAAAGCTCAAGCTTTGCTCGGTAATTATCAATCTAACTACGGTGCAGTTGCTGCGGCTCTGGTGGGCAAGTTACAAAAACAAATCCAGAAGGCAAGTGAAAACCCTCTCGAAGCCGTTACGAATCTCTTCCCCGGCACGGTGATTTCAAGGTCAATTATGCTGGCAGCGATCGAGACTTTTATGGTAGCAATGCAGTCCGCGTTTCAGGCTTTGATTGAGGTCGGTTTTTTGCTTACAGGTCTACTCGGTCCTCTTGCAGTTGGTGCTTCTTTACTGCCGATTGGCGCTAAGCCTCTCTATGCCTGGATGACAGGATTCTGGTCATTGGGAATGGCAAAGCTGAGCCTGAACATTGTCACGGGACTTGCCGCCACAGCAATCGCCGCTTCAGCCCAAATGGATACACTCTCGATCGCGATTGTGCTGGGACTACTTGCACCAATTCTGGCGCTATCTCTATCGGCAGGTGGTGGCATGGCAATCTTTAGCGCCATCCTCTCGGCAGCAAGTGCCGCCGCTTCCGCAGGTTTAAATATCGGTCTACGCATCTCTAGGTAATTCCCATGAACTCATATCCAAATCCAGAAGTGAATACTGAACCAAAAACAGAAACAGATGAAACTAATGCTTTCCATCGCTTTATTCCTACTGGTCTATCCCACCGTGGTAAAGCCAAAACTCCTAAAGACGTATTGGTGGTATCGATTTTGTTCGGCATACTTGGCTTATCGGCACTCAATAGCTTGGGACTGATCGCTCTAATCGGTGCATATGCTTCCCTTGCTTCTCAGAAACCACCAACACTGGTGCAGTTGTCGGACGGAAAAGCAATTACCGCGATCGCCAGTGAGAATAAAACCAGATCTCCTGAAGTGGTGAAGCAGTTTGTTACCCAGCAGGTGATGGCGCTAATGACATGGACGGGGGAACTACCCTCTGATGCTAGTCAAAATGGCAAGCCGCTTTTAGATACTGGTGTGGAAGTTACTGCGGACAAGGGCTTGAAAAAGAAAATTACTACCACGGCTTGGCAAGCCAGCTTTGCTTTTTCCGAAGACTTCCGTAAAGGATTGCTTTCATCGATCGCAGAACTCACGCCCATAGAGGTTTTCTCAGGTGGCAGCAAGGTAATTCTAGTGCCGCAGACGATTACGGCTCCTGAAGAGATTGAGAAAGGGAAATGGAAAGTCAATCTAGTGGCAAATCTGGTTACTTTCAGTCCCCTCAATCAAGTGGGCGAATCGGTTCCCTTTAACAAGGAAATTTTTATTCAGGCGGTCGATGTACCAAATCTTAAATCTGATGCTTCACCGTTGGAGCAAGCCATTTTCAAAGTTAGATCCTCTGGGCTAGAAATCTATGCCATGCGGGATCTCACCAGAAATGATTTGAAATAACTTTTTCCATTTTTGTCGATACTTCAAGGAGTTGTGATGATTACCGAAGTTCAAGAACCACAATCAGTAAGCTTAAGCGATGAGATTGACTTTGCTGAGTTAACTGGGTTTCAACCCGATGTTAACCATGATGCGGGCTTGGCAATTGATGATTTCAGTGAAGCCCCAGATCCAGAACAATATCGAACAATTAGGGGTATTGTTGGTAGTCCTTTTTCTAAGATAGCTTTGGTTGGTGGGGTCGGTTCTCTAGGATTTTTGCTGGTAGGACTATTCATGAATAGCATCATGTCGCCCTCTAATGCGAAGCAATTAACAGTTACCAGTGATGACCCGCAGCTTTTCCTGAACCCAATGGTCGATCCGAAGGATGCGGAAATTGCCAAGTTCAAGACGGATTTAGCTTTAGGCAGTCAGCTTTCGGGTGGCAAGTTGAAAACACTAAGTCCAACGAATCTACCAAAGTCAGATTCTAAAGTTGACTCCAAAGACAAATTAGAAGCTAATCCTGCAAAGCCTGTTGATTTGCCGCCAATTGCACCTGTAAGAAACCTATCGGTTCCGCCAGTTCAACCAATACCAATGCAACAGGTGATGTCACAGCCCACCCCTGTGATGCTTCCTCCACGCAACTTTTCTGCTAGTCCACCTGAAGCTAAAAATCCCGCAGACGAATGGCAGCGCTTGGCGAGTATTGGTAGTTATGGCAATCTGGCTGCGCCTACGGAAATGTCCCGTGCGATCGCTGTCAGTCCTGTTGCTACAAATAATGCCAACAATCCCAATTCTGCAATTCCTTCGATTGAGAAGCCACCCTTAAATTCACTTACCAACTACCTCGCTCAAGCAGAAAAATCTTTGCCAAGAGCCACACCTGCCAATACTTTGCTAGTCGGCACAACGGCTAAAGCCGCATTGAAAACATCGGTCGTGTTCTCCACCGATGGCAGTCGGACTATGGGTAGCGCCCCTGGACTCATTCCTAAATTCATCGTCACTCTCCAAGAGCCAATCGCGACAGCGGATGGCAAGCCTGTGATTCCTGCGGATGCGGTTTTAATTGTTACTGCTCGTCCCCTCGATGCGAAATCAGGACTAGCTGAATTGGATGTAGTTGGTATAGCGATCGCGGGTCGCGAGTTGATTCCACCACCCAATGCCATCTCCATTCGTGGTGCGGAGGGTGCGCCTTTAGTGGCAGACAAGTACTTCGATCGCGGGTCAGAAATTAGCGGTATGGATGCAGCAACCTTTATTACTTCGGCGTTAGCTGAAGTTGGCAAACTTACCAATAGCCCCACAACTACCAGCAGCATCTCATCTATTGGCGGTAGTGCCACGGTCAGTACCGCGCCACCGCCCAACTATATTGGTGCGGCGATTAGTGGTGGCTTTGGCATTCTCTCAGAAACTTTGAATCGTCGCAGTCAACAGGCGATCGAGGAGATTAAAACTCGTCCCAATGTCTTCTTTATCCCCGCAGGGAAAGAACTGCAAGTGTTTGTCAATCAAACTGTGACTTTCTAGCTAATTAATACCAATCTTCTATTAACGATCAAGTTCTATAGCAATCCTAAATGAGTTGTGGAAAAAAGCCATACTTAAAAATCTTCTCAAAGCAAAAGACTTGAAGATGAGTGACTAACTCAAATAACCTCTTCACATTGTCAAAGTTCTTTAGTAAGTGATAGTACTGACGGATAAAACGCTTTGCTTGCAA
>NZ_JACJQY010000056.1 GCF_014696925.1 Phormidium tenue FACHB-1050 | reverse complement strand
TTGCAAGCAAAGCGTTTTATCCGTCAGTACTATCACTTACTAAAGAACTTTGACAATGTGAAGAGGTTATTTGAGTTAGTCACTCATCTTCAAGTCTTTTGATTTGAGAAGATTTTTAAGTATGGCTTTTTTCCACAACTCATTTAGGATTGCTATATATGTTATGAAAAAAGCCCAATGAAACAAAAAAGGTCATCAAATAATGACCTTTTTTGTTTCATTGGGCTTTTTGTAGTTTATAATACAAATATAAAAGTTAATTTGTGAGTAAAAAAGATGAAAGCTTATCGTGAAAGCCAACAACAACCCTACAGCGATTATCGCGATCGCCAAATATCTGAAAATGCGCTCGAAAGTCATGAACCAAAAGACCACTTACACCCCAATTACTGCCATTGGGCATGGTTGCCAAAACCTACCAAATAAGCATAAAAAAAGCGGCGCATTGCGCCGCTTTTTTTATGCTTATTCGCTATAGAAAATTATCTTGCCCAGTAAATGACTTTTTTCTCGATGGCAACAAATAAGGCATAGAGCATTACACCTAAAATTGCAAGTGCAATCAGTGCGGCAAAAGCAAGAGGTACTCTAAAGTCCGAAGCTGCTTGGACGATCAGATAACCTAAACCAGCATTAGATGCAATTGATTCTGCAATTACCGCGCCAATAAAGGAGAAAGAAACAGCAATTTTGAGAGAGGCGAATACATAAGGTAACGTATGTGGCCATCCCACCTTTTGGAAAATCTCAAAATCCGATGCGCCCAAAGCGTATAAAACATCCTTCATTTCAGGCTCAATCGTTTCTAAACCCAGAGCGACGTTAACCGCGATCGGGAAGAAAGCTAGTAAAAAAGCGGTAATGATCGCAGGAATAGCATTAGCCCCAAACCAGACCGCTAGTAGTGGTACTAGAGCAGATTTAGGAATTGTATTAAAAGCAACTAGCAATGGATAGAAAGTTAAATAAATGAATTTGGAGTAACCTATCAGAAAGCCTAGAACTACACCAACAAGGCTAGCAATCGCAAAACCTGCAAAGGTTGTCCAAACTGTACGTAACGAGTTTTCCATTAGCTGGGGCGCGAACTCGATTGCTGCTTTAAGAATGTCAGATGGGGCAGGCAAATTAAAAGGTTGAATCTTTAAAGCCCAAACTGCGAATTCCCAGAGGATAAATAGTAAAACTGTGGCGATCGCTGGCAAAATAATCGTTGCCAATTTCGTGTTTAAAAAAGCATCAAGATCAAACTTTTTAGGCGATCGCCTTGCACTCTCAATAGTTCCTTGCATATATTTTCCTCATTACTAATTGCAAAAACTTGTAATAACAGATAATCTGGTAGTCCTAAAAAGCAGAAGATTTATATGATAGGGATAGGCGGCGCTTCGCGCCGCCTATCCCTATCTATTTAGGACTACAAATAATCTGGCGAAGCCAGATTATTTGTTTAGCTCTTATGAATATGGCGACGCAACTCAGCGGCGAGATGCGCGAAGTCGTCACTGAGGCACATCTCTAAGGTTCGCGGACGAGGCAAATCAATCTTAAGCTTGAAGGCAATCTCACTCGGTCTAGGACTCATCACATAGACTGTATCGGACAGAAATACTGCTTCGCGCAAATCGTGAGTGATCAGAATACCCACGCACTTTGCCTCCATCCAGAGGGTTTGGAGCATCACCCACATTTCTTCACGGGTAAAGGCATCTAGTGCGCCAAAGGGTTCATCTAATAGCAAAATCTCAGGCTGGTGAATCAAGGAGCGACAAAGAGAAGCTCTCTGACGCATTCCACCTGATAATTGCCAAGGGAATTGCTGCTGAAAATCCTTTAAACCTACTGCTTGCAGGAGTTTTTGCGCCATCTCTAAATAACGAGCATGATTAACCTTAAAGTCTCGCTTGTAGGGAGATACTATTTCTAGTGGCAATAAAACATTATCAATTGTGCGTCGCCAAGGAAGCAGTACAGGATTTTGGAACGCGATACCCACATTTTTAAGTGGCTTGGTCACAGCTTGTCCGTGACATCTTAACTCACCGATTTTGGTAGGACTCAATCCTGAAACCATTCTTAAAATTGAGGTTTTGCCACATCCACTTGGACCAACAAATGTGACAAACTCTCCAGGCTGAACGCTTAGCGATACTTCCTGAATAATTCGACGCATCGATTCGCCAAATGGATATTCCAAACCAATGCGATCAAATTCTAGCAAGGGCATAGAAGGAACATCGGTTTCAGTGGATGTAGAGGTTAGAGGCTGTACCATTTTAGCTGTGCCATTTGATTGAGTAGGGGAATTTGTAAGTCCATCCCCAAATAATTCAAAAAGATTGGCTGTACCAATCTTTTTGAATTATTTGGTTGTATTTAAAGCAATGGTTTGCGTTCGCTAGCAGGAGGAACCATCCGTTGCTCTTTAGGAGGTAGAAACTTATCTGTAAATACATCAGCCACAGTAGTGGGCTTTAAGTTAAACCCTTCAACCGTTTGAGCAATGCTCTTTTCTAAGCGCTTCATATCAGCTCCACCAAAACCAGCCGCTTCGACTTCTGGAGTCACGTACATGCGCTCGATCGCTAATTTTAGGCGAAGTTTCTCCGCTTCTCGATCCATCAACTTACTTTGATCAGTAGAAATAACTAGATCAAGTGCTGCACTGGGGTCTTTGACGACTTCCTGCATCCCACGGAAGTAAGCTTTGAGGAATGATTTAATTGCCTCAGGATTTTTGGTCATAAAATCTTGTTTAACCAAAATTCCATTGCCATAGAAATCCAAACCATATTCGTCATAGAAGAAGATTTGGATGTCATCCATTGTCTTTCCACCCTTGATCAAGGATGGAATAACTGAAGTATAGAAACCACTGACTGCATCAACTTTGCCTTGTAACAGGAAAGTCTCACGCAGTTTAGGCTCCATGGTGTCCCAAGTGACTGAATCAGGAGCAATCTTTACTTCCTTAGCAAAAAGTGGGAAAAGCTTACGTGGGCCGTCACCTGCGGGCGCACCAAGTTTCTTGCCAACTAAGTCAGCAGGAGTTTTAATTCCATTTGCTTTGAAAGTGACAATTGAGAAAGGAGCCTTGTTTTGATAAAAGGCTACTGCAACAATTTTGTCATTAGGATTCTTGTCATTGAATTCCATTGCATTGTAGACATCGCTAAATGCCATGTCATACTTGCCAGTACCAAGCTTACTGATCGTGTCAGCGTTACCGAACCCACGTTCATAACTGACATCCAACCCTTCTTCAGCAAAGTAACCCTTTTCGATCGCCCAAATTAGAGGTGCATCAAGACTCTGTTTCAAAAAAGGTAGTTGTACACGAATCTTTTGTTTTTCCTTTTTGTCCGTACTACCAGCTTGGGGAGATGACGCAGTAGTAGGAGCAGCAGTCTTGTCTCCAGAAGTTGTACTTGTAGTTGGTGGCGCAGAATTACAAGCAGCAAGCAAAGCTGTTGAGACGGCAATAAGGAGAATTCTATTTAACTGTTTCTGAAAGGTATGAAGCATTATTGCCCTGTAGAGTTAAAATGTATACTGTATACAAAACTAATTTGTATTTAAGGTGAGTAGAAAAGAAGTTTCTGTATAGATCAATACAAAGAAATGAGCCTTTCAGATCAAGCTTAGATATTGCTTTAGCATTAGTAGCAAAACACAAATGGCTATCCCATTTTGTGCTTTAAAAGCCTTACTGGATTTGATTTGTAATTCACGAAAGTGTGACGATACTTTCGTGAATTTGCGTGATCTATCAAAATAGAGTGGCGGCGCTTCGCGCCACCACTCTATTTTGGTTTCTAAAATTACTTGCCATAGTTATACTTCAGAACTTTAAGGTAAAGTATTCAATACTAAAAGTTTGAGATCAATTTGACGAGGGTGTTTACTAATGACAGGTATATCGATAGATTTGAAAGCTAAATCCCCTCTTTATGTCGGTTTGTTATTTGGTGGACAGTCAGGCGAACATGATGTGTCAATTACATCGGCAAAAGCGATCGCCTCAGCCCTCAATCAAAACTCTCGATACAAGGTTCAACCCTTTTACATTCAGCGTGACGGAACATGGCGCAGTCCCGATGTATCACAAAAGGTTCTGGATGCTGGCAAAGGTTTACAAGATTCAGAGTTATTAACCAATGCTGCATTTTTCTTGCCAACGGAAGTTCAACAAATTGATCTTTGGTTCCCTGTTCTACATGGACCCAATGGTGAAGATGGAACGGTGCAGGGGCTATTACAATTAATGCACAAGCCCTATGTCGGTAATGGGGTACTTGCCTCATCGGTGGGAATGGATAAGATCGCGATGAAGGCGATTTTTGCGAATGCGGGTTTACCTCAGGTTAAGTATGTAGCGCTGAACCGTTGGCAATGGCAACAAGACGAGCAGGCTTGGAGTGAACATATTGAAGCGACTCTTGGTTATCCCTGCTTTGTGAAGCCATCTAATCTTGGCTCATCGGTAGGAATTTCCAAAGTACGCGATCGCAAGCAGCTACAAGAGGCGATCGCTAGCGCCACCAGCTACGATCCGCGCATTATCATTGAGCAAGGTGTGACTGCCCGTGAAATTGAATGTGCTGTTCTCGGTAATGAGCAACCCCAAGCTTCAGCGATCGGTGAGATTACTTTCACGAGCGATTTCTACGACTATGAAACCAAGTACACTGCTGGCATGGCAGATCTGATTATTCCTAGCAAGTTGCCTGACAACGTAACTCAAGCGGTGCAATCAATGGCGGTGAAAGCTTTTCAAACTGTGGCAGGTTCAGGTTTAGCTAGAGTTGATTTCTTCTATGTAGAAGCGACGGGAACGGTTTTAATTAATGAAATCAATACTTTCCCTGGATTTACCTCACTAAGTATGTATCCAAAGTTGTGGGAATATTCGGGAATTCCGTTTACAGAACTATGCGATCGGCTTGTTGAGCTAGCTCTAGAGAGGCATGTTTAGAGATACTGCATTATTAATAGACATTATTACTACTGAAGAAGAAAACGATCGCGCTTTGAGCATTGTTGAAAGTCTGCTAGCTGAGGATAATCTGTCTCCAGAAAAAGAACAGATACTTCGACTTCTAGTTTCTCTAATTGAAAAATTTGAAGATGAACATTATCAGTTAAGTACCTGTATAAAATAAATTACCAAAACCCGTAAATTTGTGCCCCGCAGGGGCACAAATTTACGGGTTTTGATTTGTAACTTAGCTACTTAGCTGATCAGTCAAAATCAAACATTTAAATTTAAAATCAAACATTTTTCTTGGGAAACATATATTTACGTGGTTAAATGTTTGATTTGCTTGAAATGTTTGACTTTGTCTTAAATGTATACATTGGAGCTATTAGCTTTGAGATACAATCAATATGTATTATTAAGATTAAGAGTAGGAGATTTCTGCCATCTCTAAGCGATCATTAAAAGCCTCAGCAGCAGGTATCAAGCAGGCTAAAAAGCGTTTTGCTCATAAAGGTTGGACTCAAGAATACCTTGCAGAAGAAGTGGGTGTCAAAACGCGGCAGCCAATCTGGCGTTTTTTTGCAGGAAAACCAGTTGAGCGTTACACATTTTTTGAAATTTGTGCAAGGTTAGACTTAGATTGGCAAGAGATTGTTGTCACATCTCTCTTAGAAGAAGATGATGAGCCGACTAGCGATAAACTGGAAACTACTTCTCATACTCCTGATCTCGCTAGTATCTCTATGCCTCCTAGCCTTCCTGTAGAAGCTGATAATCGACACTATGGATTGAATGAAAGCATCCACTATTATTGCGGTCAGCGATCTGCTGAAGTCTTAAAGCGAGATATTAAAGACTTGCGATTAATTACTTGTAATTTAGACGGTGGTTGTTCTCTTGCGGCAATTCACAATGGTCAAATCATTGATACGGCTACTGGATTTACTCCTTTAGAAGGTTTGATGATTGACTATAGCTCAGGCTCAATTGATACTAATGTTTTGAATGAGATGATGCGACAGGATAACGCCCCTGATAATTCATCAAAGAAAGAAGTAGAACAAGAATCGAGTTTAGTTGCTACTTCTGCGAAATCTAATAATCCAAAATCGGTGGGATCTGCGATTGATACAGATAATTCCAGAGCAAAACAAGCCTTAGATATTTACCTTCATCGTTTGCGATCTTGCCTTGGCTCCATGCTCATGAGTTTAGGTGGTATGGATGCGATCGTATTTACATCAGAATTAAGTGAGAACTCGGAGATCGTCCGCGAACTTATTTGTCAATCCTTAGGTTTTCTAGGATTAAAGCTTGATTTAAAACAGAATCAGAACGATCCTATAGATGAAGATATTGCCACCACTAGTTCTAAAGTGCGGGTGTTGGTAATTAATCCTCAAGAAGCTTAAGCGATCGCTAAAGCCAGAATGAAAACCTTTGACGCACGCTGAGCGTTACAGGTTTTCATTCTGGCTTTATATTTATAGCTGCCGTCGATTGTGTTAGGACAAAAGCAAAACCCAAGAAGAGAATGGCGGCGCGAAGCGCCGCCATTCTCTTCTTGGGTTTACACATGGCGACAGCTATAATTGTGCCTAGTTAATCACAACGCAAAGTACTGGGTGATTGAAAATTCAGTTAAGATCGTTACAGTAAATCTTGGTAGTCTGATTTAAAGGGATCTATGCAGTCTAAAGCCGTACAACCTATTGCGCCTATTGCTAAAGATGAATACAACGATAATCTCATCGATCGCTTATTCATTGGGCTGTTTTCTCGCAAGATGGCTCAAGCTTTGGGGAAGGGAACCAAAATCGACGGCTATGACGGCTTTGTTGATTTGTCGAAACAAATTATGCAAGGACGTAATGCTCAAGAGCAGCAGGTGCTTGTAGCGCAAGTATTGCAGTCTTTAGTTCCAGCACCCGCACTATGGGTAATTCGCACATTTTTTTCTCCGACAAGACTGGTATGTGTTCTTAATGCATGGTTTGCGGCGCAATTATTTGAGTGGCTAGTGGGTCCTTGTGAAGTTACTGAAGCTGAGATCAAGCTTGCTGATGGAACAGTGCGATCGCAACCTTCGGGTGTACATATTAAAAAATGCCGTTATCTGGTGGATAGTGGCTGTGTTGGTATGTGTGTCAACATGTGTAAAGTCCCAACTCAAACATTTTTTACTGAGAAGTTTGGTATTCCCCTCACCATGACCCCCAATTTTGAAGATTTAAGTTGCGAGATGATTTTTGGACAAATTCCTCTTGCTCCCGAAAATGACCCCGATTACAATCAACCCTGTTTAAAGCACCAATGCCCAACCGCAAGCTTTTCTAACGAGGCATGTCCTAAGCTAAATTAGCTTCGCTCATTCAGCAGCGCCATTTTGTGAATTTGCATAAGATATTTTTTGAAAGTGTTGCTTCGCAACACTTTCAAAAAATATCTTGGTTTAGGTTTGAGCGCAAAGCGCTGTAAAAACTTTGCTTCACAGTACTTTTATGACAAGCAAAAAATAAATTTTGTTTTTTGCTTGTCAAGATTGCACACTGTGTTATCATTAGATTCGCGAGTTAAGGGCTTGTAGCTCAGTGGACTAGAGCACGTGGCTACGGACCACGGTGTCGGGGGTTCGAATCCCTCCTGGCCCGTCCTAAATAATAAAAAAAGCAGCGCTTAGCGCTGCTTTTTTTATTGAGGGTTTTGCTTAGTTGTAGTAAATTTGTCAGCGATCGCCTGATCGACATCCTCAGGACTCACAATCCAATAACTAAAACGAAATTCATTAGGCTCACTGGGTCTACCTTTAAGACTCGTCGATTGGATTTGTTCAGGCTTTAAGGTCATGCTAAAGGTGGCGATCGCCATCATCTCGTCAAAACTGAGATTAGAGTCCACATGTTTTTGCATGACGTTAATTAATTCAGGAAGATGGAGTACAACCGTAGGACTAGCAATTTTTGCCTTGATTGCTTTCAACACAATTTGCTGTCTCTTAATCCGTCCAATATCTCCGTCTTCATCATGGCGAAATCGAGAAAATCCTTCAGCTTGTTCGCCATTTAAAGTCTGTACACCCGCATAAAGATCGATATTTAGCTTTTGAGTATTGTCAACATACTTCATTCGCTTCGGCACATTTACCTCAATGCCGCCAAGGGCATCAACTAAGGCTGATAGTCCTTGGGTGTCAAGGCGGACATAGCGATCAATTTCAACACCGTTAAGCTTTTCTGAGACGACCTCTTGAGCGAGTGCTGCACCGCCGTATACATTTGCTGCATTAATTTTGGTCACGCCATAGTCTGGAATTGGCACTTGGGTATCGCGAGGGATTGACAGCATATGCACGGAACGATCAATCGGATCGAGACGAATCAGAAGCATACTATCGCTACGACCATTAAAGGATTCAGGAGAACCGAGAGGAGCATCAAGTACCCGATCAACTCCCATGACCAAAATCTGATAAGGTCTTTCTAACTTGCGACCTAACCCCTCCATCAAAACTTCTTCAGGTTTACGTCCCGTTAATAAGCCACCCCAGTCCAAAGCGTTAATTGGGATAATCCGACCTAAAAAAGCACCAACGCCTACTGAGACTAGTAGAGATAAAGTAAAACCAATTTTCGCAAAGGGGATGCGTCTAACTTTAGTAATGGTAGTTTGAGCCACATCGATTTGCGTTGTTTCTAGTGAATTTATAGGCAAATCAGCGCGATTGGTGGTATCGGCTGACCGAACTTTGGATGCAGTTATCGGTCTATTGCTCACACACCACTCCATAACTTCTATAATGCTCAACAAACAACATATACCGCAAGTCAACAACTCTATGCAAGCTGTAATTATTGCTGGTGGAAAAGGAACACGCCTCAGACCCTTGACCTATGGCTGTCCTAAGCCAATGCTACCTCTAGTGGATCGCCCATTTTTAGAATGGATGATTAATCGTTGTCGTGAAGCTAGTGTGTGCGACATTTTGCTAAACGTGCAGTATCAAGCGCGACAAGTAATCGATTATTTTGGTGATGGCGATCGCTTTGGTGTCAAAATTCGGTACGTCGAAGAGTCCACACCTCTTGACACCGCAGGCGCAATTAAGCTTGCAGAGCCATATTTCACAGGTGAGTCATTAATTGTATTCAATGCCGATATCCTTACCAATTTAGACTTGACAGCGCTCATAAAGTTTCATAAGTCAACTGAAGCTGATGCAACTTTGACTTTGACAAGAGTTCCTGATATTACGCCTTTTGGCTTAGTAGAAATTAATGAGCAAAGTCAAGTCCAAGCTTTTCGAGAGAAACCGAATGCTGAACAAGCGGTAGAATTTCTGGCTCAAGGTATTGATACGATTAATGCGGGAACCTATGTTTTAGAACCCAAGATTTTTGACATCTATCCAACGGGTGAACCTCTAAGCTTTGAACGGAAAGTTTTCCCCAACGTTTTAGAGCGTGGTTTGAAGATGATGGGATTTGTCTGGGATGGCTATTGGATGGATATGGGAACACCTGAGAAGTATTTTCAAGCCCAGACTGATGTGTTGGAAGAAAAAGTCCCGTTTGATTTCGGCGATCGCGTTGAGATGCAAAGCAAGGGAGTTTGGATTGCGAAAACTGCTAAGGTTGCGGAGGGAGCAGTTTTGAATGCACCTTGTTATGTAGGAGCAGATGCTTCTATTGGCAAAGATGCTCACATTCCATCGCAAACTTTAATTGGAGCGAATTCTCTGGTTAATAGAGTGATCGCTTCAGGTATGTATGCCGCAGGTTCAATGTTAGTTTAGACAAAGTTAGTTTAGACAAAAAAGCCTCGCTAGGCGAGGCTTTGAAATCAAATTTGTAAATCAAACCCAGTAAGGGTTTTAAAAACACAAAATGGCATAGCCATTTTGTGTTTTGGTATTAGTCGTTCCGTTTGAATGAATCTAGCCATTCACGCAACTGTTGAGAAGCAATATCTTTACCACCGAGTCCAAAGGCGACTGCGATCGCTACGGCAATTGCTCCAGTCAATAAGCCAAACGCTAGATCAACGATGTTACTAGCGATACCCATTTGCTTGAGAGCCATCGCTGTAATTAGTGCAATAATGGAAATCCTTGCCGCATGACCGAGGATTCTTGCCTGTCTGCCACCAGTACTGGTAATCAAGTTAAAGGCAAGGTTCGCAAGGTACAAGCCGATCGCGAAAATCACTACACCGCTTAGAACTTGTCCAGACACTGACAATACCCCAAAAACAATGCTGGTCAGCGCATTGATCTGCAAAACATCGGTAGCTGTAGCGATCGCCACTAGCATAATTGCTAGAAATACGATGATACCGACAATTTGTGAGGGCGTTTGTTGTGGAAGCGATGTTGGTGCAGAGGCATTTTCAGGATCTTCAACAGATGCATAGCTCTGAGGAGTTGCCGCGATCGCGGGAAATCCCAACCATTGCAAAATATTGTTAAAGCCTAAGCCTGTGAGAATTCCAGAAATGATGTCTCTTGCAAATTGACCAAAGAAATAGGCAACCGTGAGAATTGCACTAGCTACAAAAACCTGAGGTAAGAAGCGCAATACTTGATCAAGCATTGCTGTTGCTGGACGAGAGATTGCGCCAACTTCTAATGCTTCTAAAGTAGATATGGCTGTAGGAATCAGAATCAATACATAAATGAAGTTCCCAACTACTTGAGATAGGGTGTATTCACTTTGATTAGGAGTCCAACGTTGAAGAAAACGATCTGCTCCACTAGTAGCTAAGAGATTGGTGACAATTCTCTTCACAGCTTGAGCAATCAACCAACCAATACCACCAATCATCACAGCTTTGAGGATTTTTGGTAGAGCGCTCAAGACCTGATTGACAAGATTTTGAACAGGCTGAAGTGCTTGAACTAAGCCAAGAGTATCTAGAATTAATGGCAGAAAGAGTAACAAAATAAACCAATACAAAGCTGAGGATAGAGTCTCGCTGAGGGGCATTACCTGTGTGGTGGTATCCCCAACACTCTCATTCACCTTCGTATCAATTTGAGCCGTTCGCAAAAAGCGTCCGACAATGGCTTTGCTGATGGTTGCTAAGATCCATGCAATACCTGCAAGAATCGCTGCACCACCGAGCTTAGGTAAAAATGACGCAACTTGCGCTAGTAAACTATTTAAGGGAGTAGCAACTGCATCTAATCGGAGAAATTGGAAAAATCCTACCAAAGTAAATAGGAGGATAATCCAAAAAACTGTAGTGCCAGCCCATTTCTCAATCGGCAAACTACTGCTACGGGAACCAGTTAACCAATTCGCCAGCTTGTTATCAATATCTGTACGTTTCAGTAAACCTTCGGTCATGGAAGAGAAAAATATGGCTACTACCCAGCCACCAACTAAAATAGCGATCGCAAAAACAAGCTGAAATACAATTCCATCAGGTTTAAGTAAATTGTCTAATGAAAAATTCGTTGTCGTCGAGGTTTGAGCCAAGACGAAAGACGTGAAATCACGCATACTGCACCTCAATGTAATGAACTAGGCAAGGTAACGCCTTATCGTATATTAAATGCAGTTATAAATATGAAATAGCCAGCAATAGTTAAGATTTGCCATATATTTACTATAAAAAAGTTTACTAAAACCCACGAAAAAAGATGCGGCGCAAAGCGATGCATCTTTTTTCATGAGTCATGAATTTACTTTTTCTTCTTTTTACCTTTAATTGTCGTCAATATCTCGGACTGAGCAATTTCCGCATCAAGAATGGTTTGCCCCGTCGCTGCAAGAAATACATCGTCAAGGCTAGGGCGGGACTGGGACAGACTGAATACTTCAATATCAACTGCTGCCAGAATGTTTTGAATTTCGCTAATAGCATTAGCGTCAGGAGTGACAAATAAATTTACAGCATTACCTTGAGCCGAATTAATTGTGATGCTCTGTACGATTGGTAATTGCTGCAAAATCTTTTTAGCATGTTCGGCTTCACGACGCTCCGCAAACTCGCGAATTCTTACGGTAATGCGATCTCCACCAACCTTAGTCTTTAAATCATTAGTTGTGCCTTCAGCAATGATTTTGCCCTTATCAATAATTGCCACGCGATCGGCAAGCGCATCAATTTCTTCAAGGTAGTGACTACTAATCAATACTGTCACACCTGATGCGCGGAGCTTGCGTAAAAACTCCCAAATCGCGATCCGACTCTGGATATCTAAACCCACCGTCGGCTCATCCAGAATTAGTACCGATGGTTGATGGAGTAAACCCGCAGCCAAGTCTAACCGCTTTTTTAGTCCACCTGAATATGTCCCTGAGAGCTTATCAGCGTAAGGCTCTAGTTGCAGTAAGTCTAATACGCTATCAATGCGATCGCTGATTTGCTTTGGCGGAATGTGATACAGGGCTGCTTGAAAACGCAATAATTCTCGTCCTGTCAGTACTTTATCAAGAGCAACCTCTTGAGCAACGTAGCCTAGACTATTGCGGATTGCTCTTGCATCTGTTGCCCCAGCTACCTCAATTAACCCTGAATCAGGAGTAGTCAACGTACAAAGGCAACGCATAGTTGTAGTTTTTCCTGCCCCATTTGGTCCTAACAGCCCATATATCTGTCCCTGCGTAACATTTAGAGAAATTCCATCTACGGCAACAGTCTCGCCATAAGTTTTCTTAAGATTTTCAATTCGTACTGCCGATTGCATGGATGTATCTAAGTATTACGTTCTGTTAATCATTTATTTTAACCGTGTCTTTCTTAAAACTGCAATAAAATCTCCATTCCTTTAGCAATTCTCATTATGAAACCGATTTGGGTGCTTCCAACGTCATAGTTGCTGGAAACACCCAAATTGGTTTTTGGAAGTCTACCGTTGCCTAACTTTCAAAAAACGATTTTTATATTGAGAATTGCTGCCATTCCTTCGTAATCCTTATGCAGACAAAATCTAAGTAACTATAGCAACCCTAAATCATTTTTAAGAAAGGCAAGGGGCTTAAGCTCCTTTTTATGGACTTTAGTCTCGATTCATTTAGGCTGTACTGTAGGCGATTTAATTACGCCTACAGTACAGCCTATCGATGCTTTGAGTAGTACAGAGAAATTTTTGGGAGCGTCGCGGAGCAACACTTCCAAAAATTTCTCTGGGGTTTCATTAAGCGCAAAGCGCTGTATGTCGAAATATATTATTAAGTTAACTTTGATTTCATTCTGAATGTTCAGGTAAATAGAACTCTATTGTTAAATGTTAAGGGGACTTCGAGAGATCAATTTCAAGATTGCATAAGACGAATAAGTATATTTACTAAAGTTTATTTGAGGGGTAAAAGAAGATTATGCTAACAATGAATCGCACTTTGGATGAAAAACTTGCGGATATTGATCACGTTTATCTAACCGACAGTGATTTAGTCAATTTAGAACGTTTTGCTAATAGTTTTTCAGTGCGTGTCAAGACCTATAACCTCTTGCGTGATCGCGCCGATGAAATCACGATCAAAGCTCTCAAGCTCTTGGCTCAGCAATATCCTGAACTAGTTCAAAAACAGTTGCAACGATGCAAATATGACATGTCTAACGTAATGCGTTATACATCGCTATCAATATTGCGTGATGATGAACTGTTCTTTCGGGAAGCCCTGATGGATTGGTTAGCAAATATCATCAATTCCTATCAAATTGCTAAAGAATGCTCTACTGCTTATCGTCTCATGCAATCGGTAGTTGACGAGATGCTACCTGCTGAATGTGCCTCTTTGGTAAAGCCTTATTCAGATATGGCTATAGCAGCATTGCTCAATTCTTAACTAGGCAAGTTACCTACCAAAAAAATTAACGACCCAAGCTATAGAGATTTACCTCCGAGACTCTAGGTAATTGATAGCCTGTTTAACCAATGTTCAGAAGTTTTTGTAAAGAGTTTTTGGAGAAGATGTCATGGATACCCATACCCCCATCACCATCGATCGCAAGTCCACAGAAATAGATCGTCAAACCGCTCTTCGTCAAATTTATGCTCAAGTGTTAGAGCGACAGCCCTATGAATATGAACGCAAAGAGATTGCCAAACTTGAGAAGGATTTTCTTAAAGGTAAGTTAGGAGTAAAGCATTTCATTGGCGAGCTAGCCATGTCATCTGTTTATCTCAACAGTTTTTATCGGGACTGTTCTAACCTCAAGTTTGTGGAATGGAGCTTTAAGCATTTACTTGGTAGAGCAATCCAAGGACATGAGGAGATTGCCAAGTATATGGATTTGCTGATGATGAAAGGTGTATCCGCATTTTTCCATGAGATTCTAGGGTCTGAAGAATATCGCAAAGCATTTGGCTGCTTCACGATTCCCTATGCCCGTGATGTCAAATTCTATGATTCACCGCGTAACTATCTGCAAACGGATCTCCTTCAGCATGAGCATGTGGGTCAACGGGGCAAGGTCATTCCCACCATCTATTGGCAACAATTAGGCATGGATTGCGAAACGGGTACTTGTGTCATCCCTGAAGAAATGATGCATGATCCAGAAGCAATTAGTCATTCTGTGCACTCTGCAACAGATCGCCAAAAAGCCCTTGCTCAAATCTATGCTCAAGTGCTAGAGCGTCAACCCTACGAGTTTGAGCGAAAAGAGATTGCTCATCTAGAGAAAGATTTTCTCGCGGGCAAAATTGATGTGCGGCATTTCTTGGGAGAGCTAGTGGTATCTGAACTTTATCTCGATAGTTTTTATCGTGATAGCTCTAATTTGAAGTTTATGGAATTGAGCTTTAAGCATTTGCTTGGTAGGACAGCCCATGATAAAGAAGAGATTAGTGGGTATACCGATGTATTAACCAAGCATGGTGTCAATGCATTCTTCCATAAAATCTTTGATTCTGAAGAATATCGCAAAGCCTTTGGTTGTCATACTATTCCCTATGCTCGTGATGTGAAGTTTCATGATTCACCTCGTAATTACTTGCAGAGTGATTTGATCCAACATGAGCATATTGGGCAGCATGGAAAAGCTGTGCCAACGCTCTATTGGCAAGAGTTGGGCATGGATTGCGAGACAGGTACTTGTGTGATGCCTGATTCTAAGGCTGATCAACATCATGCATACCAATCTGTTGCTGAAAAAACTAAAGTTAAAGAGCCAGTTTCTAAAGCACTCAATGAAGAAATTGAAGAGCTTCTCCAAATGTTGCAAAACAGTGATGCCAGACAAGTTTTGCAAAGTATGAATGAAAATCAGCGATCGCTACTCCGCAATCTCGCTAAATAACCAAATAAAAAAGGCGAGCTTGGCTCGCCTTTTTTATAGCTATAGTTTACTAACAAGAATTTTATTGGCAAGGCGGCTAACTTGAATAGTTACGGCAAGAGTTGCCACCAAGCCTAAAACTTTAATACCCCATCGAACAATTTGAGTTTGGGGATTGCTAATTATGTTGGATGGTTGCATTTCCAACATAGCAATATCTCCAATCAGAGAACCAAGGTAAACATACATAATTGTGGCAGGAACCATCCCAATTGAGCCGAGGATATAATCCTTTAAAGCTACACGAGTAACCCCAAACACATAGTTCAGAATATTGAATGGAAAAATTGGGGATAGCCTTGTCAATAGAACAATTTTGAACCCATCGATCACTACAGCTTCATCGATCGCTCGAAAGGTCACATTTTTGCTAATCTTTTCACTTACCCAGTTGCGTGCAAAATATCTACCAATCAAAAAAGCAAAAGTAGCACCTAGAGTTGCCGCAACAAATACATAGATCGAACCCCAGACCAAGCCGTATATTGCGCCACCGCCCAACGTCAGTAAGGACGCGGGAATAAATAAAACAGTCGCAATGTTGTAAATAGCAATAAAAGCGATCGCGCCAATAGCTCCTAGCATCTTGACCCAAAGTAAAGTACTTTGAACCAGAGTACTAATCTTAGTGTGAATACTCAGATGCTGAAAAAACACTAGCAATAAAAGTGACGAAGCTATAAGAGATATAACTTTCAGCCAAAATTTTGGAGTGTTAAACTGCGATCGCTTCATAAAGACTGTGGTTAGTTTTAGGAAACAGAAAATGAAAAAAGTAGTAGCCCTACTACTTAGGCTCAACCTCCAACCATTTATCAATCAATCCTTTTGGAGGTATAACTTCAATTCTTTTTTGCTTGATATCGACAAATGGAGCGATCGCTTCGACAAAAGGAATCAATTCAATTTCATTGTTTTCAAGATTGCGAACCTCTAGCAAATCATTTCCTGCGGCGATGATGCTAATCACTTCACCCAGTAATTTCCCTGTGGGTTGATGGTAAACATTACAACCCACCAAATCCGCAATCATATACTCATTATGCTCTAAATAAGGGCGATCGCTAGTGGGAATAAACATTAGATAATTACGCAGAGATTCTGCGCGATCGCAATCGTTAACCCCTTCGAGACGCACTACAAATAGATTCTTTTTGCCAGCAATTTCTCGACCTGAGAGCATCATGATTTCTTGTGGTTCATCTTTCTCCGAAGCCGCAATCCAGCGCTTACCAGCATTCTCAAAACGTTCTGGAAAATCTGAATAGGACAATATTCTCACCTCACCTTTTAGCCCTTGCGGTGAGACAATTTTGCCAATCATTAACCAATCTTCAGTCATATATTTTATCCTTGATTTTCAAATTCTTGCGAATCAAGAATTTGAAAGCCTATAACATTCTTTCTATTTGTTCTAACGCATCTAATGCGGCGGCTCGTTCTGCTTCCTTTTTACTAGAAAAATTTCGCATACTCTGACCATATAGGCGATCGCCAACATATACTTTAGACGCAAATTCGGGCGTGTGATCAGTTCCACCCACTTTTTCGGTAACATATCTGGGCAAAATGTGACCAATATAGGACTGTACCCATTCCTGTAAGCGATTTTTAGCGTCGAGATCGGCACGAGTATTCACTAACTCTGGCGGTACTGAATCAAACAAAGCCTCCACCGCAGGACGCACTGCCTCCACATCACAATTACGATCCAGATACAAAGCCCCGATCATTGCTTCAAATACACAACTTAAGAGATTGTCACTTTTATTGCCACCATCGCGTAACGCTCCTTTGCCTAATAGGATTTGAGTATCTAAATCTAAGGCGATCGCAAAATTTGCTAACTGCTTCTCATCGACTAAAGCCGCACGACGACGGGTAAGCTCATCTTCACCAAGATCCGCATGTTGACGATAAAGATAAGAACCGCTTAAAAAATTTAAGATGGCATCACCCAGAAATTCTAAGCGCTCATTATCCGCACCTACGCTAGGATTTTCGTGAACATAGGAGCGATGAGTCAGCGCCATTCGCAATAATTTTTCATTCTTAAAAACAAACAGGTCTTGCATTATTACTAATCTAAAATTATCCAGTCAATACTTTGATATGGCGTTTATCAGTCTGGTGAAGTACGGATTTGTGGCGGGGAAACAAACCTTTGTACCTCTTTGGGAATTAAAAACCAAACCCAGTAAGGGTTTTCAAAGTACAAAATGGCGTAGCCATTTTGTACTTTGGTATCAATTATGATCGGCAACTTCTGTAGGAGATATTGCCATCGGGCAATATCGTCTGACATATCTTTGCCTCATTCATCCATCCCACATCTAACACCGCATGTTTTAGATTAGCTCCCCCAAAGTTTACACCGCGTAAATCTGCCCCAGTCAAATCCGCCCCAGTCAAGTCCGCATTTGTTAAATCAGCATTCCACAGATTCGCTCCATTAAAGCAAGCACCACTCAAAATTGTGCCGCGCAAAATTGCTTTACTTAAGTTACTGCCAATAAAATTGACACTACTCAAATTTAAGCCACTTAAATTTGCTAAACGGAGATTAATCTCACTAAAATCTACACGATCAAGATCCGCCTCCCGTAAATCTACTTCACTTAAATTTGCTCCCTTTAAATTTGCTCCATGTAAGCTAGACTCACTGAGATCCGCTTCACTGAGATCCGCATTTTGCAAGTTAGAGCGACTCAGATTTGCTCGAAACAAAAAGGCATGATGCAGATTTACATGACTCAAATCTGTATTAGAAAGATTTGCTTCGAGAAGGTATGCCTTTTGTAAATTTGCACCTTTAAAATTTATCCCATGTAAATTTGTACAATTCAGAATTGCTAGCCGAAAGTTGGTATTACTAAAGCTCACATTTGTAAATTGCACCCCACTTAATCCTGCATAACTAAAGTTAGCACGAGTGATATTAGCATTGCTAAGATTGGAGTCTAGTAAAGATGCACCGCATAAATCGGCATCAGATAAATTTGCACCTGATAGATCGGCATTACAGAGAGTTGCCTCCCATAGATTTGCAAAAACTAGATTTGAGTTGCGTAAAATCGCATTACTGAGATCAACTTTACTTAAATCTAAACCTTTCAAATCCCATCCCTCAAAGTTTCTTTCTCCTTGGGAATAACGTTCTATCAAATTGCGTTTCTTAGCAATATGATTCAACATAAATATAATATGTTTGTATCAAAAAGAATAAATGCGATTCTCTCTTGCATAAGCCTATTTAAAAATCAATAATCACCTAATTTTTTAGAGAAAATATTGATTCATGAATCAATATTTTCTCTAAAAAATTAGAGTTGTTTAAGCGTACGGTTCTATAAAATTGATTATGAAATTGATATTGATAATTGCATATTACTTTGCTTTCGCCTTTTGTTGTTGCTTTTCTTGACGTTTTTCAGCTTGTTTTGCTTTTTCTTTTTCTTTTTTTACAGCATCTTTCGCCGCTTTCGCTGCCATTTCGGCTTTATATTTAGACTCCCTTGTTTCCTCTTCTCTTTTTTCTTGGTAGTAGGCATAGTCACCTGCATACATACAGAGATCGCCATCACGAATTTCGACAATTTTATTAGCCACTTGCGAGATGAAATAGCGGTCATGAGAGATCACGGCGACTGTCCCTTCGTATTCACGCAAAGCTGCCTCTAACATCTCCTTAGCTGGAATATCAAGGTGATTAGTCGGCTCATCAAGGATCAAAAAGTTTACAGGAGTAAGCAGCATTTTGGCGAGGGCAAGCCTTGCTTTTTCGCCACCACTAAGATCACGGACTTGTTTAAATACAGTGTCACCACTAAACAAGAATTTACCAAGCACACCACGTACTTCTTCGTGGGTCATCTTGGGGAAATCATCGTGGATTGTATGAAACACATCCTTATGTAAGTCCAGAGCTTCGGCTTGGTTTTGTTCAAAATAACCAACTAGAACATTATGCCCGAGGACAATTTCGCCTTCGTTATAGGTTTCTTTGCCAACTACCATTTTTAGTAGTGTGGATTTACCCGCACCATTAGGTCCTAGAAAAGCAACGCGATCGCCTCTTTCGATTTCCAGATTTGCACCTAAAAATAGAATCTGATCGCCATAGGCATGGGTGAGATCCTTAATCTCCACACTGACACGCCCACTACGAGAGGCAGGCGGGAAATGAAATTTTAAAGTTCTGACATCACTTTCGGGAGCTTCGATGCGCTCGATTTTATCTAGTTGCTTTTCGCGGCTCTTGGCTTGGGTACTGCGTGTGGCACTTGCTCTGAAGCGATCGACGAATACCTGTTGTTTCTCAATATATTTTTGTTGACGTTCAAAGGCGGCTCCCTGTGCAGCTTTAGCTTCGGCTTTTTGAGCTAGATAAGATGAGTAATTGCCCAAATAAGTCATCGATACGCCGCGCTCAGTTTCCACAATCGAGGTACAGAGGCGATCTAGAAATTCGCGGTCATGGGAAACAATTACCATTGGGGTACTTAGCGATCGCAGATATTTCTCTAGCCATTCAATTGTTTCCAAATCTAAATGGTTAGTCGGTTCATCCAATAGCAACAAGTCGGGCGATTGCAACAAAATCTTGCCCAAGCCCATTCGCATCTGCCAACCGCCGCTATACTCGCTGACAAAGCGATCGCCATCGTCTGCTTTAAATCCTAATTCTGGCAATAGCTTGTCGATGCGGCTTTCTAGTTCATAGCCATTGTGATCTTCAAACTGTCGCTGGAGTCGATCCATCTTTTTGAGAATCGGCTCATAGTCTTCACCATCCTTTAAATTTTCCAAGTGATGATGGACAACAGCTAACTCTTTTTGGATTTCCCGTACTTCCTGAAATGCTTGCCACATCTCTTGTTTGACTGTGCGTGTCTCTTCAATGTCAAATTCTTGACTGAGATAGGCTATTTTGAGGCTAGAAGGACGCACAATTTGTCCTGCGGTCGGTTCGATTTCCCCTGCAATAATCTTTAGCTGTGTTGATTTCCCTGCGCCATTTACGCCGACTAAACCAATGCGATCGCCTGTTTTGACTTCCCAGTTAACGTCTTTGAGGACTTCACCAGTAGGATAAATTTTTTGGATGTGTTCGAGACGAAGCATAGATTTAGGGGAGCAACAAAACTTAACTTTTTATTAAGATTAACATTTTTTTGTAACAAATGCATCAGTCTACCCAAAACCTAGAAAGAAGAAAAGGCGACTAAACGCCTTTTTATAGCAATCCTAAATGGTTTGTGGAAGGACACCCCGATGCGGTGTCCTTCCACAAACCGCTATAGTAATGTCAGTTTTGCTTAGGACATAAAACCCAAAAGATGAGTGGCGGCGCGAAGCGCCGCCACTCATCTTCAGCTATCTCTTACATTGCTATAGATATCTAGTCATAATTAATTACAAACCCAGACCCGAAAAGTTGCGCCCCTTGGGGCGCAACTTTTCGGGTCTGGGTTTAAGTGGGAAGCGTTGTAAAAGGTTATAACTATGACAATTAGTTACTAAGCCCTAATGTAAAAATTAAGAGTTAAATTTTAATTGTATTGGAATCTATGCCTACACTTCTAGTCAAAAATATCCATACTTTAGTCACTATGGATCGCGATCGCCGAGAACTCCATAATGCAGCGATATTTGTGAGAGATAATGTGATTGAGCAGGTAGGACTCACCACCGAATTACCTCAAAATGCCGATGAAGTGTTGGACTTACATGGAAAACATATTGTCTTACCAGGGCTAGTTAATACCCATCATCATTTCTATCAAGTTCTTACTAAAGTTATTCCCGCCGCTCAAAATTGCACTCTTTTTAATTGGTTGCAAACTCTCTACCCAATTTGGGGGAATCTCACGTCTGAAAGCATTTATATCAGCGCTCAGATGGCAGCCGCAGAATTGATTCTATCTGGTTGCACGACTGCTAGCGATCATCTCTATATCTATCCTAATGATTGCAAATTGGATGATGAAATAGCAGGTATACAGGAAATTGGAATGCGATTTCATGCTAGTCGAGGCAGTATGAGCGTTGGTGAGAGTCAAGGTGGACTTCCACCCGATGCTTTAGTTGAGAAGGAAGCTGACATTCTCAAAGACTCGCAAAGATTAATTGAGCAGTATCACGATCCTTCGCGATTTGCCATGTTACGCATGACTCTCGCACCCTGTTCCCCATTTTCTGTATCCCCAGAATTGATGATAGAGTCAGCAAAAATGGCGAGATCCTATACTAGTGTGAGATTGCATACCCATCTTGCTGAAAACAAGTCTGATGTAGACTACAGCCTCGCAAAATTTGGCAAAATCCCAGGCGACTATGCAGAGTCAGTTGGCTGGTTGGGAGATGATGTGTGGCATGCCCATTGTGTGAAATTGAGTGATGATTCGATCGCAAAATTTGGACGCACGGGTACGGGTGTGGCGCATTGTCCTTGCAGTAATACGCGCCTAGGCAGTGGCATCGCCCCGATCAGAAAAATGCTAAATCATAATGTGCCAGTGGGGCTAGGTGTAGATGGTTCGGCTTCTAATGACACAGGCAACCTGTTACAAGAAGCGCGAACTGCCTTTTTGCTCGCAAGGGTCAATGAGTGTGATCCCACTTCGATGAGTGCTAGAGAGATCTTGGAAGTCGCTACCCTTGGCGGTGCAAAGGTGTTGGGTCGGGATGATATTGGAGCGATCGCCCCAAATATGGCGGCGGATTTTATTGCCATTGATATTGAGCGATCGCAGTTTGCAGGCGCACATCACGATCTGGTAGCCGCCTTAATATTTTGTCCTGTACCATCGGTTGATTACAGCTTTATCAATGGTCGGAAGGTCGTTGATCGCGGTCAATTAACAACCCTTGATTTACCAATGCTGATCGAGCGTACTAACAAAATTGCTTATCAACTTGTAAACAAGTAATAAAAAAGCAATAAAAAAGGGCGCAAAGCGTCCTTTTTTATTGCTTTGAGAGATGCCAAAAATTAATTTTGAAAATTACTTATAAAAAAGTTGACTAAATGCGATCGCTATCTGTTATATTTAATGAGGTCAAAAAAACAGACTAAATAAAAGGGCGCTTAGCTCAGTTGGTAGAGCGTCTCGTTTACACCGAGAATGTCGGGGGTTCGAGTCCCTCAGCGCCCATTAAAATAAAATCCCCATTGCTTTCGTAGTATTATTTTTGTAACACAAAAAAATATTTTCACAACTAAAATATTTCCATTATCACTAGTGGGAATATTTTAGTCGTGAAAATATTTCCGCAACATTTCTTTACATAACTTTAATAAAATAAAATTGAGCTTAAATTATAGGTATATAATTACTTGAAAAACTTTTCGAGGCATTACGAAACTATAAAAGGTTATTAGAAAGTTATATAAAGTAATATTTTGCCAGTAAATCAGGTAAAATCTGATCGTAGCTTAAGAGCCAGAATTTATATGTTGTTTAAGTCATACAAAAATATTCTGCCAGCTTCGGTTGCCTTCATGGGGGGAATAATGTTTGTTGTCGGTCAACCAGAATTTGCTTTCGCAAATTATCAAGCAGGATATACACCATCTGATCGCCCTAAACCACAACGCACTCAAGGAGGTGGCTCCCGCCTACTCTTGAAAGTTGTGCCTACACCTTCTCATGCACAACCATTGCAAGACGTGGTTTTGTAGTCTGCATTTGCTTTCAATCTAATTAAACATTTGTTGGCTTCTAAATTTCAATAGCTACAGCTATCGGAGCATTAGTAGTCAAACATCAGGAAAAGCTAATATTAATAGCCTTAACTTACCTATGTACATTAGTTCATTTGAAGGATATAAAGAAACAGCCATAATGCTTAATTTCAAAAAAGAAGGACACGTTTTACGTGTCCTTCTTTTTTGATCTCACAGGGCAAAGATAGTTTTATTGCAAAACAAAAAAGAATCGCGCCCTTTTACATTTTTACAATCCTTGTTGAGTTTGTTTTTTAGTTTACAAAAGTTTTAGCTCACCTTTGTAAATTGGTATTATGGGACTTACGACAAAGAGCTTGCATACATCAAAACATTAATTTGGTAGGATCAGTGCGACTTGATTTCAGTATTAAAGCTTAGCGAATCTGATCTTACTTTAACTTGTAGCCTCTTCAGGAATTACGACAAAAAGTTAGGTTTAAGCAAGCAAGTGCAACTAAACTTCGTTAGATGATCGCTATTAAAACTTTAAAGTCAAATTGGGAAAAACTACCACTTAGATTTCAACAGTGGGGCGGATTTTTCCTGTCGAGTGGAAGTATCTACCTGTTAGTGTTTGGACTGCGTTGGTTAGGTTGGCTACAACCGACTGAATGGGCTGCGTTTGACCTATACATCCAAACGCGACCTAAGGAGCCAGTAGATGAAAGAATTATTATCGTTGGTGTCCAAGAATCAGATATTCGCTATCTAGGCAATTGGCCTGCCTCTGACCGCATCCTCGCCCGAATTTTGAGTAAAATCCGTGATCAACAGCCCAAAGTGATTGGCTTAGATTTGTATCGGGATATTCCTGTGGGAGAAGGTTATGCGGAATTAGAACAGATATTTAAAACCACTCCTAATTTGATAGGCATTGAAAAAAGTATTGGCGATCGCTTTAGTACAGTTATTGATCCGCCCCCCACTTTAAAAGCATTAGGTCAAGTATCAGCGAATGATGTAATTGTTGATCCTGATGGTAGATTGCGCCGTGCTTTCCTTTATCCGATGCCTGAGGGTAATGAGGGTTTACCAAGTTTAGGGCTAGCGATCGCCCTCAAATACTTAAAAGATAGAGGCATACAACCGAAATCTTCACAATCTGGACATTTACAGCTAGGCAAGACAATTTTCCATCCTTTAGAAAGTACTGATGGTGGATATATTCGGATTGATGCAGGTGGGTATCAAGTTCTGATGAACTATCATGGCTCCTCTCAAAAGTTTCGCCATATTTCCCTAGAAGATATTCTGGAAAATCGAATAGATCCTCAGATGATGCGCGATCGCATTGTCTTAATTGGTCCTCAAGCTGCAAGCCTTAATGATGTTTTTTATACCCCCTATAGCAGTAATTTTATTACCTCACCTGCTCAAATGTCGGGAGTAGAATTTCAAGCAAATATTGTCAAATTGATTTTGGGAGCAGCCCTCGACGATCGTCCTCTGTTTAGAGTTTGGTCAGATATTTGGGAAGAGATCTGGATCGCTGGTTGGGCGATTATTGGGGCAGCAATTATTTGGATATTTTCGACCAAACGCTTAATTTTTTTAACTGGCACTGTAATTTTGTGCGTCGGGTTTCTTATTGGGGGAAGCTATGGATTATTTTTGTCAGGTTTATGGATACCTATTGCACCTGCTCTATTGACTTATCTTGGCTCCATGTTAGTGATGCAGAGTTACATGTATGTTTCTCGCCTACGCGAACTAAATTCTGCTCTTTCTGACTCCATCGAATTGCTTGCCCATGATGCCTCCCATGATGCATTAACGGGGTTACCCAATCGCAATCTATTTATGGATCGGGTAGAACATGCCATCAAGTATAGTAAACGTCATTCCAGCTATCTATTTGCGATCTTTTTTATTGACTTAGATCGTTTCAAAATGATTAACGATAGTCTCGGGCATAATGTTGGCGATCTATTTTTGCAGGCGATCGCTGAGATTTTGCAAGGTTGCTTACGTTCTATTGATACAGTGGCTCGCCTTGGGGGAGATGAATTTACAATTCTGGTAGATGACATTCAAGATGTGGGCGAAGCCCTCATGGTAGCCGAACGCATTCTCAACAAGTTCCTTTCTCCTGTAATCATCAAAGGTGAAGCCGTTTTCCCAAGTGCGAGCATTGGCATTGTGATCAGTACGCCTGATTATGATAATTGTGTCGATTTGCTGAGGGATGCTGATATTGCCATGTATCGCGCTAAATCCTCAGGGAAAGGACGTTATATCCTCTTTGATCAGGAGATGTATGAACAGACCCTGAGATTAACGCAGTTGGAGAGTGAACTCCATTATGCCCTTGAGCATCAAGAATTTGAGCTTTATTATCAGCCCATAGTTTCCTTAGAAACGGATAAGTTGTCAGGATTTGAAGCACTCATTCGCTGGAAGAATCCCAAACGTGGTTTCATTTCTCCTATTGAGTTTATTCCCCTTGCCGAAGATACAGGATTGATTGTGGCAGTCGGTGACTGGGTTTTAAAAGAAGCATGTCATCAACTCAAAACTTGGCTGCATAAATTTCCTGAAGCGGCTAATTTAAAGATGAGTATTAATTTAGCTAGTCATCAAATTCGTGAGCCAGATGTTTTAGAGAAACTTGATGTCATTCTGGCGGAGACTGGCATTGATGGCAATTCTATTCGTCTAGAAATTACCGAAAGCACATTGATGGATCAAGGCGAACAAACAATTAATAAATTAGCTCAATTAAGGGCGAGAAATATTCAATTGAGTATTGATGATTTTGGGCAAGGATATTCTTCCCTTAGCTATTTACATCGGTTCCCAATTAACATTCTTAAAATAGATCGAGCCTTTGTGAATCAAATGACGGAAGGCGGTGAGAATATTGAAATCGTACGGACGATTACGATGTTGGCGCATACTTTGAATATGAGTGTTGTTGCTGAAGGCGTAGAGACGCAACAGCAGGTGGAAATTTTAAAAAAATTAGGTTGTGAGTTTGGTCAAGGATATTTATTCTCACGTCCTCTAACGGCTCAAGCAGCCGAACAGGTGATCGCCAATAGTGTTGAGGCGATCGCTCTTTATCCTACAACAGAGGAATTAAGTCACAGTAGTGGCAATTCATGAATTCCCGCTAAGTAGCTGGGCGCAATTAAATATAAAACCGCAAAACCTGTAGCGCACGCGCAGCGTGCGCCACAGGTTTTGCGGTTTTATCAAGAAATGGCGTAGCCATTTCTTGATTTGGTATTAGGGGCATTTTTAGCTGGTTTGTTTATAGCCTAACTTCAAGAAAATATTTTCTAGAGTCTCTTGAGTCCTATGGAAATTGGAAATCGGAATACCTCCTTCAATCAAAGATTTGAGTAATGCAGCGCAGTCTTCAATGCTGCCTACAAACTGCACACGGACACTAGGAACTCCTGATAAAACTTCTACTTCCTGTACTAGCTGCGATCGCTTCAAAGCGGTTTGTAAATCATCAAGATTACCTAACGTCGAGATGAGTAATTGCTGCTGATCTTGATTACTGCGCTCATAAAGTTCTTGCAGACGTGAACTTTCAACTAAACGACCTAACTCCATAATCCCAATTGATGTACAGATTTCCGCAAGATCGCTCAAGATATGAGATGAAATTAGAATCGTCATCCCTTGTTTTTGCAAAGACTTGATAATATTGCGAACCTGTACTCGCGCTAAGGGATCAAGTCCCGATACAGGCTCATCAAGTAGTAGCAAAGTTGGATTATGAATGATGCTGCGTGCAAGGCTGAGCCGTTGTTTCATCCCTCGTGAGAGTGTGGCAATTAGTTCATTCTTTTTCTGTTCTAACTCAACTAGCTCGATCACTTCGTGCAATCTCTGCGATCGCTGGGCATCTCGCAAAAAGTACAAACGCGCAAAGTAATCGAGGTAATCCCAAACGGTTAGATCGTCGTAAAGGGGAAAATCATCGGGCAAATACCCTAATTGTCGCTTCAGTTCAGGATTATTTTGACCACGCAAAAAACGCGCCCCGTTAATATAAATTTCGCCTGCGGTGGGTTCTTCGGCTGCGGCAAGCATCCGAATTAATGTGGTCTTACCTGCGCCATTTGGTCCAATCAGTCCATAGACTTCACCGCGATCAATCTGCAAATCGATATGATTGACTGCAACGTGATTATCAAACTGTTTTGTCAATCGGTGAGTGCGAACCGTCGGTACTGCTGTCATGAGATTGATCTAAAAGTTACAGCTATGTTAACCTTCACCTTACAAATTGTGAAGATATTGCCTACACAAGTTTAAGTATGAACCTACAAAACTATAGCAACCAAAATTTACAGGATCAATCATTTGTGGGGCTTGATCTGACTGAAGCCGATTTTAGTGGTTCAGATTTGCGGGGATGTGATTTTACAAAGGCGATTTTAGTTGGGACAAATTTTGAGCGTATTGTCACAGGGCAGACTCAAAAACAAATCAATACTTCCATTCTCACAGTAATTATGGGCGCGATCGCTATGATTGCCTTTAGTCTTGTGATCGTTGGGATCGACAGCATTCTATTTGGCTGGTTCGGAGCTAACTACAGAAAAATAAGTGGCTTTCTTGTCAGTATTATTCCTTTTGTTTTACTGATGTTACGATCTTTTATTTTTGAAAAATTCCCTAAAATTACTAACTTTTTTGGTGATGCAAGCCTTGGTATTTTATTAGCAATGATGACTGGACTAACGCTAGGGTTTACTTTCATCAGCTTTACAGGGGCGTTCTTTTTTTTAATACCAATGATTATTTCGGCGATCATCACTTTTTATCTCTACAAGTGGTTGATCGAATCAATTCAGAATAGAACTGGAACTTCTTTCAAAAAAGCTAATTTAACCGATGCCAATTTTAGTCAAGCCTTGATCGAGCATACAGATTTTTCCTTTGCTTTGTTGACAGGCATCTTTACTGATGGATGGTTGCTTGATGGGCATACTCTATTTACAAATTCTCAATGTGACTATTTATATTGGAAACCACAGCGAGAAAGATATCCAAATGATGGTAATTTTCAAACGGATGAACTAGAAAAGTTTTTGAAAAAATTCCAAAAGAACGAAAGATAGTGCTTAGCAACACCAACTTTAGTTTTGTTAAGTTTTGAATCCTTTACAAGCTATGATAGTAAATGGTCAAAATTACAATTTTCACTTTTTTATCTAAAGTTTCGCCAATAACATCATGATGCGTAGCAACTATTGCGGTCACCTCAATGCCGAACATATCGGACAAACAGTTAGCTTGTGCGGTTGGATCGATCGCAGACGGGATCATGGTGGTGTGATCTTTTTAGATTTGCGCGATCGCACAGGAATCTTGCAAATCGTCAGCGATCCCCAGCGTACTCCTGCCTCCTATGAACTCGCAGGTGAAATGCGAAATGAGTATGTGGTCAGGATCATTGGTAAAGTTTCTAAGCGTCCTGACGAATCACTCAATCCGAAACTAGCCACAGGTGAAGTTGAAATATATGCTGAATCCATTGAATTATTGAATGCTGTCAGCAAACCACTGCCGTTCCTAATTTCGGAAGCTGACACGATTAAAGAAGAATTGCGCCTGAAATATCGCTATCTCGATATGCGTGGCGATCGCCTAGCCAATAATCTCAAACTCCGCTTTGAAGTTGTCAAATCAATTCGCCGCTTCCTTGAAGATGAATATGGCTTTATGGAAGTGGAAACGCCGATTCTTTGTCGTTCCACTCCTGAAGGAGCGCGGGATTACCTCGTTCCCAGTCGTGTGAATGCTGGTCAATGGTACGCTTTGCCGCAATCGCCACAGCTATTTAAGCAATTGCTAATGGTGGGCGGATGCGATCGCTATTATCAAATTGCTCGATGTTTCCGTGATGAAGACCTTCGGGCTGATCGTCAACCTGAATTCACACAATTGGATATGGAAATGAGTTTCATGTCCCAAGAAGAAATCATTGAGCTAAATGAGAATCTAATTCGCTATATTTTCAAAACCGTTAAAGGTGTAGAACTTGGCGATTTCCCTCGTCTCACCTATGCCGACTCTATGGATCGCTATGGTTGCGATCGCCCTGATACTCGCTTTGGCATGGAATTAGTCAATGTCACTGATTTGTTTGCTAATTCGGGCTTTAAAGTATTTGCCAATACCGTTGCCAATGGCGGCATTATCAAAGTCCTGCCCGTCATCGGTGGCGACGAAGCAATTTCCAATACGCGCATCAAACCAGGTGGAGATTTATCCAATCTCGTTGCCCAATATGGCGCAAAGGGCTTAGCCTTTATCCGTGTACGTGAAGGTGGCGTAATCGATACCATCGGCGCACTCAAAGATAGCCTCACTGAAGAAGTTAAAAAGGAATTGCTAGAACGCACAGGCGCAACCGCAGGCACGATCCTATTATTTGGTGCTGGAGAAAAGGCGATCGTCAATGAATCGCTCTATCGTCTACGTTTAGCCCTCGGTCATGAGTTGGAACTGATTGATCATAACAAGCTCAACTTCGTCTGGATCACTGACTTCCCGATGTTTGAATGGAATGCTGATGAGAAAAGATTGGAAGCTCTGCACCATCCCTTCACCTCGCCACGTCCTGAAGACATTGCCGATGGTCAACCCATTGATGTGAATACGATCGCCCAAGCCTATGACCTTGTGCTAAATGGCACAGAGATCGGTGGCGGTAGTATCCGCATTCACAAGCGCGAAGTTCAAGAGAAAGTATTTGCAGCGATCGGGCTAAGCGATGAGCAGGCAAAGGAGAAGTTTGGATTCCTAATGGAAGCCTTTGAATATGGGACTCCTCCTCATGGTGGTCTAGCCTTTGGACTGGATCGCTTAGTAATGTTGATTGCTGGTGCAGACTCAATTCGTGATGTGATTGCCTTCCCGAAAACACAGCAAGCACGCGATCTGTTGACTGATGCTCCATCAGGTGTGGATGACTCACAATTGAAAGAGTTACATGTTAAGTTGTCACTACCTCCTGCTAAGAACTAACAGAAAAGGTGAGCATTGCTCACCTTTTCTATTTTAGGTGTTCGCTATCTTGAGATATTAGCGATCGCATAAATCCATCACCACGAATTGGCAAGGCGATCGCCTCCAAAAAACAAAGGTTGTAAATTTATCTCTACTGATGCTGATATCAGCCGTGAATTAAGCTAATGTAGATACAATATAGATACATTGACGGTTGTTTTTATGACTTCTGCGATCGCGAAGTGGGGTAATAGTCTAGCTGTACGCATTCCTCAAGCTATAGCTGAGCAGGTGCAAATTCAAGCTGGAAGCGAAATCAGTATTGAGATTATTGATGGCAAGATTGTTTTGACACCGCATCGACGTAAAAAATATACTCTAGATGAATTACTTGATGAGATGACCTCCGAGCATCTCCATGCAGAAATTTCTACGGGTGTGACCGTTGGGAATGAAGTATGGTGAAGCTATACATTCCTGATCGTGGTGATATCGTCTGGCTAGATTTCGATCCACAGTCTGGGCATGAACAATCTGGACATCGCCCTGCTTTTGTGATTTCACCGATCGCCTATAATCAAAGGTCAAATTTGGCGCTGCTTTGCCCGATCACTTCTAAAACTAAGGGATGGAAGTTTGAGGTTCTACTCACGGATACCAAGACTAAGGGAGTGATTCTTGCTGATCAGATTAAGAGTTTAGATTGGCAAGCGAGAAAGATCGATTTTATTGAGAAGGCTTCTGTAAGTATTATTGATGAAGTTATCGGCAAAATTGAAGCGTTATTAACCTAGAACTTATGATTTTTAAGTATTGAGACTATAGCATTTATTAAGATGTGAGATATTGTTCCTATATTAATCAACAGGCTATACTTGAACATAAAGTTTTTCTTTGTTAAAGTATTCCTCATCAATATTGGTGATTATTCAGACTAAAATAACTAAGCAAAATTTACGTAAAGAATCAGGTAAGAAATTGACAAAAGAGTCAAAGTGGTTAAAGTAAAGGGATGAAAGAACCACCACAATATGAACGAGAAGCACTAGAAAACATGCC
>NZ_JACJQY010000055.1 GCF_014696925.1 Phormidium tenue FACHB-1050 | reverse complement strand
GTCTGTCCCTGTAAAAATATGGAACACTTTCCCACATTCCCGACACTTGTATTTGACGATTGGTGTACGTTGGCGATCGTGTGGCGCTTGTCCCACTGGTAATGCGTGTCCATTGGGACAATACAATCCTTTCGGATGTAGAATTTCTAATAACCATTCATAGCAGGCTTGCTCATCTAACAATTCCGTCAGGGGAAATTTGATCATGGCATCTCTATCGATTCATGAAAATGACTCCCTCCTATTTTGCCATTTCACCTGCTTCCCCATATGAGCGAAAGAATCATCTTTTTGTCCTCAGTCAAGCCCAGATGTTGACGCGCCGAAGCTTGATCCACTTTAGAGAAATGGTCAATATCCACGCTACAAGGAATGATTTGAATTTGACCATGCTCTGATACTAATTCGCGCAGATCATTCTGCTCCTGTGAACTAGTGGCAATTACACAGTTTGTTTGCTCTAGACAAGCCCATTCCACACCTAGGCGCGAAAGTGCAATCTTTGGTAATGCATTCATCGCCTTATACTTTACCGCTCCTACCGAGTGATAAGTATGCACCTGTGGAATGCTCAGACGCGATCGCAGTTGCATTCCTACCCAACCAGACAGCCAATAATTAGAATGGATAATATCGTAGGTAAGTCCATTCTGCTTTTGAAAATCGAGCCAAGCTTCTACAAATTCGGGTAGATAGAGAAACAACTCGTCACGATGAATAAACTCAGTGGGACCAGCCGTGAGACGAATTGTGCGGCATCCATTAGCATGTTGAATAATTGTAGGCTGATCGGCATCTTCTCGACGGGTGAACATATCCACTTGGCAGCCACGTTTTGCTAAGGATAAACCTAAGGATTTGACATAGAGATTTTGACCACCTGCACCGTCCTTGCCAAGTTGTGCTGAGGGATCGCCATGTACTGAAATGAGAGCATAGCGATGTTCTGGAATAATGGGAATAGATAGACTTCGCTCTAAGATTTCAGTTTCCCATTTGGGCAGCTTCAATAATTTGCTAGTCATAATCACATCTCGATTAACGATGTGGCTAAGCTAATTCCTCTCTAGTTAGGAAACTGAGGCTAAAACGGGGATAATTCGGGGGGAGAACAAACATGCTGCAAAGCGGTCTGTCTGTTAAACTCTTTTCAAAACAAACAGATTGCCTTCATTTCCTCTACCAATTCGCAAATCTTGATCGAGATAAGTAGTCTCTAACCAGCCTTTCTGATCTTCTCGCTTAATTTGGAAATCGATCGCCAATAATTTCTTTGGCGATCGCAAAGTGTCGATAAAACTATTTACATCCTGATAACCAATTAAAGTTTGCGAACCAGCTACCAATCGCTCAAAGTTAACCTTAACCTGCTTGTCAGAAACAACCGTAAAGTTTGCACAAACACTTACTAGACCACTCAGCAAAGGTAACCCCTTAATCTCGGCAACATTAAAAATTTTTCCTTCCGATACGCGCAAACATTGATAGATGTTGCCCAGCTTGTAAAGTGGAAAGCGATCAATTCCCAAAAGCTCTTGACTAGTCGTAAATAACAATAACCAATTGCCATCCAATAATTCTGGGGATTGAGTAGGCGCAGGTGTAGGATTTAGTTCTTCAAGATACGCAACTGCTGAAAAAATCATTTTACGCTGATTTTCGGACATTTGTAAGCCGCGATTCACAGGTGCGATCGCATTAATTAGATTTGCTTTGCGAGTATTGCTAGTCATGAATTTATTCTATCGCGATCGTACTCCGAGAATATGGCATTTGAATATAGCAATCCTAAATGAATCGTGAGAAGCTAAGTTTCATAACAACGATGAGCTTCATCATCGCCTTTCTTGCAAACCTTTTATGGTCTCGTCATAGGAGGTTCGCAAGCAAGACAACCCGAATCGTCTTTCGTCAGTCCAAAATCTACAAATAATTTTAAGGACAATATATAGGTTAAGCAAAAGTAAAAATAAAAAAAACAGACAATATCAGATAGCTTATTGTATTAATTGGGTAAAATCATGTAAGCTATTTCGCGTGTTGATAAAATCAAATCAATCCATAAAGGAGTTTGACTCATAGTATCTAACTCTTTTATGAACTATACGTTCGCTAGTAAGTTTATTCAGGTATAGTACATCGTTAAGATGAAAGAACTGAATAAATACAATCTAATTTGAATAGCTATTAGGATACCTAGCATCTGGGAGAGGTTTCTAGATATCTTGTATTGATATTCAAATGCCCCTATGTAGGCTGATTCTATAAATCTGCAAAAATGCTGTTAGATTTCGATGAAATTAATGGAAATCTCAGGCGTTTTTACAAATGCTATTTGAATCAACTACCAAAATTAATTTTTGATAGATCGCTGCTATCTACAGATAGGTAATGTTGCATCAACACTACCTTCAAAGAAACACGTTGTTGCTTTTTTAGTGAGGAAAATCAATCCGATATGCTTAAACTTAATCCACAAAACAAATTAGAGTCTTCATTCTATCGGTTGATAGCAGCGACATTGACAATGGGTGGGGTGTCACTACTACTACCCCTATTAGCCTCCGCTCAGGTTGTACCACTCACTCCTGCTGGCACAGTTATCAGAAACACGGCCACAGGTACTTACGAAGATCCCAACAATCCTGGTGTACCGATCAACACAACATCAAATGAAGTTACGGCTACAGTAGCTGAAGTGGCAGGTGTGACAGCTGTTCCTGCTGGTATTGTTGATGTTAACGGCGGTAGTGTCACCACTAATGATGTTGTTAATTACAACTTCCTAATCACTAACGTTGGTAACGATGTCACCGCCATTAATATTCCTGGCACTTCAACGGTTGTAGGTGGAACACAAGGAACCATAACCGTCACCGAAATTAATGGCATTGTCCTGACGACACCGATTGACGTTGCCGCAGGTGGTGTAGCAACGAACGATCCTGCATTTATAGCTTTGGTTCAGGCTCGCGGTATTCCTGCGTTTAATGGCACTATTCCTGCTAACGGTACAATCCGAGTCCAAGTTCCTGTGACAGTCACAGCAACAGTCGCAGGCAACCCAGTATCAGTACAACTGGGTAATACTGGTGCTAACGACAACAGCGCAGGAACTCAAAACCAAACTCAAGCTGGTGCTTTACCTACGGATGTGTACACGATCAACCCTGCTACTGGTAACCCAGGTGCGC
This sequence comes from Phormidium tenue FACHB-1050, assembly GCF_014696925.1. GTDB lineage: Bacteria > Cyanobacteriota > Cyanobacteriia > Pseudanabaenales > Pseudanabaenaceae > Pseudanabaena. The sequence goes on along the minus strand of NZ_JACJQY010000055.1, from coordinate 28,766 downwards.
CAGTTAACGGTGTTCGAGAAGCAGCTGCTTTCACGACAGTGCCTTTGGCGACGGCAGTTAATAACGTTGCATTAGCCACAGTCCTGAAGACTCGCATTGCTTATGCTGCTGGAGCTGCCGCACTCACCGATGACCAGCTCACATACCGTTTAGATTTGAGAGTTGAGAATACCCCTCCTGCAGGTACTACAGGCATTACTCCCGCGCCATTATTACCTACAACTATTACTCTTGATGGTGTTGCTGCGAATAGAATTTTAATCTCTGATGCAATTCCTGCTCAAACAACTCTAGACAATACTTTTGGAGCTGCTACTGTAATCATCGGTGGAGTCACTTGGACAAGGGTTTATAGCACGGTCGCTACGGCCACTGGACCACTAGCTGTAGGGCAAAACTGGCAAACTGGTGCTGTCCCCGCTGCTGGTGTAACCCGAGTTGGATATGTTGCCCTTGGACCTTTACCAGCAGGAACCACAACAGTAACTGATCCCACTGGCTTCCAATTCCGCGTAATTACAACTGGGGTCACCGCTGTTCCCGTCACTATTGCCAACATTGCCCAAGTATTTGGTCAATCTACGCCCGGACTGATCAGTCCGACCAATCCTCTAGTTTATGACGAGTCTGGTGACCAGAATCCCAACAACTATGAAGCAGGTGTACCCCCAGCTCCAATCACTACACCCGCAACTTCTCCCACTGGTGTTGCTAACCCTGCTACCGACGGTACTGACCCAATCGGTGATCCCCCCAACAACAACCAAGGTACTGGTACTGGTGGTGAAGCCAACGTCTTCACAATCAATCCTGCTGGGATTATCTTGAATGGTCCTCCAGGAGTACCTGGTGCTCTTGGTCCAGATGGAACGGCTCAAACTGACTTTGTCAACAGGTCGGCAACCGATGTCCCTGCTGGCGCAGCAGGAGCACCTGGAAGCACTTACGATCCAGCACCAGTTACATTTACCAATACGGTTCAAAACCCTGCGACCAACACGAACCAGTTGGACAACGTGACTTTGGAACCAATTTCTGCAACATTGGCTGCTCAAGCTGTGAATAATACGGCTACACCTACAGCAGGCCAAATCCAAGCCTATGATTTAACCAATCTCGCCAATCACGCAGCTTTGCCGAATGGCACAATTGTGAGCATTGCCTTTGGTGGTCGTACTGCTGTGTATACGCTCACTGCTGGTAGTTTCGTTCTGACATCCAGTGGTGCAAGTCCTGCTGGTACAGGAGATGCTGTCGCAGCACCGATCATTATTCCTACCATCGCAGTAGGAGTCTCTCAAACCTATACAGTTATAGTCAATCTGCCTGCTGGTGCTGTGGTCACGACTGGTTACTCTGTACCGATCGTTTCCTATGTAAATAGTAATGTTGCCGATGGAACAACATTCAAAACTAATGGAACTGCACTAGGTCAAGACAATCCATTCAACATCAAGATGGATCGTGTCTATACTGGTTACCTGAATCTCGTCAAGGCTTCTCAAATCCTCCAAGGGACAGGTCCAGCAGTATCGCCTGCAGACGCGATTTTAAATGGTGCAGCTAAAACTCCTGCTCCAGGCAATATTATCCTGTATCAGATCACCTACAGTAACATTTCCACTCCTGCTTCTGGCACAGGGAATGTGATCTTGAATGCGAACAACATCGTCATTACTGAAGATGGTGCGGCTGGTACTAACAACTGGGCTACTACTACTTTCAACGTGGCTAATACTGCGGCAGATGCTACTGCTGGTGCTGTTATCACCTTCTTTAATGGTGCAACGGCTACGACAACCGCAGATGTGAATGTCACTAGATATCTCGACAGTATTCCCACATTAGCTCCTGGAGCTAATGGAACCTTCACGTTCCAACGTGTTGTCAGATAGGTAGTTGATTGAATTTGTCGATTCGATTAGGTTCAGTCAATCTGAACCTAATCGAATCCCCATTACTTGATCTTGCTGGGTAGTTACTGTTGATCTTTGTTGATTGTTATAAATCAGGTAAGCCAAATGAAACGTATAAATATAATCAGTTTGGGTGCGATCGCCCTTATATCTTCTATCTCTTTTGCTACTGTAATGCCTAGCTTAGCTAGCTTGCAAAATAGTGACCCTGCGATCGCGCAAACGGCTAAGCAAGAATCCCCAGTGCAACTAAAACTTGCTGCGGAAAGGCAATCAATTATTGCCACAGCTTCTGGGCGCGTTGATTGGAAGCCAATGCCAACTGATGCGTCACTCCGTCCAGGAGAAACCATTCGCTATATTGTAACTGCAAGCAATACGAGCGATCGGCAAATCAAAAAGTTAGTCGTCAATCAACCAATTCCCAAAGGTTCAGTTTATGTTCTAGGTTCAGCAACTCTTCCAAACGTGGAAGGAGCAAAACTAGACTACAGCATTGATGGCGGTAAAACTTACACTGAAAATCCCACAATTCGCGTCAAGCTAGAAAATGGAGAAATTGTCACCCGTTCAGCGCCAGAAAGCATGTACACAAACATTCGATGGAGATTTGGTGATAACTTCGCGGCGAAAACAGTTGCCTACGCAACCTATAAAGTTCGCATTCGTTAAATATGCTTTAGCATAAGAAAATTTATGAATTGCACTATGTCACAGTGCGGATTCTATCTCTGAAAATATTTACAGGGTTTTAAGGTTAACTGTTGGAAATGAAAACTCGAAATTGTGCAATAAAACAGAATTTTCTGCGAAACAGTTTAAGCCTTACTGCCATATTTCTGTTTGGAAGTTTTCAAGTATGCGAATCTAGTTTGGCGCAACCAGCTCAGACAACTACTCAGATTCGTAATACTGCGACCTTCAGCTATAGTTACACCAATCCAGAAAATGTAATTTCTACCTTTACTGGAGTTTCTGCTGTACTTCAAGCATCAGCTATACCAATAGTCCCCCCACTAGTTGACCCATTTGGTACTTTGACCTCCTGTGATGGTGGTCTATTGCCAGATTACACAGGCTTCAGTGTGGGCTTGTATGAATTGCTGAATTCCACAGGTGATATTGGCTTACCTGTTTTGCTAACTGCTACAGTACCGCCTAAAACAAAACAAGCAGTTGGTATAAGTCCAAATTTCTTTAACGCTAATCCTTTCGTCTTGGTCAATAGCGATCAGGGGCGATTCAACTTTTTGCTGGATGTCAGTCGTGGACAAGTTGATGTTGGGAGAGAATACATTTTAGCGGTAAAGCCACCCGCAACCTCGCCCCTTGCCGAACGAAGGGTCAGAATTACAATTACTGCACGCAATGGAAATATTGTTAGCTACACCGCTACATCTCTAGATGGCGAACCGATCTCAGCTACGAATGCAGCTACCTCTGTAAATGGAGTTATTAATATCGCTAATGCCGAAACTGTGGGTTTAAGTTTAGCTGTAGCCATCAATAATCTTGATATTGCGACCTGTGAAGCTCAAGCAATCCAACTTTTAAAAACGGGCGATCGCGCCGCAGCAGAGCCAGGCGATATTGTTGTTTATCGCTTAAATGCTAGAAACCTTGCTTCTACGGTGATTACCAATCCTGAAATTCGCGACGATTTACCACTAGGGTTCCAATATGTCGATGGTTCAGTTCGTGCTGAGCTTGGTGGCAATGCAGTTAATGTAACCGTAGAACGAAATGGTCGCAGCTTGACTTTCCGCCCCAATGTTGCACTTCCTATAGCATCTGACAATATTCCCCTTAATATTGTCTATGCTGCACAGGTTACCAATGATGCGATTCGTGGAAGTGGGATTAACCGCGCCTCTATATCAGGTACACGTACTGATAATAGACGAATTGTTCGGACTGGACCTGTGTCACATTTGATGCGAATTCGTCCAGGAATCTTGTCCGATTGTGGAACCTTAGTTGGACGGGTATTTGTTGATAAAAACTTTGATGGCGAACAGCAACCAGGTGAAGCAGGCGTACCGAATGCAGTGATTTATATGGATGATGGTAATCGAATAGTGACTGATGCGAATGGACTTTACTCTCTCAGTAGTGTTCTTTCTGGTAGCCGCACTTTAGCGCTCGACTTAACTTCCGTTCCAGGATATACCCTTGCACCTAACTTGTATTTCATTGAGCGTAATAGCCAATCACGTTTAGTGCGACTTGCTCCTGGAGCATTAGGGCGGGTTAACTTTGCAGTCACCCCTGCGGCTCGTGGTATAAGCGATACAAAACAGGAAGGTACAAAGTAATGAAAAACACTTCTGCACCTTTTGTAAAGTTAGGGATTTTAGTATTGCCGCAGATCATGTTGTTACTGACAACAGCAATGGTCAAAGCAGAATTAGTTGCTGACATCAAAAATGATCCAGACATTAAGCAAAAAGACAACTTAACTAGTCAAACGGATCGTCAGACTGGAGAAAAAATCAATCAGAGTGCCAATTCTCAACAACTAGATCTGTCCTCATCTACGGAGAAAGTTCCTAGCAATCTCAAGACTTCTGATGCTGTTACCGATGTTCTGAAAACTGCTAATACTTCTAATACTTCTAATACATCTGACAAATCATCTCCAAGCATCGTTATTCTTTCGCCTACAGTTGGCACTGTTTTAGATGCACCTGCGGCGACCGTAGTCATCCAAATGCCAAGCAATGCTAGGATTGAGCTTTTGGTGAATGGGAAGGCTGTTGATCCTAGTTCAATTGGGCGATCTGAATTAGATGAAACTAATAAAACCATCACGCAAACATGGTATGGCGTACCTTTGCAGGCTGGTGACAACCAGATTACGGCAAGAGCGATCGGTTCTGAATCAGCTTCTAGTTCTATCAATCTCAAAGTTCGTGGCGCTCCCACTAAATTAGTTGTGAGTACCTTGGAATCGAAAGTTCCTGCGGATGGACGTTCCTATGTGACAGTTAATGGACAGTTAGTTGACGAAGATGGCAATCGTTCCAACTGGGATGCATTAGTCACACTCGAAGCTAGTGAAGGTAAGTTTATTGGTACTGATGCTTCGTCAGAACAGCCTGGCTTTCAAGTGGAAGCTAAACAAGGAAAGTTCTCAACCCAGTTGCAATCAGGTTTAAAGACGGGAACGGTGACGATTCGAGCGCTTAATGCTCAAATGGAAGCTTTTACGCAAGTTCAGTTTGAGACTGATTTGCGTCCTTCATTGGTGACTGGAGTAATTGATCTGCGGGTTGGAGCAAGAGGAACTGACTTCTATCGTAGCTTGCGGGACTTTTTGCCTGCCGATCGCGACAATCGTACTCAAGTTGACCTATATGGTGCGGTATTTGGAACTGGGCGTGTTGGAGAATGGCTGTTTACGGGTGCATTTAATAACAGCCGCACTCTCAATCAAGACTGTGCTGGCAATAGCAGCTTAGCTGGCACAGAAAAATATTGCGAGCAACAATATCCTGTCTATGGTGATAGCTCTACCGTAACTCGCACAACGCCATCCTATGACAGCTTGTTTTTGCGCTTTGAGCGTAACTCTCCTGTGCAGGGTGCAAGTACTGATTACTTCATGTGGGGTAATTATGGGACAGAAGAGTTCGCCACGAGATCGCAGCAGTTTAGTGCAATTTCAAGGCAATTGCAGGGTTTCAAAGGGAACTTTAATTTAGGCGATCTGCAAATTACGGGCTTTTATAGCAACGTTGGCAAAGGATTTCAGCGCGACACAATCACCCCTAATGGCACGAGTGGCACTTACTTTCTCTCGAAACGTTTGTTAATCAATGGTAGTGAGAATGTAACTATCGAATTAATCGATTTCTTTAGTGCAGGTACAGTAGTCTCGCGCCAAGAGTTAATCCGTGGTAAAGACTACGATATTAACTATGACAATGGCTCCATTCTATTTCGACAGCCATTATTGCAAACCCAACTGGGTGATGCTGGACAACTCTTGCGTCGTCAAATAGTTGTTACTTATCAGAATGAGCAGGTCGGTGGTGATAGTAATCTTTATGGTGGACAACTGCGTTATCATTTCAACCGCAGTCAAAGTCAGCCTAGTTGGATTGGTGCAAACTATTTTAAAGAAAGTCTCGGCATTCGTAATTTTGTTCTGTATGGTGCGAATGCCCTCATCTCCTTTGGTGAGAAGACCCAGCTAATTGCTGAATATGCCCGATCGCAAAATGATTCGGAGATCTTGGGCTATGTGAGCGGCTCAGCAATGCGCTTTGAGTTAAACAGTGAGATTGCTTCAGGTATTCTCGGTAAACTCTATTACAGTAAGGCGGAAACAGGTTTTGCCAATAATGCCACGATTAGTTTTGTGCCTGGACAAACTCGATACGGAGGAAATTTAAGTGCCAAGATTAGTCCCACAACTAGCCTGCAATTTCGCTATGACCAAGAAGACAATGTGGGTATTGCGCCACGTCCATTGACAACCCTTGCCGATCTTCTCAATACGAGGCAAGAAGCCATCCCTGGATCGCTAGTAAATAATTCGCTTCGCACGATTAGTTTAGGTGTGCAGCAAAATATCGGTGCGGCTCTGCTTAATCTGGATGTGTTATATCGCGATCGCCAAGATCGCCAAATCCCCAATGTTTTATCGAGTAACTCCACCCAATTGCGATCGCGCCTCAGTGTGCCAATTGCCGATAATCTGCGAGTGACCGCTCAAAATGAAGTAAGCCTGACCGCAAGCTCCGATGCTGTCATTCCCGATCGCAGTGTTCTCGCTCTAGATTGGACAATTGTTCAAGGATTGACCGCAAGATTGGGGCAGCAATGGTTCCATTCTGGACCTCTAGCGGGCAATGCTATCACCAGTGCTGATCTGCTGGGAGAGTATAAACTCGGCACTGATACTACCTTTACAGGACGTTATTCGGTAATTGGTGGCGCGAATAATGCCGCATCTACTCAAGGTGCATTGGGTATTAATCAGCGCTGGCAAATATTGCCAGGACTACGCATGAGTTTTGGCTATGAACATATATTTGGCAGTTTTGCTACCGCTACAACTACAGGAACATCATTTTTACAGCCCTTTGCGGTTGGTCAATCCTCTAGCGCCCTGACCTTCCAAAATGGCAGTAGCTTCAACATTGGGGCGGAATATACAGATAATCCTGACTTCAAGGCAAGTGCTAGATTTGAACATCGCAGCGATAGTACTAATACTAGTACTGTGTTTACGGCTGCGGCTCTGGGGAAGCTCTCTCCTGCTTTGACGATGCTGTTTAACTATCAGCAATCAAGTGCAGCCAATCAATTAATCTCTGGATTGGGAACGATCTCCAATCTCAAGGTCGGGCTAGCCTATCGCGATCCTGAAGATGACAAATTCAACGTTCTCTTACGTTATGAATATCGCCAAAACCCTAGTATCGTCCCTGAATCACTGCTGATCGGTAGCGGTAGTGGCTATGCTGATCACACTCTTGCGCTAGAAGCAATTTATGCTCCTAACTGGCAATGGGAATTTTATGGCAAGCTTGCCCTGCGTAATAGCACCACAACGATCGCCCGTGATTTCACAGGTGTATCGAATACTAACTTATCCCAATTTCGAGTTACCTATCGTCTTGGCTATAACGTCGAACTAGTGGGAGAAACTAGATTTCTCAATCAACCAACCGCAGGCTACAGTGAACTAGGACTAGTCGGCGAAGTTGGCTATTTTCTAACTCCTAACTTACGCTTAGCGGCTGGTTATAGCAGTGGTTCCGTTAATGTTGATCGCGATTTTAATGGTTCCCGCTCCACTGGAGGACTATATGCAGGAATTACTGTAAAGCTGAACGAGTTGTTTGATGGCTTTGGCTTGCAAAAGACTCCTCCCCGCCAGCAACAAGAGCCTGTTGAGCCTGTAGCACCAGTGGCTAAGACACCTCATTCAGAACAGAAACTAGCGGCAGCCATTCCCTCTAGTCCTCAAATCATCAGCCTGAATGTGGCGCGATCGCTGACATTTAAAGAGGGCAGTCAAGCTAAGAATGCAGAGTTAGCAGTATCAGATATTGCGATCCTAGAAAACTTAGCCTCAGTTTTGAAGGAATACAATAATCTCTCCATTGATATCCAAGGATATATTGGCTCACTTGCCGAAATGAATTCAGGTGATAATCTTGCTGCGAATCGAATGATGGCGGCGAGAAAGTACTTACTCGAACGTGGTGTCGCAAGTTCGCAGATGACCTTACGTTCTTTGGGTGGTCTTGCTAGCGCTGACAGTTCTAATCAAGCTAGTGCTGCCAATGCGACACCAGTTAGTTTTGCGCTCAGTGGTCAAGCTGATGTCTTTAATGCGATCGCTACCCGTTTGCAAACGATGGCATCCAATTCGCCGACAACCGAATTTTTGCAAAGTATCTTGCCCAATGCTCAATCTACTTTGCAAGCTAATGCCATACCTGTTAATCGTCCCTCGAATATTAGTGGCGCAAATCCTAATATTTCAGTAGGTGTGGATGTTGGTAACGATGGTAAAATCGCGGACTTAAGCTATGCCACATTGGATCGGATGGTTGAGCGTCTAAATACCAATCCTAGCTTGATGTTTGAGATTCAGACTAGCTCAGCCTTCAGTGCTGTGTCAGGACAAGATCTGGAAACATTTAAATTACTTGCTGTCAGGAGCTATCTACTGGATAAGGGCGTGAGTTCTGATCGCATTTTACTGAGTTCTAATAGAGCCAATCAAGCAGGGAATTCTCAAGTTTATATCTCACTGAATGTAGATGAGAGCAATATTAATATTGCGACAACCCCAACTACCCTACCAACTTCTCAGGCAAGTGCTACCACTGTTCCTGTCCCCTTGGCAACTGCCGATACTTCTACTTCGCCCTTGGCGGTTCTATTAGAAGCTGATCGCCGCTTGTCCAATTGGCTGGAAAGTGCAATTCCCGATTCTCAACTTAATCCTCAATTCAATCCAGTATTTAATACATCTATTCAAATCCCCAATCTTGAATTTAGCCCCTTGTTAACTCAATTGCCAACCGTCGATTCGTTCTTGCTGGCGATCGCTCGACCTGTCGATCCTGCTCTTTCATCGGATGATCGCAATCGCCTCTGGAGTTATGCCTTTGAAACCTCTCCAACTCAACTTGTCAGTATGTTGCTGGGTAATGACCTAAATAACAATCCTGCGAATAGTCCAGCCAATATCAATCCTACGGATGGAGCCACCCGCCGTCTTGCCACCGCTTTTAACTTCTTGTTGACTAGTGAAGGTGATACAGTAACCGCACTCCTGCGAGCCATGGGAATTAGCACTACCGAGAAAAGTGGCTTTGTGATCGATCCCGATCAACTCTCAAATCTAAAGAACTAGGGACTATGCAAAAAGTAACCAGCCAAAAATTAACAGCTACATTGATTAGTTCTATCGGGTTGATCGGTCTCTCTGGTATAGCTATCGAAATGTTTAGGGCAAATGACAATCTGGCGATCGCCCAAAATACTACCCAAGCCACTTCGCCCAGTCTTCTCAAATACCAAATTACTGTCAATAGCGATCGCGATGGTGATATCCAACCCGATCTTGAGTTAACTCTGCGCGAAGCCGTTGCGATCGCCAATGGGAGCCTCACCCTTGAACGGCTTAGTGATACTGAACGCTCTCAGGTTAAGCCATTAGTTAATCAAAAAGGTTCACAGATTGGCTTTAATTTGCCTAGCGATCGCACCAAGATCTTGTTAAGCAAGGCTCTACCTGACCTTAGTAGCCCATACCTGACTATTGATGGCACAACCCAAGCAGGCTATGACCCTCAAAGCTCCTTTGCCCAAGAGTTAGCGATTCCTCAACCAATTGTGGAGATTTCTCCCACCGATGGTGTAGAAATTTTCCGAGGTTTGACCATCGTTGCAGATGGCGTGACGATCAAGGGTTTAAGTATCTATGGTTTTAATGCGATCGAGAGTGTCCCAACTACCACACCATCCGCCGATATTTTTATTTCACACCAAGCGCCACCGCCCGACACCACGCAGCAACAGCAGCCCGCCAAATTTTCGCCATTCTATGACAGCAATCTTCCCCCTCAAGGGGTAATCCTTGAAGCTAATTGGCTGGGCATTACGCCCACAGGCAAAATGCCCAAGCAACCTTCTAGTTTTGGAGTTTATTTATTTAATAGTACTGATACGCTGATCCGTCGCAATCGTATTGCTTACCACGAGGGTAGTGGTATCGTCACATCGGTAAAAGCAACAGGAACGCAGATTCTCGAAAATGCAATTACCAGCAATGGTTTTGATGGGCTACCTCACGGCATCTATCTCGAAGGTGAAATTGCCAACTTAAGTATCAAGGGCAATATCCTTTGTGCTAATGATGGCAGTGGAGTTTATTTGTTCAAACCCAAAGGCGCGATCGCCATTGAAGATAACCGCATTTTGTTTAACGATCGCAGTACCAACTTCGCCGCCATTTATTTAATGGGCAACGATCATCGAGTTACTAATAATCAAATTCGCAATCAACGTGGTGCAGGTGTTGCGATCGCTGCTTATCCTAAAAGCGATCGCAATCTAATTCGCAAAAATACTTTTTCGGCTCTCAAGGGCTTGAGTATTGACTTGATTTCTCAGCGCCATGTGAATACTCGTGATTTCATTACAGGTGATGGCATTAATCGCCCCCGTGATTCTCATTTTCGGCGCGTAGATACGGCTAATGGAGCCATCAATGCACCGACTTTTTTAGCGACAACTTTTCCGATGTTTAGCCCCAACCAAGTCAATATTGATGGCACGGCTGATCCTGATACTGAAGTAGACATATATCGTGTCGCTGACAAAGTCGATCCCAATCTTCCCTATGGATCTCTCAGTGAATATCTGACCACGGTCAAGACTGATGCTAAGGGTAAATTTGCTGCTTCTTTAAATAATCTCCAAGTGGGCGATACGATTAGCGCGATCGCCACCGATCCACAGTACGGCACTTCTGAGCCAGCCTTCAATGCCAGAATCGTTAATCCCGACCTGTCGGCTCCTGAACTAGCAAATGTCGATGCAACTATTCCCGCCTGTACGACACCACCTCAGATTGTTCAAGCTCCCCCACCGCCAGACCAGCCAATTGTGCTATCTGTGCCACGCCAAATTCATTTTGCGCTAGATCGTGATGCAATCAGCCCTATCAGCGCTAAAATCCTAAATCGGATCGCTGATGTATTAAAGCAATATCCCACAATTATGATTACCCTAGAAGGACATACTGACCCTAGAGCCAGTGATGCCTATAACCGCGAACTGGGCTTTAGGCGATCGCGTGCAGTGCGTAATTACCTAATGCGACAGGGTATTGCCTCTGAACGGATGACTGTGCGATCGCTTGGCGAAACCCAACGCGCCTCACAGGGTAATCAAGTTACTGACTATGCTCGCGATCGGCGTGTCGAAATTGAATTTACCGATGTGCGCGATGTCGAGATTCGCTTTGAATCACAGAAGGAAGATTTACAACTTGAGAACTAAGAGAACAATAATGAACGACTGAACTTCAGTCGTATTTCATATATCCTTTAAGCATAGAAAGTCATTAACATGAATCCACGATTCAATCTACCGATAAATATAGAAAAGTCTATAAAAAAGCTAATTTCTGCTTACCGTCGTAAGTGGTCAACCTTACTTTTAGCTTGTTTATTTGTATTTTTTTCCTTTTTCCCTATTCCATTTTCTCAAGTCTTCTTTTCTACCACTTCAAGTAAAATTTCACTCCCATCATTCATAGAGCCAGTTAACGCTCAAGCAACTCCTGCTTTATGTGCAGTACCTGGCAAAGACGGTGTTGGCGCTCCTGCGGGAGTGATTAACACCTATTATCCTGGGATAGGCACAGCCACAGCAGGAGCCACTTCGATTTCCGTTGGAGCTATAGATGTTAATGGCGCTCTCACTGCGATCACTGCTGGAGATCTATTGCTGATCATTCAAACGCAGGATGCCACGATCAACTCTACTAATACCGATGCTTATGGAGATGGTGTCGGTGGAGATGTGCCAGCTTTAGCAGCAGGAGGCACACAACCTACCAATGGTGCTAGTGGTTTTACTGGTGGTACGGCTGGTAGGTATGAATATGTAGTAGCGACTGGTCCTGTAGCCGCAGGTTCAGTACCCATTATTGGCACTAATGGAGGAGGGCTGATCAACAGCTATTCCAGTGCAGCAGCAACAGTAACTCAAGGAAAACAGGCTTATCAAGTTGTGCGCGTACCACAATATTCCAGTGCTACTCTAGGTTCTGCTACGTCATCATTTTGGAATGGCAACACAGGCGGAATCGTGGCTTATGATGTCGCTGGCAACCTAAACCTAACTGGCAGCATAAATGTGGATGGTAGAGGGTTTAGAGGTGGAGCAGGTCGGGTACTCGGTGGTGCTGTTAGTCCCAATACTGATTACAGAACTCTTGCAACATTGGCTAAAAATGGCTCTAAGGCAGAAGGTATAGCAGGAACGCCAAGGTATGTAATTAATCCAACTACCCTAGCGGAAGTTGACAACACAACTGAAGGTTATCCCGCTGGCAGTTATGGTCGTGGTGCTCCTGGCAATGCAGGTGGTGGAAGTACTGATGGGAATAGCAATGCTAACGATGAAAATTCTGGCGGAGGTGGTGGTAGTAATGGCGGCTCTGGAGGGATTGGTGGCCGAGCGTGGCTTTCAGACCTACCAACAGGTGGATTTGGTGGTGCGCCTTTTCCTGCGGCTACCAATCTTTTAGTACTTGGTGGTGGAGGTGGTTCAGGAACAACCAACAATGGTTCTTTTTCACCACCTAACACAGATACTTCTGGCAGTGGCTTATTTAGCAGTGGCGCATCGGGTGGCGGATTAGTAATGTTACGCACTAATACGGTAAGTGGCACAGGAACAATCAGTGCTAATGGCTCAAATGCTCGTAATGTAACCAGAGATGGCGGCGGCGGCGGCGGGGCTGGCGGTAGTGTATTAGTCTCTGCGCTGAGCAACAATCTTACAGGACTTACCGTTAACGTCAGGGGCGGTAATGGTGGTAGTGCGATATTCAATGAAGCTCATGGTCCAGGCGGCGGCGGTGGCGGCGGTGTTGTGGTTTCTAATCCTGGTGTGATAGCTGACCTACAAGGGGGTATAGCAGGTGTTACTGGTATTGCAGCTAACCCCAATAATGGGGCTGTAGCTGGAACTGGATTAGCCGTTCCCCTTGCAGTTGGTGTTATCCCTGGAGCTAGTTCTGGCGCAGCTTGTGTTCCTGCTTTAACAGTTGTAAAAACTACTAGTACACCTACCACAAATCCAGGTGGTACTGCCACCTATACAATTGCTGTTAGTAATGGTGCAGGTTTAGTCACAGCCAATAATGTCGTTATCAACGACAACAGTCTACCCGCAGGGTTTACTCTTGCTGCTATTCCCGCACCTACGATTACTTTGACAGGAGGTGCAACACGTCCTACTACATCTGCGCCTACAGCAGGAACAAGTAACTTATCTTGGGGTACTTTTTCGATTCCTGGTGGTGGTTCAGTACAAATTCAGTTTACGGTTAATGTGGACGCAGGAGTTGCGAACGGAACATACAATAACCCTGCTTCAGCTACTTATAATGATCCTGCAACTGGTGGAACGAGAACAGTCAATTACATTGATAATAATGGCGAAGATGTAACAGTGGGTGCTCCTCCAAATCTCAACCTAGTCAAACGAATCACAGCAATTAATAACATACCCATTACTGGGTTCGCAGATGCGCCCAATACAGCCACATCCAATGATAACGATCCCAATTGGCCGACAGCTAATACCCAATACTTACGAGGGGCGATCGATGTACCTTCAGTTCAACCAAATGATGTAATAGAATATACAATCTATTTCCTCTCCAATGGCGGACGATCTGCAAGAAATGTCCAATTATGCGATCGCATCCCCGCGAATACAACTTTTCAGCCTGACACCTATGGATCTGGTAATGGAATTGTTTTGGGATGGGACAGCACGGCGGCAATTTTACCCGATCCGACAACCTCAACTGGGGCAGGCAAAGTCGCCATCAGCAATGTACCAGATGCAGATACAGGTCAGTTTTTAGCGACAAATGTATCGGTTACTAATGCACCTGCTCCCTGTAACGATGGAAGCACAAATCCTGATGGAGCAATCTTAGTCCGACTTGGTGCAACTACAAATGTCCCTAATGCGACGGCAGTAGGTACGCCAACTAATTCCTATGGATTTATTAGATTTGCTGTGCGTGTACGTTAGGAGCAATCCAATACGATGAGAGACAGCACTTTGTTCTGTCTCTCATCATCAAAGAAAGAAAAAGCCCGTCATATGACGGGCTTTTTCTTTCTTTGTGATAAATAACGCAAAATCGTTGATTATCCTTGACGAGCTTTGACCTTTGGGATGGTCGACTCCCTTTGCGCTTTGGTTTCGACTTTCTCCGTCACTTTATCTTTGACCTTTATAGCGCTTTTCAAGCAAGCGAGGTACAAAGGTTTGTTTCCCCTCTGAGATTCGCAGGGCGATTTATACTACCAATGCGATTGAGTCGATGAATATTAGCTTGCGGAAGGTGATTAAATCTCAGCAATTTATTATACAACTGTTGACGGAATTCCTGTAATTTATCAATAATCATGGCTGTAGATGTGCTTTTTCTTTTTCATAGGACTTACTCAAAAGGACGAAATGTAGGGGAAATTCATGAATTGCCCCTACGATAAAATGGGGGGGTAAGGCATTTTTGCGTAAGTCCTATTTCATCTACTTTAGGCAGTTTGTATCTCTTTTGCTCTGCTTTTTTTCCTTTTTTAGTCTAAACTCCAGTTTGTTTCCCAATACATCTATTACAGATCAACTTATAGATCGGTTAAATATCATGAAAGAGATAGTATCCCAAAATAAAGGATTGAAATCTTCTCATTCATCGGAAATATTTTTGCCACTTTCTGAAGGACAAAAAGCACTTTGGCTTCTCGCCCAAATTCAACCATTAAACAAGTCCCATAACATTTATTCGACTATACAAATTAAATCAGCATTAGATGTTGAGGCATGGCATCGAGTATGGGAGCAATTATTTGATCGCCATAGTATTTTGCGAACAACTTATAAAAAGATTGAAGGACAAGTAGTCCAGCAAATTAAGGCCCATTTGGATAGTTACATTGAGATAATTGATTCTGAAGGCTGGAGTGAAGACAAACTAAAATCTCAAATATTTAAAGAATCTGATCGGCTTTTTGACCTAGAGCATGGACCAATCATCAGAATATATTTATTTCGCTGTTCTACGGATGAATATATTCAATTGATTACAATGCATCACATCGCAGGTGATTTATGGTCTTTTGATATTCTGATACAAGATCTCCAGATACTTTATGCTAGGGAAATATACAAGGATTTTCCTATTGAATCTATACAGAAACTAGAAACACTTCCAGACTGCTTTCCTTATAGTGATTATGTGAGTTGGCAGTCAAATATGCTAAATAGTGATCGAGGTCAGGAATCACAACAATACTGGCAAAAACAGTTAAGTGGTGAGCTACCGATTGTAAATTTACCTTTCCAAAAACAAAATTTAGCAACCCAAACTCTAAGTAATTGCTCTTACATAGTAGACATTACTCCAAATTTGATCGAGAGCCTAAAACGTTTGGCTGAAGCTAATGGAGTTTCGCTTGATAGAGTTATGCTGACTGTATTTAAAATCTTGTTATACCGTTATATAGGTCATGAAGATATTATGGTTGGCAGCCCAATGGCTTGTCGTGATGGGCAGGATAAATTCAAAAATATTGTCGGTTTTTTTTCTAACATTGTAGTTTTACGGACTAAGATAACTAAAAATCAAACTTTTAGAGAATTATTGGCGCAAGTTAATCAAGTTGTTTCATCAGCTCAAGTGTATCAAGACTATCCCTTTTCTAATATAATTCAGCAACTTCATCGAGGTGACTCTGGTGATTTTAAGCTACTCAAAATCGCTTTTACATGGCATAAACAACGGTGGGATCAAACACAGAATGTGCTACAAATCAAACCTATGCAACTGGGTCATCAACGCGGTGTTCCTTTTGATTTAACTCTCAGCATTATGGAAACAGAGGGCTACTTTAAAGCTAATTGGCAATATAATCTTGATTTATTTGAAACTGAAGCGATCGCTTCGATGGCGGGACATTTTCAGCAGTTGCTAGAGAGTATTCTGGCTGACCCTGATCAATTGATTTCCCAATTACCACTTCTTACCAAAACTGAGCAGCATAAGCTATTAGTGGATTGGAATCTCACGCAAGCAGACTATCCAGCCGATAAGTGTATCCATCATTTATTTGAACAACAGGTAGAAAGAACGCCTAATGCGATCGCTGTTGTCTGTGAAAATCAACAGTTAACTTATCAAGCCTTAAATCAACGAGCTAATCAACTCGCACATCATTTGCAAAGTCTTGGTGCTGATCGTAACATGTTGATTGGCATCTATATGGAACGTTCTATTGAGATGGTTATAGGCATATTAGGTGTTCTTAAATCGGGTAGTGCTTATTTACCCTTGGATACCAATTATCCTCAAGAACGTCTGATGTATATGCTTTCAGATTCTCGAATCTCTCTTCTATTAACTCAACAAAACCTAGCTAAATCATTAGCTCAACAACAGATTCAGATAATCTGTATAGAAGATTTACAGATTACGGAAGAGAGGATTACCGAAAATGTAAATAGTAACGTTACTGCAAAAGACTTAGCTTATGTAATTTATACCTCAGGATCGACAGGTAAACCGAAAGGGGTAGAAATTAGGCATCAAGGTCTAGTTAACATGATGTTTTATCGCATAACCAAGCTATTAGATCGAGAAGATTTAATAGCTGTTCCATTAACATCACCAATATCGTTTGATGCAAGTGTTGTTCAACTTTTTACTCCATTGTTAGCAGGAGGAAAGTCAGTCATTGTTGATAATTTATTTTCATTGCCAAGATGTTCTCAATTCAATCAGATTACTTGTATTGGGGCAACCCCATCGATTATCGAAAAATTTATAGATGAATTTTCATTGCCTACTTCTTTGAGAACTCTTACTATAGGTGGTGAAGCAATTAGCCAAGCATTATTGGAAAAGTTAATGACTTCCACCAATGTGCTTAAAGTAATCAATATTTATGGACCGACTGAAGTGACAGTGCATTGTACGGCTGCGGTCTTATTTGATCGGGATAAGCAAAAGATTGAATCTCCACATATCGGTTGTCCCATTGCCAATACCAATGTTTATATTCTTGATCCAGAACTTCAACCTGTGCCTGTGAATATTCCTGGTGAACTTTATATTGGTGGAGTTGGAGTCGCCAAAGGTTATCTTAACCAACCAAAGTTAACAGATGAAAAATTTATTGTTAATCCTTTTAATTCTCAATCTAATTCACGTCTATACAAGACAGGCGATCTAGCTTGCTATTTGCCCAATGGTAATATAGAGTTTTTAGGACGCATTGATAGTCAATTAAAAATTCGTGGTTTTCGGATTGAATTGGAAGAAATCGAATCCGCACTAGCTCAGTATTCGAGTATTAAAGAAGTGATTGTAACTACTTGTACGGATGATACTGGGTTGAAGAGTCTCTGTGCTTACTTTATAGCTAACCAAAAGACCAGATCTGAGGAAATACGTGTATTCCTAGCACAGAAGATCCCCAGTTATATGATTCCAACCTTTTTTGTAGAGCTAGAACAACTATATTTGACTCCAAATGGCAAGATTGATCGGCAAAATCTACCTCTACCTAAGCCATCTCCTAAAGCTAGTTTTGTATCACCTAGAAATGATACAGAAAGAAAATTAGTTAGCCTTTGGTCAAAGTTATTAAAAATTGAAAAAATTAGCGTTGATGATAATTTCCTTGAATTGGGAGGAAATTCTCTTTTATCTGCAAACCTTTTTGCCCAAATCTATAAACAATTTAAAATTAATCTATCTTTATCAGTTATTTTTGAGGCTCCAACCATAGAAAAATTGGCTAAAATCTTACAGTCCGAAGTAGTGATATCTTCTTGGCAGCCCCTCGTCCCCATTATTCCTGTCAAAGATTCTGGAACTTACCCTCCCTTGTTTTGTGTTTCTGGCATTCATGGCAATGTTATCCTGTATTACAAACTTGCTAAATATTTGGGTGAATCCCAACCTTTTTACGGACTGCAACCAAGAGGTTTAGACGGGATACAGCCTCCTCACACCAGTATCGAAGCAATGGCAACTTCTTACATTCAAGCGATACGAACAGTACAACCTAAAGGACCTTATTTTATAGGAGGATTTTCTTTTGGAAGTAAAATTGTGTGGGAGATGGCTCAACAGCTATATCAACAAGGTGAAAGAGTCGCCTTGTTAGCTTTATTTGATGGCAGAAATGTATCCAAGGATATAGTTAGGCTACCTTTTCGCAAGAGAATTTTCTTGCATTTTCAAAACTTTAGAGAAATAGGATTTGCATATATCTCCCAAAAACTTCCATCATGGCAAGATTGGTTAAACGTTAGCTCCCAGTATTGGACAAAGAAAACTGCGCGACGTTTTTATAATCGGTTGCAATTGCCCTTGCCATTCTATTTACGTCAATTTGCGATCGAGGAGATACTAGAAAAAACTGCCGTAGAAGCAATGAAAAACTATGTAATCCAGCCTTATCCTGACAAGGTAACTTTATTTCGAGCAGATATACAGGACTCGTATGTGGTGGGGATTCCGCTTTTAGATTGGGATCTAGGTTGGGGGCAGTTAGCCTCTGGAGGAGTAGAGATCCAAACTGTTCCCGGCGATCATCTGACCATGTTCCGCGAGCCACAGATACAAATATTGGCGCAGAAATTGCAGGAATGTTTGCACAGAGCGCGACAAGCCCAACGATGAGAGCACAGCACAAATTGCGTTATTTATCACAAAGAAAGAAAAAGCCCGTCATATGACGGGCTTTTTCTTTCTTTGTGATAAATAACGCAAAATCGTTGATTATCCTTGACGAGCTTTGAACTTTGGGTTTGATTTGCAAATGACATAAATTCTGCCGCGACGACGCACAACTTTGCAGTCCTTATGGCGAGTTTTTGCCGATCTGAGGGAGCTAACAACTTTCATGAACTAATGCCTAACGTTTACTGATGATCAAAATTTTTGACACGGCTTTTAATCTTAACATGATTTTTGACCAGATATTAAAGCCAATTTAAAGAGCAACAATTCTCATTATAAAAATCGGTTTTTTGAAAGCCCGCCGACGGCGGGCTTTCAAAAAACCGATTTTGGTGTTGCCAGAGCCTTCGGCGCTGGCAACACCAAAATCGGTTTCATAATGAGAATTGCCAATTTAAAGAGAATGTCTAGCACTCTCTTTAAATTGGCTTTAATATAGTTGCGTTTAGCCAATCCAGTGTTATGCTTGCAAGCATAAATTTGCCCAACTCCAGTACTTAATTTTATTCTTGTAATGCTGCATCCAACTGCCATTCCTTACTTGGTCGCCTTTGCAGTATCTGCGATCGTGGTCTGGCTGAGTACACCAATTATTCGACATTTTGGACTAAAAGCAGGATTAGTAGACAAACCTAATCACCGTAAAATGCATACAACGCCAGTCGTGCGCGTTGGTGGGGTAGCAATTTTTTTGGGCAGTGTCAGCGCCTTGCTGCTAGTGTGGGCAGGCGGATACTTTGGGATATTACCACAAACTAGAGAATATGAAGTCTGGGGCGTAACCATTGGTGGCGCAGCTTTTTTCCTGATTGGGTTTGCTGATGACCTGTTTAACTTACCGCCATTACCGCGTTTAATTGCTCAGTTAGCAGTATCGGCTGCGGCATGGCGTGTGGGTGTGAGAATAGACTTTATCTCAGTGCCATTTATAGGCATTGTTAAATTTGGGTGGTTCAGCTTGCCAATTACGATGGTGTGGCTATCAGGGATGGCAAATGCAATCAACTGGCTAGATGGACTCGATGGGCTTGCCGCAGGGGTAACCACGATCGCTGCTGCTGTAATTTTAATTACTAGTTTATTTATGAAGCAACCTGCGGCAGCGCTGATTGCCGCAGCACTTGCTGGGGGATGTTTAGGCTTCTTGCGCTACAACTTCAAGCCTAAAAGCTCAGCAGAAATCTTTATGGGCGATGGTGGTGCTTATTTCTTAGGTTTTACGCTGGCTGGAGTAAGCGTAATCGGACTAGTTAAGGCAGTAGCGACGGTGGCTTTGATTATGCCTTACATGATTTTGGCTGTGCCGATTGTGGATGCGACGGCTGTGATTTTGCAGCGTATTGGTCGGGGTGAATCACCAATGACGGCTGGTAAGCAGCATTTACACCATCGCTTAGTCCAAGCAGGCGTTTCTAAACGGCTTACAGTTCTATTTATCTATGCTCTCACCCTTTGGGTTGGTAGTATCGCGATGGCGGTTTCAGGAATGCCTGCGGGGGGAACCTATGCGGCGATTAGTACGATCTTAATGGCTTATGCTTGTTTTAAAGTTTGGCAGAGGATTAGAGCTAAGGAATTGCGATCTCAAAAAGAACAGTCAATCAGCGAACCCTAAAACCCAAAAAGAGGTACAATGCACCTCTTTTTGGGTTTTAACAGCCTGTTTTAGCTTTTTCATTTATTTTCTGGTTCGAGGAACTAAACAAATACCGTGGATACCTATTGAGGCAATTATCACGCTCAAAAGAGTCCAAACTCCATCTGCAAAAAGATTGATTCGCTGGATGTTTTGCATTGCTTCGGTGACAAATAAATTTTCTAGGCTGGATTTACTCTGAACGGCTTTAGCGAATGGGATATAAGCTTGTTGTAAGTTATGCCAATCTACTAAAGCATGATATCCAAAGATCAAGACTCCCAAAATACCTGGCAAAATTGTAAATATTGCCAGTAGTAAATAACGCATTGATTGAAATTCCATAACTAAGATTTAGTTGTCTTAATCGTTTAAGCTTATTCTCAACAAAAGCTAAATTACTCTATCTCTAGCCTATCAAAACCGCTTGAATCCTGAAGCTGAGATTTATAATCAGCGATTTCTTCTACCAATGCATTTACATTATCTTCTTGAGCTTCAATATAGTTCGATACTTTCTTCTATCTCTTTATGAAATCGTCCATTTTCTCCCAATATCTCTATTAATACCAATTCACAAAAGTGTGACGACACTTCTATGAATTAAAACCCAAACCCAGTAAAAGAACAAAATGGCTACGCCATTTTGTTCTTTTACTGGGTTTGGTTATGCTTGAAATCTAAAAAAAGAGGCGCTTTGCGCCTCTTTTTTTAGATTTCAAAGCCTGTAGAAGCTTCCTCGATCGCCATTTTGTGCATTACTTTGGCTAGCTCGGCAGCGACTTCAGGACGCGAAAACTCTGGAGGTGGACATTCACCACGGCGCAGCATTTCTCGAACTTTAGTGCCTGATAGATGTACTCGCTCTTCAGGGAGACTGGCGCTGGTTTTGGTGGTTGCCATGCCCATAGTCCGTTTGCAATAGAAAGCATGTTCAAACATTAAAGGAATAATGCCTAGTTCTCCATCTTCAAATTCATAAAAAATATGTTGTGCGTCATAGGTTCCGTAATAGTCACCGACACCTGCATGGTCTCGCCCGACGATAAAGTGCGTACAACCATAGTTTTTACGAATCAAAGCATGGAAAATTGCTTCACGGGGACCAGCGTAGCGCATCGCCGCAGGGTTAATTGCTAGAGTTACCCGATCCAATGGGAAGTAATGCTCCAGCATAATTTCATAGCAACGCATCCGTACATCCGCAGGCACATCATCGCTTTTAGTTGCGCCAACTAGAGGATGTAAGAACAAACCATCGACGATTTCCAGCGCACATTTTTGGATATATTCATGGGCGCGATGGATCGGATTACGAGTTTGGAAACCGACAATGGTGCGCCAACCTTTTTCGATAAATAATTCGCGAGAATCTACAGGATCGATCTGGTAAGTGGGGAAAAGAGGGTGGGGGCGACGCTCTAATAACCAAACATCACCAGCGAGGTAAACTTCGCCTTGAGCATAAACAACCTTGACTCCTGGGTGGCGATCTTCGTTGGTGCGATAAACATGGAGGGCTTCTTTGAGCTTGTCGTATTTATATTTTTCGCTTAGTTCTAATACTCCAATAAATACGCCACTGGGGTCATTTAAACGGACAAGGCTACCAACGCTTAAGGTGTCGGCAACTTCAGAGGTGACAGGCAGGGTGATTGGAATCGACCAAGGCAAGCCATTGGCGAGACGCATATTTAAAACGACAGATTCATAATCAGCTTTACCTAAGAAGCCTGTCAGTGGACTAAACCCACCGATCGCTATTAGCTCAAGATCGGAGAGCGATCGCTCAGTCAATTGCACAATCGGCAAGTGGTCAGCTTTGCTATAAAAAACTTCTTTTTGGGCTTCTGTAGCCATGCGGTTGATCAGTTGACCACCATGCGGTGCAATGTTTTTGAGTTGTCGAGCCATGACGTTTGAGTTCAAAGGGTTTGATTTACTAAGATTCTAGTTTTTAGCGAAGTTTAAGGTTATACCAAAAGATTAAAGTGGCTTAGCCATTTCATCTTTTAAAAATCTTGTTGAACTTGCTTTTAATTCACAAAAATATTAGTATATTTTTGTGAATTAGCGTAATTTATTGTCACAAGCTATGGAAAAATAACTTGGTTAAGATTTCTAGAATTATTAAGTTAATGTTAACTTTTTTTGACAATAAATTTTGAATTTGAGTAGTAATTCTGATTATAAAAATCGATTTTGGAGCTTTCAGTGCAAATTGCTCAAAAATACAAATACAAATAAAAGAGAAGTCAAAGCTTCGCTCTGTCTTCTCTTTTTGTAAAACCTTATATAGAAGTATAAGCGATCCCCACCCGCAAATCTAAACCAGATATAGGGAAAAGCGATCCTAATTAGCTAATCTAAAAGAGATATACACATCACCCAGAATTCTTGCAATCTCATGTAGAGTTGTGAAGTCAGAAGTTATAAAACTAATTAGCGACAGGAACAAATCGTAATTTTATGGTAACAACTCCTCTCAAAATGGCTGACACAGACTCCGCTACCACAGCAATTAGTTGCTATGGCTCTGCACGCTCCACTGTTGCAGGAACCCCTCTCAGTGCCGAAGAGCTGCGGAAAACCGATGCCTACTGGCGGGCTTGTAATTATCTCGCGATCGGGATGATCTATCTGCGCGAAAATCCACTTTTGCGTGAACCTCTCAAGCCAGAACACGTCAAAAATCGCCTACTCGGACATTGGGGATCGAGTCCTGGCATGAGTTTCGTCTATACGCATTTAAATCGTCTGATTAAGAAATACGATTTGAATGCCATCTTTTTGGCAGGTCCTGGACATGGCGCACCAGGGATTTTAGGTCCTGTATATCTAGAAGGAACCTATTCTGAGGTTTATCATGATATCAGCGAAGATGAAGAGGGAATGAAGCTCTTCTTCAAGCAATTTTCCTTTCCTGGTGGAATTGGTAGCCACTGCACTCCTGAAACTCCAGGATCGATTCATGAGGGCGGAGAACTTGGTTACAGCGTTTCCCACGCCTATGGAACTGTATTTGACAATCCCGATTTAATCTCGGTTGTGATGGTCGGTGATGGCGAATCGGAAACTGGCCCCCTCGCCACTGCTTGGCATTCCAACAAGTTCATCAATCCAATTCGTGATGGCGCGGTATTGCCAATTCTACATTTGAATGGCTACAAGATTAACAATCCGACAGTGCTATCGCGGATTAGCCATGAAGAGCTAGAAAGTCTATTTATTGGCTACGGTTATCAACCCTACTTTGTGGAAGGTTCCGATCCTGAGTCAATGCATCAAGCGATCGCTGCTACCTTAGAACACTGTATTAACGAAATTAAGTCTATTCAGCAAGAATCTCGCAGTACGGGTATTCCTAAACGCGCCAAGTTCCCAATGATCGTGTTTCGGACTCCCAAGGGCTGGACAGGTCCAAAGGAAGTCGATGGGCATAAAGTCGAAGGTTTTTGGCGATCGCACCAAGTGCCACTGTCGGGAATGCATAATAATCCCGAACATTTAAAAATGTTATCGGATTGGATGCAGAGCTATAAGCCTGATGAATTGTTTGATGCATCAGGTAAGTTGATTCCTGAATTAAAGGATCTTGCTCCCACAGGCGATCGCCGTATGAGCGCGAACCCGATCGCTAATGGTGGTTTACTTCGTCGTGGTTTAAGAATGCCCGATTTTCGCAGTTATGGCGTAAAAATCGAGAAGGAAGGGACAATTGAAGCCGAAAATACCAAGCCTTTAGGTGTTTTCTTGCGCGATGTAATGCGTCAAAACATGGACAATTTCCGTGTCTTTGGTCCCGATGAAAACACATCTAATAAACTGCAAGCGATTTATGAAGTCAGTAAGAAGTTCTGGATTGCTGAATACCTACCTGAAGATGTTGATGGTGGTGAACTAGCTACGGATGGTCGCGTGATGGAAATCCTCAGCGAACATACCTTAGAAGGTTGGCTGGAGGGATATTTACTGACAGGAAGACATGGATTCTTCTCGACCTATGAATCCTTTGTGCATGTGATCGACTCGATGATCAACCAGCATTGTAAATGGTTGGAAATCAGTAGAGAGATTCCTTGGCGATCGCCGATCTCGTCGCTTAATCTCTTGATTACCTCAACAGTATGGCGACAAGACCACAATGGCTTTACCCATCAAGATCCCGGATTCTTGGATGTAGTAGTAAACAAGAGTGCAGAAGTAACACGCATCTATTTGCCGCCCGATGTGAATACTTTGCTATCGGTTTCTGATCATTGTTTGCGTAGTACTGATTATGTAAATGTGATCGTTTGTGATAAGCAATCGCATTTGCAATTCTTGAATATGGAAGATGCGGTTAAGCACTGCACTAAAGGCTTAGGCATCTGGGACTGGGCAAGCAATGATCAAGGTGTCGAACCTGATGTGGTGATGGTAGGCTGTGGAGACATTCTCACTCAAGAGGCTTTAGCCGCCACAATCCTGTTATGGGAGCATTTCCCAGAGTTGAAGATTCGCTTTATCAATGTGGTGGATTTGTTCAAGTTACAGCCTGATACTGAACATCCTCATGGTTTAAGCGATCGCGATTTTGATTCGCTGTTCACCACTGATAAGCCAATCATTTTCAACTTCCACGGTTATCCTTGGTTGATTCACCGTCTCGCCTATCGCCGCGCTAATCACAAAAACCTGCATGTGCGCGGTTACAAGGAGAAGGGTAATATTAATACGCCTTTGGAACTGGCGATCAATAACCAAGTTGATCGTTTTAGTCTGGCGATCGATGTGATTGATCGTGTGCCGAAGCTCACAAATATCGGTGCTCATGCGAAGGAAGCTTTGCTCAATCAACAAATTGATTGTCGTCGATATGCTTACGAGCATGGTATCGATATGCCTGAAATCGTGAACTGGCGTTATCCCCATTAAGCCCTCACCCCCAGCCCCTCTCCCATTGGGAGAGGGGAGCAAATCAATAAGGAATTATGAGCTTAAAACTATATCTGCTTCGTCATGGAGAAACTGCCTATAGTCGTACTGGCGGCTATTGTGGCGATCTTGATCCTGAGTTAACTGCTAACGGTGAAAAAATGGCGATCGCCTTTGGCGACGCTTATAAAGCGATCGCATGGGATTCTGTGTTTGTCAGTCCCATGAAACGAACAATCGCCACAGCCACGCCATTATGCAAAGCGATCGGCATGGAAATGCAATTTCGAGATGGCTTGAAAGAATTGCGTTATGGCAAATGGGAAGGACTAACCAATGATTTTGTCAAAGAGAATTATAGTGATGATTACCTCCGTTGGTTAACGGAACCTGCGTGGAATCCACCAACGGGAGGCGAAACAGCGGTACAACTGGCAAGTCGAGCTTCATTTGTAGTTGCCGAAATTCAAGAAATGTATCCATCAGGTAATGTATTAGTCGTTTCGCACAAGGCAACAATCCGCGTCATTCTCTGCGGTTTATTGGGAATCGACATGGGTAGATATCGCGATCGCATTGATGTACCAGCCGCCTCGCTAAGCGTAGTTCAGTTTGGTGCATTGGGCCCAATGCTTAAGGTTTTAGGCGATCGCAGTTTTATGGATGCCGAGCTGCGATCGCTCTCAGGCACTTAAAAGTTTGTTGGGTGATTCCTAATCGTAAAAATATGCGCTACTCAAGTGGAGAGCTTAATGCGAACCAATTATATCGGTCACGATCACGCCTATCAGAATAGACGTAACGACCCAAATTATGAGGGTTGGAGTAGTGGATATGCTGAAGATTGGCTCTATAGTTGGCAGCCGATGATCCAAAAAGCAGCTTTTCCCAAGCAGGGTAAACTTTTGGAGCTAGGTTGTGGTGCTGGCAATCTCAGTATTCGCTTTGTGCAAGCGGGCTATGAAGTGGTAGGTGTGGATATTGCGCCAAATGCGATCGCTTGGGCGAACGAAAATGCAGCGAAGGCAGAAGTTAAGGCTACATTTCTAGAAGCGAATGTACTGGATTTGGCTGAGATTGATGATGCATCTTTTGATATCGCATTAGATGGGCGTTGTTTTCATTGCATTATTAGCGATCGCCGCCGTTTCTTGGAGAACATTGTGCGGATTCTCAAACCTAACGGGATTTTGGCAATTAACACAATGTGTAATGAAGTTCCCAAAAGTACATATTGGCTTGACAATTTCGATCCGCGATCGCGACAAATCATTCATGATGGGATCGCGTCTCGTTATATTGGAGACTCGAATGATATTTTGCAAGAAATAATGCAAGTGGGTTTTAGAGTGCTAGATGTGGAGATTGTGCCTCCGAAGGATGCAGAAGATCTCGCCGATCTACGTGCGATCGCGACAAAGTTATCGTAAGTGTGAGAGCAGGTCAAAGTAGATACAAAAATAATGAAGATATTAATTCTCAATGCGGGATCGAGTAGCCAAAAAAGTTGCTTATACGAATTAGAAGGTGGGTTACCCGATACGCCACCAGAACCAATTTGGGAAGCGAGTATCGACTGGACGCATCATGATGGGTTTGCGGAAATAAGGGTTAAACCTCAACATGGGAAGGTTTTAGAAGAGGAAATTGCGGCAACCTCACGGGCTGAGATTATCGCGCATATGCTCGAAACCCTGTGGAGTGGAGAAGCCCCAGTTCTTAAAAGTCCTTCAGAAGTGGATATCATCGGGCATCGAGTCGTGCATGGTGGTGCAGAATATCGCCACAGTACAATCATTAATGACGATGTGAAAGAGGCGATCGCTAAATTAGCCATCTTTGCACCAGTGCATAATCCCGCCAATTTGGAAGGGATTATTGCCGCCGAAAAGGTGTTTGGGAAGGTTTCTCAAGTTGCAGTGTTTGACACCGCTTTTCATGCTCATTTAGCTCCTGCTGCCTATACTTACGCGATCCCTACGAAATACACTGAGCAGGGGATTCGTCGCTATGGATTTCACGGCATTAGTCATCAATATTGCCGCGATCGCGCGGCGAGTATTCTCAATCGCAAAGTCGAAGATTTACGCTTAATCACCTGTCATTTAGGAAATGGCTGTTCATTAGCAGCTATTCGTAATGGTCAAAGTATAGACACGACGATGGGATTTACTCCCCTTGAAGGTTTGGTAATGGGCAGTCGCTCTGGTTCCATTGATGCAGGGATTCTCATTCATTTATTACGTCAGCCTGATATGGATGCTGAGAAACTCGATCGCCTATTAAATCGAGAATCAGGTTTGTTAGGTGTCTCAGGAATTTCTGCGGATCTTCGCCCAGTTCTCAAGGCGATCGCTGAAGGCAATCAGCAAGCGCAACTAGCCTTTGATGTCTATGTGCATAGCCTGCGATCGCATATTGGCGGTATGTTAGCCAGTCTAGGCGGATTAGATGCTCTAGTATTTACCGCAGGCGTTGGTGAAAATGCACCTACAGTTAGAGCTGCTGCTTGTGAAGGCTTTGAGTTTTTGGGACTGAAACTGGATTTAGATAAGAACAATCAGAGATTGATGGATGTAGATATTTCTACTGCTGATTCGTTGGTAAGAGTTCTAGTAATTCATACCCAAGAAGATTGGGAAATTGCGCGTGAATGTTGGCATTTAAAATAAAAGCGTTGCGAAACGCCACCTTGATTTATGTATGTGATAAAGTTGAGATCATTAGTCTTGAGATAAGTGGCTATGGTTTTAGCAGCCGTTCATCCAGTTACCTTAGATGAGTTTTCTCAACTTCCCAATATTGAAGAATCTCCAGCTTGGGAATTTCTTAACGGTCAAGTATTGCAAAAGCCAATGCCTACTTTTTACCATAGCCTTTTGCAAAAGTATTTAGTTAGAGCGATCGACAATACTAATAGCACCTACGAAGCTTTTCCAGAACTGCGCTGTATTTTGAGCAAAAACTCGGTTGTTCCAGATATAACTATCATTCATCAAAGTCGTATCCCATCCAGTAATGAGCCAATTCAAGGCGCTCCAGACTGGCTAATTGAGATTCTCTCGATTGATCAAAGCACAACCAAACTAATCTCAAAAATTCAAACTTGTCTAACAGAAGGATCAAAACTTGGTTGGTTAATTGATAGCCAAGAACAAGTAAGGAATGAAAAACAAATAACTTGTGCAAATTAGGATAATCTCAGACAAAGAAAGAAAAGGAATAATTTTGGGTTATTACAGCGAAGAACTTGAGACAGAGA